>JAIOYO010000016.1 GCA_021741075.1 Flavobacteriales bacterium | reverse complement strand
GGTACCGCTACCGCGGTTGAACTTGGTGGAACAGCCCCATATATCTTTGTTTGGGATGACCCAAGCAATCAGCAGACTGCAACTGTAACTGGACTTTGCATTGGAACATTTAATGTGGGAGTTGCTGATGCAAACGGCTGCCTTGCAACCGCACAAACAGTTATTTCGGAACCATCGGCTATTGTTGTCAATGCAGTTATGGATGCGCAATCAAATTGTGGAAATCCTGATGGTGAGGCAAGTGTTACCGCCATTGGCGGAACAGTTGCAAACGACTATTCATATAATTGGAACTCAACACCCGTACAAACAACTTCTGCTGCCATCGCACTTCTTCCAAATACATACACAGCCACGGTTACAGATGATAATGGATGTTCAGAATCTGTAGATGTTGATGTTACTTCTACGCTAGGATTTACAGCGAGCATCACGTCAATTACAGATGCAAGCTGTTTTCAAAGTTGTAATGGAACAGCCACTGTAACCGCAACTGCTACTGCAACTTTACCTTTGACTTACGCTTGGAATTCCGTTCCCGTTCAAACATCTGCCACAGCAACAGGTCTTTGTGCTGGAAACTATCAAGTTACTATAACAGATGCGGTAAATTGCATTGCCACTGCAAACGTGACCATTTCTGAACCAACTAAACTCTCAGCCACCGCATCTACTAGCGCTTCTCCAATTTGCATAGGAGAATCGGCCAATTTAATGGCAGATGTAACAGGTGGTACCTTGCCTTATGTGTCTTATACATGGTCATCTGCTCCCAACGACCCAACGCTTTTAGCATCAACACAAAACCCAATTGTAAGTCCCGTTTTCAGCACTACATATACCTTAATCACTTCAGATACAAATGGTTGCATCACTTCACCAAGCACGGTTCAAGTGGTTGTTAACGACCCATTATCATTGACTGTAACTCGCCCTATTTCAAGTCCTGATAGTGGAATTTGCCCTTATGACTTTGCTGTAATTGACTTATTGGCAACTGGTGGTGATGGAAACTATTCCTACTATTTGAATCCGGACCTTGCTACTCCAGTCACTCTTCCAATGCAAGTTCAACCAACAAGTACAACTACATATAACTTCACTGTACTCGATGGCTGTACCACGCCTGCTGCTTTTGCATCCAGTACAATTACTGTTTTTCTCCTTCCAGTTGTTGATTTTGTAGGAGACGACCTTGATGGGTGTCATATTCATACGGTTGCCTTTACGGACGATACCAATCCAGTTCCTGCTGCTTGGAATTGGAGTTTTGGAGATGCCAATTCTGGAGCAAACGCATCGAATGCTCAAAACCCTATACACGAGTTTTCTGAAGCTGGACTCTACACCATTTCGCTGCAAGTGGAATCATTGGATGGTTGCACCAGCGACACCACAAAAGCAGATTACATTGAAGTTTACCCCTTGCCATACGCCAACTTCAGCCTAAACCCAGAGATAACTAACGTGCTTAACGCAACTATCGAATTCTCAGACTTAAGCGCAGGAAACATTGCAACCTGGAATTGGGATTTTGGTACTGGTGATGTGTCAATGGATCAAAACCCAATTTACACCTATACAGACACTGGTACCTATGTAGTTTGGCTAAACGTTACAACCATATATGGATGCGAAGATGATATTAGAAAACAAGTGGTCATTGAACCTGACTTTATGTTCTATGTTCCAAACTCATTTTCGCCAAATAATGACGGTCGTAATGATTATTTCAGAGGCTATGGAGAAGGCGTTGATTGGGACTCGTACCAAATAACGATTTACAACCGATGGGGAGAGGAAATTTTCTTTTCAGCAGATATTGAACAACCATGGCTTGGCGATTACGAGCAGATGGATGTAGCAAACGAGGTTTATGTTTGGAAGATTCTGATTACTGATTTGAAAGGCGACCAGCACATATATCGTGGTCACGTTACGGTCCTTAGATAACGTCCGGCTTTTTATCAATAAATACACAATCCGAATACCGAATTGTGTCTACTTTTTTTCGGTTTTTTTCAGAGTAATTAAGTTATCGTTTCATGAATTTTTCTGCAACTTGTTGCTCTAAATAGCAACCGAGATAAAAACGGTGAGTCTTAGAATTAACACGCCATAAGTAAACATTGATTCTCTCCAATTTGCCCTGCATCATATTGCGAAAAGCACTTTTAGCCTTAGCTCTCTTACTGCCATCCACCACGATAGCTCAGAATCTGGTGTCGAAAATTCAACCAAACGCCATTACGCAAAATGGAATTCTCATTTCATCGAGGTTAGAAAGCTGCGAAAGTGTTAAGAATGGAACATCAAAAGAGTACTTTCTACTTTCTTTTTCCAACGAGAATTCTTATCGCGTAAGGGTTACTTTCAAACGAAATCTGTGGTATAACGGCAAATGCAATTCATGCGATTCCCAAAGTCCTGAACACACCATTTCTCTGGAGCTTGAGCCATATGAAAAAGCAGAAGGAAGTTGTGCTGAAAGCAGCGGATTACGCATTTTTTCTCGCATGCTTAACTTAGAGAAGGTTTCAAAACTTACCTATTTTGAACTTACTAATATTGAAGTTGATGAGGTCAAGTAAGCTTATTACTCTAGCAATATTTATTCTACTTACGACATGCTTCAGAATTGATGTATTTGCGCAATGCGAAGTAACCGCAAATTCAACATACACCGAAATTACCTGTGGTGAATGTGTAACACTTTCTCACGCTGGCGCCACCCTTGGCAATATTAGTTTTGAAGAAGACTTTAATACCCAACCACTTACTGGTTGGGGATTTACGCAACAAGCGTCATTCAACAATCCATGTAGCCCTAACGGAGTTGATGGTACAGACCATATTTGGATGGGCGATCAATCTGCCGTTCCCAGATCACTAGAAACGGTAGGGCTCAACTTCGGGCCTGCCGTTGCCCCTGCTGGAGGAACCATTTGCTTTGACATGCTTTTTGCTGCGCAAGGCGATAACTCCCCTTGCGAGGGACCAGACGAACCAGACGAAGGCGTATTCCTTCAATACTCAACAAACGGTGGTGCCACGTGGATTACAATTGAATACTTTGATCCGAACGGAGGAAATGACCCACAATTGGTAAACTGGAACAACTGGTGTTTTCCTATTCCAAGCGGTGCTCTCATAAATGGCGTTCAGTTTAGATGGTTTCAGGATGCTGATTCTGGCGCGGAATACGACCACTGGGGAATAGACAATGTTCAGATTATTGTAAACGACCCTAACGTCCAATACGTTTGGCAACATGATAATTACACGACCAATCTTCCTGGAGATAACCCTACGCAAGTTTGTCCATTGGTTACCACTACCTACACCGTGAACATGACTACAAGTACAGGAAACTGTACAGACAACATTCAGGTGGTGGTCGCTAACCCGGTGGTCGTTGTCAGTGCTGGTACAGACCAAACCATTTGCCCAGGAGATTGCATTGATCTAGCAGGTACAGCTTCCGTCATAAATGACCCAGGTGGAATAACCACATTTTCAAATAACCAAACTGAAACGTTCGATGCTTCTGTGTTTGGGGGAGGAAGTGTAAACGTGAATGTTCAAGACTTGAATATGCAAACCGTCAACCCAGGTTCATTATTGGAAGTCTGCATAACCGATTTGGAGTTTTCTGGCTTTGGAATTCCTCCTGGAGGGGTTGAAACACTCTCTATTACACTCGTTTGCCCAGATGGTACGGAAGTGATTCTTGTACCTATTGGTGGAGCACCTGCCGGCACTGGAGGTCTTTTTGGAAGTCCGTCTAACTATCAAAACGCTTGTTTTGTACCAATAGGCGGCTCTTCACTCACCGGAACAAATCCTAATCCCATTACTGGAACCTTCAATTCCAATCAACCATTCACCGCAATGAACGGCTGTACCGCAAATGGTGTTTGGTCAATTGAGGTTGCGACAAATGCGCTTACGGGCAATGGCACATTCGATGGTTGGTCCATTACCTTTAATGATGAAGTAGATGAATACACCCCAGATGTTCTTTGGTCTCCTACAACCAACATGGCTGCTGGAGAAGAAACCACTCTTACGCCAGAAGTTTGCCCAAATGCTGCCATCACGTACACCCTAACTGCTTCCGATAACGCTGGTTGCGTAACCGTTTCGGATAACGTTTCAATAGCAATAGACCCAAACTGCTGTGACCCGCAAACACCACCCATCCAAGGACCAACCCCCATTTGCGAAAACGCTACTGGGAACGTCTATTCTGTTACAAACACACCCGGCTCTACCTATGCTTGGACCGTCCCTGCTGGAGCCACGATAACCGCGGGTCAAGGAACCAATTCAATCACAGTAAGTTTTGGTACAACTGGAGGGCAAGTATCGGTAGTTGAAACCATTAACTGTGGCCCAGGCCCAGCAGAGACTTTTGCAGTGGTTGTGCAACCGTGTGCTGGATGTACCATGAATTCGCTCGATATGACCTTGACTAATTGCTATACATCTGGCCAAGGATTTTTACAGTTCGATCTTGAAGGAACGTTGACTTTTACGAATCCACCCGCAACAGGTCAATTAATTGTTGCTGATTGTTTCTTGAACCAGCAGGTTTTTCTACCTCCATTTGTTAGTCCAATGACGATTACGTTCACAGGTCTTCCTCAAGATGGGTTGGATTGTGATTTCGGAGCAGTTTTCTCAGATGATCAGAATTGCAATATTACCACAACGTTTACCGCGCCACCTACAATTACCTATACTTCGGCAAGCTGCGTGAGTGGTACGGGAGTCGTGGACGGAACAATCGAGTTCAATACGCCACCTTCAACAGGAACAATTGTCGTTAGCATTTTTGATGGTGTTGGAACTCAAACAACCAATATTCAACCTCCATTTAATAGCCCCGAATTGTGGCAAGTTACGGGACTTGACCCAGCTGCCTCTACCTATGTAATCACGTATTACTTTTCTGATTTCCCAACTTGCGAACAAACTCAGACGATTCAGTGCGGTTGTTCTGCTGAAGGCGGAACTACCAGCGCTTCCATTACCGGAAACGGCACCATTGACTTCATCCTTTGCGATGGTGACCAACTAGATATTGTAGACAATGGAGATTACACCCTACCAGATGATGAGGGTCTTCTTGGAGGGATTTACCCATATCAGCCCGCATACACGTATTTGGTTTATGGCTGCCTTCCTACACCAGGTGTTTTTCCTGGTGATGACCCATGCTTCGCAGGAATCGTTCCAAGCGATGGAAGTATGATGGACATCAATGACGCGAACTCAATCTTCTCGTTATTCCCTCCTGGATTACTACCAAACAATCAACTTTATTACGTTCCAATCACTTTATATCATTTCGACCCAGTTACGCCTAATTACATCATTAATGCGAGTTGCTGGGATTTAGGAACAGTTACCACTGTAAGTTATTTACCGCCCGTGACTACCACCGTTACGCCTGATTGTCAGACCAATACTGTTTCCGTAATGGTTGAGGGCGGATACCCAGAAGTATTCGGTGGAAATTTCACTGCTTCAAATCTTCTTCCAGCTACCGCATCCTTCGTAAATACAACCACTCCCAATGGAGGAAACATCGTTATTGAGAACCTACAAGATGGCGACAATTATTCCTTCGACATTACGGATCAAAACGGTTGCCCCACCACGATAACTGGCGGCCCATTTGTGGCACTACCAATTGCCGATGCGGGAACAGACGCTCAAACCTGTATTCTTTCGTACAGTCTTGAGGGATTAGCCAGCTACGGAACTGGAACGTGGACGGGCGGACCAGCAGGAACAACTTTCGCTCCTAATGCAAGTACAGCAACGGCAACCGTAACGGTTCCAACAGCTGGAGTTTACACCTTTACTTGGACAGAAGACAATGGAAATGGATGTATTGCAACTGATGATGTTGAAGTAACGTTCTCGTTAATGAGCATCCCAGCGGTTGTTACTGGTGCTGCCTGTGGTGCTTCAGATGGTGAAATCGTAGTTGCTCCTCAAGGAGGAGTCGGTCCATATACCTATGCTTGGTCATCCGGAGGTAATAGCGCAATCGAGTCGAATCTTGGAGCAGGGAACGTGACGGTGACGGTGACAGATGCCACCGGTTGTAGCCTAGACTCAACTTTCGCCATTACACAACCAGTTACTTTCACAACGGTTGTAACTACCACTGATGAGTCGTGTTTTGCTGCTTGTGATGGCGAAATCACCATTCAGCCAGATGGAGTTGGACCATACTCTTATGCGTGGACACCAAATGTTAGCAACACAAATACGAGCTCAAATCTATGTCAAGGAAACTATCAAATTCTCGTTTCTGATGTTGATGGCTGCACACTGGTCATTAATAGAACAGTAAACGGTCCTACCGAAGT
Source organism: Flavobacteriales bacterium (assembly GCA_021741075.1). Classification (GTDB taxonomy): domain Bacteria; phylum Bacteroidota; class Bacteroidia; order UBA10329; family UBA10329; genus UBA10329. Next base: position 61,203 of record JAIOYO010000016.1, on the reverse strand, counting down.
GATTGGAGTGGTTAGTTCTGACCTAAACGAAATATGCATTGGAGGTCAAGCTACACTTTCAGCGATTATAACCGGAGGAACTCCACCGTACACTTATTTATGGACTTCAACTCCAGCAGACCCTTCCTTAATTTCGAATACCGCCAACCCGATTGTATCTCCTGCAGTAACCACCAGTTATACGCTGGTTGCTACCGATGCTGCAGGATGCCCTTCAGCACCGAAAGTGATCGTAATTAATGTGCTTCCTCCATTAACACTCGATGTCATTCGACCACTCGTTAGTCCTGACACTTCCATATGTCCGTATGATTTTGCGACTATCGACCTGCAAGCTGGAGGCGGAGATGGAGCCTATCAAATCTATTTGCTGCCAGATATTACAAATCCAATAACGCTGCCGTTAGACACACAGCCACTCGTTACTACCACGTTTGATTTCATGGTAATTGACGGTTGCACTACCCCACCTGCTTTCGTTTCAAGCACAGTTACCGTTCATATGTTACCACAAATTATTGTTGATGCTGAACCAGATAGTGGCTGCCATCCGCTTACAGTAAATTTCAATGATTTAACCCAACCACCATCCGTTGGTTGGTCTTGGAACTTTGGAGATCCAAATTCTCAATCGAATACAGCTAACGTTTCCGACCCAACACACCTTTACTCTGGCTCAGGATTGTATGATATTTTCCTAGAAATTACCACTGTAGATGGTTGTATAACAGATACGGTCCTATCAGATTTTATCGAAGTATTTCCCCTGCCAAACGCAAATTTCGACCTCGACCCGGAAATTGTAAACTTGCTTGATGCCACAATCAACTTCACAGACCTATCAACAAGTAACGTCACACAATGGGATTGGAATTTTGGTGATGGCAGCACTTCAACAGTTCAGAATCCAACGCATGTATATGCTGACACTGGCACCTATACAATTAATCTCGTGGCTACAACAATTCACGGTTGCACCGATGAAGTTTCTCGTCAACTTATTATAGAGCCCGACTTCATGTTCTATGTACCGAACGCATTTACTCCTAACGATAACGGCAGGAATGATGGGTTCAGAGGATACGGAGAAGGTGTGGATTGGAACACCTATCAGATGTCGATTTTTGACAGATGGGGCGAACTTATATACTACACAGAAAATATAGATGAACCCTGGGATGGGACATATAAGGGAGCGCCAGTGGAATTGGCTGTTTACGTTTGGAAAATAAAGCTATCAGATGTAAAGGGAACTGAGCACAAGTACTTTGGTCATGTAACTCTACTTAGGTAATCTTACTGAACATAAATCAATAACAAAACCTAATAAACTCAAACGTTACATCGGCTCGGCAGGGTAGCTTTACTTTTCAACATTTATGTACATTTGGGTAATACAATAACTCCGTTTTAATGAAAATGAATTTGCGATTTTTTGCATCAAGCATCGTTGCTATCTTTTATTCAAGCACTACTGTCTTTTCCCAAGATAATGTTGGAATCGGTACAACAACCCCACATTCAAATGCAATTCTAGATATTTCTTCTACAGAGAAAGGTATGCTAGTACCGCGATTGAATACGCTTCAAAGATTGGCAATCGCAAATCCTCCAACAAGCACACTTCCAACTGATGCAGATGGGCTGTTGGTGTACGACACCGACCTTGAACAGTTCTGTTATTGGAACGATGACCTTATAGATTGGACATGCATGGGACTTCAAGGCCCTACTGGACCTCCTGGACCGACTGGACCAAGTGGTTCTGTTGGCGGTATTGGACCAACTGGTCCCGCAGGAGCACAAGGACCTCCTGGAATAACTGGAGCTACTGGAGCTACTGGGGCTGACGGGGCAACTGGACCTGCGGGTACGAATGGAGCTCAAGGTCCAACAGGTGCAGATGGAGCAACTGGAGCAACTGGAGCAACAGGTGTAACAGGACCAGCTGGCCCTGTGAACTTGCGAAGTGGAATTATTGGAGCCGGTGGCTCTGTTATTATTGGAGATGTAACCGCCTTAACAATCAGTACTGGTGTCACTGAAGTAACATTTAACACTCCACTTACCGGTGGCATCCCAACAGTTTTGGTTACGCCTGATGGTACGTTAAGTGGTGGTGGAAGTGGTGTGATTCCGCCTACCTCTAGTTGCGACCCATGTTACACTGATGTATCTGATGACTACATCACCAATGTAACATTTAATACAATCAACAACAACAGCGTTAACAATGGCGCTTGTAGTTTTGGAGATTACACATCAATCAATACAACCGTAAGCCCTGGAACGGCCTATACCCTTTCAGTTAGTTTCTATTCAGAAGGCACTTGGACGGAATACGTGTCTGTGTGGTTTGACTGGAATCAGAATGGAGTTTTCGAAGCTTCAGAACGCTATGATTTGGGTTCCGGAATTGATGCAACGCTTACGCTAAGTATTACGATACCGTTAACGGCTTTGCCTGGCCCAACTCGAATGAGGGTTAACGAAGATTTTGGTGGATATGCTACTGATGCCTGTAATACAGCAAATAGTGCGTGGGGAGAAACAGAAGACTATACCATTATTGTGTCTGGAGGAGGTGGCACTGGCATGAAAATTTGCAACGTATCGTCTGTAACCGTAAATGGATTTCAGTGTGATTGTTCTAATCTAACAGGAAATCCTATCGATACAGATTACCACTTCTCGGCATTCGGAAACTAATTCAGCAAATAAATTGATTACTATGAGAAAACTACTCACTACAATAGCATTCATCGGAATTACTCAAATAGTATTTGCACAAGATGAAATCTCCAATTTGAATCAAACCATAAAAGTAACATTGTCTAATTCAGAGTCAAACAATGCCAAATTATTAAAAAACCTGTCTTACGGAAAACTTTCCAAAGGAGAATCTCGTTCAGTATTTTTTGTTTCGGTTTCTAGCCAAAATATTGAGTCATTGACGAAAGAGTTAAACTCTCTATTTCCTGCCTGTACAGTTGACCTAATAATCGATCCCAAAAAATAATATCTTAAAACTAGGATAAATTGAAGGCTTCGCAGTTCAGCGAAGCCTTTTTTATTGAATTTAACCAAGCAACCATTGACACGTTTAATTGTATAATAAATGGTTTAAATTTGTGTTTTCCAAAACCCCTAATAATGATCAAGTTTTTGACTTATAAACCATTAATTTTTCTAATTGCGGTTACCGTATTTTGGTCCAACACCGCCAATTCACAAGACAACGTTGGTATTGGAACCACGACTCCGCATCCAAATTCGATTCTTGACATCTCTTCAACAGACAAAGGACTTTTAATTCCTAGGGTAAATACACTTCAACGCTTAGCCATTGCTAATCCACCTACTACCACACTACCGAATGATGCTGATGGTCTAATTGTTTACGACACGGACATCGAACAATTCTGCTACTGGAATGATGACTTAGTAGATTGGACATGTATTGGAACCAGTGGTGGTTCTGGAGTTGTTGGACCGACTGGCCCAACTGGAGCTAACGGATCTCCTGGCCCTGTTGGCGCTAATGGAGCTACTGGGCCATCAGGTGCTGACGGAGCTACAGGAGCAACTGGAGCAACCGGAGCTACTGGTGCGAATGGAACTAATGGATTACCTGGACCCTCAGGTGCTGATGGAGTAACTGGTCCTACCGGACCAACCGGTCCAACTGGTCCAAGCACAGGAGTTCCTGGACCAACTGGACCAACAGGTCCTTCAGGATTAGTGGGAGCTACTGGTGCGGCAGGTGCTACTGGTGCAACAGGACCAGCTGGTACCACCGGAGCCGCTGGACCTGCTGGACCTGCTGGACCTGCTGGTGCCACAGGAGCAGCTGGCGCAACTGGCGCAACTGGTGCCACGGGAGCAGCTGGCGCCACTGGAACTGCTGGAGCTACTGGAGCAACTGGTGCCACCGGAGCGACTGGAGCAAACGGTACGAATGGATTGGCAGGGGCTACTGGACCGACTGGAGTTACTGGAGCCACAGGGCCTGTAGGATGTAATACTGCCAACATTATAATAAAGTCAAACGGAACCACGGCTGTTTGCAGTCAAATATTCGACAACGGAACCAACATAGGAATTGGAACAACAACGCCAGCCAATTACTTCACCATTACGCGTAATGGCACTGGAACCATTTGGCAGAATTATATTGTGAACACCGGCATTGGCGATGCCAACACCCAAATTATGACTAACAATGCTGCCAGCGGATATAAGAACTTCATGGCTGGAACTCAGGCAGCACCTGTCGGATTCCTGCCTACAGCCAACGAGGGTGTTTTCTTCCCTACGGGAACCGGAGTTGCTGGAAGAGGAGTCTATGGATTCTCCAATGGTTACGAAGGTACAGGAGTATTTGGTTCACGTTTCGATGATGGTGGAGCCAATACAGGATGGGCTGGGTTGTTCCAAGACGATCTCGGGTATACTGGTGCTTTAATTAATGCATCCGACAAACGTTTAAAGACCAATGTTCGTAAAATTGAAAATGCCACCGAACTAATTCTGAAAATTGAAGGAGTGAACTATGAGCATAAGCTAGATCAATATCCCAACATGGGCCTAGGTAAGGGCACTCAGTTTGGTTTCATTGCTCAAGACCTTGAGGCGGTTATACCGCAATTGGTGTCAGAAAAACTGCTCGACACTCAGGCAAGCGTAAGAATGTCAGATGGCAGCAAGTTGAAAGAGGATACGCAAGAATTGTTTAAAATGGTGAATTATGTTGCTTTGATTCCTGTTCTCGTTGAGGCAATCAAGGAACAAGAGGCTCGGATTAAAGAACTTGAATCCAAGCTTGCTGAGAAATAATAATTAGTTCACTACTAAAAAGAAACCCCCGATGGAGCAATTCCATCGGGGGTTTCTTTTTAATTGAAACTCTTATGCATCAATCTTCGCATACTTCGCATTCTTCTCAATGAAAGCCCTACGTGGAGGAACTTCGTCTCCCATGAGCATGCTAAAAATTCTATCTGCTTCAGCTGCATTCTCAATTGTTACTTGACGTAGAGTTCGGAAGTTTGGATCCATAGTGGTCTCCCAAAGTTGCTCAGCATTCATCTCTCCAAGACCCTTGTAGCGTTGAATACCAACAGAGCTTTCCTTTCCCTCTCCCTTCAGTTTTAAGACCGCTGCATCCCGCTGCTGGTCATTCCAGCAATACTCCGACTTGGCTCCTTTCTTCACCAAATAAAGTGGTGGTGCAGCAATGTAGAGATAGCCTCCTTCTACCAACTCACGCATGTAGCGGAAGAAGAACGTTAGAATCAGCGTAGCGATGTGGCTACCATCTACGTCCGCATCACACATAATGATGACCTTGTGGTAACGCAGTTTCTCCATGTTCAACTCACGCTCATCTTCGGCTGTCCCGATGGTGACACCAAGTGCGGTGTACATGTTCTTGATCTCCTCGTTCTCAAAAGCCTTGTGTTGCATGGCTTTCTCCACGTTCAGAATTTTACCACGCAGCGGAAGGATAGCTTGAAACATTCGGTCACGGCCTTGTTTGGCTGTTCCACCTGCCGAATCTCCCTCTACTAGGAACAACTCGCAGTTAATTGGATCTTTGTCCGAACAATCAGAAAGCTTTCCTGGAAGTCCAGAACCGCTCATCACGTTCTTACGCTGCACCATTTCTCGTGCCTTCCGAGCTGCATGCCGTGCCGTTGCAGCTAGAATTACCTTCTGCACAATAATCCGTGCATCAGCAGGATGCTCTTCCAAGTAGTTCTCAAGCATTTCGCTTACCGCCTGACTTACCGGAGCGGTTACTTCTCTATTCCCCAATTTGGTCTTTGTCTGACCTTCAAACTGAGGCTCTTGTACCTTAACGGATACAATTGCGGTCAATCCTTCGCGGAAATCATCTCCTGAAATCTCAAACTTCAGTTTATCCAACATTCCAGAAGCATCTGCATACTTCTTCAATGTGTTTGTCAAACCTCGTCTGAAACCTGAAAGGTGTGTTCCACCTTCATGGGTATTGATGTTATTTACATAAGCATGGATATTCTCTGAGTAGGACGTATTGTACACCATCGCAACCTCAACTGGAATCCCTCCCTTTTCTCCTTCAATACTAATTACATCACTAATCAATCTCTCACGATTGCCATCAAGAAAAACGACAAACTCTTTCAGACCTTCTTCTGAATGGAATGTTTCTGTTGGAAACTCACCTTTTTCATCAGGAGTTCTTCTATCAGTAAGCGTTACTGTAATTCCTTTATTAAGGAAAGACAACTCACGCATTCTGGTAGCCAACGTCTCATAATTGAACTCCAGTGACTCATCAAAAATTTGCTTATCTGGATAAAACTCTACCTCAGTGCCTCGATAATCTGTGGTTCCAATTTCTTTAACTTCATCAATTCTCTTGCCTCGTGTGTATTCCTGTTGCCAGATTTTTCCATCTCGATAAACAGTCGCCCTCAAATTGATTGAAAGGGCATTTACCACCGACACACCTACTCCGTGCAATCCACCAGAAACCTTGTAGGAGTCTTTATCAAACTTTCCACCAGCGCCAATCTTGGTCATGACCACCTCAAGGGCAGAAACGCCTTCTTTCTTGTGCATATCAACAGGAATACCACGACCGTTGTCGCGGACAATAATCCCGTTGGTTTCTGTGATGGTCACATTGATGTGATCGCAATGCCCAGCTAGGGCCTCATCAATGGAGTTATCCACCACCTCATAAACAAGATGATGAAGTCCTCTAATTCCTACATCTCCAATGTACATGGATGGACGCATGCGCACGTGCTCCATCCCCTCCAAGGCCTGAATACTATCGGCCGAATATGCCTTTTGCGGCTTATCTTTTTCTTCCACTATTCTGATTGTTTTGGTTAAATCGAATCAACCCCCGAAGATACTCAAAACGCAACCCTAAAAGCCCTTTAAACGCGGGGCTTCCGTTCGTATTTATCAACAAAAAATGGAGTGTTTTACACGAAAGTGTCAGAAGCTGAAATTCAACCCCGCAATAAAGCTAAAACGTTGCGATGGATACTGTTTCCAGATGTCGTAACGGAGCGCAGCAATGTTTCTGAAATCGACAAATGCGCCAATCCATTTACGGTAGCGGTATTCCACTCCGATACTCGCATCTGCGTAGCCTTTTAGCGTAGTTGAGGTCATGCTCACAACGCCCAACGAATCGGTAGAGAAGCCGCGTGCCAGACGCTCACCATAAGCACTAATAGATGCTTTGAAAATCAGCTTGTCCTTCAAATTATAGTTTCCTGAGAAAGTAAAACGGAACGGTGCTTCGTGCCATGGTTTGATACTATCAGTTGGCATAACGAATAGACGGTATTCCGCTTCAGCAACCAACTGCAACTTGCTTTTAAGTTGATAACTCAGCGCTCCTTTAAAACTTGTGACGCGTGTGTCGTGGTATTCGGTGAGGAACTTGTTGCCGAGGCCTCCAGTTGTGTCATTTACAAAGAAAATCTGCTGTCCAGTAATAATCTCAGCCACAGAAAGATCGAAACCAATGCTGCGTGTTATGCTGCCTTTAAAACCACCATAAACATTCAATCGCTCCCAACTGTTGCTGAGCGTTTGATCTGTATCGAAGTACGGATTGATTTGCGAGATAGAGCGCAAGCCGTTTCGTGTTACTCCCCCTTTTGCTCCCACATAGAAACGGAGCATTTTCTTGACGATGAAGTAATGGAAATCTAGAACAGGGAAGATTAAAACCTTGGTAGTTGTATCATTAACATCCAATGCAAAGTTGACTCCTAAATCAATTCCCCAACGCTCGCGTTTAGCTCTAAACTCGGGTTGAATGGCCCAAATAAGATTGTTTGTCTTTTGGATTGGTTGCGTAAGATTATAGTAATCGAAAGAAGTCTTGATGAACATTTCTTCCTTTTTAATATTGAACGCCACGCCTCCTGAAAGCGCTGCGTAGTGCTCCTCCGCTTGGAAATTATCGCGAGTGTAGCCATAGCCGATTGCCATTTGATCAAGAATGCGAAGTTTTTTCTCGCGAATGGCATTCAAATCAACGTTTATTCCCACATGATGAAACACCTGATTCAGACTATCGCCTTTAGCGGAATTTGCATTGGCAAAGGTCACATCATTACGGTCAAAACCATAATAATAGTTCTCATCTACATCATATTCCACCTTAGCACCCAAAACATGGTTTTTTAGGAAATACTTTCCAAATCCTATGATTCCCGCATCGGTAAAACCAAAGTTGCGAACCTTATTGAGTTTGGCGTATGAAGCATGATAACGGGCAAAGAAACCCGCCTGATATTTCTTACTGCGCAAACTGCTGAAACTCGCCTCAAAGAAAGGCATGGTGTAATTTCCGAAGCCCGCTTTTATGAATCCATTGTAAAGCTTTGCTAGCGGTTCGTTAGAAAGATTGGCAGCCTGCAATGGCTGAGCTTCATAATTAATCTCCTTCGATTTTGGCAGAATGGAATAATTCACCTTTGGCAAACCTGCTTCTTCGTGCATCACTTCTGGTTTTGAAGTAATCTTCTTTGCGTCTCGCGCCACGGGGCGATATTCTTTTCGAATAGTGAACCGTAGACTATCGGGTAAACGCTCCAAATCTTGTGCAATCGCAATATTTGAAACCCCGAAAAACGAGAGGCCTAAGAGATAAGGAACTAGTTTTTTCATTCTTGCTCCATTTCTAGTTCATACTCTTCATCCGCATCAATCGGCTCTGCTTCAAAAATCTCATCCCGAACTTTTCCTTCCTGCTCAAATTCAATATTGAAGCCTTGGCCATCTTTCCTTTCTTCCAACTTGGGTTGCATGGTAGTTATTTCCACCAACTTACGTTGTGCTTCCTCCTTTAGTTCTCCATCGTAATTATCGATGAGATTCTGCAACGTCAATCTCGCTTGGAATAAATCATTTTGCTTTACATAATTATCGGCCAACAAAAGGAATGATTTCGAAATCCATTCACCATAATTCGGGAACACATTCACCATCTCGAAAACCAACTTTTGAGATGGTTCGTATTCGCCTTGCAAGAAATGGATGTAAGCAAGATTGTACATCGCCTCTGCTCCTATCTCGTTGTTCGATTCGAGCAATGTTTGTTTAAATCGTTCCTGTGCCATTCGCAAATTATTCTGCGCCAATGCACATTTAGCCGAGGTAAGGCTTGCTTCGCTCATTACCAATTCCGGAACTTTGTCAGATCGCTGAAGCCTGAGTGCATACTCGTGTGCTTGCTCAAAATTATTGAGCAGGTAATTGCAACGCATTAGTCCAACTCGCGATTCCATCAGATTTTCGGCACTCTCGGCAACTTCTTCCAACATGGTAAATCGAAGTAAGGCATCATTATACTTCTCTTGGAAGAAGTAAATCTGCGAAGCCGACATCAGCGCACGTTCGGTAAAGACATTCTTCTTGAATTCGAGCACGCGGTCAAACCCAATGATAGCCTGATCATATTTCTTCAATTGAACAGCCGCATCTGCTCCATAAAAATTTGCATTCAACTTGAAATAACCGTTCGGAAACTTGTCGGTGTACTTTTTAAACTCCGCCATCGCACCTTCAAGATTTCCTCGTAGATACATGAATTCTGCACTCTCGTAGTAAGAAGTGTCGAGCGCGCCTGTTGTGATATCTGGAAAGTTGTTGGTTGCCACATAATTCTCGAACCCAGGAACGTCTCCATCTTCCACGTAAATCTTCTGAATTTTCATCAAAGCTTCTCTAGCTTCTTCGGTAGCAGGATAATTTTCGGCTACATCCTTAAATAACGGAAGTGCTTTTTCGTCTGAACTTTGATTGTAAAACAAGAGTCCTTTTTTGAGTTTTGCTTTCGGTACATAGCTCGAACTCGAATGCTCCTTTATGACCTTATCAAAATACTTAATGGCTTCTTGACTATTATCCGTGAAAAAATGGGTTTCGGCAATTTCGTATTTGGCATCTGCTGCAAAATCTGTTTCAGGATAATTTTCGAGCATCGCCTTCAGCGTTTCCACTTTTGAAGCAGATTTACCATCCAGCCCGTAGCATACTGCCACCTGGAAAATAGCATAATCGGTATCGAACTTATTGTATTTGATAGCTCTATCGTAAAACTCAATCGCGCGTTTATTATCCTTCCTTAGATAAAATCCATCTGCAATTCGAAGCAATCCATCATTCACACGAAGTGAGTCCATCTTCTCGTAATCAACAAATTTTCGGAACCAACTAATCGCATCATCATAACGTAGATTCTCAAAAAAGACATAAGCCAGGCCGTAATGCGCTCGTCCAAATTCTGGAAGATTGATGGCGCTTGGCGCTTCAATGAATATCTTGTAATGTTCCTCGGCCGCTTTCCAATTTTTCATAGTAGCATATGCCTCTGCCTGCCAAAAAATGGCCTGTGCCGTTATTTTTGGATTAACGGGATATTTATCTGAACGCTGCAAGTACGAAATCGCGTTCGGAAATTGGAGGTCGTTGAAGAGCTCCGTTCCACGAACATAAGAGATGCGCTGATAGGTTTCCTTCAAACCATCATTCACCTTTTTCATCTTGTCGATAGACTTGATAGCATTCTCGTAATTGCGTGTGGTGAGATAGACCTTCAGCAGAAATTCATATGCCTCATCCACCCTCGCACTGTTCGGATTCTTGTCGATGTATTCCTCGAAGGCCTGAACAGCCTCATTGTATGGGTCATACGAAAGTTCGTACGCAGTCTTGGCAAAATTGAAGAGGGCATCTTCCTGTATTTCTGCATCAAAAGCAAATTTGGATGCATTCCTGAAAGCACCGCGCGCTTCCATTTTCCGGTCGAGTTTCAGGTAGCAATCGCCCATGTGGTAAAACGCCAACTGAGCCATCTCATCTTCTTCGTCCGTTACTTGCTGAAAATACTGAAGTGCCTTTTCGTATTCCGCCCCGCGATAGGCCGCATAAGCCAACTTGTAGCGGTCATCTCGACTACCGCCCAATTCAGAAATGGCGATTTCCATTTCAGGAATTGCCTCTTTATATTGACCTAAATTGTAATGAGCCTCGCCTAACATGCGATGAATCTCCCCACTTTTACTCTGCGCGAAATCCTTACCAAGAAGCTCTTTTCCGTAAGTCAGCACTCCTTCGTTCTTGCCTTGGCGGTAATAGATTTGAAGAATGTAGAACGGAACAACATTTCCAAACAACTTATCCGATTCAAGTTCCTGAAATCCTTTAAGTGCAGCTTCATTTTTATCCTCCCGATAAAGAATGTACGAACTGTAATAGAGCGCTGGTGACCGATACTTTTTACCACCTGCTAAAACATGCGAAAGTGCTTCCTTCGATTTATCATATTCTTCTTGCTGAAAATGCGAATAGCCTTTTTTGAAATAATATTCTTCCAAATACTGCTGCTCCAATTTGGTCTCATCCACCAACTCAAACTGGTCGAGGACGGATTTATAATTCTTCTTTGTGAAGTAATACGTGCCCAACTGAAAATTGGCCATATTGACCATTGGATGTTCTGGATGCGTTGCAATAAAAGATATCATCAACGGCTCACCATCCATATTAAACAGCTCAAGTGCCGATGCGGCCTGATAGTAAAACGCGTTTTCCTGCTGAATGCTTGGCAAGGCGCGCGGATGCTCCAATGCTCGCGTAAATCGCTCTTGTGCTTGACCGTATTTCTGTTTCTGAAACAACTCCAAGCCAACGGCATATTCCCGAATTGGGTCAACGTCAGAAGCTACGCGTTGGCCAAATGAATGAAAAACTCCCAACAAGAGCACGCATGTCAACAGCCCTCCATAAAAGTTATTTCTCTTCCTCAAAATAGACCAATTCATCCGTGCTAAATTACCTTGACAACCGTCCTTCATTTTTTAGGCTATTCATTACTTTTCAACGCGAGCGTGTTAAGAGATAATGATGACAAAAGCCTCATGAACAGTTCGTCATTATGTTAATTTTGACCGTTCTCAATGGAAAATCACAACCATATCGTTCAGCTTTCTGATGTAACCATTTACATCAGAGAGAATGTTGTACTGAACAAAGTTTCATTTGCTATAGACAAAGGCGAATTCATCTATTTAATTGGAAGAACTGGGGCTGGAAAGAGTAGCCTGCTTCGGACGCTTTATGCCGACCTTCCGCTTCGCGATGGAGAAGGTTTTGTGGCCGGGCACGCGCTTGCAGGTATCAGCCAAAAAGAAATTCCATTTCTGAGAAGAAAACTTGGAATCGTATTTCAAGACTTTCAATTGCTGACCGATCGCTCGGTTGAGAAGAACCTGAAATTTGTAATGGAGGCCACTGGCTGGACGGACAAAGCCAAAATGGACGAACGCGTTGATGAAGTATTAAACCTGGTTGGTATTTCGTTGGAGTCAAAATTCAAAATGCCAAACCAACTTTCGGGCGGTGAGCAACAACGGGTTGCGGTTGCTAGGGCACTTATCAATCATCCAGAAGTAATTCTTGCCGATGAGCCAACCGGAAATCTCGACCCAGAAACATCCGATGGTATTCTGCAGTTGATGATTGACATCACACAGACAGGAACCAGTGTTCTGCTTGCAACGCACAACTACTCTTTCTTTAAGAAACATCCCGCGCGAACGCTGAAGTGCGAAAGCGGCTATGTGATTGACACATTGCAAAAAGTGGGTCCAGAGGACTTTTAAACAACGCGAAATTGTCTGCAAGCCACGGTTAAGGGGACTTTCAAGCGTTTGCGCTATGATTATTAGCGTTTGAGTTTTAAATTCGCGAACCTTATAAAAACAAACCCAAATTAAACCTATGATGAAAAAACTACAAAACATCCTGGTGGTGTTCGCTTTAACACTTCTTGGATTCTCGGCCACAGGCCAAATCGTACTAATAATTGAAGAGCCCGCAAGTCTTGCTGGCAACTACAATTTTACTTATGCCACCGATTGGGGAGCAGACATGAGTACAGTAGCATTATCTGGAGAGTTAGCCTTTGCAGTGGATGGCACTCCTACAGCAGATTCCCTTGCGTGCGAAGAAATTGTGAATAGAAGTGAAATTGATGGCAAAATTGCCGTGGTGTATCGCGGAAGCTGCAACTTTTCCCTTAAAGCCAAGAACGTGCAAGATTCGGGAGCTGTGGCAATCATAATCATCAACAACATTCCAGGAGCACCGGTTGCAATGGGAGGAGGAACGAACTCTGCAGGAGTAACTATTCCAGTTTTAATGATTTCTGACACAGACGGAGCACTTCTACGTGATGCCATTCTTGCTGGGGAGGTTACCGCATTCACTGGAAACAACACTGGTCTTTATGCTAGCAACATTGGTGCTTACAAGTCGCACGTGGCATTAGCAAACAGCTTCTCAATTCCTGCACAATTTGCACAAACCGAAACCGATTTCAATGTTCCTGTGGGAGCGTGGGTTCATAATTATGGTTCGGCAGAAGCAGTTAACGTAATTGTAACAGCCGTAATTGACCGTGATGGAACAGAACTTTACAACGAAGTTTCTACAGGTGCCAACATTCCAGTTGGAGACAGTCTTTACTTTTCACTTCCATTGTTTACTTCTGGCGGCTACGAAGTTGGTGTTTACACCATTACCTACACCATCGTTTCTGACGATGCTGATCAGTTTCCAGACGACAACACGGCAACTGCTTCATTTTGGATTAACAATGAAGGCAAGTATTCAAAAAGTCGAATTGATTCTGAATTAGGACCACTTGGAGGAAACGGACTTCGCCCTGCAGATGGCACGGAGTATGAGTGGTGCATTGTATTAGAATCTGAAAATGCCGAATCGGTTGTGGCTACAGGAATCACTTTCAGCACATTAACTAACGATATTGACCTAACCGGACAAGCAGTTCAATTAGCTATCTACGAGTGGAATGACCCAATCTCTGGCGGAACTGTATCGTTTGACGATTTGAACGAAGCAACAGATAACGAATTCTACGATTACACTGCCGACCTTCAAGGTGAGTTTGTGACGCACACTTTTGCTGAACCAATTGAACTATTGAACGATCAGAAATACTTGGCTTGTGCCACTATTTTTATCGATGACATGTTCCTTACAGTTGATAACGGAATTGATTACAACGTGGCTTACGAAACGTATTTGGATGAAGTTTTCTTCCCGTTAAATGACATAGGCTCTTCTACTTGGTATGCTGGAGGTTTCGGAACCGATAACGTTCCTGCCATCATCGTAAACCTTGCAGAACCAAATGGAATTGCAGAAGATGTTGCTGCATTGAAAATTACTCCTTATCCAAACCCAACTACAGATATCATCAACATTCCACTTGGTTCTACCATTCAAGGAAATGTTGTTTTGAATGTGTTTGATGTAGAAGGACGATTGGTAATTGATGAGGAGATTTGCCAAAAGAGCAACAAATTGACGGTTGATGTGACTGGCCTTTCAAGCGGCCTTCACACTTTCAGCCTAACGTTTGAGGATGATTCAAGAACTTCGTTCCAAGTGGTTGTAACGAGATAAGATTCTGAAATAGTTGTAAGAAACCCGATCTGGAAACAGGTCGGGTTTTTTTATTTCCCAGAATTTGAAGACTCGTAAATGAGAGAATACAATTTCTCTGCATTAACGGTATTGCAGAAGCGCTCATTAAGAATTTCTGAACGCCTTTCTCTACCGGTTCCGTTGAATTCTTCTACGAACAACGACTGAACCGCTTGAATAAAGCGCTTGTCTGTATCCTCTACACGGCAGAGCGATTCTAATCCCGTATTCTCCACCATAAAGGAATTAACGAGGCAATGCCGCCCCATGTAAAGGGCTGCAAGCAACTTTAACTTTATACCTGTGGCCTGAAAGGTTGGCAACACATTTATCTGCGCATCTTTTATTAGCTGATGAATCTCCTCGGTATTCAATCCCGAACGAATTTCAATATTGGAATGCTTGGCCACTTCCTCCTTCAATTCTTGCGATGGCTTGTTGCCTGCAATGATGAGCGGAACATCAAGGGACGAAAAGATATTCCTGACCAGATGAAGCGCAGCCTCATTGTTCTCGCCTATTTCTAAGCTGCCATGATAGAGACAGAATTTACCCATTCCTTCCGCAATTTCCACCTTATCGTTGGGGTGAAAGGCAGAGATGTGGTTCACATTCGGATACTTCGAATCCAAGTATTCGGTATCGGCCTTTGAGATGGCCGCTACCAATTGCGCATTACAGAGCGTTCGCTCAAAGCGTTCTAGTTTGCTAACCTCGCTTAGGAAGTAATACTTCTTGAACAGGTCCTTCTCCACATTGGCGAGATTCTGATAATAGTGGTGCTCGATATTGTGTGTTCGAACAATTTTGAAGCGATTTGTTAATCGTTCGTCTTCCAAATGATAACAGGTATGGAGCCCTTCAAACAGGATTGGATGCTTGTCTTTGAGCAGTCGCTTAACCAGTTCTTCGGAGGAGCGCGTCACCGCAATGAAGGGTCTTCTTCGAAACAAGTAGCTACGCGTAGTACTGCGGTGGTAGTAGTGAACTTCGTGGCAAAGCTCCTTTAATTCAGGTATCTCTTTACGTCCGTATTCAAAGCAATGTAGATGAATCTTTACGCCAAGAGAAGTCAGTGCTTTTAGCTTGAAGTAGACATCAATGACGCCTCCATAATTTGCAGGCAGCGGCACATCGAATGATATGACATGAAGGTGCTTATCCATTGATGTCATCTATCATTTGAGATAATACTTCTGTCTCTTTTTCCCAGTTCAATTCAACTCGTGCTTGTTGCGCGTTTCGTTTCCACTCAGCTACTTTGGGAGATGATAGCATTTCTCGCATCTGAGCCGCGAGTTTTTCAGGTTCAAAGGAATGGGCAATCTCCCCTACTCTGTAATCTTCTATAATTCGTTTTACCTCCACCAGATCGGAACCGAGAACAGGAATGCCTGCATGAATGTAATCGAACAATTTATTTGGAAGACTGAACCGATAATTCATATTCGTGCATTTATCTAACGAAAGCCCGAGGTCGGACAAATGCGTGTGCGCCATCATCTGTTCGTAGGGCATTCTTCCTTTAAAGATGACTCGATGCGCTAAGCTGTGCTGCTTAACGATGTTCTTCAAATCTGGAATCACATCTCCCGAACCAAGAATTAGCAGCACCGCATCATCGATATAACGCATTGCTTCTACCGACTCTTCTGCTCCGCGGTGCATGTTGATGCCAGAGCCTTGCAGGATGATGAGTTTTTTATCCCTTGGCAAACCCAACTCCTCTTTCGTTGGTTGATTTGCCAAAGCTACCAATCGAGGAATGTTGCGCAGCACTTGCATCTCAATTCCGTTCTTCTCTTTATACAAATCGGCAATAGAGCGATTGACAGTTAGTGCATATTTAACTTTTGGTAGAAGCAGATTCTCTATCGCTTTCCATACATGTTGAACCTTAGGTCGGCTAGTTAGTTCTGGTACTTCAGTAAAAAACTCGTGACTATCATAAATGAGTTTCTTGCCACGCAACTTGCTGACTAGGAAATTGGGAAGCAGCGTATCCAAGTCGTTAGAGAAGAGCAAATCGGCCTTACGCAACAAGAGATGATAAAACAGACCGAGGTTATACGTGGCGTAAAAAAGCGGCCCTTTCTCAAACGGCAGCTTCATTCTGTAGACAGAATAGATTCTATTTTCCAGCGGAATGCTGCTAGACGTTTCTCTTCCAATGAGGAGAACATCATAGCCTTTTTGCACCAACATGAGGCAGTGCTTGTGCACGCGCTGGTCGGTACTAAGGTCGTTGATGACTGACACGATGGCCCTTTTCAATCCGTTGCTCTTAATCCAGAATTAGAATAGGAAAAGTGTATCGATTGGCCGATGTGTTAAGGGAATGTGAAGGCCAAATTAAGCCAATTTTCTGGCGATGAGCAAACCATCGCGAATGGGCATCATCACGTTCTCAACGCGTGGGTCGGCCTTTACTTTCTTGGCGTACTCTTTTAGGGCGATGGTGTCCTTATCTAGGTTAGCATCATCCTCCAAAACTTTTCCGCTCCAAAGCACATTATCGGCAATAATGTAGCCGCCCACGTTCAACTTATCGAACACGAGGTCGAAGTAATTGGAGTAGTTCTCTTTATCGGCATCAATGAAGACAAGATCGAAGTTCAAGTTTAGTGTTGGAATGATTTCTAAGGCATTACCAATCCGAGAATCAATCACATCGGCCTTTGCGGCCTTTTGGAAGTAACGCGAAATGATGTCCTGCAATTCTGCATTCACATCAATGGTAATGAGTTTGCCACCTTGCTGCAATCCATCTACCATACAGAGGGCAGAGTAACCGGTGTAGGTACCAATTTCCAGAATATTCGCAGGCTTTATCATCTGCGAGAACATGCGCAACACTTGCCCTTGCATATGCCCCGAAAGCATGCGCGGAGTCATCATCTTCGCATAGGTTTCGCGGTTAAGCGCGGCTAGCACTTCGCCTTCTTCGCGGGTAAATTGCTCCGCGTATTCTTCTATTTCCTTTGCAATGAAATCCATGATGCTATTTTGGGTTTAACTCAACTGGTCGGGACATGTTTTTTACCACAGATGCACGGATTTTCTCTGATTACTCGGATTGAACATTTATCTGTGAAAAATCAATATGATACTCTTTCAGGATGCACGATGACCGTGCAATAGCCACAGAGACACAGAATGCACAGAGGTTTTCACAGAGAAAATGAAATACTTCTGTACCATTTTCTCTCGCGTTGTGGGATAAGTTGTGGTTATTACCAGTCAAAATCAGAACTGCCAGCTTAGCCCAAGACTTGGAAGAATTGGAAGTTGATTGACACGCTCGTAACGCACGCGATCGATGTAGAAGATGTTCTCGCGGTTGTAAACATTGGTGATACCGATAACGGCATCTAAGGTGGTTGGTCCTAGTTCGAACGAACGTTTAACCGAAAGGTCTAGTCGATGGTAATAAGGCAAACGGCCTTTGTTTAACTCGCCATATTCAACACCAAGTGTTCCATTCTGCGTGGTGTAATCGGTATTGATGCCGCCATCAAACACCAAGTTTTCGTAGAAACCAGCGGTTTGCGTAAATGGGAAACCAGA
This sequence comes from Flavobacteriales bacterium, assembly GCA_021741075.1. Lineage (GTDB taxonomy): Bacteria > Bacteroidota > Bacteroidia > UBA10329 > UBA10329 > UBA10329. The sequence continues at coordinate 43,101 of JAIOYO010000016.1, read as the reverse complement.
ACCAAGATTCCAGCGCACGCTTGCCTCCCAATTGAGGTTTTTTCCGAAGGTGTATGCGGCCACTAGGTTTACGTTGTGTCTTCTATCGAAAAACGGGAAATAGGTAGTTATTCCGTCATACCTATCTACCTTACTTAAGGAATAAACGGCCCACATATACAATCGCTTGTAAGCATATTTCACCACAAAATCGAGCCCCATTGCTTTTCCGGTTTCAATAATGAAGTCTTTTTTAAGCCCATCTGGCACCTCCGTGTTTTCGGCATTGTCGGCAAATAGCTTGTTTCGGTTTACGTTGCTTAGTTGAAGGAAATGCTTCATGTATCCCTCCACATTTACCGATATACGCTTGCCTAGGTCAAACTCAAAACCAACGATGTTGTGCATGGCACGATCGAGAGGATTTTTGATTTCCTTGCCATCAAACGTTTTTGGTAGGTTTTCTGGGGCTGTAAGGAATCCGTAAAAAAGGTTTACCACATCTCGGTCGGAGTTGGCACTAATCATATTCTGTGCAAAAAGACCAAAGGCATACTTCATGCGTAGCCATTTTGTAATGTTCCATTTGGCGCCCAAACGCGGTTCGGGCGAGGCCACGCCCAACGATGCGTAATAATGAACACGGAAACTCGGTTCAATCACAATCTTATCTCTCCAGCTCCACTTAAACTTGGCATAAACCCCAAAGTCGGTGGTGTTTTGGGTCTCATCGTTTCCTATCTGCTGCCCAACCGAATTGGTGAACTCGTATCGGGTTTGAAAACCCTGAAGAAAGGGGCCAAACTTTAACTCGCTCTTGCCAAAATAGTAGGTAAAGTTCATCCCTCCATTAAAGCCTCCTATTTGGCTGAAGCGTGTATCTTCCGAACCTCCGCCCGTGAGTTCGATACGGTAGCTCGAATAATTGAAGAATGGCTCCAACAGCACCTGCGAACCCGAAGGAACGATAAGCACGTTTGTTCCCACTCCGAAGGAATTCCACTTGTAGTTATTGATAGACTGATAGGTTACCTGATCGTTGAAGCTAAAGCCAAAGAGATTGATCTTACTACCCGAATTGGCGCTGTAAGTCATTTTGGCAAAAATGTCTGTAAAGTTGAATGGCAATCCTTGTCCGTCATTTACATACGGATAAAGCACCTTAGACGTATATTTTAAATACGATGTCTTTCCCGAAACAAGGTAGGTAAGCGAACCGCCTCGGTCTTCTTTCATTTTAATGATGGGGCCTTCGAGCAATAGGTTGGCACCAAATGGATTAAAGGAAAGTTTACCTGCAAATTTCTTGCGGTTTCCATCGCGGGTTTTAATGTCCATAATGGAAGAAACCCTATCGCCAAACTCGGCATTGTAACCGCCCGTGTAGATATCGGCAGTTTTGATGATGTCTGTTTCAAATACGGAGAAGAACCCAATACTGTGAAAGGGATTGTACACAATCATTCCATCCAACAAAACCTTATTCTGAATGGGCGAACCTCCGCGGATGTACAATTGCCCACCTTGGTCGCCAGTAAAAACAATACCTGGCTGCACTTGCAGCACCTGCGCCAAATCGGACTCGCCACTTACGGTAGGAATCTGTTTCATCTCCTTTGGCGTAAGCTTGGTAACGGAAGTTCGCACCTCGGTAAGCGCCTCTTGCCTATCGGCACTAATTTGCACCTCGTTTAGTTTTACCGAAGATTTTACCAAATAGAGGTTAAGCGAAGCAATGCGGTCATCATCTACCGTTATGGTTGAGGTTAAGGTATCGTAGCCGAGGTAGGTAATTTGCACGGTTTGTTCTCCTACCGGCACGTTGGTAATGGTATAGTATCCGTTTACATCGGTGGCAGCGCCAAGGGTGGTTCCTTTTACTATAACGTTGGTAAACAAAACGGGCTCACCATTCTCCTTATCGTAAACAAAACCTTTAATTTTTCCGGTTTGCTGTGCGTTTGCCATAACGCTTAAAAACAACAGGCAGATGGTAATAGAACTGGTAAGTATCCTTTTCATACGAAGCAATGAGGCGGCAAAGGTAGAAGGATATGAACGCGGTTTTGTCAGAATGAGGATAAAAGCCAAGGAGGCAATGCGCCAGCAAGGGAAGCTGCATTTCCCTTTGATATGTTGGCTACCAACGGCTTACAAGCGCACGGAGGCTTAGAAAGGTTATTAAAGGCAGATTTTTGCGGGAATGAAGCCCCCAAAGCACACCTCAAGAAAAGGAACAAGCTTGGCCACATGCAGTTGGATGTTTTAAAAGCGAAAAGGCTTGGGTACTGCTGGACTGACAGCATGAATGCCTTGACCATTCCTAAACTGAGCGCAACAGACACCGTTATTTTTAAGACCGTTATATACGGTTGCGTCTGTTCAACCAACTGTGTCAGCATTAAACGGCAAAAGCGTATCCTTCAGAGATAAAAAGCACTCGCCAATTTCTCCAGATAATCCGCCCAACCCCAGTTCGGGCCGTCCCACATGCCGTGGTAGAAATCAGACATTCTAATGTTCACGAAAATGGCAAGGAGGGCAAAGGCAGCCACCGCAAATCGGAGCCATAGATGGGATGCTCTGATCTTCAGGTATGCGATAGCAGCAGGAACGGCAAGCAACGGAAGGAAATCTACAAAGCAGCGGTGGCCGTACGCCCCACCGAACCACCACGCCCACCAACTTCCAAAAACGTAGGTGGCCAATGAAAGCAGCACTACTGGAAGCAGCCAGCCGCTCACTTTTTCCTTCATCATCACCCCAATTCCCGCAAGGCCCATCATCGCCAAAGGAGAATAAATGAGCCAACCGTTCTGCGGACTGAGCAGCACCTGAATGATCTTCGGGCGGTTCCAATAGATGAAGCCCTCATCGCCATACGAATAGTAGATATAATTCCCGGTGATGGATTTCCAGTAGAAGAGTTGCGGTAGAAAGAGGATAATCAGCGCAGCGGAAAAGAGCAGCAGCCAGCGGAAGTCGGTGACGGACTCTCGAATCCGTTTCGGTAGCTCCGAAAAACCAGCGCCCCACAGCAATGGAATAAGTATGGCGATGGCATTGGTGGGGCGGATGAGGATAATCAATGCCAATGGAATGGCGCTGAGCAGGTCCCATTTCCAACTCCGCGACAGCCACCTTCTGTGCGAAGCATAGAGCAGCAACGAAAGGAGGAAGAAGGAATAGACATGCGACATGCCCGCTTCGCGAAAGGTGTAGTAGAACAGGTTGGTGCCGAGCAGAATCCCGAGCGGAATGAGCCACGGGATGGTGCTGCCGAATGTGAGTTCGCGCAACAGTTTGGAGAGCAAGGAAAGCCCGATTAGCATGTAACAGATGGCCGCCAAAAGGATGGCCCAGATGTAAGGCAGGGAACGCCCATCGCGCTCAAAACCGAAGAGCGGAGCAGCAGCATGTGCCACCAAAAAGAAAGGGCTTTCCAAGAGGGCAACGCCATAGGTGTATTTGGTAAAAGTGCGCGGACCGTTCGGGCTTTCGTAAATCCCACAGCCGTTGATGAAGGGAAGGTTTTCAAAACCACCATTGATGAAAACCGCGGGTAGGTAGATGTAGTAGCCTTCCTGATCGGACCAGATAACGCCATTAATCTTCTTTCCCGAGTGGAAATAGTTGGTCACAAAAATGCAGGCAATGAGCACCAACAGCCATTTGAGCCACCCGCGACTGAACAATTCACTCATTGGTACAATCGGGTTTTGGTTTCACATAAAATAGCCACAGAAACACAGAGGCCACAGAAGTTTTCACGGAAAATTGAGTTCATCTTCCTTTATTCTGTGAAAATCTGTGTTTCTGTGGCTAAAACATTTCCTGTTAACAGGAAACGATCGGAAGAAGGAACAGCACGCTGCCTTAAGATCAGATTCGATAGCTCTAACTCAGTCATGTTTATTGATCGGAATATTGTTCAAGAAAACCTGCTCGCCCTCGCGGTGAATAATCTCTTCATTGGCCTTCCGCAATTGAATGCGACTCACCACACCTGCGCGACTATTGATTTGGTATTCGTGGCGCTTGCCTGCCTGCGCTTGTATGTGGTCGGACATGAACAGCCAGCCATCCAAGAGATTGGCATTCTTACCCATTCCACCGCTAAACACACGTTCGCCCTCAATGGCGTAGGCGCGGGTGGGAATAAGCTCTGCATCTGGGTCGAGCAGTACCCAGTAGCTCAAGATGCGCTCCTCCGAATCCGCGAAAACAGTATCCAGAATGTGATCTGGTTTGCTCACAGCAAAGCTCTTCTCGCCCCAAAGCAGGGCATCGCTCGGGCTGGATTCGGATGGAGTTTGGAACAATCCGCTGGCAGCAAAAGCAACAGAATCCGCTATGGAACGGAACGGTTCGTAGAGCGCTTTGAGCTTCGAAATACTTGTCGAATACAGTTTATAGCCTTCCGCCTCAAAAACCAACTCCGCGTTGGAAATGAGTCGTTGTTCTTCTTCAGAAAGTACTTCGTTGGAGCAGAGCAAGAGCAGCTTCTTGTCCTGTTTCAGATCATCGAGTATCGGTCGTGGGAAAGCAGGATGGCTGACGAGTTGCGCAGACCTTTCCGTTACCTGCAAAGATGTCCGCGACATGGTTCCACCGATAATGGGCAGTCCCGAAGAGAAGGAACCTTTCATGGCATGAAGCAGGCTCACGGGACCGCTTTCCAATCCGATCTTCTCCGAACCCACCAGCATGAACGGCAAAGGAATGATGGCCTGATGGTCTTCCACGGCAACACCTGCCGCCTTCCATTGCGAAACGTAATGGTCCGAAAACGCCTCCTTGGCATTGCGGTTCATCATTTCCGCCTTGTGGAACTTGATGTTCACGATGGCGTCCAGCATCCACAGAAAAGCGCAAACCCCGATAATAAGCGAAACGTGGTAGCTGTATTTGCCCTTGCCCACCGATCGGAAATGGCGGAACAACACATAGAGGTGATAGACCGTCCAAATGGAGAAAACGTAGTAGAAGATCCACGCCACCCTACCGAGAGATCGGAATTGTTTGAGGGGCGCAATGAAATCCGAAAGCCAATGGAGCCCCAGCAAATGGAACACACCCATGGCAAACAGCAAGGTAATGATGGCAGGGATGAAAGCCGCTTTCAACGGTTGCGGTAAAACAGGATGCGTAAGCACTTTCCACTTGCGTGTTGCGGAACGTCTCACCAACGCAAATGCAGAAGCAAATGCCGTAAACGAAGCCACCATCCCGATGTAGGCGTGCCCTTCCCAATTGCCGGGAATGAAAATGCGGAAGAAGTAGGAATTGAATAGACTTCGGAACGGATCCACCACAGGAACGAACACACTCTGAAAGGTGGACATGTAACTGAAGATGCCCGTTGGATTGGTCGGGCGGTCTGTGATCGGGTCAACTCCTTTCTGATACGCAATGAACAGCACCAGCGGAACAATCAGCGCAAAAGCACGTGCCGCCAAGTGCTCAACTTCCTTAACGCGGAACTTCTTGATGAGCAGTTCCCAGCCAACCATCGCGCCAAGGAAAATCACAAAAATGAAAAGGTAGTAAGGGTGAAGGAAGCCGAAAAGCAATACGATGAATGAGGTGACCAATGCAAGGATCCACGGCCAATTTGTCCGAGCGAATCCTGCAATCAGCAACCACGCCATCGGCACAAAAAAGGTGTAGCCCAAAGCATAATGGCCAATGAAGCGCGCCACCTGCGGACTCAGAAACGCAATGGTCAGCGAAAATGGAACCGCAAACCAAGGGTTTACGAAGTTCCACGTCAGCAACCGATGAATACACCAAGCCGTGAACACCAAACTGCCAATCATTAGCAGGTTCATGATGGCAATGATCTGCGTGCCGTTGTTCACATCAGCACCTACAAACCATGAGAGAACCTTGGTCAAAAGCGGCTGACCATCGGCAAAAATCAGATGGTCGCCATAGGGATAAAGCATCCCATTGAACCACATTCCTTCGCCATGTATCACCTGATACGCCACCGCGAAATAATTCTTCAGGCCATCGCCTTCATCCCCGAAAAGGAACTCACCCGGGTGAAGCATCACATCACCAAAAAAGCGGAAACAGACCAGAACGGCCAGCAAGACCACCGTAAGCGCAGAAAGGAAAACGTGTTTGTCGAAACGCACTATCGCCAAATGAGAAGTCGAATGAAATTATGCAATTCTTTCAGCAGCACCGTAACGCTTGGCGATGGTAGAATGATGTCGGGTTTCAGTTGCACATCAATGGCCATCATCTGCAAACCCGCTTTCGAAGCTTTCTGAATAAATTCCAAATCAAACAGGTAGCGGTTCACCTGCGTTTGCAGGAACACCTTGCGACCAGCAGTATTCATTCCCTTCAAACCGCCCTGCGTGTCCTTTATTTTCAGTCCAAAAAGCAAACCGTTCAGCCAACGCAGCGATTTCGATAATATTCTACGAAAGCCAGAAAGCGAGTCATAATACGAGTCGCCACGGCTCGCCACCACCACATCGCACTCGCCCTGTGCCAGCACTTCATAGAACCGAATCATCGACTCCTCCACGTACGGCACATCCACATCCGTATAAATCTGCAGTTCGGCCTCGCTCAATCCAATACCCTTTCTAACCGCATAGCCCTTGCCCATGTTTTTCGGGTACTCAATCACTTTGATCTCAGGCGTTTCTGTGGTCAGTTTCGCCACAATTTTGTCCGAAACACCGCTCATCGAACCATCATTTACCACAATCACCGAACCCAACGCACCTGCCGGGAGCCTACTTTTTACCTTCAGAATACTTTCCGAAAGAACCTGTTCCCACCCGTTTCGCGGATTGAAACAAGGAATAATAATGTCAACGGTTTTCACAACACTCATCGGCTTGGCGAAAATAGCGAAACGCGGTTGGGGTTCGATGCATCATCCCTGTTCAGAATCGTTTCTTGGGCGTGTCCCCGATGAAAAATCGGGGCCGGGCTGTTCGCTGTATCTTTTCTTTCCGTGCTGTTGCCTGAGCCAAGTCGAAGGCTAAAATGACGGAAAGAAAAGGATGCCGCTTCCATCCCTCAGGCAAGCCCGCATCGAGCATTGGTGCTAAACCTCAAAGTTCGACTTCCGCAATGGCGCTTACGAGATAGATTCTGCCCGTTCCCACCAGCTCACAGCGGAAACGCTTGCGCAGCTTCACTCCTTTAATAAACCGCTTACTTCCCAATTGGAACTCCTCATTTTCAGGAACGTCTTCCAATAGAATTTTGCCTGATGGGTCATCATAGCTTTTCAAAAGGCGCATCAGTTCCAAGTCGCGAACGGTAGCCGACTTGGGGTTCTTCATGTGAATCCGAAGCTGCTTTAATATATCATCAGGAAAAACATCCTCTCTCAAAAACGGCAGCATCTCCTCCTGAAACGCCATTTTCCATTCCTTTCCGTGGGGATTTACTTTTCTGCCGTGCCGTTCCCAATTGGTCAAATGCGCCATTTCATGCACAAACGTTATCAGAAAGGCAAACTGGTTCAACGTTCCATTTACCGAAATACGGTGACCTTGATTTCCGAAAGGATGGCGGTAATCGCCAGCTTTGGTTTTTCTGTCTCGAGTAATGGTCAGGTGGCAGCGCGATTTTACAATCTTCTGCGCCAACGGAACTTCCGTTCCAGCAGGCACAAACGGCCGTATTGCATTCCTAATTCGCTCTTCGCGGTCCATCCGCTAAAGTAAAGCTGCCAAATTGTAAACCGCAAGGCTTGTAACGTAAGCCAACCCCGTCATCATTACCAACTGAATGATGGGCCATTTCCAAGTTCCGGTTTCGGTTTTTACAACCGCCAGCGTGCTCATACACTGCATGGCAAAGGCATAGAACACAAGCAACGAGAGTCCGAACGGGAGGTCATAAATCGGTTTTCCTGTTTTCGGATTCACCTGCGCTTGCATCTTTTCCCGAATAGAAGAAACGTCTTCATCCGAAGAACCCACGCTGTAAATGGTGGCCATAGTTCCCACAAAAACCTCGCGTGCTGCGAAAGAGGTAATAAGTGCAATGCCAATTTTCCAATCGTATCCCAACGGTTCAATAACAGGTGTAATCGATTTTCCTAAGATTCCGATGTAGGAGTTTTCGAGCAGCTCGGCATTCATTTCCTGCTCCGAAGTTTCGGTGTCAATGTCCGCGTATTTGGCTTTAATTGCTTCAAACCTCGCTGGCGGACCGTACGAAGCGCCAAGCCACAGCAGGATGGAAACGAACACGATAATCTTACCGGCACTGGTCACAAATTGAGTCGCTTTTCGGGTAATTTCCAAGAGCACATTAGAAAGCTTCGGAACGCGGTAGTCGGGCAATTCCATGATAAAATGTCCTTCTTCATCTGATTTAACCGTCTTGTTAAGAACAAATGCTGCGCCCAAAGCGGTCACAATTCCTAGTAGGTACATAAACAGCAGCGCCAATCCTTGAAATCCCACTGGTATAACCATCGCAATTAGCAGCGCATAAACAGGCAATCGGGCAGCGCAGGCCATAAATGGCGTGACCATAATTGTTAGTAAGCGTTCCTTTTTATTGGAGATGGTTCTAGCCGCAAGAATGGCCGGAACAGCACATGCCACACCGCCAATTAACGGAACAATAGAACGTCCCTGCAAACCAAATTTCCGAAGCCAGCCATCAGCAATAAAACTGACACGCGCCATGTAGCCCGTTTCTTCCAACAGTGCAACAAACAAGAACAGAAACGCGATTTGTGGAATGAAAATAACCACACCACCCAATCCAGCCCAAATGCCCTCCACAAAAAGTCTGGTTAGGAATGAATCAGGAAGAACATTCGAGAAAAATACACCGGCATGACTGAAGAATGTTTCAATCACCTCCATCGGAAAAGTTGACCACGAATAAATGCTTTGAAACATTAATGCTAGCAGAGCAACAAAAATTACGGGCCCGAAAAACGGATGTGTAAGCACATCATCAAGCTTTTTCGTTACCTCATGAGCCGTTACAGCTCCGTGGCCATTCGCCTTTTCGAGAATGGTTTTAATAATGTGATGCTTTTCAATCTTCGTATCCCATTCCACCGTAGCTGGTTGCATGGTATGTTCTGCAATGGCAGTTTTCAGTTCTTCCAAACCTTTTCCTTCTCGCGCATTGGTCTTTACCACGGGAACATTCAAGGTTTTGGAAAGAATGGAAACGTCAAGTGGTGAGGTGAGACGTTGTAGCTGGTCGGCCATATTTAACACTAAAATGGCTGGGATTTTCTTCTCCAGCACTTGCAGTGCCAAGTATAGGCTCGTCTTCAGGTGCGAGGCATCTACCACAATTAAAATAAGTTCTGGATGGTCGAGATTGTTTGGGTCGAGAATGGCATTGGCGGCCACTTTTTCATCCATAGAGCGTGGTTGTAGACTGTACGTTCCTGGAAGATCTACCAGATGAATTTTCAGGCCATCAAGTGCAAATTGACCTGATTTTTTCTCAACCGTTATCCCTGGGAAATTCCCAACCTTCTGGTGTAGCCCTGTAAGCTTATTGAAAATGGAAGTTTTGCCGCTGTTCGGATTGCCAATTAAGGCGACTTTCAGCGTCTCATTCCCTTCCTTCATCCGTAAAATCAATGGTAGTTCAGATTGACTCTGTCTGAACGAGAATGGTTGATGCTTCCGATATTCTCAGGCAAAGCACGTGGTCTGAAACCCGAATAGCAATTGGCCCGCCCATTGGGGCTATGCGTTCTACGCAAAGGCGTTCACCAGCAACCACGCCTCTTTCGGCCAAATGGCTTGCCAACCGTGCATCTGAAAACGATGATACGATGGCCTGTTGTCCGAGTATGAGGTCTTTTGCTGTCACGTAATAAAGAATGAATCTAAACGCGATTCGAAAGTACGTACTAATCGTGCGGAATTAGGTATCCAGAATCACTTATACCCTAATTAGGGTAGTGGCGGTTGTCTGTGTAGATTCCATTTCAACCTCACCAAAGGTTGGACAATCGCAGCCTTTGCCACGTCTTCTGCTAGAGCAAGCGCTTAGAACGAGCACAAAAAGTAGTGCAATAATGAGGTGGTCTCGTTTCATTGGGCTCAAAAGTAAGTCATGTTTGTACACAGAATCCCGTTTGATGTTTTCCTATGAACGCAGAATGGCTAATTTTAGCCGCAACTACATGAGCATTTTCTTCCACATTGGTCAGTACATTCTTTGGATGGGTCGGGTATTTAAACGACCTGAAAAGCGAAGCATTTATCGGCAACGGATTTTTGAAGAAATTCAGAACGTTGGTTATGCCTCCATTGGCCTTGTGGCACTTGTTAGCATTTTTATGGGTGCCGTTTTAACGATTCAGTTGGCATACAACATATCCAGCCCGCTCATTCCTATTTATACCGTTGGTTTGGGTGTAAGAGACTCGCTGATTTTGGAGTTTTCTCCCACCATAATAAGCATCATTTTAGCTGGTAAGGTAGGGTCTAGCATTGCCGGAGAAATAGGCACCATGCGTGTTACCGACCAAATAGATGCTTTGGACATTATGGGAGTAAATTCTACTGGTTATTTGGTGGGGCCAAAGATGATTGCTGCTATTATTTGCAATCCATTCATCGTTATAATGAGCATTTCTCTCGGGATTTTTGGAGGCTATATGGCCGGAGTGCTTACCGGAGAAGTTTCGGGTACCGATTACATCTATGGGATTCAATATTGGTTTCAGCCGTTTTACATTACCTATGCGTTGATTAAAACGGTTGTGTTTGCAGCCATTATAACCACAGTTCCTGCTTATTTCGGTTATCACGCTTCGGGCGGTGCATTGGAAGTTGGCAAAGCAAGTACGGTTTCTGTGGTTTACAGCATTGTAATTATCCTCACGTTTAATTTGATTCTTACTCAAATGCTATTGCAATGATTGATTCAAGATATCAGATGTCAGAGAATCGATGCACGACCTAATTCCTCAACACTCAATAATCATCCCTCAATACTTTTCTCATGATTGAAGTTAAAGGACTGAACAAGAGTTTTGGTGATCATCATGTTCTTAAAAACATTGATGCCCAGTTTCATAAAGGCCAAGTAAACATCATTATTGGGCAAAGTGGTTCGGGCAAAACCGTTCTTACCAAATGCATGGTAGGGTTGCACGATGCAGATTCGGGAACGATAGAATACGATGGTCGGGATTTTGCCTCCATGACGTTCAAAGAAAAAAAGCTTGTAAGGCAAGATATTGGAATGCTATTTCAGGCAGGAGCCTTGTTTGACTCTATGACGGTAGAAGACAATATCATGTTTCCGCTATCCATGTTTACCGATCAAACGCAGAAAGAAAGAAAGGAGCGCGCCCAGTTTTGTTTAGATCGCGTAAATCTTACCAATGCTGGCAAATTGTATCCTTCCGAGTTGAGCGGTGGAATGAAGAAACGCGTAGCCATTGCCCGTGCCATTTCTGTAAGACCCAAATATCTTTTTTGTGACGAGCCAAACTCAGGCCTCGACCCTAAAACAGGTCTTGTAATCGATGAGCTCATCAAAGACATTACAGAAGAGTTTGACATTACAACCATCGTTATTACCCACGATATGAATTCCGTGATAGAAATTGGAGAGAACATCCAATTCATTTACAAAGGAGAAAAATGGTGGGAAGGCTCAAAAGAGGAAATCCTACGAACCAATAATCAGGAAGTGGTTGATTTCGTTTACGCTTCTAAGTTTATGAAGAAGGTGAGGGCTGATTTGGCCAAGTAAGTATAAAAAGTGTGACGCAATAAAAAAGGGCTGCCAATTGGCAGCCCTTTCTGTTTCAGTAAACTGAAGTTCTTATTTCAAGATTTCCATTTTCTTAGCAAGTCTTCTTCCATCTGCTTCAATAGCGTAGATGTAAGAACCTGAAGCCAATGTTCCAGCAGGAACATTTACGTTGTAAGTTCCGCTTGCCTTCGCTCCTTGAGAAGCAGAGTAAGCAACCTGTCCGTTCAATGTGTAGATGCTAACGGTTACGTTATCAACAGCATTCTCAACTCCGTACTGGATAGTAACGTTGTCGCTGGTCAAAGCTGGATTTGGGAATGTTGTCATTTTAACACCGTTAAAGAAACCTTGCTCTTCAATTCCAACTCCACTTTCTGCAACCACTGCAAAGATTGCAAGGTTCACATCCAATCCTCCTTGAAGAAGAACAGTTGATTTAGCCCAAAGTGTTTGTGCAGCTGGCGAAGTTGGGCTTAGTCCAATTCGCGTGAATGTGTAGTCACCATCAGAATCTCCATCAGCATCTGCCATAAGGACCAAGGTGTCTGTTGGAGTTCCGTAAAGTGGAGCAATGCTAAGACCAATAGCGAAATCGCCACCAACCCAGGCTGCAGTGGTGAAATCAACCCAAGTAATATTTGGGAAAACTGTATCTGCATCAGCAAAAGCAACATCAGCAGTAGCTAAAACCGTAGCTGCAGGTCCTGGAGCATCAGGGGCAGTTGAAGTAGCAGAACCAATTGCTCTGTTGTTGGCAATGTTGTAAAGATTAGCTTTAGCTGCTGCTGGGCTTCCGCTCACATCTTCTTTTCCACCAAAAATGAAACCAGCACCTATTACATTGTAAGGGTCGTTTACAATGAATCCACGTGCATACTCCAAGTTGTACTGTGTTCCTTGTGGGTCAACCAATACGTTGGTTCCAAAAACATATCCGCTGTTTGAGCTATAGAAAATAAGTTGATTTCCCAATTCGTCAATTCCCAGCGTATCTGTTGGGTCCACAGCAGCGTTGCTGTTTTCAGGGAAAATAACGTCTCTAGCAACGGTCGAAGTGACAGTTTGCTGCATAATTGGTTGTTCTTGAAGCGACTGTGCAATAGCGGCAGCAGACACGGCTAGAACGGCAACTGTTAAGTAGATTTTTTTCATTGTAAATATGTTTAAGGATTTATTGAAGCGTGAAAATAATTATTCTAACTACAGAATGTCTTTTGAAGACAAAATTTTAACCCTGCATTTTACTCCAAAGCAAGTCTTTCAGTTCTTGAATGCCTTTCTGACTAACAGACGAGATGTAAACGACTGGTACGTCAACCTTGACAGATGCTTTCAATTCTGCCTCCAGTTCCTCATCTAGCATGTCGCACTTGGTCACGGCCAAAACGCGTTCCTTGTCAAGCAATTCGGGGTTGTACTGCGTGATTTCGTTGAGCAGGATTTCGTACTCTTTATTAATGTCGTCTGCATCTGCCGGAACCATAAAAAGCAATATTGAATTTCGCTCTATATGACGGAGGAATCGCAAACCCAAACCTTTGCCTTCGTGTGCACCCTCAATGATTCCCGGAATATCTGCCATTACAAACGAGCGATTACCTCGGTGGTCTACTATTCCAAGATTGGGAACCAACGTTGTGAATGGATAATTTGCAATTTCTGGCTTGGCTGCCGACACAACCGAAAGTAAGGTCGATTTTCCAGCATTCGGAAATCCTACCAAGCCAACATCGGCAAGAACCTTTAATTCAAGAATTTTCCATTCTTCTCTTCCTGGTTCTCCTGGTTGTGCGTAGCGTGGCGTTTGGTTGGTGGGAGATTTAAAATGAGTGTTTCCATAGCCACCTTTTCCGCCCTCTGTAAGAATAACACGCTGGCCATCTTCCGTAATTTCAAACAGAACTTCTTCTGTTTCTGCATCTTTCACTACCGTTCCCAAAGGCACTTGAATTACCTGATCTTTTCCTTGGGCACCAGTTGCTTCAGATTTACCCCCGCCTTTGCCTTCGCTTGCAATTATGTGCTTCATGTAGCGAAGATGAAGTAGCGTCCAAAGCTGTACGTTACCTTCAATAATTACATGACCACCTCTACCGCCATCGCCACCATCTGGGCCGCCTTCGGTGATGGCACGCGAACGGAACAAGTGTTTTGATCCTGCACCGCCTTTTCCGCTTCTACAGCAAATCTTAACGTGGTCTATAAAGTTGGTTTTCATTGTTGTTCTGTTAAGGTTTGATGTGTCAAACCCTTACTATCCTTTATCTACAGCGCTACGGATTCTGCCAAAAATCTCATCAATAGTCCCGATTCCGTCTACTAATCTGAGTTTTCCTTGTGCTTTGTAAAAATCGGCAACAGGAGCTGTTTGTCGGTTGTAATTTGCAATTCGGTTTACAATGATTACGGGGTCAGCATCATCCGCACGGCCAGAAACTTCGGCACGTTTTAGTAGCCTTGTTTTCAATTCTTCCTCAGGAACATTCAACGCAATCATCATAGAAATAGAATCGCCTTTTGATGCTAGAAACTTATCCAATGCCTCGGCTTGAGCGTTGGTTCTTGGGAAACCATCATAAATCACACCTTTTGCATTTGGGTGCTTCAAAACTTCGTTCTCCAATATTTTGATAGTGACATCATCAGGAACCAAATCTCCCTTATCAGAATAACTTTTGGCCAATTTGGCAAGGTCTGATTCTGGATCCAACGCACGAAACACATCTCCTGTAGAAATATGAACCAAGCCATAATGGCTTATCAACTTCTCTGATTGTGTTCCTTTTCCGGCTCCTGGAGGGCCGAACAATACTAAATTCAACATGGCTTAAGTGTTTGGTCTAATCTGGTAAATGAACGGTAGGTTGCGCCCTAGACCATCGTAGTCTAATCCATAACCTACCACAAATCTGTCTGGTATTTCAATGCCAATAAAGTCAACCAAGTAGTTGCCTTTAAAAGCGTCTGGTTTAAATAAAAGGGTACAAATGCTAACGGAATTGGCACCAGCATCTTTCATTTGCTGTTTAATCTCACCCATTGTATTTCCGGTATCAACGATGTCCTCAATCAAAATGATGTCGCGGCCAGCTACATTCGTTCCAATCGGCATCATTTCTTTCACTTCGCCCGTGCTGGCGGTTCCACGATAGGAGCTAACGCGCAAAAAGCTGATTTCGCATTCTAGATTCACCTGCTTAATAAGGTCTGAAGCAAACATGAATGCACCATTTAATATCACCACAAAAAGCGGTGATTTTCCGGCATACTTATTATTGATTTTTACAGCAACCTCGGCCACAATCTTTCCTATCTCAACCTCTGAGAGGTAGGGCATGAATTCTAAATCGTGAAGCTTTATTGCGTTGGCCATGAATGAGGCGCGCAAAAGTACTCAGCAAACTTCAATAGTCTAAATCGGTGGAACGGCTACTTTTGCGGCATGAGTTATAGACCAAAGACCAAGCTCGGAATTTTAGGAGGTGGCCAACTAGGCCGCATGCTCATACAGGAAACCATCAATTTGGATATTGATGTTCATGTGTTAGACCCCGATTCAGACGCTCCTTGCAGAGATATTGCCCACGCTTTTACCAACGGCAGTTTCAAAGATTACGAAACCGTTTTGGCGTTTGGCTTGGGTATGGATGTTCTAACAATTGAGATTGAGCACGTGAATGTGGATGCCCTGGAGGAATTGCAAAACCAGGGTGTAAAGGTGTATCCTCAGCCAAATGTCATTCGGCTTATTCAAGATAAAGGAGCACAGAAAGAATTTTATGCCAAG
Organism: Flavobacteriales bacterium; assembly: GCA_021741075.1. Lineage (GTDB taxonomy): Bacteria > Bacteroidota > Bacteroidia > UBA10329 > UBA10329 > UBA10329. The sequence goes on along the minus strand of JAIOYO010000016.1, from coordinate 27,596 downwards.
CACAGAATTCCGACATCAGATTACCGATTGATTGGTGAGAATGAAGTAAACCATCACACCGATTTCTTTCCTGTTTTTCAGAAATTGAGAAGAGGTGGTTATGATGGAAAGGGAGTACAATCTTTGAAGTCTGCTGATGATATTTCAAAGGCGTTTTCAGAACCATCGGTTCTCGAAAAAGCGGTTGACCTAGAAAAAGAGTTGTCGGTGATAGTAGCTAGAAATGCCTCTGGCGAAGTAAAAACATTCCCAACGGTTGAGTTGGAATTTAACCCAGTAGCTAATCTCGTGGAGTTTCTTTTTAGTCCAGCAAGCGTAACTGAAGAAGTAGAGAAAACGGCTCAAGAAATTGCAAGAACAATTGCTGATAAGCTAGAAATAGTTGGACTATTGGCTGTGGAGCTTTTTCTCGACAAAACAGGAAACGTATTGGTGAATGAAATTGCTCCTCGTCCGCACAACAGCGGTCATCAAAGTATTGAAGGTAATTACACATCGCAGTTTATGCAACATGTTCGTGCTATTCTCAATATCAGCCTGGGAAACACCGAAATTGTGAAGCCTTCGGTAATGGTAAATGTGTTAGGTGAAGATGGTTATTCTGGCGTAGCCAACTATGAAGGCTTGGAAGAGATTCTTGCTATGAAAGGCGTGAATGTGCACCTTTACGGAAAGCGGTTTACTAAGCCTTTTCGGAAAATGGGCCATGTGACCGTAATTGCAGAAACAATGGAAGAGGCGAAAAGCACCGCCAAAAAAGTTCAACAAACCTTGAAAGTGAAAGCATGAGCAACGCACAAGTAGGTATAATCATGGGTAGCAGTTCTGACCTAAAAGTGATGAAAGATGCTGCCGATGTTCTGAAAGAACTCGGAATTGAATTCGAAATGACGGTTGTTTCAGCACATCGAACGCCAGAACTTATGTTCGAATACGCCAAAAGTGCTGCTCATCGAGGCTTGAAAGTAATTATTGCTGGCGCTGGCGGAGCCGCACATCTTCCAGGAATGGTGGCTTCACTCACGCCACTGCCTGTAATTGGTGTTCCCGTCAAAAGTTCAAATTCCATCGATGGCTGGGATAGCATTCTTTCCATCCTTCAAATGCCAAATGGTGTTCCCGTGGCCACAGTTGCACTTAATGCCGCCAAGAATGCAGGTATCCTTGCTGCGCAAATCATCGGTTCATACGACAAAGTGGTTCTTCAACGAATGATTGATTACAAAGAAGGTATGAAAGCTAAGGTAATGGATAGCAAAGATGAAGTGGAGGGTTATTCTGCGTAACCCAATTTTAACCTTTCAGATAAACCAATAGTTGTAAATTCGGCAGTGTCAACTTGCCATATGAATCGACTTCTACTTGCTGCTTTTTTTCTTGTTTTTTGCTCTAAAGCAAATGGCCAAACGAGTGATTTTCCAATCGGTGCTCGTTCGGCAGGTATGGCAAACGCTAGTGTTGCGCTGACCGATATTTGGGCCGTTCACCACAATCAGGCTGCTTTGGTCGGATTGGAACAGGCCGGAGTGGCGGCTTATTACGAAAACCGATTTCTGCTTTCGAACTTGAATCTGCAAGGCGCAACTGCGGTTCTTCCAACTCCGAAAGTTGGTGTTTTTGGTATTAGCTATTCACGATTCGGAAATAAACTATACAACCAAAGCCGTTACGGATTGGCGTACGGGAAAAAGCTCTGGAAATTCCTTTCAGTCGGATTGCAGTTGAGTTACTTGAACACAACCATAGCCGAGAATTACGGGAGTCGCCACAGTTTCGTAGCCGAAATTGGATTGCTATCACAAGTGACGCCTAAGCTTCGGATTGGTTTTCATGCCTTCAATCTTACGCGAACAAAATTGGCTGATGGTTATGATGAGCGCGTTCCGATGAATTTCCGTTTGGGCGGTCAATATGATTTCTCTAAGAAGGTAAAAGTGGCAGTTGAAGCAGAAAAAGACCTCGAACTTCCTGCCGTTTTTAAAATGGGGGTTGAGTATTTTCCGGCTGACATTTTCGCCATTCGGGTTGGTATAGGTACAGCACCTTTTCATGCTGATTTCGGACTTGGATTGAGATTAAAATTCCTCCACTTCGATATTGCTGGATCTGTTCATCCCGTTCTTGGATTTTCACCTAAAGCTTCGTTGTCTTATAGGTTCAATGTATTCACCAAGAAGTGAGGATACGTCTGAAACATAGCCTTACTGCAATGCTCCTTTTTGGGAGCATTTTTGGCTTTGCTCAAGAAGAGGCAGATCAAGAAAATCTCATTCAAAAGAAGATTGAAACCATAGCCGAGCAACTTGGAGAAGGCGATGAAAGCGAAGATTTTAATACGCTCTTAGACGAGCTATTGTATTTCTCCGAACATCCAATAAATATCAACAATACCACAGCGAATGAGTTGGCGCAGTTGCCGATGTTAGACGATATCGCCATTGCAAATTTATTGACCCACATTAGCGCGAACGGAAAGTTGCTGAATGTGTATGAATTGCAGTCCGTAAACGGATTTACAATTCCTCTAATTCGCCAAATAGAACCTTTTATTAAGGTTTCTGATAATCCAGATGCTACTTCTTTTTCTTTCAAGGAAATGATGAGAGAGGGAACCCACGAGTTAGTACTGCGCTATCAACAGGTGCTAAATCCACAAGAAGGATATTCTGAAATAGAAGACAGTGCTTTAGCTATAAGTCCTAATAGTCGATATCTGGGCGATCCACAGAAATATTACGCCCGTTATCGATTCAAGTATTCCAATAAAGTCAGCTGGGGATTAACAATGGAAAAGGATGCTGGCGAGCAGTTTTTCAAAGGAACCATGAAGCAAGGCTTCGACTTTTACTCAGGTCATATTTTCGTTTCCAATGTGGGGGTTTTGAAAGCTGCTGCTCTAGGCGATTTTCAAGCACAATTCGGTCAAGGATTGGTTTTTTGGAGCGGGTTGGCTTTTGGAAAATCTTCTGATGGTGTAAGCATAAAGCGCAATGCTCAAGAACTAAAACCATATACATCCGTAGACGAAAATCGCTTTCTGCGCGGTGGTGGCACCACGCTCAAATTTGGCAAATACGAAGTCACCGCTTTCGGCTCCTACAAACTAATGGACGCCAACGTTTCAACAAGTACCGATACACTTACAGAGCAAGAAGAAACAATTAGTTCCATCTTCAGTGGTGGTTTTCATAGAACGCCAGGTGAGCTGGAAGACCGCCAATCAATCTCAGAAGCTGTGTATGGCGGAAACGTGAGTTATAAAGGCAGACGACTCTCCATTGGCGTTACAGCAGTTGGGTACCAATATTCCAAAAACCTCAATCGAGGAGATGATTTGTACAACATTCACGAATTTGCAGGGAAACAGAACAGCAACTACGGTTTAGATTACAGCTATATCTGGAAAAACTTTCACTTTTTTGGTGAGTTTGCCTTGAGTCAAAATCTTGGTTTTGCCACTACAAATGGCGTATTCATGACCATCGACCCTCGCGTTACCATCACTGCTATGGTACGTCACTTGCAACCTAAATATCAGGCACTTTATGCGAATGCCGTCACCGAAAATTCGCGCATGAACAACGAAACAGGCTATTATGTCGGCTTCAACATCAATCCATTCAAGCATTGGTTTCTAAATGGATATTTCGACATTTTCAGATTTCCATGGCTGCGTTATCAAGTAAACGGCCCGTCATTCGGCTACGAAACCATCGGTCAGCTCATTTATCGACCGTCAAAAACCATCGAAATTTATTTCCGGTTCAGACAGAAACAAAAGCAACTTACCGAGTCATCTGCTTACAGCGAAGCTCCCATCCGAGGTCTCGAAAATGAAAAGCGAACCGCCTACCGGTTCAATCTTACCTACACACTCAATAAAACCATGACTCTCAAAAGTCGAATTGAATATTCGAGATACAGACGTGGAGATCAAGAAGTTGAGCAAGGCTTTATGATTTATCAGGATTTTAACTTCAGACCGCTCAGTTTTCCACTTTCGTTCTCAGCACGCCTCGCCTATTTCGATACCGAAACGTATAATTCTCGAATCTACGTTTACGAGAGCGATGTACTCTACGCGTACTCATTTCCTGCCTATTATTACCGCGGAATGAAAGCATATTTAGTGCTTCGCTACAACATCCACAAGAACATAGATGCTTGGGTTCGTGTCGCAAATTTATTCTACAGTAATCGCGATGAAATTGGTTCGGGTCTTGAAACCGTCAATGGAAAAAGCAGAACAGACATAAAGGTTCAGCTACGATTTAGTTTTTGATGGAGGGCGTGCCCCCGCAGCTTCGCAGGCGAGGTCGGGCTGTCCCCTATATCTTTTCTTCGTTCCTCAGAAAAGGATGCCGCTTCCATCCCTCACGCAGTTGTCTAAAACATCTGCCAAACTGACAGACTCGTATTTATTTAAGTATCTTCGCAGCCCAATTTTTTTAGATGCAAAACGAGGAAATTTCAGTAAAGGATATAGACGAAACCAGACAAGGCGAAGCCCTTGAAATGGCAGCCAAAGGTGGAGCAGGCAAGAAACTCTACATAGAATCGTACGGCTGCGCTATGAATTTCTCCGATAGCGAGATTGTGGCATCAGTACTTATCGATGAAGGTTTTGAAACCACCAAAGTGATGGAAGAGGCCGATGTCATTTTTGTTAACACTTGCGCCATACGCGATAATGCGGAAGTGCGGGTTCGTGGTCGACTAAACATCTTCCGTAAAGCCAAAAGAAACAAACCAGACACTATCATAGGCGTAATGGGCTGTATGGCAGAACGGCTCAAAACCAAGTTGCTAGAAGAAGAAAAACTGGTTGATATCGTTGTTGGACCAGACAGCTACCGCGATTTGCCAAACTTGGTTCGCGTAGCAGAATCTGGACAAAAAGCAGTTAACGTACTCCTTTCAAGAGAAGAAACATACGCAGACATCAACCCCGTACGTTTAGGCGGAAATGGCGTAAGCGCTTTCGTTTCCATTACCAGAGGTTGCGACAATATGTGCAGCTTTTGCGTGGTCCCATTTACTCGAGGAAGGGAACGAAGTAGAGACCCGGAATCAATTGTTGCTGAATGCACACAGTTGCTGGAAAACGGTTACAAAGAAGTAACGCTTCTTGGCCAAAACGTAGATAGTTATTTGTGGGGCGGAGGCGGTCTCAAAAAAGATATTTTGGCTCGTAACGACCTCAGTGGAACCGTAAGTTTTGCCGAGTTGATGATTATGGTGGCTAAGATTAGCCCCGAATTACGCGTTCGTTTTTCTACTTCTCACCCAAAAGACATGCACGATGATGTGCTATATGCCATGGCTGAGTACGAGAACATCTGTTCATACATCCATCTACCAGTTCAATCAGGTAGCACGCGTTTGTTGGAATTAATGAATCGTGGCTATTCGCGAGAATGGTACTTCGAACGAATGGCCAAGATTAAGGAAATAGTGCCCGATTGTGGACTTTCTACCGATATCATTACAGGTTTCTGCACCGAAACAGAAGAGGATCACCAAGACACCTTAAGTTTGATGGAGCAGGTCGGTTATGACTTCGCTTATATGTTCAAATATTCCGAGCGACCAGGAACGGCAGCAGCCAAGAAAATGGAAGACGATATTCCAGAAGAAATAAAACAGAGACGATTGGCAGAGGTGATTGAAGTACAAGCCAAAAACTCGCACGAGAGCAATAAGAAAGACCTTGGCAAAACCTTTCAAGTTTTGGTAGAAGGAACCTCCAAGAAATCGGACGACATGTTGCAGGGAAGAAATCCGCAGAATAAAGTGATTGTATTCCCAAAAGAGCATTACAAAAAAGGAGATTATGTGAATGTTCTTGTGACCGATTGCACATCGGCCACACTTTTGGGAACAGCCGTAAAATGAGGAAGTAAGGATGACAGTTGATCAGATAAAACAGCGTTTCGGAATTATAGGGCATTCGCCCTTGCTCAATCATGCCATTAACACCGCTATGCAAGTAGCACCAACCGATATTTCGGTGTTGGTAACGGGAGAAAGCGGAACAGGTAAGGAAGTATTGCCTCAAATCATCCACCAAATGGGATCGCGCAAGCATGGTTCTTACATCGCTGTAAACTGTGGAGCTATTCCGGAAGGAACGATTGATTCAGAACTTTTTGGTCACGAAAAGGGCTCGTTTACTGGTGCGCACGAAGCAAGAAAGGGATACTTTGAGGTAGCAGATGGAGGAACAATTTTCTTGGATGAGGTGGCGGAACTTCCGATGTCAACGCAAGTACGTTTACTGCGTGTATTGGAAACGGGAGAATTCATCAAGGTTGGTTCTTCCAAACCATTGAAAACTAATGTTCGGATTGTTGCGGCAACCAACGTCAACATTCCTGACGCTATCAACAAAGGAAAATTCCGAGAAGATCTTTATTACCGATTAAATACGGTGCCGATTGTCATTCCTTCCCTTCGAGATAGACAGGATGACATCCCATTGCTATTCAGAAAATTTGCAGGCGATTTTGCCGAGAAATACCGTATGCCTAACGTGCGTTTGACGGAGGAAGCACGCGTAATGCTCATGAATTACCGTTGGCCAGGAAATATCCGCCAGCTAAGAAACATCACAGAGCAGATTTCAATCATAGAGAAAGAGCGCGACATTGATGTGGACGTGCTCCGCAATTACCTGCCCGACCACGGTAAAACCAATCTTCCTGCAGTAAGAACAGCTTCAAGTCCTTCTGGAAGTGGAGATGAGCGCACCGATTTCTCCGAGCGCGAATTAATGTACAAAGTTTTGTTCGATATGAAGCGCGACATCAATGACCTCAAGAAATTAGTTTTGGATGTGGTTTCTGGTCAGAATGATGATGATTTGAGAGAAGATCACGCTTCAACTTTGAGAAGATTGCATCAAGACGTAAATCCAGTTGGCGCTTCAGATTTTGGTTCAAGCGTGCATGAAGTACAAGTGCATCGTGCTGGAGAACAGCGCTACGAGGAACACGAAGAAGTGGAAGAATCACTTTCTCTTGCCGACCGTGAAATAGAATTGATTAAAAAAGCGTTGGAGAAAAATCGTGGTAAACGAAAGGCGGCTTCGCAAGAACTCGGTATTTCTGAACGAACGCTTTATAGGAAGATTAAGGAGTACAATTTAGACTAATGGAGTATAGAGTAGTGAGTAGTGAGAATTTAGTCTGCGTCCCGTTTCGATGGTTGCGACTCTCTTTTCTCATATCTATATTCTCAATACTCATATCTCAAACAGGTTGTGGAGTCTATTCGTTCACTGGTGCCAGCATTTCACCAGAAGTAAAGTCTGTAAGCATCGATTTTTTTCCATCCTATGCGCCATTGGCTCCAGCTAATATGCCTCAGACGTTTACAGAATCACTTCGAAGTTTATTTGTAAGTAGAACCAACTTGGACCTCTTGAATAAGAACGGAGACATCCGATTTGAAGGATATATTTCAAATTATCAAACACGGCCTGTGGCCATTCAAGGAAACGAAACGGCCGCCAAAAACAGATTGACTATTAATGTAAATGTGACCTACACAAATACAAAAGACGATACCAAGAGTTTTGAAAAGACTTTTTCTCGATTTGCAGATTTTGATGCAAATCAAAGTGTGACGGATGTAGAACAGGGTCTTATTGAAGAAATAAATGAACTCTTGATTCTAGATATTTTTAACGAAGCCGTTGTGAACTGGTAATGACCCAAAACCAATTCTATAACTGGTTACAGAATCCTTCATTGATGGATGCGGAAAGCATTCCACATCTTCGAGAAGTTGTTAATCGGTATCCATATTTCCAAGCTGCACAGATGATGCTAGCGAAAAACTTAAGAACGGAAAATCATATCGACCAATTGAATCAATTGCAATTGGCGGCCGTGATGGTGCCAGACAGGAAGCTATTTCACGATTATTTAAATGATAAAAGGAAGGTTCAACCGAAAGTGGTAGAATCGGTTGAGGTAGAAATCAATGAAGTTCCAAAACAAGTACTTGCAGAACAGAACGAATCTGTGCTTGAAATTGTCTCTGAGACAAGATCTGAAACGATAGAAATTGAGCGCGATTCCCTATATGACCTTATTCCAGAACCAATTGTATATCAATTAGAAAAAGCAGATTTACCTGAACTTCCAATCATTGATTCGGAATTAACGGAAGAGGCCGTAGAACCAGACGAATTAAGCTTTAGCGAATGGTTAGAATTCACGAAAACAGGTAAATCGGATTCGAAATCGGTGAAAAGTAAAGGACCGAAAATCGAAAGATCCCAACCATCGCGAAGCAACATTGAACTTATTGATCATTTTCTTTCTAAGCAATCAGCCAAACCACAAAAACGTGCGGAATTCTTCAATCCACAGAAGGCTGGAGCGAAAAGTTTAGAAGCAGATTTTACGGTTGTTTCTGAAACACTAGCATCAATTTATGTTCAGCAAGAGAAATATGACTTGGCTAAACAGTCGTACGAAGCACTTAGCTTGAAATATCCCGAGAAAAGCATTTACTTTGCCGCCCGTTTAAAAGAAATAGACGAAAAACTGAATTCAGAATAAAATGTACACACTCATTATCATATTAATTATTGCTGTTTGCCTTCTTCTTGTTGGCGTTGTAATGGTTCAGAATAGCAAAGGTGGAGGTTTAGCTTCCGATTTTTCTTCATCAAACCAAATTATTGGCGTTCAGAGAACAGGCGATTTCTTGGAAAAAGCTACTTGGTATTTGACTATTGCGTTGATCGTTTTAACACTTGGTTCAAACTTCTTCATAGATAGAGGAGAAGTTGTTCAAGAAGAATCTGCTATTCAAGAGCAAATTGATAACGCTGCTTTGCCAGCGCAAGGACTGGACGAAGCGCCAGCTGCAGAATAATATAAGCTCTTTGGCTTTTAAAATGTCAGGATGTCACGCATTCTGACATTTTTTTTGCCCGTATGCCAGCATTTCAGCCCTATTGTCCGCATTTGGTTGGTGGCACAAAATGTGACGAGGGCGCATCATCAAATCTAAATTTTAATCAATAATTATATCCAAAAATGGGAGCTATAAAAATCAAACCATTGGCCGACAGAGTAGTAGTTGAAGCTGCTAAGGCTGAAGAGAAAACAGCTTCAGGAATTTACATTCCAGATACGGCAAAAGAAAAGCCACAGAAAGGAAAAGTGGTTGCTGTAGGAGCTGGTAAAAAAGACGAACCAATGACCGTGAAGGTTGGTGATACTGTGCTTTATGGCAAGTATTCAGGTACAGAAATCAATGTAGACGGAACCGATGTGCTCATCATGCGTGAGTCTGACATTTTCGCAATTGTTTAATTATTAAACGAAAAATTTAAAACAAAATGGCAAAGCAAATTGAGTTTGATCTAGACGCAAGAGATAGATTGAAAAAAGGCGTTGACGCGCTAGCAAATGCAGTAAAAGTGACGTTGGGACCTAAAGGGCGTAACGTAATTATCGATAAAAAATTCGGGGCTCCGCAGGTAACCAAAGATGGTGTTACTGTGGCCAAGGAGATTGAGTTGAAAGACGCAATCGAGAACATGGGTGCGCAGATGGTGAAGGAAGTTGCTTCTAAAACCAACGATGTAGCTGGGGATGGAACAACAACAGCTACCGTTCTGGCTCAAGCAATAGTAACTACAGGTTTGAAGAATGTTGCTGCGGGAGCAAATCCAATGGATTTGAAACGAGGAATTGACAAAGCGGTTGAGGCCGTTGTTGCTGAACTTCATAAAATGGCCAAATCAGTAGGAAACGATAATGCCATGATTGAGCAAGTTGCTTCAATCTCCGCAAATAGCGATGCAACTATCGGAAAGCTTATTGCCCAAGCAATGAAGAAAGTTGGAAAAGAAGGCGTTATCACTGTTGAAGAAGCAAAAGGAACAGAAACAACTGTTGAAGTTGTGGAAGGTATGCAGTTCGACAGAGGATACCAATCTCCTTATTTCGTAACGGATGCTGAGAAAATGGAAGCGGTTCTCGAGAACCCATATATCCTTATCCACGATAAGAAAATCAGCAACATGAAGGAAATGCTTCCTGTGTTGGAGAAGGCCGCGCAAAGCGGTAGACCTTTGTTGATTATCTGCGAAGAAGTAGAAGGAGAAGCACTTGCAACGTTAGTGGTTAACAAGATTAGAGGCTCGCTCAAAATTGCCGCTGTTAAAGCTCCGGGATTTGGAGACAGAAGAAAAGCAATGTTGGAAGATCTTGCCATCCTTACTGGCGGTACCGTTATCAGCGAAGAGAAAGGCTTGAAGTTGGAAGACGCAACGCTTGCCGACCTTGGTACTGCTGAGAAAATCTCTATTGACAAGGACAACACAACTATTGTAAACGGTGGCGGAGAAGCTGCTAGTATCAAAGCTAGAGTTGGCCAAATTAAAGCTCAAATTGAGACCACAACTTCTGATTACGACAAAGAAAAGCTTCAAGAGCGTTTGGCTAAATTGGCCGGAGGTGTAGCTGTTCTCTACGTTGGAGCCGCAACTGAGGTTGAAATGAAAGAGAAGAAAGACCGTGTAGATGATGCGTTGCATGCAACACGAGCTGCGGTTGAAGAAGGAATCGTTCCTGGTGGTGGCGTTGCTTACCTACGAACCATTGCTGCTATTGGCAAGATTAAGCCAGTAAATGCAGATGAGAAAACAGGTATCGACATCGTTCTTCGCTCTATCGAAGAGCCACTGCGTCAGATTGTTGCAAATGCAGGATTGGAAGGCAGCATTGTAGTTCAGAAAGTGAAAGAAGGAAAAGGCGATTTCGGGTACAATGCTCGTACGGATGAGTACGGAAGCATGTACAAATTCGGAATTATCGACCCGACTAAAGTAAGCCGTGTGGCACTTGAAAATGCTGCATCTATTGCTGGAATGTTGCTTACTACTGAGTGTGTACTAGCTGATGAGCCTGAAGAAGGTGGTGGCGGTCACGGTATGCCTCCTGGAGGAATGGGCGGCATGGGTGGCATGATGTAAGCCAAGGCCAAATAGTAATTCTGTGGTCGCAAAGAATTTGCAATCGCAATGACATGAGAAGAAACCGCAAAATTCTTAAGAATTTTGCGGTTTCTCTTTTTTAAGCTTTTGTTGTGATTTTGAATAGCCTAAAATGAAGCCGTTAATGAGACGTTGCCCAGATTTATGCTTAATATGTGATGTTTCGATAAACGAAGGAACGCATACCTTCTCTCAGTGCTAGTGCTCCGTGCATGTAAACGCCTCCAAGCCAATAAGGAACTCTGAAAATTTCAGGTTCGCGGTAGTAAACAAGGTCAAATTGGGTCATGGCTCCTTCCACCACTATACCTCCAATGCCGAGGATAATGGCGAAAAGCAGAATAAACATTCGTTCGTAAGTGAAAGCCAGACGAATTAAAAAGCTTACATAAAAGATAACAGATAGGAGTTTGGGTTCGTGGTTTCCAAAGCCACTTAGGAGATAAACCATCATGAAGAACAGAAGGTTTTCTACGAACGCATCAAAGCTGCCCGCACTCGTGCTTTCTACGTTTTTTGCTGCTTTTGGAAAGAAGGAAGGAGCAATTATATAATTGACCCCCATAAATAGAAATGCAATCATAAAACCCGGAAATACAAATGCTGCTTGACCGAATAGAAACGGGTTGGGGTAGCTCAATGCCTCGGTAAAAACATGGTTGGCATCGCAGACGGTTGCCACTACAGCGCCAAGCAATGCAAAAGGAAGCAGATTGATGAGCTTTGACTTCATTCTGCGTTATTCTGAAGCTTGAAGAATCAGCATTTTATCATCTTTCACTGTTCCAACCAGAAGCAAGTTGCCAAAAGGTGCAGCAACAGAGGTAGCCGAAACCTGCGTTCCATCATTGGCATAGATGCTTTCTATAGAATAATCGCCTGTGGCGCGATATGAAATCTTCAACACTTCGGAAGGCGAAGTTTCTTTCTTGCTCTTGGCATAGGCCGTAAAGCGAAGGAGATTTGGATGGCAGCCAACCCATAAATTTCCCTCCGCATCAAACTCTATATTGTCAACACCTGTTCCGCACGGGATGTCTTCAATGAAAGTGAGCGAATTGTCATCATTATTTAAATAAACCTTGATGAGAAACCTTCTGGGCGAAGCCACAAAAACCAAGTTTCTATCGCTATCTATGTTGATTCCATTCGCAAACGAAATGCCCTCGGCTGCTTCGGAGAATTTCTGTCCGTCAAAATAGAGTACGTTTGAAACAGCAAGGTTTCCGTAGTCTTCCATCAATCTGCCTAAACCTTTTTCATACTTATGGTCATTGGTCACATAGAATCGACTTTCATCAATTAGCACAATGTCATTTGGACTTGTAAGCTTGGTGCTTTTTTCGGTTCGAATATGGGTTAATTCATTCCCAATAAGTGTAAAAACCTCGATGGAATGCCCATCTAGCGTGTGATTAATGGCGGCAATGGTGTAAATACTATCGCGCTTAAACATAGAAATACCGTGAGGTGCAAATGGTCGTTCGAAGTCGGTCGTTAAATGTGTGAGCACAAAATTGCCACTCTTCAATTCCATGTAATACAAGCCACCTTTCTCTTGCTCTGTGGGTGGAAAAGTTAACCTAGCCGTTGCCGACACAATGGCAAAGCTGTCTGCCGTGCTGATGGTAATGTCTTCTGCGCCTTTTATCGGAATTTCGAGCAATGTTTCTCCAGCAAACTGATTTTCTACCGTTCGGAAAAAACCTGTAGAGATGAAAGTGTAGAGCACGAAGCCTACTAGAACAAGCAGTAATAGGAGGAGCAGTCTTTTAGGAGAAAGCATGTGTTCAAGTTTGAACTAAAAGTAACTTTTCCTTCATCAAGAAACGCTTAATTGGCTGCAACTACTCTTTGCTGATGGTAACCACAGGGCTGTCGAAAGAATCTACGATTACATTTAGTTCTGAGATTTTTCCGTCATGAAACACTAATCCATTTCGAGAAATGGCAATACTGACCCATTCTTGATTTCGTTGGAAAAGACACACCTTTAAGTCATCATCACTTGCCGAAATTCCGTTGCGCATAAACTGTTGCACCGTGCAGTGTAGGTTGAATTCGGGTATCATTAACTTCTCCACTTCTGCTGCAGCAAAATTTCCATGTGGAATGTGAATGGCTGCTTGAGGCAGCATAAATGACTGAACGGATGGTTTTGCAGAAAGCAACTTCCAAGGGGTCAGGCTGAGCCCAACTCCAACGAGGCCGATTTTCTGTATGAAGTCGTTCCGATTCAAGAATCAAATTCCTCAATCAAAACGCCCATTTTGCCCATCTGATAATCGCGCAGTGCCTCCATAATCTGTGTCTGGTTGTTCATCACAAACGGGCCATAGGTTGCCAACGGTTCGTTTATTGGTTCGCCAGCCAACAGAATGGCACGGGTTTCTTCTAGGCCTTCAAATGCAATGCTTTCACCATCATTCTTAAACCAGACAAGGTCTTTGCTTCTTGCATGGCGCTCGCCATTGATCTCAACTTTCCCATCCAATAAGTAAAGTACCGCATTGAAATTCTTTGGAATCGGAACTTCCATTTTACCACCTAAGCCAATCTCAAAACGCATAATGAGCATCGGAGTCATCAACTCAATGGGACCAGTTGTGCCGAGGGTTTCACCAGCCACAACGCCTGCTTTCACTTTCCCATCTTCGGAAGTAATTGAAGGCGTTTTTTCAGCCGTCAACGGTTGATACTTGGCAGGTTCCAACTTGCGGTTGGCGGGAGTATTGGCCCAGAACTGAATGAGCTCAAATTCGCCACCAGTTTCCGCCAATTCTTTTGGAGGTCGCTCGCTATGAACGATGCCTCTTCCGCTGTTCATCCATTGTGCGCCCCCTGCTTCGATAATGCTTTTCGTTCCCAACGAATCGCGGTGATGAACCGCACCTTTGAAAATGAGTGTAACAGGCGAAAACCCACGATGAGGGTGCGGCCCAACTCCTAGGTCTTTTTCTCTTTCGCCACCAGGCAACTTGTTTGCCCAATGATGTATAAGCAAGAATGGATCTATCTGCTCCACCCCATTTACAGGCAGCGATTGATCCAAGATAATTCCGCCCATATTTACCTTTTGGGCAGGAATGATTTTGTGAATTGAACGTTTCATCTCTTGTTGGATTTCTCTTTTTGGTAAGAGGGAATTCGCAAGGCGAACAAAGCCTTCCTCATTTCATATTGTAAACCTAATGTTAGAACATTGATTTAACAACGATCGATGAAAAGGGTTCAATTCATACTTGCGGCACCAAACCTCAACCTAACACGCCTAGCTCGAATGATCGTATATAATCTTCCATTCATTGCCAAAGCGTTTCCAAATGAGTGTAAAAAGGCCATTCGGTTCGTCAGCTTCTCTAATGAGTTTCCACTTTCCAGTAACAAGAAAATGCTCGGTTCCAAGAGGTTCAAGATTCAAGAGTTCAAAGTACAAGGAGCCCATGGCGGCTTTGTCTGGATAGGATTTTTTGTAATTATCAAGTGTAGCCTGCCAACCATAGTTCACACCAGATTTTCCGATAAATCGTAGCGAATCGGAATTCCAATAACCTTGCATAAAGCAATCGATGTCGCCTTTGTTCCAACATTCCTGCTGTTCGGCAAGTACGGTTCTAATCTTCTCTTCGGCTTTCATATCTAGTTGGTTTGAGGAGTGGCAGGCTACAAGAAATAGGCTGGCCAATAATGGGAGAATGGTTTTCATAGGATAAAAATAGACCAAACAAATGCACTCGCGACTCATTCCGTAATTTCACGCCCTATGAAGAATAAATCAGATATCGTCAAGAATTGGCTGCCGCGCTATACAGGCGTTGCACTGGAGGATTTCGGTCAATACATTCTGCTAACCAACTTCCAGAATTACGTTGAGAAGTTTGCAGAGATGAATAACGTGGAGGTGAAAGGCAAAGGAAATAGCATGCCTTCTGCTACCGCTGGCGAAATTACCATCATCAATTTCGGAATGGGAACGGCCAATGCTGCCACCATCATGGATTTACTCAGCGCTATTGCCCCTAAAGCATGCTTATTTCTTGGCAAGTGTGGTGGGTTAAAGAAAAAGAATCAGTTGGGAGACCTTGTGCTACCCATTGCCGCCATCCGTGGCGAGGGAACATCCAACGACTACTTGCCACCCGAAGTGCCAGCCCTACCAGCGTTTGGATTGCAAAAGGCAGTCTCCACCACCATTCGAGATTTCGGTCACGATTATTGGACGGGAACTGTATATACCACTAATAGAAGAGTTTGGGAACACGATGATGCGTTCAAGAAGAAACTGCGCAAGATGCGTGTAATGGCAATTGACATGGAAACTGCCACGCTATTCATTACAGGTTTCGCAGATAAGATTCCAACGGGTGCGTTGCTGCTTGTTTCCGATCAGCCAATGATTCCATCGGGTGTTAAAACCGAAGAGAGCGATAAGAAGATTACCACCGAATTTGTAGATAGACACATTCGTATTGGCATTCGATCGTTAGAGCAACTCATCAATAACGACCTCACCGTAAAACACCTGCGTTTCTAAAGTATGCCGATTCGCAACATTTTGGCCGATCTTCGAGCTGGTAAATACAAGCCAGTTTATTTCCTGCAAGGGGAGGAGCCGTTCTATATCGATCGTATTTCTGATTATATCGCAGAGCATGCGCTCACCGAAGATGAGAGAAGCTTCAACCAATCGGTGCTTTATGGTCTAGATTCGGATGTTGGTGCAATTGTGTCTGAGGCCAAACGATTTCCGATGATGGCACAGCGGCAAGTTGTAATTGTGAAGGAAGCGCAACTTATTAGGAATCTAATTCCAAGTGGAGAAGATGCAACCAGCGAGTTGGTAAATTACTTAGAAAACCCGCTTCCGAGTACAGTTTTGGTATTCTGCCATAAGTACAAGAAGGTAGATTCTCGGAAGAAACTTGGTAAGCGACTAAAAACAGCAGTAGAAAAACACGGAGTATTCTTCACTTCTGAAAAGGTGAAGGATTACACTCTTCCGAACTGGATATCTGAACATGTCCAAACACTCGGTTACCACATTGACCCTCGAACCGCTTCCATCTTGGCCGAATATCTTGGGAATGATTTGGCCAAGATTGATAATGAACTAGGTAAGCTTTTCATTGACCTGCAAAAGGGTGGTTCTATCACCCTCGACTTAATTGAACAGCACATTGGCATCAGCAAGGATTTCAATGTGTTTGAGTTGCAGAATGCCATCTTGAACCGCGATGTGCAGAAAGCCAACCGCATTATCATCCATTTCTCCAAGAATCAGAAAGAACATCCTATTATGATGCTGACGGCCACGCTTTATGGTTTCTTCTTCAAGATAATGATGCTTCAATATTTGCAGAAGAACAACCGCGCCAATGAAGCTGCAAAGGTCATGAAGGTTAATCCATACTTTATTAAGGATTACCAATTGGGAGCGCGGAACTTTACACAGAGAAAATTGCGAAACATTATTGGTTACCTACGCGATGCCGACAATAAAAGCAAAGGCATTAATAATCCAAGTACGGATGCTGGAGATTTGATGAAAGAGCTGGTCTTTAAAATCATGCACTAACTAACGCAACAGCGTTACGTGGCCAGAGTAGAGGTGTTCGTATCCGAATAGGTCGTTAATAAAAAACTGATACACGTACACACCCATTTCCACCTGTTTTCCGAGGTGAGTTCCATCCCAGTGGAAATTAGGGTCGTTTGATTCGAATATGAGCTTGCCCCAACGGTCGGTAATCTTCATGTTATAGGTCTTAATGCTTTCTCCCGTTCCGAAGAAAGTTTCGTTGAGACCATCATCATCTGGAGTAAATGCCGTTGGAATGTAGAACGTAAAGATTGGCTCCACTTTTACTTGTCCATGCTTCGTGTCTTCGCAAAGTCCGTTCGTAACCGTAAGTTGTAGTTCGTAGATTCCCGGTTGTTCGTAGACGTGCGTAGGGTTAAGGACTGTCGATGATGTGCCATCGCCCAAATTCCAATCCCAAGTCAGCGCATGCTGCGATCCATCGGTCAAAACAACTTCTGCATCCAAGAGCGAAAGCACATCTTCTTTAATAGAGAAATCAGCCACGGGAGTAATGTTGGCCCGAACGGCATCATCAACAAAAAGAACCGAATTACAACCGTTGGCGCTTGTTACCGAAAGTGTGATGTCGTAAAAACCTGAATCTACGTATGTGTTCTGCGGACTAGGCAAATCGGAAGTTATCCCATTCCCCAAATCCCATTGGTAGACAGAATTGAAACCATTGGCAATGGTAGATTGATTTACAAAAAGCACATCATGGGGCGTGCAGCCTTCGGCTTCAATAAGTGTAAAAGCAGGTTCGGGATTCGGAAACACCTCAACTTGCGTAGTACCAATGGCAACACATCCGCTATCCGTAATGGCGGTAAGGGAAACAGTAAAGATGCCATAATCTAAATAAGTATGAGTGGCTGTGCTTCCGTTCAGCACATCGCCATCGCCAAAATCCCAATCCCAAGATGTGATGGTATTGTCCTGAGGGGTTGAGTTGTTTACAAAAGCAGTCTCATCGTTCAGGCAGGTGTCGATTCCCGAAATGCTCATTACGGGAGTTGGATTCACAATTACGTCATGCATCACCGTATCGCGGCAACCCTTATTCGTTTCAACAATAAGTTCTGTTTGATAGATACCCGTTTGAGTATATGGATAGGATGGGTTTGCCACGGCCGATGTGCCAATGCCATCCCCAAAATCCCATTCCCAATAATTTACCACTGAGCCGTTTACGGTAGACTCATCTGTAAACTGCGTGGCGCTTCCTTCGCATTCGGTGGTTGCTGAGAATTCGGCAACGGGTTTGTCATTGATAATGATGATTACTTCTGTTTGCTCGTAGCAGCCAGCTGCATCCGTTATTCCGAGCGTAACCGTGAATGGGGAAAACACGGATTGCGTGTAAGCGAACGTTGGATTATCTATAAAGCTCACAGTGTTTGGGAAAGCAGGTAGGAATTCGTTATCCCCAAAATCCCAAAACAAACTTGCAACGCTTCCGGGACTTTGATTCATGAACTGGATTACCTCGTGCTCGCAGAATTCTTGCCCGTCATTGATGTTCATTGCAGGCACAGGCAGGGGTAGCACTTGGGCAGAAGCACTGGCTGTGGCGGTGCAGCCGTTACCATCAACTAGTGCAAGGTCAATTGTATATGTTCCAGCAGCCGTATACGTGTGTGTCGGACTTGGGCTTGCATCCGTAGGAGTTCCATCGCCAAATGTCCATGTATATAGTATTCCAGTGCCAGCGCTGTTATCCGTGATTGTCGTTGGGCTACCAAGACATACAGGTGATGTATTTGTGAAATCAGCAACTGGTGCAGGGAAAACCGTGATTTCCACATCATCCGTAGCCTCGCAGCCGGTAGCATCAGTGCCTGTTACGGTGAAAGTCGTTGTAGCAGAACCACTAAAAACAGGATTCGGGATTAAAGCATTATTGAGCCCCGTGGTAGGGCTCCAACTATAATTGATGGCGCCCGAAGCTGCCAACTGAACGGTTTGCTGACCATTGCACATGCTGTCATCAACTCCTGCATCAACAACAGGCAGCGGATTGACGGTTATTGTCATATCGTCTGTATCTACGCAACCGTTGGCATCGGTTATGGTGAGTACGTAATTGGTAGTGGCAGTTGGAGATGATTGTGTTGTGGCGCTTGTGCCATCTGCCAGATTGGTGGTCGGATTCCAACTGTATTGCACGCCACCGGAAGCAGCCATATTGGTAACCTCTTGATCGCAGATTGATTGGTCGGGTCCGGCATTGGCTACGGGCAAAGGGTTCACGGTTATTTCGATGTCATCCGAACTGGCACAACCATTTCCATCAACCACACCTAAGGTGTAGGTGGTGGTTGCCGTTGGGGTGGCGTTCGGATTTGTGATGCTTGGGTTGTCTAAACCCGTGGTCGGACTCCATTGAATGGTTTCCCCACCTGCAAGTCCTATGGCGGTTATCTGAATTGTTTCGCCATCGCAAATCGCTTGATCTATTCCCAAGGAAAAGACAGGTTCGGGATTTACTGTAACTTGAACCGTGCTGCTTTCCGAACAGCCTTCAGAAAAAATTGTGAGTGTTACCGTATAATTTCCGGCTGTGGCATAAACGTGAGAAACTTGTCCGCCAGAAGCCGTGTTTCCATCACCAAAATCCCATTGAAAGTCGGTAATCTGACCGGTAGCCACAGCAGAGGCGCTTTCAAAATCAATCGGAAATCCTACACATTGAACGGGCGAAGTAATGATGAATGCTGGGTTGAGCGAATTACAGAACTGATGAAGATTATTTGCACCTCCTGTTGCAGCAGTAAAACCCCAATAGACATTGGGGTTGCCTCCAAAAATGGTGTTTATGATGTCTCCAGTGTAAGTCATCCGAAGTGCTCCATCAAAATATACCGTTAAAGTATTGGTGGTAGGATCCCAAACCACGTTGAGATTATGCCACGCGCAATCCTCCACATTTGCAGATGTGGGAGTAATAGGTACAGGCCCAGCAAGGGTATTGGCACCGGTATGAGAAACCACCCCATTTCTTTGAAGTGCCATGTGGTCGTATCCCGGTTCGCCTCCATTTTGGTAAGTGTCTAGTTCTACAGCAAGGCTGGGGGAAATTCCTTGGTAACCAATTCCCCCGCCCGAACTTCCGGCATTTACACTTAACGGCTGGAGTACAAATGCCAATCCGTCTGCGCCACCATCGTTGCAGCCTAAGTATACATCAAACGTAAAGTTGAAGGCATTGCTTAGGTCAAGCAAGTTTACATTCCAAACCGAACCACTTTGAGCGTTGGAAGCTGCCGTAAGACGATAGCAATTACAAGTGGTTTGAGCAGCATTTCCGTTTATCTGATACTGCGCCTTTAGCTTAAGCGGGCTCAGCACAATAGGTAATAACAGAAGGAGATATAAATAGCGGTAAAACTGGATCATCGCTTATCGCATCAACGTTACATGACCACGGTATTCATGGTCGTCATTCTTCCAATCAACGATGTAGAAGTAATAGGTATAGGTTCCAAGTTCTACCTGTTGATCTTTGTACGTGCCATCCCATGTGTGGTATCTGTCGTTGGAAACGAATAGGAGTTCGCCCCAACGGTCGTAGATATACATCGAATAGGACTTGTAGCCTTCGCCATCGCCATAGAACTCTTCATTCACGCCATCCGCATTGGGAGTAAACGAATTCGGAACATAGAATGTGAAAATCGGCTCCACTTTCACCGTGGCACTGATGGTATCCATACAACCGTACTGCGTGGTAACGTATTGCGTTACGAGGTATTCATCCACAATTACTGGAAAGCGGTTTGTAGGATTTTCATCGGTGCTGGAATTACCATCGCCAAAATCGTAGTACCATTCGGTTACGTTTTCGGATGATTTGTCCGTAAAGCTGATTTCTGTAGAAAGCACATCAACTATATAATCATCGGCAGCAAAGAGGGCGTCTGGTTTTGGAAACTCGGTAATGTAGTTGGTTACCGTATCTGAGGTAACGCAGCCATTGCCCGAAGTAGCTCGCAGCGAAACGGTATAAGTGGCAATGCTTAAATCGCCCAGCGTATCGCTGTGGTACACGTTCATCGGGTTCTGCGTAGTGATAGCACCATCGCCATCGCCCAAGTTCCATGTGTATTGAGAAATGGTGTACGGAGAAGGAATAGTCACCAATTCTTCAAACTGAACACGCAGCGGCTGGCAGCCTTCCGTTACATCCGAAGTAAAAGCAACAACTGGCAATGGAAAGATTTCTACTTGATGAGAAACCGTGTCAGTACAACCTTTGTTGGTAACGGTAATGAGCGAAACAGGATAAAGGCCATGCAGCGCATAAACATGATTGGTGTCTGGGTTGGTAGCATAGGAGCCATCGGCAAAGTTCCATTCCCAATCGGTAATTACATCATTCAATTGGTTTGAAACGCTCGACATATCCTCAAACCAAGTGGTATCATTCAAACAGTTTTTAATCACATTGCTGAACTGCGAAACGGGCAGCGGATGCACCACGGCATTTCCTGCGTTGAGAGCATTGACACAACCCGCAGCTGTAGTAACCGTGAGTGTGGCGTTGTAAAAACCATGCTGCAAGAACTCAACACTGGGATTTGATAAAGATGAAGTCTGCCCATCACTAAAAACCCAGTTCCAATTATTGATAGGGTAATTGCCGTTGGCATTGGAGAGGTCGGTGAATTGATTTTCAAAACCCAGACACACCGAATCAAAGCTGAATGCAGCGGTTGGAACAGGATAAATCTCAATTGTTTGAGTGGTATCGTCCGAACAGCCAGCTTGGGTTTGCACAATGAGTTGAACCTGATAGAGCCCTGCCGCAGGGTACGATTGCGCCATGGGGTTCTGAACAGCAGATGTATTCGAATTACCGAAATCCCAATTCCAAGCATTTATCTGACCAGACGCAACGGTTGATTGGTTGATGAATGCGATTAGCTTGTCTTGGCAATCATTCTGAAAATTGAAAGTGGCAACAGGCAATGGGTTTACCGTTGCGGTATGCGTTATGCTGTCGGCACATCCCATAGCCGAAACTGCAACCAGTTTTACGGTGTAGGTTCCATCTGTGCCGTAGGTATGCGTAGGCGCATAAGCTGCGCTTGTAGTGGCATCTCCAAAATCCCAATCAAGACTTTGGATGGAGCCCGAAGAGATTGTAGTGAGGTTGATGAATGCTGATGTTTGATTCAGACAGACATCTTGAACCGAAAAATCAACGGAAGGACCGGGCTCAATGCCTACCACTACCGAATCTGTTTTGATGCAGCCACTGCTGCTAGTAACGGTAACGGTATAAGTTGTGTTAGTGGCAGGAGTTGCCGTAGGATTTTGAATGAGCGGATTGCTCAATCCTGTTGTTGGCAACCAAGAGAAGGTGGCACCTGCTGCGCCCACCACATTTAGTTGAGCGGTGCCGCCTGCGCAGAAAGAAGTATCTCCAACGGCAGCTGCTGGGGAGGCAGGAAGTTCCGTAATGGAGACAAAATCCGTATCGCTGCACATGCCATTTAAGGTTATCATGCGGTAATCCACATCTCCAACGGGGTTGAGCGTGATGGAGGCAGTCGTTCCTACAATCGCGTTGTTTGTAATGTCAAACCAATGGTAATCCGCACCATCGGTTCCGCTTAAGGTAACGGGGTCTCCTGCACAATACGGAATATCTGGTCCGGCATTGGCAACGGGTGTTGGGTCAATGGTAACGGTGGCACTTGCAGTTGGGGTTGGCACGGTGGATGCACAGTAATCATTGGCCGTTACCGTGTACGTGGTGGTGGTAGTTGGATTCACGTAAATCGTATCCGTTGTCATTCCGTTAGACCATTGGTAGGTGTGGCTTCCAGCTCCTCCTTGGGCATGTGCCCACAACTTGGCCGTTCCGCCACAGAAGGCCGTATCGCCAAATGCCTCCACGGTTACGGGAGTCACATCATTGATAAAAATGAGAATAGTGTCCGAACCGCAGACACTGGTTTGCACATCAATGATGACGGTTTCAATTCCTTCTGCAACGCCATCAAAGCCCGGCTCTATCAAAAAACTGGTAGAAAGCGACCCAGCCGGAATGGTAACCGTAGTCGGAATAGTAGGGAAATCAACGCCATTGGTAGCGGTTCCGGTAACGCTGTAATTTACAGTGAAGGGAGTGGAGAGAATCTCGCTCAGCGTAAAGGTCACGGTAGCGTTCGAACAATTCTCGTACGCTGTAGAATCTGCCGTAGCGGTTGTGGTAGTGATTTCAACAACCGCACTGGTCAAACTACCCTCGGCAAGAAAAACCCCAGAGTCCCAATATTGATCGCCACCATCAGCAATCATTAGTTTAAGGTGATACGTTTCGCAGGCCTGAACAGTAGAAGTAGCGGTAAGTACCGTGGTAAATCCATCGTATTGTACCGTTGCTCCGCCAGCATTATTTACATAATACTGAGCGTTGGATCCTGTATTGATGTTGTCGATTGTTACAGGCAATGCCGTTCCCGGAACTCGGGCAATGTTTTGCTGTCCAGCAATGCCGGGGCCGCTAATAAAGAAGGCAAAGGCATCGTTGAAGCCAGAGTTTACAAATTCAGGATACTCCTCAGAACCGAAAACGTAATCGAATTCAATGGTATTTGAAAGCGGAACGAAATCGAATTCGAGCACAATGGCGTTGAACGTTGCAGCTCCAGCAAGACCGTTTAACTGCGCATTTCCGAGTTGGCTATTATCCTCTCCTGCACCTGCTGCATTGTTTGGCCCAGGGGCAATGGTAACAGGGCCAGTGCACAAAATCACGCCACTTGGCATACCAATGTTACTTGCCGTTCCGTTAAACGAACCTCCCGCCAGTGGCGACCCTGTTAATGTGGCGTTAGAAACCGTAATGCCCGGTCCTGCCAGTATCTGCGCCATGGCATTGGCGGTTAAACCTCCCGTTACAGTGAGTTGTGCAAACGCTTGCTGCTGCACACATAAAATTGCGGTGCATGCTACAAGTATGCGTACAATTCTGTAAAAAGCTTTAGGCATAGAGCTCGGTTGGGTTGGTGCTTCTAAGTTATTGTTTAGATGCTTTGCCTTGCACCCTTACCCAAACTTAGTTTTCAATAGGGCAGACGGGAATAAGGAGGTATGGATGCTCTTGCCCAGTTGGAGGAACAATGGGTAAAACAGTACCCCACCATGGCCAACAGCTGGCTCAGCAACTGGGAGCAGCTGAGCAATTACTTCAAATATCCCGAAGACATCCGAAGAAGGATATACACCACCAACCCGATAGAGAGCTTTCATAGCCAGTTGCGGAAGGTCACCAAGACCAAGCGTGTGTTCCCATCAGACATGGCTCTATTGAAGCTGCTCTATCTGGTCCAACATAACCTGAGCAGGAAATGGGACACCCCGGTCAACGGATGGAATCTGACCTACTCACAACTATTGATAATCTTTGAAGACCGATTGACACATCCCTGATGGCTCAGTGTCTCCAAATAATGGCGCAGTGGCAACAAATAATGACGCAGTGTCAACAAATAATGACGCAGTGTGTCCAAAGAATGACGCAGTGGCTCCAAATAATCAGGCAGTGGCAGCAAATAATGACGCAGGGAACTCTTTGGAGAAACCACCAGCCTCAGCGTGGTACTGAATGCTGACGGCAATATGATGAAGGTGTATGCGGGATAACGACAAAATGAAAAAGCCTCCGAATTGGAGGCTTTTTTTGTGTGCGTGTGTTCTTAATATCTACCGCATTAGCGTAAACGTGCCGCGATAGATGTGTGGCACGCCAAGGATGTCGATTACTTCCATATGATAGATGTAAACGCCTTGCGGCACTTGGGTTCCGTTAAAGGTTCCGTCCCAACCCAAATCCAGACTGGCGGAGTAGAAAACCTCCATATCCCAACGGTTGTAGATGGTCATGTTAAACTCGGCAATGCTTTCGCCTTGTGGAATCCAGACCTCATTCAAATCATCATTATTGGGAGTAAATGCACCCGGTATGTATAGCGTGTAATGCGGATTGACCTCCAATGTGCCTGAAATTGTATCCATACAACCATGCTGCGTGGTTACAATTTGAGAGATGGAATACCTTCCTGTATCGGGATAGGTGTAAGACGTTTGCATGGCCACCACCTGATCGTTAAACGGATGAAAGGTGAATTGGCTACTAGCGGCACTGTCGCAGAGGTTGGTAACGATAACCGTAGGGTCAATAATATCTAACTGCTGCGAGCTCAAACTAAACAGCGCGTTGGGCTTATGGTAAGCTTCAATCATGGCATTCTGAACCTTGAAATCGGCACACCCTTGGGCAGTAACCACATCTAAGCGAATGTTGTAAACGCCATGCTCATACGTCATTCCTGGGTTGCTATCGGTAGAACCGTTTCCGTTGCCAAGATTCCATGTGTAGTAGAGGGTGCTGTTGCCGTTAAAGGATTGGTCTTCGAACACAACCGTAAGCGGTTCGCAGCCATCTAAGACATCGGCTGTAAACTGGGCATCGGGCATGTGAAAAACATCTATTGTTCCTACAAAAGGTTCGCTTACACAACCATTATCGGTAATGGTGAGGGTAACGGGTTGCGGCCCAGGAGCATTAAAAATAACGCCTTGGGGTTGCATGTTGGTAAAACTTGCTGGAAATCCGACTGGGCCAAAGTTCCAAGCAAAAGTTGCGTTGGGGCCAAAGTAGCCTTCGGCTGAGAGGTTGAATGAATTGACAGGAAAGCATTTTCCGGCAGGAATGGCAAACTCGGCCGTAGGCTTGGCAAACACGGTAACTTGCATGGTGTCGCGGCTTTTGCAGCCTTGCTCGGTGGCGGTTAGCACGTATTCAATTACCTGTGTTGTGTGTCCGGGATTGATGAGTTCTACCGTGGTTTCGCTTGCCGTAGGATCTGCCACGCCATTAATAGGACTCCACAAATAAGTGATACCAGCAACAGGAGCAGAACCTATGGGGCCCGATTCTCCAGAACAGAAGGAAATATCGGAACCTGCATCAACAGGCGGTGGTCCTAAAATCTCGATTTGAGCAGCGGTGTTGGTAGAAACGCAGCCATTCCAAGCCACGGTTAAATCCACATCATAAATTCCAGGCGTTGCCCAATAAACAGCCAGCGGACCAATACCACTTCCGTTGGTGATGATTCCCGTATCGAAGTTCCATTGATACTGTGCTGCCGCGTTGGCATTGCCCGTGTAATCAACCAAAAGCGGTGTGCCCGCGCAACCAAAAGCAGGAAGTGTAAAATCGGAAGTGGGCGGTGGGGTGATGGTGACAAGAACTGTATCCTCATTCGAACATCCATCAGGCCGGGTAACGGTTACGATGTACTCCATTGGCCCTTGCGGGGTGGACAAAGGATTAGGAACGTTTGTGGCCGAAAGGTCGGTTGCAGGACTCCAAGAGAAGGTGCTGTTGGGCGCGTTGGAAGATGCATTGAGGAGCACACTTCCGCCAATACACACAGAAACATCGTTACCAGCAAACGGAACGGGGCCACCATCTACCGTAACGGTTACAAAATCGGTAACAGGCGTTGAACCGCAGTTGTCGGACACCGAAACGTTGTAAACTGTGGTCTGCGTTGGTGTAGGATAAATCGTATCGGCCACACCGAAACCGTTGTCCCAGGTATAGGTATAGACACCTCCACCTCCACTTGCCTCGCACCAAACGTTGGCATTGCCAATGCAGATGGTAGTATCGTTGCTGGTTTGGGTGGTAATAGGCAGCAAATCGTTAATGTATATTCGAAAGGTGTCGGTTAAACCACAGGTAGATGTAATAACGATAAACTCTACATATTCTATCCCCTCAGGAATATTGTCATTTATAGGCGAAATGACGAAAGAAACGGTGTTTTGTCCAGCCGGAATGGTAACAGTGCTATCTGCTTGATTTAATTGAGGGATGGGGTCATAGTCGATTCCCCAATCGGCCGTAGAGCCCGAAATCCAAATTGGAACATCAAAATTTTGTGTGATGGCCGGCCCGTTCAATGTAAGTGTTACCGTGGCATCGTTACAGCCTTCATACGCAGTAGAATCTGCTGCTGCGGTTGCGGTCTCAATAACCACACTTCCGGTAGTTAAACTGTTCTCAGCTACAAAGCAACCGGTATCGTAAGATGAATCGCCCCCATCCGAAATCATCATTCGAAGGTGATAGGTTTCGCCACAGATAACGGCCATTTCGGCACGCAGCACGGTTGTAAATCCACCAAAAACCACGTATTGGCTATTCTGAACCGTATTATCCACGTAGTAGGTTGCGTTTCCGCATCCTTCATTGTTGATGGTTCCAATAGAAACAGGCGTTGTTGTTCCTGGTACTAGCGTAATAAGCGTCTCGGCTAGTGGCACAGAAACTCCTTGCACGGTTATGGCAAAGATGTCATTGAACATTGGATCACACGAGAAGGACGGATGTTCCTCCGAGCCAAAAACGTAATCAAACGAAACCCAATCTGCATTGGGAACGAAATCAAATTCCAACGTTAACGCGTCATAAGAATCAATTCCTGCCAAGTTTGCCAAATAAGGATTGCCTGGAGTGCCAAGTCCTGTGCTTGAAAATGTAGTCTGATTCTGAGAGAAATCGGTTACTTCTCCTGTTCCAAAAACAACGCCTGATGGCACGTTTAATCCTGTTGCATTTGCGCCTGTTGTAAAAGAACCAATGGCAAGAGGAGATCCAGTTATGGAGGCGTTGCTTACCAAAACCCCGTTTCCTGCAATTACCTCGGCAAGCTGCTGAGCGGTTTGCCCTGTAATTACAGCCATCTGCGCTATTGACTTCTCGGTATAAATAGAAAAGCAAATAATGAAGAAGGTTAACAGAATATTTTTCACGTAATATTTTTTCGGGGCGCAAATTTAACCAAAACCTAATGTCCGCTATTTTAGGATGGTTACGTGGCCAGATTCTTTTATAATGAGGTCTCTAATGGCAACAGCCGATATTCGATACGAATAGACGTCTGACACTGGTTCGTGGTTGCCTTCATTGTT
>JAIOYO010000015.1 GCA_021741075.1 Flavobacteriales bacterium | reverse complement strand
CGGCAACTTTACTCTACAATCAGGGCAACGAATCGAGTGCCGCCCAACGCATCAACCAAGATGTGGAGCAAAATCAATCTACGTTAGAAGAAAACATCCTTACCTACACGCAGCGCACCATGGGTAATTTTCAGTTAAGTGGCTCTCACCGAGTCGGAATAGCTGAATTGGACTGGGGAAATTCGTTTTCGGTTTCTCGCGTTTATGATCCCGATTTTAGAGAAACACGTATTTCTATTACCGATGGCGACACTTCACTATCAACCGGAAACGGTTCGGGAATTGACCGCTTTTGGCGAAATCTGAATGAGATTAACGAGGCATTTCGATTTGATGTCAAGTTAAAATTGCATGAGAACATCAGTTTAAAGACCGGAGTTTCCTTTACGTACAAGGCAAGAAACTTCTCCGTGTTTTCATTTAAGCACAGACCAAACAATCTTAACGATGTGAGCATTAATCCCGATTGGTATTTGGATGATGCCAACATTTGGTCGGCAAATATTTCTGACCCGAACTACCGTGATGGAACCTACACTATCGGAAATTTTCAGCCATCCAATCAGTACGAAGCCACACAAATGATTACGGCTGGTTACATTATGGCCGAGCAGCAAATAAAACAGAAACTGAATCTTATTTACGGCTTGAGAATTGAACATACCTCCATGTTCTATGATGGTGTAAATCAAAACAATACGGTTCGTTACCTCAATCAAAAAACCTTAGATGCCATTAACTTCCTACCAGCTTTAAACATCGTTTACAAAGTAACGCCTAAAATGAACCTACGGTTGGGTTACAGCCGTACGTTGGCTCGGCCTTCTTTCAGAGAGAAATCGGAAGCAGAAATTTATGACCCTATTACCAAGCGAACCTTTTCAGGAAATCTTGACCTAGAAATAACCAATATCGACAATGCCGATTTGCGGTACGAATTTTTCATGGGAGGCAAGGATATGCTTTCGCTTTCGGGATTTTACAAGCGTTTTGACGGTCATATTGAGCTTGTATCCTTTGAGTTGGCTCCAGATAACTGGAAACCGCGTAACTCTGGTATAGCGCATGTTTTTGGTGGCGAGGCCGAAGTGCGCAAAGGACTTAAGCAGCACACATCTTCCAAATTCTTGCAAGGCTTCTTTTTTGCAGTCAATGCATCTATTGTACAATCGATGGTAGATATGACCAGTGTGCTGATTGATAACCAAGGCGGTACCGAGTATCAGCTTCGCGAAAACAACAAGCGCGAAGGAGAAGCCATCAGTAAATTCAGAAGAATGTCGGGTCAATCGCCTTATGCCATTAACGCCAGCATTTCGTATGAGATTGCCGAAGACCGCGCAAATATCTCATTGGCTTATAATGTGCAAGGCGACCAACTTTCAATCATCGGTTCGGGCCGTGTGCCAGACGTATACACCCTTGCTTTCCATAGCCTCAATTTCAATGCTTACGTGAACCTAGGGGAGAAGCGAAGCTCACGCATCACACTTCGTGTTCAAAACCTGTTGAATGACGATAGAGTTCTGGTATATCGTTCGTACAATGCCGAAGACCAGATTTTCACTTCCTTCAAACCAGGCGTAATTATCCGATTGGCTTATCAGTACACATTTTGATTGGTGTGCAGAAGCCAAAATGAAAATCTTCCTTTTTGCAACTCCGTATTGATTGTCGAGATTAACTGTGAGTTCGCTTAGCCGGTTTAAAAACAAAAGCCCTGTGGTCATCCACGGGGCTATTATTTTACCAAAAGGAAATTAACGTCAGTCCTTCACTAATCTCACCGCCTTCATTCCTAGCTCAGAACGCACCTGAATAAGGTAAATTCCAGCACTCAACAAAGCACTTTCGGTAGCAAGGGATACACGGTTAATACCGGGCATTAAGGAATGCTTTGCAAGAGACAAGGTCTGTCCCATCACGTTTGTAAGCACAATATCAGCATCCATTGCTTCCAATACCGAAACCTCCAATTGGCTAATACCATTAATAGGATTAGGGTAAACGCGAAGAGTTGAAATAACACCCGCTTCTGAAACACCTGTTCCGCTCGCATTCCGATTAATGTTGATATCATCGATGTACAAATAGCTTTGGTTGTCGCTGGTGGCTTCGAATTTAATAAGCACATGTTCTTCTCCTGCCATGGTAGCAAGCGATACAGATTCCTGTCTCCACTGATTGGCGTTGGGTACAAAAGTGCCGCTGATGCTGCCTCCAGCTGTGTTTAAATTGTCGCCAGCATTGTTGTAGCGAAGCGTCCAAGTTTCTCCACAATTTCTAGAAACATACACTCGTAATCGCTCCGAATGAGATGTGCTATTTCGGTTAGAGTGCGCGAGCATAAAAGTCATTTCTGCATCGGCAGAGGCAACGTCAGACATATCAATTGCAGGACTAATAAGGCTGTGTGAATTTCCTGCCGTAATACTTCTTAGATTGATACGAACACTTGCTGCACCAGAAGAAAAGGCAGTAGTACTTCGCTGCCAAGTTAGCCCACCTGGGCTGTCAATACTCCAGTCAGAATCAGCTCCACTATTGTTTGGAAAACTAGAATCTTCCATTCCTTCCTCAAACGGACCAGTCAATCCACCACCCAATTCGGTTACAGTTACAGCATTCTGAGTGGTTTCAGAGGCTGTTCCTGCATTATTTGTAATGGTGAGCGATACATTGTATGTACCAGCTGTATTGTACGTTACGGTTGGATTTTGCTCGTTGCTAGTGGATGGCGTACCACCAGGGAAACTCCAATTCCAAACCCAACTAGGGTCTTCGTCCGCACCAAACGAAGTGTCTTCAAAATCTACGCTAAAGCCTTCGCATCCCAACGTATTGTCAACATAGAATGCCACTGTAGGCACGCAGCTGTTGCTAAACCCGTCATTTGTTCCTGTTGATTGACGATTGGCTCCACTCCAGTAGGTGCTTCTTCCGCCAGTGGTTGAGTTGGCAGCCGATTCCATTCGAGCCGCTTGACCGAGTGTAAACATTCTTGCACAAGAACTGTAATCCATGTGATTTTGAACGTTATCTAAGCTACCACAGCTTTCTTGAGCCGTATTGCACGTGCCAGATGTGCCAACCGTATTAGGTGTGTCACTCACATTATCATCAAAATTGCAATTGCTAGCTGTTTCTGGTTCATTGGTTGGTCCCCATGTATGACTTAAGTTCATCCAGTGGCCAAATTCGTGCGCCAAGCTTCCCTGAAATTGTGCAGCACGAATAATAATACCGTTTGTTTCTGCACCTGTCGTTCCAGGTAAATAGGTGTAGCCACCGGCACCGCTAGATAGGCTATTAACCAACCAAACTTGCAGATATCGTCTGCTGCCTCCATTCCAGTTCACTAAATCTTTAACACCTTCGCCTCCTGTGTACGTTTGCTGCGAAATGGTGCGAGTAATTCCATCTGTACAGTCTCCATTGTAATCGATTTTTGCCAGTCGAAGCTCAAATTGCGGGTCGCCAATTATTCCAGAAAAAGCCGAAACAACTGAACTTGTGTTGTTTTGACCACGCAGTTCTTCGTTTACAACATCAATCACATTCAAAATTTCATTCTTCGATAGGTTTTCTGAACCGTTATCATGAATAACATGAATAACTGTTGGAATAACTTTTAGCCCACCTGCACGTTCGCCATAGTGCAGATTTGTGTATTCAATTGATTCGCGATTGAGCTGTTCAAGCAAAGCTCGTTTTTCTGGCGAATGCTCTAAGATAGCATTGGTTAGGCTATGAGTTGTACACGGAAATTGTTGTGCATTTGAGGGAAAAGAAGCTAAAAATAGGAAGGTTATAGCCAGAAACGTATTATTCATAAAGTGATTTTCAGTTGGGTTTTGCTACTAACAGCAACACTATATGAGGCTGAAAGTTCTGCGAATATACTTTTCGACACTAAAAAATTATTAGCTGCCAGCAGACAAAGCCACGGATTTAACCTATCAGAAGCCATTCATTACAAAAGGCCGACCCCGAACATATTTCCCTATTGACGAATGTCAGTTTTTGTGGTGACTAGCCTCAAAGAATGTAGACGTCTTAGTCACTTGCTTTGCAAGGAATCATACGTAATCTGAACTTTTATGAAAAATATATTGTTGCCAACCGATTTTTCTCCCAATGCTAAAAGAGCAATAAGATATGCCATATTTGTGTTTGGAGAAAGGGCAAAATATACTTTACTTAATACGTATGAAGTGCCTCACGCTGGTGCTCCCATGCTCATTTCCATTTCAGACATATTGGCAAAAGAGTCACACAAGAGTTTGAATAACGAACTAGAGATTCTAGAATCCGAGTTTCCAGAATTGGAAGGAAAAATAACCGTCATATCGGAAACAGGAGACCCAGAATCTGTGGTGAAAAGGTTAATTGATATTGCCAATTTTGACCTAGTCGTAATGGGTACTAAGGGTGCAACGGGTTTAAAAGAAGCGCTTATAGGTAGCGTTGCTTCTAACGTTATGCAAAACGTAGAAATTCCGGTCTTGGCAGTGCCAGAATCGGCAACGCTTTCCGTTCCCCAAAAGATATTGTTTGCCGTGGATGATATTACGCTCAACCAAGGCTTGTTTCCTTCAGAACTTGCAGCATTAACAAGAAAATTTGATGCGGAATTGTTGGTTTTAAACGTGGTTTCAAAGGGAGAATTGGAGTCGGTTGGCAATGCTAAAGGAAACAATCGTCAACCAACTTCTGTGTTCGATGGAGTAAAGCATTCATTTCACTTTGCCGAGGGTGATAATGTAAATAAAGCAATAACAGAGTTTGCTGAATCAAAGAACATTGATTTATTAGCAATGGTTACTCGCAAAAATGACTTTTTCAGTAAACTATTTGGTTCCAGTGCAACCAAAAAGATGATGCAGCATGTAAACATGCCAATCATCGCATTTCATTGATTATCAAAAACTGATTTCATGTATAAAGTTTTAGTTCCAACAGATAGAAGCGACAACGCGAACCACGCGCTTAACTATGCGCTTAATTTGTTTAGAGAACAGAAAGTTGAATTTATACTATTTCAGTCGTTTGATGTACCAATTTATACAGCCGACATGCCGCTACCAATTGATAGTTTGGGGCATGAAGAATTAAAGCGAATATTAGACAATGATGCCGAAAAACTCAGAAAAGTTTACTTAGAAACTGAATTTTCGTTCTCAACTCGTGTCGAAATTGGTTCTCTTTCGTTCAACGTAAATAGCATTCTAGATGAGTTGTCCATCGACCTCGTGGTAATGGGCACCAAAGGTGCGTCAGGATGGGAGGGTGTAATTATCGGAAGCAATACATCTGACGTCATACAGGTCGCATCTTGCGCGGTACTTGCTATTCCGAATGATGCAGAGATTAAAACTCCTAAAACCATGCTTTTTGCATCCGACAACAAAGGATTGAGTAATAAAGATGTTATATCTCCTTTGATTCAGTTAGCTAGCAGATTCAAAGCACATGTGCATTTAATTAACGTGCTGGATGAAGGTAAACTAACCACCGTAGATGAAGCAGTTGCAGGTTTGAAGTTGGATAATTTACTTGAGGGAATTGAACACACCTTCCATTTTGAATCTGGAAAAGACAAGGCACAGATTATTGAGAATTATCTGAATACCCACAACATTGATTTGTTGGCAGTTGTGCCACGTAGAAATAATTTTTTTGATGCCATCTTCCATAGAAGTGTTACTAGAAAATTAGCGTTACACACGAAGATTCCAATGCTGGCAATGCATGATTTGGGCTAATTCCCCATTCTCAGAATTCGTTTTTCGCAATGCTTAATTTAGCCGTCCTTCAAATAGACAGTGGATGGATAAGATTTTAGTAGCAAATAGAGGGGAAATTGCCTTGCGCATCATGCGCTCAGCCCGCGAAATGGGCATCAAAACTGTAGCCATTTATTCAGAAGCAGATAGAAACGCATTGCATGTTCGTTATGCTGATGAAGCCGTTTGTGTAGGTCTACCGCCATCAAATCAAAGCTATTTGTTGGGAGATAAGATTATTCAAATCTGCAAGGACTTGAATGTAGATGGTGTGCATCCTGGTTACGGTTTTCTTTCGGAAAATGCTGCTTTTGCGACCAAATTGGAAAAGGCGGGCATAACCCTCATTGGTCCATCTGCTCATTCCATGAACATTATGGGCGATAAGCTTTCCGCCAAGGCTGCCGTTAAGAGCTACAATATTCCCCTTGTTCCAGGAACAGATGGCGCAGTAGCTGACCTTCAAGAAGCGATTGCTACGGCTAAAGAAATTGGTTTTCCGGTGATGATTAAAGCATCGGCTGGAGGAGGAGGAAAGGGAATGCGCATCGTTTTCAACGAAGAAACCTTAGAAGAGGAAATGAACCTCGCTATCAGCGAAGCCACTTCTTCTTTCGGAAATGGAGCTGTTTTTATTGAGCGATTTGTGAATTCGCCACGTCATATTGAAATTCAAGTGCTGGCAGATACGCATGGAAATGTGGTTCATCTTTTTGAACGCGAATGCTCTATTCAACGCAGACACCAGAAAGTGGTAGAAGAGGCGCCATCTTCCGTAGTATCTGATGACATGCGAAGCAGAATGGGCGAATGCGCAAAGGATGTTGCTCGTGCTTGTGGCTACGTAGGTGCAGGAACGGTTGAGTTTTTGGTTGATGACAAGCTCAATTTCTATTTCCTAGAAATGAATACACGATTGCAAGTAGAACATCCCGTAACAGAAATGATTACTGGAATAGACATCGTGAAAGAACAAATTCGTGTGGCTCGAGGTGAGAAACTTTCTTTCAAGCAGGAGGATTTGAAAATTCACGGTCATGCTATTGAATCGCGTGTGTATGCCGAAGACCCACAAAACAATTTCTTACCAGACATAGGTAAATTGGAAACATATGTTCGCCCGCAAGGAGCAGGAGTGAGGGTAGATGATGGATTTGAGGAAGGAATGGATATTCCAATCTATTACGACCCAATGATTGCCAAATTGGCTGTGCATGCGGATAATCGAGATGCTGCTCGCGCAAAGATGGCACGTGCCATAGATGAGTACCAGATTACTGGGGTGAAAACCACATTGGCTTTTTGCAAATTCGTGATGGAACACGAAGCTTTTGCATCGGGTCAGTTTGATACTGGTTTTGTAAAAGACCACTTTCGTCCAGAAATGCTACACAAATTTGAAGGGGCGGAAATGGAAATTGCTGCATTGATGACGGCTTATTTGACGGGCGAATCCAAGTTTTCTACACCAAGTTCTACCAACGAAGTGTCGAGGTCGCGTTGGAAAACCAATAGGATTTAATTCGTTAATCGGTGAAATAAACCAGTTGGCGCGAAAGTTGCCTAAACCATCTCCATGCGATTGATTACGCTCATTTTTGGATTGTTTTTAATCGGAATAAACACCGTTTCCGCTCAGGATATTATTGCTGACAAAAAGAAATCGGCTCTTAAAAGCAAAGCAGAGTTTAGTGAAACCAAAACTGATGACGGTACTGTTTCTGCTTTGATTGATGGAAAGTTATACAATGCTATCATCA
Organism: Flavobacteriales bacterium; assembly: GCA_021741075.1. GTDB lineage: Bacteria > Bacteroidota > Bacteroidia > UBA10329 > UBA10329 > UBA10329. The sequence goes on along the minus strand of JAIOYO010000015.1, from coordinate 60,289 downwards.
TTGAAGGCGACACTGTTCCGATGATTCTTCTTCCTATGGCTAAAGCCGTTGAAAAACGAGTCTTTAAGAAAAAAAAGGAGGAGAAAAAGTACTACAAGCTGACACGTCATGTAAAGAAAGTGCTGCCTTATGCTAAGCTAGCCGGAAAACGGATGAAAGAAGTAGAAGCCGAGGTAGCTAAAATGAGTGATAGGGAGCGCAAAAAGCGTATGAAGGAACTCGAAAGGGAAATCAAGCGCGATTACGAAGGCGAACTCACAAAACTATCATTCACGCAAGGAAGAATCCTCATTAAGCTGTTGGATAGAGAAACAGGTAGCATCTCGTACGATATAGTAAAGGAATTCCGTGGTGGGTTTACCGCATGGTTCTTCCAAGGTATCGCCAAGATGTTTGATTACGACCTGAAATCGGAATATGACCCCGAAGGCGATGATAAGTTAATTGAAGAGATTGTTCGGAAAATCGAGTCGGGGGAACTTTAGGTCTTGGCTGCTATCTGAACTTCAATCGCCTTCATTTCATCTCGTAGCCGAGCAGCTTCTAGGAAATCCAATTCCTTGGCGGCCTGTTCCATAAAAACTCGGGTCTGACCAAGTCGATTCTTTAATTCTTCTTTACTTAAATAAGAAATGCCTTCTTCCGCAGCCTGATTGATATCGTCCTGAATATCATATTTCGCCTTGCGTTTCATGTCGCCAGCTACAGAAGTTTGGCTCAGAATGGCCTCACGCGACTTTTTCAGAGCTGTTGGAACCATGCTGTTCTCGGTGTTGAACTTGATTTGCTTTTCGCGTTTGCGTTCGGTTTCGTCAATGGTTTGCTGCATGCTCTTAGTGATTTTATCAGCATACATGATTACTAATCCATTCACGTTTCGCGCAGCACGGCCAGCAGTTTGAGTAAGTGACCGTGATGAACGAAGAAAACCTTCTTTGTCGGCATCCAGAATGGCAACGAGGCTCACTTCTGGTAAGTCCAGACCTTCACGTAAGAGGTTTATTCCGATAAGTACATCGAAGTTTCCTAAGCGCAAATCACGGAGAATTTCCACACGTTCCACAGTATCAACTTCTGAATGGATGTAGCGGCAATTCACCCCTAAACGCGCCATATATTTGGCTAATTCCTCCGACATCCGCTTTGTGAGGGTTGTAACAAGAACACGCTCGCCTTTCTTAACGGTTTTATCAACCATATCCAACAGGTCATCTACTTGATTTACGCTTGGTCGGACTTCAATGATTGGATCTAACAACCCCGTTGGCCGAATGATTTGTTCGGCTACAACACCACCGCTTTTCTCTAGTTCGTAGTCGGCAGGGGTAGCCGAAACGTAAATCAGCTGGTTTGTGAGGTTTTCAAACTCATCAAATTTAAGGGGACGGTTGTCCATAGCTGAAGGAAGCCTGAATCCGAAATCTACCAGATTTATTTTACGGCTTCTATCACCACCGTACATCGCTCCAATCTGTGAAACTGTGACGTGACTTTCATCAATGAACATGAGGAAATCATGAGGGAAATAATCCATCAGACAGAAAGGACGCGTTCCTGCTTTTCGTCCATCGAAATACCTTGAATAGTTCTCAATTCCTGAACAATAACCCAGTTCGCGCATCATTTCGATGTCGTATTCCACGCGTTCTTGCAGGCGTTTTGCCTCCAACGGCTTCCCAATTTCTTTGAAATATTCCACCTGCTTGACCATATCCTCTTGTATCTCCCAAATCTTTTGGAGCAGCGTGTCTTTTGAGGTCACGAAGTTGTTGGCAGGATAGATGACCGCCCGTTGAAGCGCTTCGTATGTGGAACCGCTTTTAGGGTCAATTTTTTCAATTTCCTCAATTTCATCCCCAAAAAAGAAAATGCGGTAGGCATAATCAGCGTAAGCGAGATAAACATCAACCGTATCACCTTTAACACGAAATTGCCCTCGTTCTAACGTTTCATTGGCACGGGCATAAAGACTTGATACCAAACTGTGCAAGAATTTCTCGCGGCTGATGAGTTGTCCGACCTTTATCTCAATTGTATTGTTCTGAAAATCGGTCGGATTTCCAATGCCATAAATGCACGAAACAGAAGAAATCACAACCACATCTCGCCTTCCAGAAAGTAGGGTAGAAGCGGCACTCAATCGGTGCTTCTCAATCTCATCGTTTATCTGAAGGTCCTTCTCTATATAGGTGTCAGTAACTGGCAAATATGCCTCTGGCTGGTAGTAATCGTAATATGATACGTAATACTCAACTGCGTTATTCGGAAAGAACTGTTTGAACTCGCCAAAAAGCTGGGCTGCAAGCGTTTTATTGTGGCTGAGAATGAGTGTTGGCCGTCCCGTTTCTGCTATGACATTGGCCATTGTGAATGTCTTACCCGAACCGGTTACGCCAAGTAGCACTTGATGTCTATCTCCGTTCTCAACTCCTTCCACCAATTGCTTGATGGCCGTGGGCTGGTCGCCCATGGGTTTAAAGTCGGCTATGAGTTCAAAGTGGTTCAATTTTTTAAATGTCAGTATTCAGATTTCAGAAATCAGATGTCTTGATGAACTTGTTTCAGCATCCAGTTGGTCCCTGAAACAAGTTCAGGGTAACGGTTTAAAGGCTCTTAAAGTAGGTTACCAATGCATCACGTTCAGCATCTGTCAGTTTCGCATCCCAATGGATGAGCCAATAAAACAGCATTGGCATTTCCTTTTTCTCAACTACTTCAACAATTTCTTCGGCAGCATGCTTTTGATCTTCAAGCGGATAGGAATTCCATTCCGAGAAATTTAAATGCTCGGTTCCTTCGGTAATGTGGTTGGCTAGGAAATAATTGACTGGAACAACATTCGCGTACCAAGGATACTTCGTCTCGTTTGAATGACAATCCATACAAGCTTTATCGAGAATATTTTGCACTTCAACATTATCGGTTGTGAACTTGGCCGAAGCATCAACTGGAATTTCTATTCGTTGGTATGGAATAAACTGAATGAGTCCTAAAATGAGAACAATAGGAACAAGAATTTTTTTGGTTTTAGACATGATTTAGAATGAGTTGTTTGGATCAACAAAGGTATTTCTGTAAGGTTAATCTAAAAATACCTTAATAGAAGTAATGCAGATAACCCATCGATTCCATCAGCATGGCAACTCCCAAGTGTACAATCAATCCACCTAAAACGCTGCTACTGTGAATGGCCAGTACTCCCAAGGCATAACCGCCAAAGAATGCGCCAACTGCTTCTCCAGCTGGTTTACCGAAATGGAAAACGCAGTAGAACGATGCCATTGCCAGCACAGCTCGTGACCCCATTACCTTTATCATGGTAATGGCCAATGCACCTCTAAAAATGGCTTCCACAGCAACAAATCCTGTGGAGTAGCACATTTCAAAAATGGCAGCGCGTTGGGAGGTTGAAAGGTTGAATACATTTTCGTACTCCCACGGTTTGTATTGCGGATAAGCGTGCTGAAAATCGGGAAAGAATGATGCACCAATAACCAGTGGAGCCACCAGTGCCAGCACAAAGAAATAAGGCTTCAACGTCTTCCAATCAGCACGGAATCCGTAGTCGATAGCAACCCATTTGTGAAAGAGTAGTTTCACTATTCCCAATCCAACCAAGGAAACAACCATTTGATGAAAGAAGAAATGGCTACGAGATGCAAATACCATTTCTTGCAGATTCCAGCCGTGGGCACGTACATCAAACAATTTAAAAATGTGCAGTTTGGGAATGGTGGCAATGAACACAAAGGAAAGTGCCAATGCCCAGAAACGCCAGTCTCTTAAATAAGATTTTTCTGCTCCTTTAGCCGCAAGGATTGCCGTGATGAAATAGGTGCCACCGAAAAGCAATCCGTAGTATGCCAAGCGCGAATTGAACCCTTCTCGGGTATCAAACCAATTGAGGTCAATTACTCCGCTGTAATTAATAAACATAGCTACCGCTAAAAACAGCACGGTAATGCCGTAAATAGGACCGCTGAAGTCCTTTCTTACAAAATCAGCTACTGCATGATAGAGTGCTTTCATACCTTTTCGATTCGCATTTTCGAAAGCTGAAAGTAACGGATTGCAGACGATTAAAATTTGGACGTATCAATCTTAAAAAGCTTGGCAGCGTTTTTCCACATGATGAGTTCTTTCTTCTCATCAGGCAGGTCAAGTTGCTCCATAAATTTGAGATACGATTTCATGTTTGAGATTGGCCAATCGGTACCATAGAGTAAATATTCTGGGTCGCCAGCGAAGGTTATCATTTCCTCAATCTCCTTCTTCATATAACGCTCAAACTTGTCGGTAAAATCGCCTAGCACGAGGCCAGAAATGTTGGCATGTACGTTCTTGTTTTTGTAAACCACTTCCATGCAATCCTTAATCCATGGATTACCAACGTGGCAGATGACGATTTTCAGTTCGGGATAATCTACAGCAAGATCATCTAAATGAATGGGGTGTGAGTATTTCACTTTTCCGGTTGGGGCATAGGTATCGCCCGAATGAAACATAACGGGTACATCGTATTCAATGGCCATGTCGTACATCACTTTAAATCGGATGTCGTTGGGATAGAACGGTTCATATCCGGGGTAGAACTTCAGTCCTTTTATCAATCCTGCATCTAAGAACTCGCTCAGTTCGCGAAGGTCACGATGGTTGTAATGCAAATAACTGACTCCAGCTACCACGCCCAAATTATCTCTACCACTAATCGCTTCTACAACTTTCTGCGTGCTTGGCCTGTGCTCGTTGACTTTGTATGATGAAAGAACCAAGGAGTAATCGACCTTATTCTCAAGCATGGTATCCGTTAATTTATTTAGGCAATCATCAAGTGAGCTTACTCTGTCTTCGTGGTAGTTGTTGATGTGGGTGTGGACGTCTATTATCATGTATTTTTTTACGCTTTAAGTTGTGTTTGCCTAAAAGGTAATAAAATTGAACTGAACCCAAGCACAGAATTGTACTACTTCGTCCTAATTGTTCCGTTTCGATAGAGATTCAAAGCTTCATTCAGTAGTAGAACTAAAGTTTCAATTTCAATATCCTCGTTTGGGTTTACCTTAAAAACCTTCATGCGTTTGCGGTTTCCAGCAATGAGCTGTGGATGATGCAAGCGTTTGCCTTCTACGAAAAGAACGTACGGATATTCTGTTTTTTTGTCTTGCCAGAGGAAGCAGAACATTTTATTACGATACGAAAAGCATGGCGAACCATATTTGATGGTTTCGGTAATGAGTTCGTCTTGTTTGAGGATAATCGTTCTGAGCGCAAGCAGACAACTCTTATTCGGTTCTTGTTTAGAAAGGTAGAAGTTGTCTAATTCGAGCATATTCAAGCAAGCCTATTGGTTACAATAATTAGATTTTCGCACGTATCCCTATAACGGATGGCAAGGTAGTTGAATGAATTAAAAATCAAGACTTTACAGATGAATATTATAGCAATACATAAGGAATACAATACGCAGAAGAAATGTGTTCAATACCTCGAAAAATTGAGGTGGAATGGAGTTGTAAAATGCACTTATTGTGGCTCAGAACACACGAAACCAGCAAAAGGAGAACAATTTCGGCATTCTTGTCGCAGTTGTAAACGTACATTCTCTGTGCTTTTAGATACCATTTTTGAGCATACGCGCTTACCGTTGCCCGATTGGTTTGTCATTATCGCCCTTGTTTTGAATGCTAAACGCGGAATGGCGGCAAAAGAGATTCAAAGACATACGGGTGTCACCTACAAAACGGCCTATTATACCGCTATGCGCATCCGAATAGGTATGCTTGAAGATAACACGCAGCTTGACGGTATAATCGAAATGGACGAAAGCTATTTTGGTGGCAAAACACGAAAAAAGAACACCGCAAAAAACGAACCTACTCTTTCAACCGTATCTGCAAAACGAGGACGCGGAACAAAGAAAGTTTCGGTTGCTGGAATGGTTGAGCGTGACGGTGACGTCAAAACGAAGGTCATAGAAAAACTGACCAAACGTAATTTGCTTCACATGCTTAAGACCTACGCTAAAGAAGACAATTCGCTACTAATTACAGACGGATTCAAGAGTTATTCCCACTTCGATGAGTACATCGAACACATGGTAATTAACCACTCAAAAGCGTTCAGTAAAGGAATTGTCCATGTGAATACGATTGAGGGGTTTTGGAGCTACGTTAAGAACGGAATTAAGGGCAACTATAAATCGATCAGCCCCAAGTATTTACCCTTCTATCTTGTGGAATACGAATGGAAATTCAACCATAGGAATTTCAAAGGTGATGAGTTCATTCTTTACCTGAAAAACGCACTTCAACACGAAAAGGAGTTGGAGTATTGGAAAGCCGTTAGTCCTGAACACGTTAAACAAGTTGCTTACTCATAAACTCAATATCATGTCAAAACAAGATTTCTCTGTAGAACACAAAGACTGCCTAGACAAAATCAAGGCAGTCTTAGAAAACGATGAATCGGATTACACAAAGATCTTCACTATTTCATCTATAGCATCCAATCATGCGGATAACGAACGCTATTTGAATGAAGAAATAGACGGTGTATTTCCTTCAGAAGAAATGGAAGAGATTATCTCTTCCGAGCCTTTGTCTTAGTAACGGTCTTTTTCTTACGAATGGTCGGATTATACACCACATACAACCAGTACCGCTTTGAAGGAACCATTTCTCCAGCACTTCCTTCATTCGTATTCACGCATTTTGGATGGTTAACAAATATTCGAAGCATTTTCGACTCAAGAGCATCAATCTTTTTTGGGTCGTTCGAATATGTGATGCCTTTAATCATTCGAAAATTGGCAGCGTGGCCCTTTCCTCTATCGGTCAATGTTTGGCCAGTTTCACCAATCTTAAAACTATCGCTTCGGTTGGCGATTTTCAGAATTTCTGCAATTATTTCCTTTTGGGTCATGGTCGTTGGGTTTAAGTGGTTTAAAATTCAACCACTTTTACAAATCCCATGCCGATCATCCGTTATAGGGATACGTGCGTAGATTTTTGATCAGCATTCTATTCAACATAAAATTCTCCTTCGGGGGTTCTTTTTACTACAATATCTTGAAAGCTGTAGGGCTTTGCGTGATATTCGTTTTCGAACATTTGAAACCGAAAGATGAGCTTGGACGGATAATGAATGTGTTCGGTAGAAATATGATTTTCAAAATCGTCTGCAATAGATACAGGGTAAAACTCTTTGTATTCGGAGTACCGATGCAGTGCTAGGTTTTTAAGGGTATCTGGAAAGGCTTCTAGCAAACGCTGTTCTAAGTCGATTTGCTGCACCACGGATTTTCCATTCCAATGGGCGTCTCCCGGAAATTCCAAGTATCTGGTGGCAAGGGATTCTACTTTTGGTTTCTTGGAAACCGTTTTAACGGTCGTGGGTGGCGATTCTGTAATAGGAGATACCGTAGTGTCCTTTGGCGTTGCAACGCCTTCAGGCATGTCATTTTGAATGATTAGTGAATCCACAACGGTTGGTTCATGCGTTGGAATTGGGTTACTACACGAAGCAAGCTCAAGCAGCAAAACCATTCCAAAGCAATATACCGAAGAAGCCATTGTGTAAATGAATTTGCTCACTATTAAGGTCACTCAATTTTGTTCAGATGCGCCTCAATATCGCTCAAAATCCCTTGTGCAACTTTTCGAATTCCAGTATTATAATTCAGCATCATCTCCTTTACCATACACTCAGTTTTAATGTTATTTCGTCCCAATGGTGAAGAGATTAATGCCACGGCATTTGCTTGTCGTTCTAGCGAATCTTGCATTATGGGGATTTTCAATGCCGTATGAAAATGGAATTCGATGCCTTCTTGATTTCCCATCCAAAAATCATTCTGTTTTTCGGTCATGTTAAAATCGTAGGTGAACAGCATTTTAGTCACTTCGGAAGTTCGGGCGTAATATTCATCAATTCGCATGGCCAAAGAATCGTCTGAGCAAAGCTGCGCGATACCGAGATTCTTTGCTTTTTGATAACTCTGGTCTGTTGAGGTAAATGCTCCAGCGTTGCCATCAAATATTTTTAGCAGCGTATCGATAGAAGTGGTTGAAAAATCCGTTTTCTGAAGATGGCGTTCGAAGAATGCCAAACGGTTTTTGTAGAAAACAATCATTCTATCATTAGACGCAATGTCTTGCGCAAGGTCTTTGGTCATGGCAATAAGCAATTCTTCTCGTTTGGCTTTATTGCTTTGCTCGGTGTTCCAGTTGTTGATGTTGAGGGCAATCAGAATGCCGATTACTACAAGCACAATCTCGCCAAGAGCGTAAATCAGATAAGCCGAGAATTTGTTTTCACTCAGCAATTGCTGTCGAATCTTTCTGAAGAACTTTATCATTTCATTGCCTTTAGGTACTTGGCTTCCAAGTAAAATGTGGCGAAGGGAACGAGGGATGCAAGAAAAACCATAACGCTAAAGCCGAATTCCCACTTGTATTTAATGGCGGATGATAGTCCAAGCAGGCAATAAAGCATAAACAGCATTCCGTGGGCCATTCCTACAATATAGTTGGGTTCTGCAATGTCGTATATGTATTTGAGCGGCATGGTAACCGCAAATAGTAGGTAACTAATGCCTTCTAAAACGGCTGCGTATCTAAAAATTCGTAGTAAAGTCATGAAATCTAATTTGTTTTTAATGTAGGGTAAGGGCGCTAGGGAATCAAGCTTTTAACTTCCATTGCTTGCTTCAAATGCCGTTCTTCATGAGATACAATAATTTCCACCGCTTTGCGTAGTTTGTATACGATGTAACGGTTTGCAGGAGAGGCAATTACAATATCCTTCTCAAGTAATGGTTTGTTTTCTGCAATGAGTTGTTTGATGAGTGCTTGATGCTTCTTGAACTCAGCAATAACCTCAACGGAAACATTGCTTTGCACCGGTTCCCAAATAGGAAAGGTGTTCATCTTTTTTGCACGAGAAGGCTCTACCGATTGGTAGATCATATCGCCTAAGAACTTAACGATGAAACCAATCCTACCCGTAAAACCCATATCTGCAGTTCCGTTTACAACATCGGTCAAAATCTTCTCGTACGAAGCATTTACCAAATTGAGGTGCTCCAACACTTCGGCAATGCTCCATTTTTCAGCCGATAGTTTCCAGTTGAGTTGTTCGGAGGTAAGCGGACCGAATTCAGATTCTACTTTATATGTTACAGTATCTAGACGCTTATGCCAGCCGGCAATGGCTTTTTCAATATTCATGATGAAAGAATGGTTTCAAGATTTCGGATGTCAATATCCGTAAAATCATCCTTTATGTGAATGGGTTTGTGATAAGTGATTGTAATCCTAGAAAAGGGCAGAGGCTGCTTCTTTTTGTCCCACGTTCCCAAAATCCACTTGGGAGATGCATCCATCGTGATTGGGATAATGGGAACGCCTGTTTCCTTAGACATAATGAGCACGCCCGCTTTCAGTTTCTTTGCTGGACCAGCAGGACCATCGGGATTAATCATCGTGCTATAGCCATTTCGGAGTTGAGTATTCACACGCTCCAAAGCCACTTTTCCGCTGTTGCCACTGCTCCCGTAAGCCATTTCGGTAAGGCCCATCAATTTTATCATTACATGAATCGGTTTCATGAAAAGCATGGGGTGCTGCAACCAAATCTGCGGTTGTTTCATTCTTAGGTTCGTGGCAAAATGCAATGGCAGATTCTCGTGCCAAAAGGCATAAATGTGGTTCGGACTTGAGTTCAAATTCTCGACTCCTACATATTCAACGCGTTGCGTTAAGCGGATAATAGAGAACAGAAAAAACATGAATCCACCTACCACAGACCCATACAACTGATTAAGTTGTTTTAGCGGAAAAGGAGCGTTTTGGACGGTGTAATTCATTGCTTCGCAATGTAATTAGCGAATATGAGAATGTGGGTAATATGCGATTAAGACTAACATTTTCATTGCACGTATTCGCATATTCCTCTCATTACCTCATTCCAACCTATCTTTGCCGCCCCAAAAACCATCTATCATGACGGGAAACATAGAAGTAATGAGCCCTGCGGGGTCTTTCGATTCGCTAATGGCAGCCATACATGGCGGTGCTGATTCGGTGTACTTCGGAATTGAACAGTTAAACATGCGTGCCAGAGCCGCAAACAATTTTACATTCGAAGATTTGGATAAGATTGCCGAAATCTGCCATCCAAAAGGAGTGAAAACCTATCTTACGCTCAATACCATTATTTACGACCACGATTTATCGTTGATGAAACGGATTGTAGATGGTGTAAAGAAAGCAGGCATTACAGCCATTATTGCTTCCGACCAAGCGGTTATAAACTATGCGGCCAAGATCAAGGTAGAAGTGCACATAAGCACTCAAACCAACGTTACCAACTTGGAGACCGTTGAGTTCTTCTCGCACTTTGCCGATGTCATGGTCACTTCGCGAGAGCTGAGTCTTAAGCAAGTAAAAGACATTACCAAAGGTATAGTGAGAGATGACCTTCGAGGTCCTTCTGGCGAATTGGTGCGCATTGAAATCTTCGCTCACGGAGCGTTATGTATGGCGGTTTCGGGCAAATGCTATCTTAGTTTACATACGAACAATTCATCTGCAAACAGAGGCGCTTGTGTTCAGAACTGCCGCAGAACTTACACCGTGACGGATGAAGAAGGAAATCAATTGGAGATAGATAACGAATATATCATGTCGCCAAAGGATTTGTGTACCATTGGTTTCTTAGATCAAGTGATTGATGCGGGCGTGACCGTGCTGAAGATTGAGGGTAGAGGAAGAGCACCTGAGTACGTAAAAGAAGTAACCAGGTGCTACAAAGAAGCTGTTCAGTCAATTCAAGACGGAACATACACCAAAGAGAAAATTGCTGGTTGGAACGAGCGATTGGCAACCGTTTACAACCGTGGATTCTGGGATGGTTATTATCTTGGAAAGGAATTGGGCGAGTGGAGCGAAGGACACGGCTCTCAGGCCACCACCAAGAAGAAATACGTTGGAAAAGGAGTAAAGTATTTCCCTAAAATCAATGTAGCTGAGTTCTTGATGGAATCGCATTCGTTGAAAGTGGGAGATAAAATTCTGGTGACAGGGCCAACAACGGGTGTGGTGGAAAAGATTATTTCCGAAATGCGGGTGGACGACAAGATGGTGGATGTGGTGGAGAAAGGCGTCAGCTTTTCCATTCCAATTGATGAGATTATTCGTCCGTCCGATAAACTATACCGTGTAGAGCCGGCATAACCCCCTCAATCCCCCAAAGGGGGAGTAAGAATGATCAGAATAACCCAGCAAAGAGACAAATGCATTGGCTGCAACTACTGTGTGGAAGTGGCCTTGCAACGTTGGCGCATGAGCAAGAAGGACGGCAAATGCACGCTTATCGGTTCCAAGGAAAAGCGCGGTTTCCATTCGGTGATAGTAGGAGATGACGAGCTGGAAGAGAACCTAGAGGCCATGAAGGTCTGCCCGGTGAAGATTATTAAGGTGGAGAAGATTTAGATTAGAGATAATAGGGCAAGTGGCAAGGTCACTAGTCTAACCCAGAGACAGGATCTATCTTTTAAGTTTGCTTTCGTAAAGGTCAATCCATTGTTTGGCAGTCATTTTCTGCATGAGTTCGCCTATGAGTGCATAGGGGATTTCCTCAAATTTCTTAAAGCGGATGCAGCTTTTTCCCATATCGAGTTTCTGCTTGCTGTGCTTAGGGTATTCGCTCACGAACCATTCTAATAGTGCAGGATCAGAATAGATGCCCATGTGGTAAAAATTGATGGAGTTCTTCTGAGAGGCTAGTCCAGCAAAGGGCAATGGTTCGCTTGGTTTGCAGTGGTAGCCCGAAGGGTATAAGGTATGCGGCACAACATATCCTAATCCGCCATAACTAATGGCTGCCTCAAAGCCTTCTGGGAGGTTTTCTACGATTACATCATGCAAGCGATTAAATGGTTCTGTTCTGTCTGGCGGTACGCTTGTAAGAATTTCTGCTACTGTTTTTCCGACTTGCTTCATGGGTTTAATCGGTTTGTTATTTACGCATGATGGCGCGTTACTTAACGCGCAATTAGCACTTGCTTTTATGAATTGCAACGCAAAACCTTAACCTACTATCAATTTCTGCACAGATACCAACCCATTTTGCACTAACTGAACCGTGTAGATTCCTTTGCTTAGCGCACTTAGGTCAAGGAATGTTTTGGCTGTGCTGATGGTTGCTTCGTGCACAACACGGCCTGCCGTATCTACAATCCTAAGCGAAAATGTTCCTTTGAAATCTGGAATTTCAAGAGTAAGCTGGTCGTGTGTCGGTATTGGAAAAATCTGAAAATTGGCGGGATTGATGTCATTAATACCTGCCACGGTAACCGAGAAGCATTCCGAAAGCGCTACACACTCTCCGACAGTCACTGCCACAGCATAATTTCCAGATACGGTGGGTGAAAAGCTTGCCGAAGTCTCTCCTTCGATGATGGAAAACCCGTTGTCGCAATCTACCCATTGAAAGCTGCCAGAACCTGATTGTGCGGTGAGCACCGAATTGGCATTGACCACGGCCACATTCACTTCGCTGTTGATGGTGAGACCCACGGTTTTTGCCTCGCTAAACGGCTGTGGCGACCCAAACAAGGTTACCCAATATTCAATATCAACATTGAAGGTGCCATTTGCTCCTGTAGCTATAGTTGGCAAACCGTTTATGAGCATGCACGTTCGAGGTGTTACACCGATGTTCGGAATGAGCGTACAAGTGGCGGTAGGACATTCATGGCTCAAGCCTGCAGGCAGCCCCGACACGTTGATGCGAATGGAATCGAAGGGAACGGTTAATGGTCCGAAGGGTGTGGATACGACCGTATCAGCTGCGAAAACGATGTCAAGCTGCTGACTGTAATTGGCGTTGACACAGCCATCAGTCAGTATCTCGGAATAAAAGCCTGGCGAGGTATTGCTCGGGTCGGGCGTGCATTGCGCCATGGCTAAGATTGCGGAAGAGGCAAAGAGGGCAGCTAAGTAGAATCGTTTCATGCAGCTTGTGTATTAGAACACTGGCAAAGGTAAGTCTGCTTAACGTAAGTGATGTTCTGTCACAAAAATACTTTGAGACCTGGCAGGTCTGATGGAAAGTCAGTCTTTGCGGGGTTTGGGGCACGTTGACTAGTAGTTTTTCAGTATCGCGTCACAGACGCGCGCCAGCGGAAGGTTTTAATCTTCTACGCGGATGCCTTGGCTGTTGGCAATGCACTCGTTGCAATAGGTGTTGCCATCGCAGCCTACCACGCCCGGACAGTCTGCCGTGCAATCGATGGTATAGAACTGTTCTTCCAACGCCTTGTCGTAGCAGTCTATTTTGCAGGAACCAAGCGATAGGCCGAGGGTGAGCACTAGAAGGGAAAGGGAATGTATGCGTTTCATGATGTGTTTTTGGGCGGTAACGGAACGTTTGGGAGGTTATTGTGCTATATTTAATACGAGTCGTCCTTCGGAAGACTCGCGCGAGCCAGGTGATGTAAGATTCGTAGCCCAATCGCTGCAATTGGCTGTTAAACCAAAATTCACCTGCTACGGGAAGCGCTTGGTGTCTGGCTTACAGCTGGTCTACTATCTGATGAAAGACATCTTCCCAATTGAGTGATTTTTGCGCTTTTGTATGGGGGCGTTCGTTCATGGAAATGATGATAATATTCTTATTCGGATTGATGTAAATGTGCTGTTTGTATAGGCCAATGGCCAAAAAATCGTTGTATTCTTTGTAGCCAATATACCAGCAGTTGTGGTAACCAAAGGTGCCGCCCTCTGTAGTGTCTCTCGACAGGGTCGATTCTACCCAACCTTCGTTCAGCAGTTGCTCACCTTGCCAATTGCCTTTCTTCAAGTAAAAACGGCCAAATTTGGCATAGTCTAAGGCTGTTGCCTGAATGCAGCAATACGGTTTAATGCGTTCCTTTCTGTCGGCACTCCACCGGGCATTGCTTTCCATACCCAACGGAAGCCAAATTTTGGCTTGCATGTACTCGTTGAGAGGAGCACCCGTTACTTTTTCGAGAACTAACCCCAACAGCCAAACATTCATGTTCATGTAGGCTTGGTCAACGCCCGGTTCGCGAACAAACTTGATAAAGCGTGTGGCTTTGCCCAAATACTTGCCATAATAAAGCAATCCATCCACGGTAAGCGGATGTTCGATACCCGAAGTATGGTTGAGCAAATGCTTCAGCTTTACGCGGTTGTAGCGCGGGTCTTTGCTCAGGTTAGGAAGATAGGTCGATACGAGGTCGTCTAACGAGCCAATCAACCCATCTTGAATGGCAAAACCCACCAAGGCAGATGTAAAAGATTTAGCCACAGAATAGGATGGATTGAGGTGGTTTCTATCGCCATCGGCATAATGCTCGTACAAAATGGTATCGTTACGAATAACAACCAACGCTTGGTTGGGGTGCGCCTGCAGCAACTCCTCTAAATTGCGCCAAATAGGTACTACATAAGGAGACCAATCGTTGATGCCAATGCGTGTGCCTAGGTCGTTGGGCGCGCTTTCATAGAATCGAAAAGGTGTTTCGGGAGCTTTCATTTCGCGAGCGTGCAGCCATTTGTGGTCCTTTAAATCGGGACGGAGATAAACCACACCGCGCATTGGCAGGGCGCAACCCATGAAGGTTAAGGGAAAGAGGAAGAAGGAAAAACGAGTGACAGTGAAGAGGGAAAAGCGAAAAGTGAAACGCTTACTGACGTCTGATAGCTGGTGTCTGATTTTGCTTTCCATCAAACCGAAACAACTTTTCCGAGGTCAAAACAAGCTTCCATGCTTGGGCACCACCGTGTCTGAAATACACTCTCTTCCATTTCCAACTTCTTTAATACTTCTGCTCTTGGCGAATTGCCTAAGGTGAGTATAGGGCTATCGCTTTTCTTGCCTTTGTTAATTAGCAAACCCAAGTACTTGTTCACCTTAAAATCGCCCTTGAAATTTGTTTGGGCTTTTACCAATTCTCCGTCTCGAAGCGAATACAATTGTCCCGTTTCGTCAAAACTTTCGGCCTTTCCACTCATGGGAACACGAAGCCTGAAATACTCTTTGTCATTTGAATCATAAGCAACGGTAGTTGAGAAACCGTCCTTCTGCTCAATATCTATTCGCTCGGTTACTTTAGGTATTCCCCACAGTTTTTGACCCCGAATTCTATTCTCTTCAGAAGTAACTGGCATAGAGAACACGTGATAACCGAAATTCTTAAACGATTTCGATACCAACGGCAGCACGGGAACGCTAATGCTTGGGTTGATAAGCAGCGGAATGGTCATTGCAATCTCGTTGTAAGGCTGCATGTTCATTACGGTCTTGTACTGATAACAGGAGAAAATGACCACAGCTCGTCCGCCTGGCATTCTTACCGGCTTCATGCTTGGGTGTGGAAGAACTTCGAGCGCTTTCTCGTAATTACACATGAAAATTCCCATACCGCAACTCACGTTTTTATAGA
Organism: Flavobacteriales bacterium; assembly: GCA_021741075.1. Taxonomy (GTDB): domain Bacteria; phylum Bacteroidota; class Bacteroidia; order UBA10329; family UBA10329; genus UBA10329. The sequence goes on along the minus strand of JAIOYO010000015.1, from coordinate 44,817 downwards.
ACGTTGGGAAGGAGAAATCCTTACTGATAGCCTCCGAAATCTGTAGCGGCTGGGTGTTTGCCCTCAATACAAACCGCTTAAAAAAATCAGAGGTAAACTCGCCCACATTGTCGGGCATTTCAGGAACAAGGTTAAAGTCGGCTTTCATTGTGTGTTTATCTCAATTGAAAATGTGCCGCATAAGCAGGTGCAATATCTTCGCCACTCATCAACCAATCCATGGTCATTTTACGGGGAACGGTAACGGTTTCTACGCGATGGAAGGTTCCGAACACACGGTCCCAAAAACGGGTAGTAACACCATGGTTGAGCTTAGGCTGATGGAAATGGTGATAGAAGTGGTGCTTTCTGAGCACAATAAAGATGTTGGCAACAGGCCCTCTTCTGTGATAGCGCGTGTGAACGTATTCATACAGGCCATACATGCCAATGAGACCAACAACAAAGGCTAGCGCGTTTGACCATGCAATAACCAGGCTTAAGAAAACAAAAAGCAAAACAGCAACCGTTGTAGCAGCTATAATCTTTTTACCAGCAGGGGCAAAGTAATGCACCTTTCGGTGGTGCATTTGGTGTTCGTCTTTAAAGAAGTTCTTGCCTTTGTGTTCGTGGCCAAGAAAACGATGCAGCATGTACTCCATGAATGTCCAAGCAACAACACCGCTGAAAAAGGAAATGATAAGCATGAATTTGGGGTTTTAAGGGATTCCGAAAGTCCGCACAATTCAACAGAATTGCAAGAGGCAACTTGTTAAAGTAGTGTTAACGTCATTTTCAACAAACGCATTCCAAGTACTTATGCATTGCACGGTTCCTTCGTTCGAGATTAACACTTTTTAAGAACCCGTTAACACCACTTAACGGTTTTCGCTGTTTGGTAGGTGTAAGCGATCTATATTTTTGCGCAACCAAACGAAAATTAAACATGACAGACATCAAGCAAATCAACGAGATGATCGAAAAGGAGAGTGCCTTTGTCGATATCATCACCATGGAAATGGATAAGGTGATTGTAGGACAAAAGCACATGGTAGAAAGCCTCCTCATCGGTCTGTTATCAAAAGGACATATCCTTTTAGAAGGCGTTCCGGGATTGGCAAAAACATTGGCCATCAATACGTTGGCATCAACCATTAATGCTGGTTTTAGCCGTATTCAGTTTACGCCCGACCTGCTTCCTGCCGATGTGGTGGGTACACAGATTTACAATCAGAAAACGGGTGGTTTTGATGTGCGCAAAGGGCCCATCTTCTCTAATTTCATTCTTGCAGATGAGATTAACCGTGCACCAGCCAAGGTGCAAAGTGCATTGCTAGAGGCCATGCAAGAGAAACAGGTTACTATTGGCGACACTACCTACAAGTTAGAAGAGCCGTTTTTGGTAATGGCAACCATGAACCCAATTGAGCAGGAGGGAACCTACCCTTTGCCAGAGGCACAGGTAGACCGTTTTATGCTCAAAGTTGTAATCTCCTATCCAAATAAGGCCGATGAGGCACAAATTATCCGCCACAACATGGCAGGCGAGTTTCCGAAGGCCAATTCGGTACTGAAACCAGAAGACATCATCAAAGCTCGCGATGTGGTGCGTCAGGTATATATGGACGAGAAGATTGAGAAATACATCGTTGATATTGTATTTGCTAGTCGCTATCCGCAAGACAACGGTCTAGCCAAACTGAAAGACCTTATCAGCTTCGGAGGTTCGCCACGTGCGAGTATTGCCTTGGCAAAGGCTGCCAAGTCGTACGCTTTTATAAAGCGCAGAGGCTACGTTATTCCAGAAGATGTTCGAGCAGTTTGCAACGATGTGCTTCGTCATCGTATTGGACTTACCTACGAAGCAGAAGCCGAAAACATTACTTCTGAGGAGATTATTGCCGATATTCTGAATACCGTAGAGGTGCCGTAAGCTTCTCCTGCCTCCCCAAAGAGGGGAGGCTAAAGTTGAAACTAACTTAGGACGGTCAGAATATGTCAAGGCAACAAGAAATTTATTCATTACTAAACGGTGGCTATGAAATGCCATCCCTCCCCCTCGGGGAGGTTAGGAGGGACTGCTAATGGAAACGTCAGAGCTGATAAAACGAGTGCGGAAGATTGAGATTAAGACTAGAGGTCTGAGCAATCAGGTATTCTCTGGTCAGTATCACTCTGCTTTTAAGGGGCGTGGCATGGCTTTTTCGGAAGTAAGGGAATACCAAATGGGCGATGATGTGCGCACCATTGACTGGAACGTAACCGCCAGAGCAGGAGACCCTTATGTTAAAGTATTTGAAGAAGAGAGAGAACTGACCGTTATGCTTGTGGTGGACGTAAGTGGTTCGGGCGATTTTGGTTCTAAGGTGATGCTGAAGCGTCAGCTAATGACTGAGATTTGTGCGGTGCTTTCGTTTTCTGCCATTCAGAATAACGACAAAGTGGGCATCATTTTCTTTAGCGATAGAGTAGAGAAATTCATTCCGCCTAAGAAGGGAAAGAGCCACATTTTGCGCATCATTCGTGAGCTCATTGACTTCACTCCTGAGCACAAAGGCACCAATTTGAGCGAGGCGTTGCGTTACCTAACCAATTTGGTTAAGAAACGTAGCATCACCTTTTTGCTTACCGATTTTATGGATAAAGGCTATTCTGATGCCCTCAAATTGGCAAATAAGAAGCACGATTTGGTGGCTATTCGGGTCTATGACCAATTGGAGCAAGAGATTCCAAATGTGGGATTGTTACCTATTACCGATGCCGAAACAGGCGAATTGGTGTGGGTAGACACATCGAACAAAGAAACTCGCACCAAACTAAAAGCCAATAACTTACGGTTTGAAGCTGAATTGAAAGACCTATTGCTGAAATCGGGTGTAGATATGGCCGAAGTAAGAACGGATGGTTCGTACATCAAACCGTTGATGAACTTGTTTAAACGAAGAGGAGCGAAATGAGAACAAGGTTTGAGGATAGAGGTTTGAGGTTTAAGCGAGTCATTGCAAGCACAGCGCTGCAATCTCTTGCTATGAAACGGATTGCTTCCTTCCTCGCAATAACGGTGCTGTTGTTGTCTAGTGCAGTGGCCCAAAACGCTACCGTAAAAGCTGAGTTAGATAGCACGCAAATACTTATCGGAGACCAGGTTAACCTTGACCTTACGGTCGAATTTAACGACATGATTCCTGTGGCATGGCCTACTTTTAAGGATACCATAACAGGTCAATTGGAGATTGTAAAGGTGTCCATTCCAGACACCATCAAAAAGGAAACGGGCGAAACCATCATTCATCAGCGATTGGTACTAACCAGTTTCGACACGGGTTTTATTGCGCTACCACCTATCGCATTCATGTTTAATGCCGATAGCGCGCAAACACTTGCTACAGAGCCGCTACTCATTTTCGTGTCCGACATTCCTGTAGAGATGGAAGCAGACATCAAGGACATAAAAGAGCCGTATGATGTTCCGTTCAACTGGCAATCGCTCATCAAATGGGGATTATTGGCATTACTCGTTATTGCCCTTATTGTAGCGGGTATTCTTCTCTGGAAGAAATACCGAAAAGTGCCCGAGGCACCTAAGACCAGACTAAAACCAAAGCGACCAGCACACGAAATTGCATTGGAGGAATTGGAAGAACTCCGCCACAAAAAGCTATGGCAGAATAACCAGACCAAGCAGTTTTATATCGAATTATCTGACATTGTAAGAGAATACATTGAGTTCCGGTTTGATGTGTTGGCATTGGAAATGACCACGCAGGAAACGGTTTCAGCGCTCAAACTGAAAGGACTGGATGAAACCAAGACACAATCGCTGAAGCAGATGCTGCAAATGGCCGATCTTGCCAAGTTTGCCAAGTACACGCCCATCTCCAACGAGAACGAGCAGTGTTTTGATATTGCCCGTGCGTTTGTAAACGCAACCTTGGTTATGCCGTTAGACGAACCGAAAGTAGAGCAAGGGAAAGGATGATGGCAGATATCACATTCAAAAATCCAGAGCTGCTGTGGTTGGCGCTCATCCTCATTCCGATGGTGGCGTACTACGTTTTCTTGCAACGCAAGAGCCGCGTAGAGTTCCGTTATTCCAACGTGGCTTCGTCTAAAGGTGCAGAAGCCACTATTAAGTCAAAACTCATCCACTTGCCCTTCGTTCTGAGAATGTTGGCCGCTATGCTTTTAATTGTGGTTTTGGCACGTCCTCAGTCGTCTAGCAGCTGGCAAGATGTAACTACAGAAGGAATTGACATCGTGATGGCGATTGACATTTCGGGCTCCATGCAGGCAGAAGATTTTAAACCAAACCGTTTGGAAGCAGCCAAAAAGGTGGCGAAGAACTTCATCGGTAATCGTCCGAACGATAGGTTAGGATTGGTAGTCTTTGCTGGTGAGAGTTTCACCCAATGTCCGCTTACCACCGACCACTCGGTTATTCTGAATCTGTTTGCTGATGTTAAAAGCGGTATGTTGGAAGATGGAACCGCCATCGGAATGGGATTGGCAACTTCCGTAAAACGACTCAAAGACAGCGAAGCCATCAGTAAAGTGGTTATTCTGCTCACGGATGGCGATAACAATTCAGGTTCCATTGCACCAATGACAGCTGCAGAAATTGCCAAGGAGTTTGGTGTTCGGGTTTACACCATTGGCGTAGGAACACGCGGCATGGCCCCTATGCCATTTACTGACCCGTTTGGCAGAACCGTTTACCAAGATGTTGAGGTGAAAATCAATGAGGAATTGCTGACCGGCATTGCAGACATAACAGGTGGAAAGTATTTCCGCGCAACCGACAACGCCAGATTGGAAGAAGTCTATACTGAGATTGATGAACTGGAACGATCTAAGATAGATGTAACGGAATACCGAAAGCGGAAAGAGGAATTCTTACCGTTTGCTATTGCTGCATTGTTGCTTTTAGCCTGTGAATTATTGTTGAAACAAACCATTTTAAGATCAATTGTTTAACGAATTAAAAATGAAGCATTAATCATTAAAATAGGAGTGAGTTTGAAGGTTCAATCCAATTCAAAGTCCTAATTTTTAATTCATAATTGTAAAAAGGTGTTCAGATTTGAAAGTGAAATATGGCTCTACGCGCTGCTGGTAATTCCAGTGCTGCTTCTCATTTTCTGGTTCAACGCTCGTTGGAGAAAGAAAGTGATGAAGCAGTTGGGCGATGCCGAGATTCTTCTAAATCTGATGCCTACACTTTCTAATGCGTTGCCTAGATGGAAGCGGTTCTTCTTCACACTCGGGCTCGCTTTTATTCTAATTGGAATGGCTAATCCACAGATTGGAACCAAGTACGAAGAGGTAAAGCGCGAGGGTTTCGAACTCATGATTTGTTTGGATGTATCCAACAGTATGCTGGCCGAGGATTTGACACCAAATAGATTGGAACGTGCCAAACAGGCCATTTCCCGTTTGGTTGACCGTTTGAAGAACGATAAAATCGGGGTGGTTGTGTTCGCGGGCGAAGCTTACATTCAACTACCAATGACGGTAGATCATTCTGCTGCTAAACTATTCCTTCGCTCAATTGATACGGATATTGTCCCAACACAAGGAACTGCCATCGGAAAGGCTATTGAATTGGCTATGGGTTCGTTTAGTGCCAATTCTAAAGCCAACAAATCCATCATCGTTATTACCGATGGAGAGAATCATGAAGACGATGCCCTCGAGCAAGCAGCAGCTGCAGCAGAACTTGGAATTAAGGTGCATACCATCGGAATAGGTTCGGTGGATGGAGCGCCTATTCCAACCTATGTTCGTGGACAAATGCTCGGCTACAGAAAAGACCGAACAGGCAACACAGTTGTTACTAAGTTAAATGAAACCATGCTACAGCAAGTAGCAGCAGCAGGTGAAGGAACGTATGTGCGGGCAAACAACTCTAAAACAGGGTTAAATGCACTAATGGATGAATTGGAAGGAATGCAGCGCGAAGAGTTTGAAAGCAAGATGTTTACGAGTTACGAAGATCGTTTCCAGTATTTCATAGCAGTAGCGTTGCTCTTGCTGTTGGTTGAGGTGCTGTTACCTTCGCGCAAATTGAAGGTGTTTGGCGGATTTAATCTGTTTAAAGCGAAAAATAAGTAGTTGATGGTGTTTATGAAGTTCATAGAATTTATCCCATCATTGAGAGTAACAAATCAATCTCTCTCGGATAGAGATTGCCGCGCTCGTGTTTCGCTCGCAATGATGCTTATCTCGACATTACTCGTTACGTCCTCAGTCATTGCCCAGCAACCTAACGACCTCATTAAAAAAGGAAACGGGCTTTACAAAGACGGCAAGTTTGGTGAAGCTGAAATGACCTATCGAGAAGGGCAAGGCCAAGGAGCAGATGCCTTCATTTCTGGTTTCAATTTGGGCGATGCGTTGTTTAAACAAGAGCGTTTTGAAGAAGCTGCTAGTGCGTTTCAATCGTTGCCTAACTTAACAGACGATAAGAAGCAGAAAGCTGCAGCCTATCACAACTTGGGTAATTCTTTTATGAAAACAAAGAAATATCAGGAAGGAGTGGATGCTTACAAGCAAGCACTGAGGAACAATCCAACAGATATCGACACGAAGTACAACCTGTCTTACGCCAAACGCATGTTGCAGCAGCAAGACCAGAACAAAGATCAAGACAAGAAAGACGACCAGCAGAAACAGGATCAACAAAAGCAGGACGAGAAAAAAGATCAAGAAAAGAAAGACCAAGAACAGAAGCAGGATCAACAGCAACAAGACCAGCAAAAGCAAGACGAGCAAAAGCAGCAGCAGCCCAAAGAGGGAGAGATTTCTAAGGAGGATGCCGAACGTACGCTCGATGCGTTAGACCAAGACGAAAAGAAGATTCGGGATCGGTTGGAAGAACAGAAAATCAAGAAAGAGGTTAAAGGGAATATTGAGAAGGACTGGTAGTCTTTTTGGAATTATAAATTAAGAATGAGTAATTACGAATATCCAAAAAACTATCAGACAGCGATTCCTCCTTGTAAAGGAGATGCCGAGGAACAAGGCGGAGGATTATTGAATGAATAATTAGGAATTAGAGATTGAAATTGAAGATTACATATCTGTTTGTGTGTCTGTTGGGAATGATTTTCTCGGAAACTGTCATTGCTCAAAAGCTAACGGCTTCTGCTCCATCTCAAGTTCAGGTAGGACAACGCTTTCAAGTGACTTGGGAGTTAAACGGAAATGGCTCCAATTTCGTGGCTCCGGAGATTACCGATTTCCAGGTTCTAGGCGGACCAAATCAAAGCACCGCCATGCAGTTCGTTAATGGCACCATGTCGCAGTCGATTTCTTACTCGTATGTGCTTCGGGCAGCCAAAACAGGAGAGTTTACTATTGCACCGGCAAAGATTAAACTCAATGGAAATGTAATTGAGTCAAATGCGTTGACAGTCAATGTTGTACAAGGACAACCGCAGCAACAGTCGCAGCAATCAAGTGGAGGGCAACAACAGCAGCAGCAAGCTAAATCTTCATCTAGCAACAACGATTTGTTTGCTAGGGTAGAAGTGAGCAAGAAAAGCGCCTACTTAGGAGAAAAGATTACAGTTGATTTGAAAATATACAATCGCGTTTCGTTGGTCAATTTAGATGGATGGAAGCTCCCGTCTTTTGAGGGTTTTTGGAGTAAAGAAACAAGCGCAAATCAGCAATTTCAGTGGCAGAACGAAGTAGTGGATGGCGTGCAGTATCAAACCGGTCTGGTAAAGCAATATGTGGTTTATCCACAGAAAACAGGAGAAGTAACCATTGACCCCATGGAGTTTGTAGCTGTTGTTCGCGAGCGTTCGTCTGGCAGAAGCCGCTCTGTATTTGATCAGTTCTTTGGAGGATACGAAGATTTTCAGCGATCGGTGAAATCCAACTCGGTCACCATCAATGTAAAACCTTACCCTTCAGGTAAACCAAGCGACTTTAGCGGGTTATCTGGAAACTTGAAAATGACTGCTTCACTTGATAAGACCGAAACAAAATCTAACGAAGCTGTTAATTTGAAAGTAACCGTAAGCGGAGAAGGAAATCTCTATCAGTTACAAGCCCCTGATTTAGAATTTCCGCCCGACATCGAAGTGTACGACCCTAAAGTATCAGACAACATTAAAGTTGGTGCAAATGGTGTTTCTGGAAGCAGAACCTTCGAATACGTGCTCATTCCACGGTACGCAGGAGAGTTTAAAATAGGGCCGTTCTCTTTTAGTTATTTCAATCCATCAACTGGTACATTCAAAACAGATACGCAAGATGCATTTGATTTAATTGTAGAGAAAGGCGATGCAGACGAGCCTTCTTCTCCATCATTAAATATAACTAACAAGGAAGATATTCAACTTATTGGTAGCGACATACGCTACATTAAACAAGGCCAATACCCCATAGAGAACGGTAGCAGTTTCTTCTATCGTTCAGTCCCATTCTACGGAGCAGTTGGAGTTCCAATTCTGTTATTCGTGTTGCTTATTGGCTATGCAGAGTATCAGCGCTCACAAGGAAATGACCTAGGAAGATTGAAGAGTAAAAAAGCTACTGGTCTTGCCAAGAAACGTTTGACAAAAGCCAAAAAGTTGTGGGACGACAATCAAACCGCATTATTCTACGAAGAAGTATTTAAGGCGCTTTCAGATTATGCTGCCGATAAGTTTCAGATTCCAGTTTCCGCATTGAGTAAAGACAAGATTAAATCGGTGCTTGCAACTAAGAATGTTCCTGAAGAAACCGTTATTGCCTTTATTGGCGTGTTGGACAAGACAGAGTTTGCCCGATTTGCGCCAGGTGCCGATAAGCAAATGGGAAGTGTGTATGACGAGGCGCTTGCAGCTATTGTAAATGTGGAGAATCATGCGTAAAAACATTCTTACATATCTCGTTTTTTGTGTTGTTCTGTTGGCATCAATGGCAGCTTCTGCTCAAGTTGAAACAACCAAATCCGAAGCAGACCAAGCATTTATTGATGAGCGTTATGCTGATGCAGCCAAGTTGTACGAAGAAATTCTAGCGCAAGAATATGTTTGTGCCGAAATTCATTACAATCTGGGCAATACTTATTTCAAGGCGGGTCAAATTGCTCCATCCGTGCTTCATTACGAGCGAGCATTAAAGCTAGCTCCTAAAGACGAGGACATTCAGTTAAATCTAAAACTCGCCAATATGAGTGTGAAGGATAGGGTAGAGGAAATGCCACAACTTTTCTTCGTCACTTGGTGGAAGGCTGTTCTTAATACATTCTCCACTGATGGTTGGGCTTGGTCTGCAGTTGTAGCGCTTGTACTGGCCTTGGGTGGTTTCTTATTATTCAGATTCTCGAGTGAAGAAGGAATGAAGCGACTTACTTTCTACACTGGATTTGTTGCGCTAATCTGGTTCGGATTTTCCATTTATGCTGCGCAGAATAACTACAATCGCGCAGTACATGACAATAGAGCAGTTGTTTTTGCCGCTACAGTTACAGCCAAAAGTGCTCCCGATCAAAAAGGCAAAGATTTGTTCGTTATACATGAAGGACTGGTGGTGAGTACATCAGATGAGCTGAATGGATGGATTCGAATAAAACTTTCTAACGGAAATGTGGGCTGGATACCAGGAAACTCCGTGCAGCCGATTTAAAACGGCTTCATTTTAAGCATCCCTCTTGATTTGTTTCGTCTGTATTGCTGAAGACATTTTTTAGCTTTACACACCTAACCCCAAAATCCATAATTGAAACGTTCCGTTTCTCTTATTGCACTAGTGTTGTTCTTCGCGTTTTTCGCTCGGGTTGCTTGTGGTCAATCTCTTTTTGTTCCGGGCGGTGCCAATTATGTTGAAGTTGGCGATTTAGATGTGGCTGGAAGCCAGATTACGGTAGAAGCCATTGTTACTATGACTGGAGCTGGTGTAAATATTGTTTCGAAACATACAGACCAAAGCAATGTCAATTATCTCATGCGGCCAGGATCGGTCGAAATAACTACAACTAATGGTTATGTGAATGCTGTTTCCGGGTTCACGCTTAATGTTGGAGAATGCTATCATCTTGCTTTTACGTACGATGGAGCCAGTCTGAATTATTATGTAAATGGTTGCTTAGCGTCTTCTACTCCTCACACAGGAACCATGGCGCAGAATAACCTTATTACCGCCATTGGTAACCGCTCAAACTGTCAATGCGAAACCTGGCTTGGTTATATAGATGAGGTTCGAATATGGAACGTGGCTAGAACACAGGCACAAATTCAGGCCAATATGATGGATCTTCCCGCTCCAACAACACAACCTGGTCTTCTAGCCTATTACAAGTTTGATGGTAATTACACAAATCTCCAAGGCAATCCCGCTTGGAATGGAACCGTAATTGGCGCACCTCAGTTACAAAACAATACGGCTTGTACTGCTGTAGATCTAAGTTTTCAGAATTCAGTTGCTGTTTCTGATGTAAGCTGCTTTGGAGGAAGTGATGGAACAGTAACAATAACAAGTGCGGGAGGACATCCGAATTACACATATTCGGCAGATGGCATAAATTATTCTGCGATCAACTCAGTTCCAGGACTTCCTGCTGGCAATGGAGTTGTTTTTGCCCAGTCAGGAGCCAACAGTGGCTGCATGGAAACTATTCCCATTACAATTTCACAACCTACTCAAATCACTACTTCAATTACCGGAACCGACCCAACTAATTGCACAGTTGGAAACGGAACTGCTAATCTAACGGTCAACGGTGGAACCACTCCATATTCGTATTTGTGGTCTACAGGAAGCACAGTTCAAAACCCAACAAATCTTGTGGCTGGGTTAAACACCGTAACGATTACAGATGCGAACCAGTGTACAGCAACCACAAGTATTACTTTAGGTAATCCTCCAGGTATAACGGCATCAATTTCGAACGGAACCGATGTAAGCTGTAATGGTGGAAATGATGGGTCAGCTAGTCTCACTGTGAATGGAGCTCTTGCGCCAATCAACTATTCTTGGTCTACTGGCAGCACGCAGCAAAATCCAACAAATCTTGTGGCTGGAACCAATACTGTTTCCATTAATGATGCTAATAACTGTACGGCTCAGGCAAGTGTAGTGCTAAACGAACCAACTCCTATTTTCCCAAATGCTTATGCTAATTATGTTAGCGCTGTAGGTGCTTGCGATGGCGGGGGTTTTACCAATCCATCTGGTGGCACACCGCCCTATACATACAGTTGGGATAATGGTCAAACCACGCAAATAGCCACCGGAATGTGCATTGGTCCTCATACTATCACCGTTACAGATGCCAACGGATGCACTGGTTCTCAAGTCATCATAGTAAATGTGCCAGCATGTTTAACAGACGTGGATTTTTACACATGGGTGCAAGCCGGAATTGTTGCAAATGGCAATTGGGTAGTTCAAAATGCAGGAGCACGAATTCATCAAACCATAAATGGTAATCCAACATTTTTTGTAACACCTGTAGATTACATAAATGTTCGTATGAAAGGAAAAATGCGAACTACAGATAGTGATGATGACTTTATGGGAGTCGTTTTCGGATTTAAAAACCCATTAGGATCAAACAATAATTTCGATACTTGGCTCTTTGATTGGAAGCAAGGCGCACAGACAAATGGCGGGTTTGCTGCACAAGAAGGTTTTGCACTTAGTCATGCTGTGGGGACTATTCCAAACGCAGCATACGCGGCAACTTTCTGGGGACATACAAATACACCCGAATTTACGGTTGCTGCAACAAACTATGGGAACAACGGTTGGACTCGAAATGTAGACCATGAAATTGAAGTAACATATACTGTCAATAGAGCCATTATTCTTGTTGATGGAGATACCATTTTCGACATCTACGACTGTTTTGAGCCCGGTAGATTTGGGTTCTACAACTATTCGCAGCAAGACGTTTATTATTCTGATTTCACCTACGAGCTTTTTGCGGATTTTACCATTAATGAACCTGAAATATGTGCGGGTGACACTGCTCATTTTACTTTTTTAGAGCAATGTGGCAACTTCAATAATCTAGGGCAGTTCAGCGAACTAAAATGGAATTACGGAGATAATACCACCGAAACCTTTACCAACTTAAGCCTAGCTAATGTTAACCCCACACACGTTTACCAATCTGGAGGCAATTACACGGTTCAATTAATTGTAAAAGACACAATAGGTTGCAGAGACACTATTTTCCGAAATATCACAGTTTGGGATAGACCAACGGCCGATTTCATTTTTACCGACCAGTGCTTAAATGAGAACACAATTTTTACAGATCAATCTGCGCAAAGCGATTATCCAATAACCATCTGGAATTGGGATTTTGGTGATAATGCAACGGACAATACTCAAAACCCAATACATCAATATGCTACAGTAAATATGTACAATGCACGATTGATTGTGGAAGACTCGTTCGGGTGCCGAGATACGCTGGAACAAGCTGTAGAGATTTATCCGTTACCCCAAGCTGATTTCACTCCAATTGATGATTGTTTTCAATCGAATTATCCGTTCGAAGATGTTTCTACAATAACATCTGGTACAGTTGATTCATGGCAATGGGATTTTGGAGATGTGGCGACATCCATTCAGCAGAATCCAACACATACGTATTCAGTTTATGGTCAATATGACGTAACCCTGATTGCGTTGAGCGACCAAGGCTGTGGTGATACCACAATGCAACAGATTACACTCCATGCTATTCCCATTCCAGGTTTTGAAGTGCCGAACATCTGCCAATTGGAACCTATTTCTATTGCAGATACATCAAGCATTTCCGAAGGAACTATTGTAGCCTGGAATTATGATTTTGGAGATAACACATCATCCATCGATCAAAACCCAACACACACCTATTTAATCGCTGGGTCAATCAATATTCAGCTAACCGTTACTTCCGATTTTGGATGTGTGGATTCACTTACGGTTGCTGCTATAGTTGACCCTAAACCAGCTGCAGATTTTGCTACACAGAATGTCTGTTTGAATGAAACGATGGTATTCGCAGACCAAACCTCTGTGGCTTCTGGTAGCATTGCTTTTTGGGATTGGAATTTTGGTGATACGAATACGGATGCGGTTCAAAACACTTCGAACGACTACAACACCTTCGGAAACTATACCGTGACATTGATGGTCGAAACCGATAACGGCTGTAGCGATACAACCCAACAGCAGGTTGAAGTATTTCAATTGCCTGTTGCCGATTTCTCATTTAGCAATGTGTGCCTGAATGCCAGTGCAACATTCACAGACCAAAGCACCAGTAACTCTGGTTCGGTAGACACTTGGAATTGGGATTTGGGTGATAATACATCTGCAAATGGAGTAGGGCCCATCGCACATCTTTATTCAGCTCCAGCTGATTATGATGTCGAATTGATTGTAGAAACAGATTTAGGTTGTTTGGATACGATTGTTGAAACCATCACCATACACCCAATGCCAGTTGCCGATTTTACGGCCGATAGTGTTTGCTTAAACGAGGTCACAACCTTCACAAATCTTTCGTTCATCTCCACAGGAACCATCACCAATAATGTCTGGGATTTCGGATTCTCCGCAACTAGCACGCTACAAAACCCCACGCACACGTTCCCGCAAACAGGCTATCTACCAGTTTTCCTCACCGTCACCTCCGATTTTGGTTGTAAGGACACTATCACCAAAGACATTCGCATTTACGTTTTGCCTGAACCTGAATTCACGCACAACGACACCTGTTTTGAAGACATCGTTTCCTTCATCAATCAATCGCAGATTAGTGAAGGAACAATTGATGTTTACGATTGGGATTTTGGGGACCTCACGAATTCAAATCTTCAAGACCCAACACATGCGTATCCAGCAGAGGGATTTTACCAAGCCACATTGCTAGCTACTTCCAATTTTGGTTGTGTAGAATCCGTATCGCATCAGGTCGAGATATTTCCACTTCCACAGATTTCCTACACGCCAATTCCAAATGAGGGCTGTCAACCGCTTACCGTGGTTTTCGATAATAACACCACCATTTCTAATGGCTACAACATTGCCAGTTACCATTGGGATTTGGGACATGGCATTTCTTCATCGCAAGTTCATCCACAGACAATTTATCCAGATAGCGGATTTTATGACGTGCAACTTATTGCCACATCAACCAATGGTTGTGATGACACACTTTTGGTGGTAGATGCAATTGATGTTTGGCCGCGGCCAATTGCTGGTTTTAGTTCCGATAAGGATGAATACATTATGTTCTTTCCGAGAGTAGATTTCTCGGACGAAAGTTTTGGCGCTACAGAATGGTTGTACGATTTTGCGGACGGTTCTATTTCCTTAGACCAAAATCCTTCACACGAATATCAGGAAGCAGGCAACTATCAGGTTATTCAAACCGTGAATAATGATTACGGATGCGATGATGAGACTTCGATTCGGGTAATTGTAAAACCTGCCATTGCCTTCTATATACCAAACACATTCACGCCAAATGCTGATGGTCTTAACGAGACATTTGCCGGAAATGGAGTAGGACTGAAGGAATATGAAATGTGGATTTTTGACCGTTGGGGCGAGAATTTGTTTTATTCTTCCAACATGGAATTTGAGTGGAATGGTACCTACAAAGGCAAACAAGTAGAAAGCGGAATGTATATCTATCGATTCGTAATTGTTGATGTAAATAATGAACAACACCAATACAACGGTGAGATTTTTCTCATGCGCTAATGAAGCGAATTGGCTTACTTTCTGACACCCACGGATATCTCGATTCCGAGCTTCCGAAATACCTTGAGAGTTGCGATGAAATTTGGCATGCTGGCGATATTGGCACTCTCGAAGTAACGGATAACCTCGCCAATTGGAAACCGCTACGTGCAGTTTATGGCAACATTGACGGAGATAAACTTCGCTTAGTACATCCCGAAAACCAACTTTTTGATCTGGAAGGAGTGAAAGTGCTGATTACACATATTGGCGGATATCCAGGCAGATACACAGCACGTGTTCGTGAACTAATTCAAAAGGAGCGACCTAAGCTTTATATCTGTGGTCATTCACACATTTTGAAAGTGATGTTTGATAAGAAATATGAATGCCTGCATATGAATCCCGGGGCGGCAGGAATTCACGGTTTTCATATTGTAAAAACGCTTTTGCGATTTACGCTAGATGCCGGAAACATCAAAGATTTGGAAGTAATTGAATTAGGAAAGAGGACTGATAGCAAGCCTCTTACCTTGGTTTAACCGCTTCCATTCCCAACTGAAGGATTCGTTCGCAATGACGCTCTACGGTTAGACCATGTAGTTCGGAAAAGTTTGGATCAATGCACCAATTACGATTCAAAATATCTTGGATGGCCGACAACCAAAGCTCTTCGTTGAACGAGTTTACAACGATACCCACATCCTCTGTTACGACAGACTTAGCCCCGACCATATGCGAAACAAGTACTGGAAGACCACACAGAAGAGATTCGCTTACAACCTGTGCATAGGCTTCATACTTAGCAGGATGAACCAATGCATCTGCCGCCCACATCAATTCATTCACATTTTCCGAATATCCCAAGTATTTCACGTTCTTCAAATCGGTCTGTATTGGCTTCACGCCAGCTATGATTAATTCGATGGGTTCGTCCACCAATTTGGCCATTAGTGTTAATAGAAAATCATAGCCTTTGAGATGATTTCCAGTGGTAACGAAAAGCAGACTTTTCTTAGTGTTTGAAAAGCCATACTTATCTCGCCATTCTCTTTTACGATGGATTCCGGATTGGTTGAATTTATTGGTATCTGTAGGAGGATAAAGTACCCTGATTTTTGATTCTGGCACATTTGCATAGTTCCTCAATTCATCTTTGACCTGCTCGGAAGCGGCCAGCACCAATTTTGAATCGCGATAGGCAAGCTTGTCCAAATACACATTCATCCTGTCTATCGGCCCTTGAAATCGGAAATTCAGCGCTTTCATATAACCTAAATGTGTTCCAGGGCACATAACCAGATCCTGATGGGAAGTTCTGCCTAATGAAATGCTCAGATCAAAACTATTTTCAGCCATAATGTCCTTCAATCCTTTATTGAAGAACCACATTCTGATCGGTTTAGGCACTCGCTTCAAATTGACCTGATGAATCTTAATCGAAGTAGGAATAATTAGATCTGCATCAATTTTTGAGACTATTAGATGTACTTGATGCCCTTTTGAACTGTAGTAATTCAAATAATTGAATAGTCTTGTTTCAAGACCACCTTTCCGAAGAAGCCGATAATGTATGAGAGCAATACGCACGGTGCGAAAATAAGACAGAAGGTCTTCTCGGTTTTCAAAACCATGTAGGACTCAAGATATTACATTTACAGCGTATGCAAAACCGCTGGCTTTTTATTATCAATCCTGTGTCTGCCGATGGTAAAGGTGGCATCAAATGGAAATCAATTCATGAAGCATTTCTTAAGGAAGGGTTTGACCCAATTGTTTGGATGTCTGAATACAACGGACACATTGAAGTCTTAATGGAAAAAGCCTGTGCGGAAGGCTATCGCAAGATTGCTTCTTATGGTGGTGATGGTTCTTTAAATGCAGCTGTTAATGGTTTGATGACTCAGAAATCTTGTACTCCAGATGAAGTGCTTTTGGCGCATTATCCAAGTGGGACGGGCAATGATTGGACTAGGTTCTTTAAAGTTCCTGATAGCCCAAAAGCTTGGATTGCAACCATAAATAATGGGTTGGAAATTAAACATGATTTGGGCATCATTGATTTATTTAAGGATGGAAAACCAGCCAAACATTACTTCGTAAATATTGCAGGCGTAGCATACGAATCGCAATGCGCGGTGCTTATCACTGAAGCAAGAAAAACAGCCAATCTATTTCAAGGAAAGTTGTTCTATGATTACATCGTCTTCAAAGGATTATTGTCGTTTGAAGTGCCTGAGTTGACCTTAAAATACAACGATGTGGTACGAACTGAGAAGATTTTTAATCTCTCTGTCGCCATTTGTAGGCACAACGGAGGAGGAATGCTTCCAGCTCCTTTTGCTGATCCAACCGATGGTTTGTTTGATGTAACGGTGTTTGAGAATATGCCTAAATGGATGGTGCTCAAAGATTATCCTAAACTGAGGGCTGGCACCATCTTCAAGAATCCAAAAATCACCTCTTTCAGAACTTCAAAGATTGAGATTCAGCGAACCAACAAACCAGAATTTATTGAAGCTGATGGCGAGTTTGTAGGAATGGGACCAGCTACATTCAGTATTCAGAAACAAGCGCTTCGGTTTGTAATTGGAGAAGTTCCTGAAGAGAAGGTGTTTCCTTTTTAAAATCCCCTTTTGGGAATTTAAGGGCTTTATTTCTTCCTCATAATCAGCAAAGGTGTTTTGCTGTGCATAGTCATTTCTTCCGTGTAGCTTGTATTGAAAAGGTATTCCAATATGCCCGTTTTGTAGGTAAACATGGCTATCATATCAGGATGGTCGGTATCCACAAACTTGTCGAGTCCTGCAATGATATCTGAATCCATAACAGCATTGAATGTTAACTGAGGATAACTGGTGCTGGCAATCAATTCCAACTTTGTAGCTTCTTCATCAAACGTACTAGGGTCTATCGTATCTGGATAGACATGCACTACATGAATGGTTGCGTTGAAGAACTGTGCAAATGAAATCAACTCTTCAATTTCCTCGTCAATATTGGTGAGGTCCGTTGCAAAAGCAATATTCTCAGGTTTATTGGTTGTGTCTGCGTTTGCAGGAACGAAGATGGTAGGACAAGAGACGTTTTCCAATACACCTGCAGCCACAGATCCGAACAGTTTATTCTGAATTACAGACTCTCCCTTAGTTCCCATCACAATCAAATCAACCTTGTGCTCCTGACTATAGGTTTCTAATACTTCAATTGGATCACCATGAACCATGTCGCAAGTAATTTTTGCGTTGATTCCTGTTGATTTACGGATAGAACCCGCCAACTCGTTTCCTGTTTTGAGGGATTCTGCCCGAAGCAAATCTTCCAATTTATTTACGAATGCGTAAGAAGGTCTTGGAACATTATCGCAGTGAAGCAGAATGTATTCAGCATCAATATTTGATGATAACGATACTGCGTATTCAGCTGCCTTGCGGGCAAGCAACGAATAATCGGTTGGAATAAGGATTCGAAGCTTTTTCATGTTAGATGGTAGTAACGATTTTGTCAGTGTTGTATTTTCCTGCCGTCAGGTATTCTCTAATCTTGCTAAAGGTCTCGATTGTGTAGTTCACATCTTCCAATGTGTGAACCGCAGTTGGAATCAATCTCAACAGGATAATTCCCTTTGGAACAACTGGATAAACCACCATGGAGCAGAAGATGTCATAGTTCTCTCTCAGGTCAACAATCAAAGCTGTCGCTTCTGGAATTGTTCCGTTAAGATAAACGGGAGTCACGCACGATTGCGTATCGCCAATATCAAAGCCGGCTTTCTTTAATCCAGATTGCAAAGCATTAACGATTGTCCAAAGTTTGTCCTTCAATTCAGGACTCTTTTTGAGTAACTCTAAACGCTTAATGGCACCAATTACGATTGGCATTGGAAGACTCTTCGCAAATATCTGCGAACGCATGTTGTAGCGCAGGTAATCAATCACATCCGCTTCACCTGCCACAAATGCACCAATGCTGGCCATGCTTTTAGCAAATGTTCCAAAGTAAATATCAATTCCATCCTGACATCCTTGCTCTTCTCCTGCACCAGCTCCTGTTTTTCCAAGTGTGCCGAAACCATGCGCATCATCCACAAACAACCGAAAGTTGTATTTCTTCTTCAATGCAATGATTTTCTTCAAGCTGCCTTGTACACCGCTCATCCCGAAAACACCTTCTGTGATTACAAGAACACCACCACCTTGCGCTTCTGCAAGTTTTGAGGCGCGTTGTAATTGCTTTTCTAAGTTTTCGATGTTGTTGTGAGGATAAACGAAGCGTTTTCCCATGTGCAACCGAACTCCGTCCAATATGCATGCATGCGAATCTGAATCGTACACAATTACGTCATGTCTGTTCACCAACGCATCGATTGCCGATACCATTCCTTGATAACCAAAGTTGAGTAAGTAGGCGTCTTCCTTCATTACAAAATCAGCCAATTCGCGCTCTAATTGCTCGTGGTATTTGGTTTGTCCACTCATCATTCGAGCTCCCATTGGATAGGCCATTCCCCAATCTCGGGCGGCATCGGCATCTGCTTTTCTTACTTCAGGATGATTTCCCAATCCGAGGTAATTATTCAAGCTCCAAACCAATTTTTCCTTTCCTCGGAACATCATGCGGTTACTTATTTCACCTTCCAATTTCGGAAATGTGAAATAACCATGAGCTTCTTTTGCATGAGCTCCAAGCGGGCCTCTATTGTTCTTAATGCGTTCGAAAATATCCATATCCTAATGCTTTATGCTGGTTCAAAGGTATCTGTTCCCGTGTAGTGGGAGTTTGTCCGACTCGAAAGTTTTTAACGAGAAAATTGGATAATCTAGCTTTCCCAAGCACTTATCTCACCACCGTTACAATTCCATTGTATCGATGCAGAAACGTTAAACTTTTGGTAGTGAAACTGAGCGCATACACGTACACATCAGAAGGAATGTTTTTTCCTTTGTATGTTCCATCCCAACCAAGTGTGAGCTCGGTAGATTGAAACAATTGTTTCCCCCACCGATCGAAGATTGTAAGCTCATAATTTTCTACAATGACACCGCCAATAACGGGATAAAAGACATCATTCAATTGGTCTATTTGACCTTCAATTTCAGGCGTAAACGCATTGGGAATGTATACACCCAACGTTGCATCAACCTTCAGTAACTTGCATTCTGAAACGGTACAACCCGCTATAGAAGTGCTGCTCAAGCATATTTCATAGGTTGCCTTGAGATTATCGAATTCGTAGGAAAATGCCGTGTCGTACGAACTGTATATTAGCAGAGTATCACTATCAAAAATGCTCCACTCATAAATGTTTTGTCCTGGGTCTTCAATCTGAAAATCTGCTTCAAACTCAAATGGTCCAAGTGCATTGGGAGTGAAACTGAAATCATCAATTTGAGTGGGAGCAATCGTAACCGTAGTTTCTACAATGCTGTCGCAACCCGAAGGAATAGGGAATATGGACTGATGAACCACCTGAACGCGAATGGCGGTCTGCGTAGTTCCATCCGGAAAAGTGTAATCATCACCATGACAAATTTGAACTGTTTCCTGCAAAAATGGCCCTGCAGCAATTCCGACTGTGGTTGTAATTACGCTATCGCATCCTCCAGAATTTGTTAACGTGGAAACGTGCGTTGTGGCTCCTGTTATCGTTTGAACATCTCCATTCGGAAAGGTGTAGTTTGAGTTGAGACAAACGTTCACAACTACTTGATTTGTATATTCTTGTGAAATATTAACATTAGTAGTTACGATGGAGTCACACACCAAGATTCCGGTAAGATTTGATACATGAGAAGTGGCAGCTGTTACTACTTCGGTCGTTCCATCAGGATATGTGACTGTTTGTCCCGAGCACACCGAAACCGTTTCTGTGGTAGTGAAGTTTGGAATCAATGCCACTATGGTTGTTACCAATGAATCGCAGCCTGTGCTTGCGGTCAAGTTGGATGTGTGCGTGGTATTACCTGTTATTAGTTCGCTTGTTCCATCAGGATATGTAAGCGTAGTATTGACACAAACCGCTTCAAGATTCGTGGAGGCAAGGAATGGAACCACCAAAACAGTTGTGGTAATAATGGAATCGCAGCCCGTTGTACTTATAAGTTGCGATACATGCGAAGTTGGTCCTGTTACAAATGCTGTTGTTCCATCTGGAAAGGTGACTGTAGCATTGTTGCAAGCAGAAATGTTTTGGGTAGTATTGATAATTCCGCTACCATTTGAAATAACGGTTACGCTTGCTGTATCGCTGCATCCAATGCTGGAGGTGATTATCACTCGATAAACTCCAGCGCAAAGTCCTGTAGCAGCAGCCGTATTTTGTCCAATAGGAATGTACGTGGCATCCGTCCATTGATAGCCGTACCCTGGCAAAGAACCAGAGCCCGTTGCATTACCCGTTCCCGTGCAACCACAATCGGATGCAGTGGAAGTTGCTGTAACGTTAATCGGAAGAATAGGAGTACAATTATTATTGAACTGTCCTATATAATCCGCATTTGCAGCATTGTTTGGCGCTCCGGGAGTTTCTTCAGAAGTTCCCGTAGTACTTCCTTCGCTCCAATTTGCTTGAACATTTGGGTCTCCACCGTTGAAATACCAGACATTCTGCGAACCAGAACCAAGCGAATTGAAATAGATAAGACTGTTGTTGCTGCAACTGGCCCAGCAAAGCGAAAAGACTTCGCATCCAGAAAGATCGACCAATCGGGCGCAATCGCCAGAATTGGCTAAGAAAGTCAATTCCCAATTGCCTCCAGGAGTCCAACCCGTTTGCGGATAACTGCAAGCCGCAGCTCCGGGCGTGGTGAGGTTTTGCTCAAACAGACTTGTATTACTGATAGGCGCTACAATGCTGCAATTGCCATCGGTTAACGAAATATCCATTGGAGGAAGATTTACGTTCGGATCAGCATCGTTATAAAGCAGAATGATGGTTCCTAGCGGCACGCAACTCCACAGGGCGTTATTGGAAAAACGAAGCGCACCATCGGCAATTCCACCTGAACCATGATAGCCTGAATTATCATCGAAAATCCATCCACGTATGTCAATGCAAGGAGGTGTGTTTGCCCCACAATCATAGCTCAATCCAGCATCGGCCACCACAAACTCAACAAATTCTTGATTGCCAGTGGGACCGTTGGATACTTCGTTGATGATGAGCGTTTGACCGCTTACGGAGTAAAGTCCGGAAAAGATTGAATAGAAAAGCAGTGTGCTAAACGACCTAAGATTAAGGGCTTTGGTCATAGCATAAAGCGGCTTAAGGCAAACAAATATCGGGTCATTAAACAAGCGTACAAGATTACGCTTTGAACCGTCTTTAATGGGTCTTTTATTTTACCCTTATGTTAAAAGGATATTGACAAATTGCTGTTCAATAAATCGAAAAAACATCCGTTCTCACCACGTGATTCAAAAAACTATCTTTGCCGCCATGTTCAAAAAAGCATATTCAGCCGTAATCATTCTGGCCATTCTAATGGTCTTTGCTGGATGCAGTAAGTATCAGCGTGTACTTAAGGGCAACGACTTCGAAAGAAAGTTCGATATGGCCAAGGTTTATTATGACAATGGCAAGTATCAGAAGGCATTTCCGTTGTTTGAGGAATTGATTACAGTTTTCCGTGGTACCAGCAAAGCGGAAGACGTCTACTACTATTATGCTTATTGCAACTACCATTTGGGCGATTACATGTTAGCTGGTTACCACTTCGATAATTTCGTGAGAACATTTCCGCGTAGCGAACGTGCTCAAGACGGGCAGTTTATGAACGCCAAGTGTTACTTTCTTGATTCAGCAGAGCCAACCTTAGATCAAGCTAGCACGCTAAAAGCTATAGACGAGCTTCAATTATTTATTAATAAATACCCAGAAAGCCCTAAGGTAGATGAGTGTAACGACCTTATGGATCGTTTGCGTTTTAAACTTGAGACAAAAGCATACAATGGGGCTAAGCTTTATTATCGTTTAGGTGAATATAAAGCTGCTATCTTTGCGCTCCAAAATACGCTTAAAGAATTTCCTGATACGAAGTTCAGTGAGGAAATTGGCTATATGATACTTCGTTCAAGTTATCTGCTAGCCGACAATAGTATTGACGAGAAGAAAATTGAGCGTTTTGAACAAACGTTGCAAGAGTGTAATGATTTTATTGAAAAGCACCCTCGCTCATCAGATGTAAAAAACGCAGAGAATATTAAAGAGGATTCTAAACGACAATTAGACAAGTTAAAAACCCTGAGAGATGGAATACAAGAACACAAAGGCTGAGAGAGATACGGTAACACGCGACATGCGTAGGTTCGAAACTGGAACTGATAATACGTATGAAACAATTGCAATTATTGCAAAACGTGCGAATCAAATTGGCGCAGATATCAAGGAAGAGTTGAACTCTAAATTGGCAGAATTTGCTACTTCTTCTGATAACTTGGAAGAGATTTTTGAGAACCGTGAGCAAATTGAAATCTCTAAGTTTTATGAAGCTATGCCTAAGCCAGTTTCTATTGCTGTAGAAGAATACCTTCAAGGAAAGGTTTACTTCCGCAATCCTGCAAAAGAGGAAGCTGCTGCAGTTGCTGCCACAGTAGAAGCATAATTCAAACTGAAATTGCATTGAAAACCCGACTCGTTCGGGTTTTCGAGTATATTAGGGTTTATGAACGGAAGGAAAATATTGGTTTGTGTAACTGGTGGCATTGCCGCTTACAAAGCACCTTTACTTGTTAGGCTGTGCGTAAAAGCAGGGGCAGAAGTAAAAGTGGTTGCTACTGATTCTGCATTCGATTTCGTTACGCCACTCACACTCTCTACGGTTTCCAAAAATCCGGTTGAATCTGAATTCTCAGATGCTGATGGCAATTGGAATAATCATGTAGAACTTGGTCTTTGGGCCGATGTAATAGTTATTGCACCTGCAACAGCCAATACCATTGGAAAGATGGCCAACGGTATTTGCGACAACCTACTTTTGGCTACGTATTTAAGTGCCCGTTGTCCTGTTGTGGTCGCGCCAGCCATGGATTTGGATATGTTACAACACCCAGCCGTGAAGAAGAATCTAAAGACAATTGCTGAATTCGGAAATCTCATTATCGAACCAACCGAAGGAGAATTAGCAAGCGGATTAGAAGGTAAAGGTCGAATGGCCGAGCCAGAAGCAATTTTCGAATTCGTGATGAAGTTGGTTCATGCCTGAGATTAGAGGAAAGAAAATTCTTATAACCGCGGGACCAACCCACGAAGCGATTGACCCAGTTCGTTTTATCAGCAATCATTCTTCTGGAAAGATGGGAATTGCCATTGCCGAAGAAGCGTTTGAAAATGGGGCAGCAGTAACGCTGATTTGCGGACCTTCTAACATTTCTTCATCGAAAGGAATCAAACGTATTAACGTGCAGTCTGCACAGAATATGTTTGATGCAGTGATGGCAGAACAAGAAACCTGTGACGTGTTAATTCTATCCGCGGCTGTTGCAGATTACCGTCCCAAGTTTGTTGCCGAGAGCAAAATCAAAAAGAAAGATTCTAAACTAACTATTGAATTGGAACCAACGCCAGATATTCTTGCATCGTTGGGACAACGAAAGCGAGCTAATCAACTTTTGGTAGGGTTTGCTTTGGAGACGGATAATGAGTTAGAAAACGCCAAAGGAAAACTCAAAAAAAAGAACTGCGACCTGATTGTTTTAAACTCACTTCAAGATCCAGGAGCGGGTTTTGGTTACGACACAAACAAGGTTTCCATTCTAGACCGACACAATAATATCAGTACTTTTGAATTGAAGACAAAAGCGGAAGTTGCTGCAGACGTTTTGCGTACAATCATAGCCTTTAAATGACACGGTTTCTCATTATTATTCTAGTTCTGACTTCATTTGTTTCTCAAGGGCAGGAACTGAATTGTGCGGTTTCCGTTATCAGTCCTGCTATTCAGAATACAGAAAAACGAATTTTTGAAACACTACAGAATGATTTGCGTGAGTTCATGAATTCAACGGCTTGGACCAACGATGCCTTCGCTATTGAAGAACGCATTGAGTGTAGCATTTTGATTACCATCACAGAAAAAATTTCTGGTGATAAGTTTAAAGCTACGATGCAGATTCAATCGAGTCGTCCAGCCTACATGACTTCGTACAACACGGTTCTATTGAATGTGAACGACCAAGATTTCGTTTTCAATTATGTTGAGAGCCAACCAATTCAGTTTCAAGAGAATCAGCACATCAATAACCTAAGTTCTGTGATGGCGTTCTATGCTTACATGATTATTGGTGCAGATTATGACAGTTTTTCTTCTAAGGGAGGCGAGCCTTATTTTCAAAAAGCATTGCAAATTGTGAATAATGCACAAGGAGAAGGCGAGCGTGGTTGGAAAGCATTTGAAAGCACTAAAAACCGTTATTGGTTGATTGAAAATATGTTAAATGCACGGTATGAAGGATTCCGTGAGATGGTTTATAAATATCACAGACAAGGATTGGACGTGATGCAGTCTGATGTTGAAACTGGAAGAAAAGCAATTACGGAGTGCATTGAACCGCTGAAAACGCTTCGATTGGACCAACCTAATTCATACCTACTTACTGTGTTCTTTACCGCCAAGGTTGATGAGTTCATCAACATTTTCAAGGAGGCATTTCCAGACGTGAAAACGAAAGTTGCCAACGACCTTATGCAGGCAGATCCAGCCAACGCAAACAAGTATCAGGCGATTATTAAAGGCTAGCAGTCATGCTGACCAGACTGCATATTCGTAATTACGCCATCATCAGTGAACTTGATGTCAAGCTGAACAATGGTTTGACCATCATTACAGGAGAAACTGGAGCGGGAAAATCCATTCTTATTGGAGCTCTTTCTATGGTGCTCGGTAAGCGAGCAGATTCATCTGTTCTGTATAAAGAAGATGAGAAATGTGTGGTAGAGGCGTTCTTCAATATTGAGAATTACAACCTAAAACCATTCTTCGAAGAGAACGATTTGGATTTCGAAAATCCAACGATTCTAAGAAGGGAAATAAACGCCAATGGTAAATCAAGAGCCTTCATCAACGACACACCCGTAACGTTGGTGCAACTAAAGGATCTGGCTTCGTATCTGATTGATATCCATTCACAACATGAAGTTTTAACGCTTAAATCAGCCGATTTTAGAACTCGATTTCTCGATTCTTGTGCTGATGGAGGCGAGCAGATTTACGCGTATCAGAAAGTTTATCAAGAGTGGAATGCTCTTCGAAAAGAAGTAGAACGACTTAAAGATGCGCTGCAAAAGTCAGCGCAAGACGAAGATTACTTGAAGTTTCAGCTTTCAGAATTGGAAGAATTGAACTTGAAGGAAGGCGAATTGGTTGAGAGCCAGGAGAAGCTTTCCATGTTGGAGAACGCTGAAGAGATTAGTGGTACACTGAGTCAGGTCTCAGATGCGTTACTAAATTCTGATAATGCAATGGTTGACAATCTTCGAAAGATAGAAACGGAACTACAACGACTGTCTAAGAAGTATCCCACAGCTGCCGATTGGTCGGAACGCATTAAACAAAACCTAATTGACCTGGAAGATGTGGCAGAAGAAATGGCACAGAAAGCAGGTTCAGTTGAGCATGACCCTATTGAATTGGAGCGGTTGGCCGAAAGAGTGGATGAGATTATACGGTTGATGTCCAAGCATCGAAAGCAAACGGAAGCAGAACTAATTCAATATCAATCTGAGTTGGATGCTAAGTTGAGTTCAATTTCCCATTCAGACGAGCAATTAACACTGCTTAATGGCAAACTTGAGAAGATTGAATCTTTACTTCAAACAGAGGCAGACAAACTCTCAAATTTGCGATTAACAGAGGCGAAACGAATTGCTCCAATCTTAATGGCTGAATTGCAGCAACTTGGAATGCCAGATGCGCAGATGGAAATTCAACTTGAAAAGACAGACCGAAACGCGAGTGGTCAGGATAAAATTGAGATTCTCTTCACAGCCAACAAGGGCCAAAAACCACAGGACATTAGCAAGATTGCCAGTGGTGGTGAGTTGTCTCGATTGATGCTTTCGACCAAGGCAGAGATGGCGAGCAAGACGCAACTTCCAGCCATCATTTTTGATGAGGTAGATACGGGAGTTTCGGGCGATGTGGCTGATAAAATGGGAGGGAAGATTAAAGAATTGAGTTCCAGGATGCAGGTGCTTTGCATTACTCATTTGCCGCAAATTGCATCCAAGGCGAATCAGCATTTGTACGTTTACAAAGAAGAGCAGGAGGGAAGAACTTCAACAGGCGTTCGAGAATTGGATAAGGCGGGTAGAATTGTAGAAATTGCCAAGATGTTGAGCAATGCCAATCCAACGGAAGCCGCTTTGACTCATGCTAAAAACATGGTTAACTTGAACAATTAAAATTAGAAATGAAGAATAATGAATTAATCCCTCTGTAAAGACCTTCAAGGTTTTGAAAACCTTGAAGGTCTTCTTGAGTAGATTTTTGATTCAACATTATTAATTCATAATTATCAAAATGGGATACGGATTATTAAAAGGAAAAAAGGGAATTATTTTCGGAGCGTTGGATAATCGTTCCATCGCTTGGAAGGTTGCAGAGAAATGTGTGGAAGAAGGAGCGGAGATTGTTCTTACAAACGCACCTGTTGCTTTGCGAATGGGTGGAATAAAAGAGCTTGGAGAGAAGCTAAATGCTGAGATTATTCCTGCGGATGTGACCGTGATGGAAGACATTGAAAATCTCGTTTCAACCGCAAAAGCGAAGTTCGGAGGAATTGACTTTGTGCTTCATCCGGTTGGGATGTCGCCAAATGTGAGAAAAGGCAGAGATTACACCGATTTGAACTATGAGTTCTATCACAAGACCTTGGATATTTCTGCCATGTCGTTGCATCGTGTCATGCAAACGTGTTACAAGCAAGATGCTCTGAACGAATACGCATCCGTAATTGCAGTGACTTACATCGCGGCTGAACGAACTTATACTGGATATGGTGATATGGCAGAAGCCAAAGCCATGCTCGAAAGCATTGCACGTAGCTTTGGCCATCATTATGGAAAGCATAAAAGTGTTCGAGTAAATACTGTTTCTCAAAGCCCAACGGTTACAACGGCTGGCTCTGGTGTGGAAGGTTTTGACGATTTCATCAATAATGCTAATAATCTTTCTCCTCTTGGGAATGCATCAGCGGAAGAGTGTGCAGATTACTGCGTGACTTTGTTTTCGGATTTGACACGTAAAGTTACCATGCAGAATCTGTTCCATGATGGTGGGTATAGCAGCATGGGAGCTGCGGAATAGCTTCTTGCCTCGCAGAGAAAACTGTTGAACTAGTTGTAAATGAAATGGGGCTAATTGCCCCGTTTTTCGTTTATCACGTTACGACTAATCAAGATTAGTCCTTGCTCTTCTTTTCAGCTTTAGGTTTTTTGACATCAATTGTCAATTCTTCTGCGTCTTTCGCATGCTTCACAATAAGAACATCGCCTTCAGAAATGGTTGAACCAATGATGGCTTCGGCCAATGGATCTTCCAAATACTTTTGAATGGCTCTTGCCAATGGACGAGCACCGAATTCTGGATCGTAACCTTTGTCTGAAAGGAATTCTTTAGCAGAATCATCCAATTCAACGGTGTAACCAACTTCTGTGATTCGCTTGAATACACTTTTCAATTCAAGGTCAATGATTTGATGAAGGTCTTCTTTCTTCAATTGATTGAAGAGAACAACATCATCAATTCTATTAAGGAACTCAGGAGCAAACGCTTTCTTCAACGCTTTTTCAATCACACCTCTAGAATGGTCGTCAGAAGATGAAGTTTTTGCACTTGTGGCAAACCCAACTCCTTGACCGAAATCTTGTAGTTGACGTGAACCGATGTTTGAGGTCATAATCACAATCGTATTCTTGAAGTCAATCTTACGACCCAACGAATCTGTCATCATACCATCATCCAAGGCCTGAAGCAACAGGTTGAATACATCTGGATGCGCTTTTTCAATCTCATCCAACAGCACTACCGAATAGGGTTTTCTGCGAACCTTCTCGGTTAGCTGACCACCTTCTTCGTAGCCAACGTATCCCGGAGGGGCACCAACCAATCGAGAGATGGCAAATTTCTCCATGTATTCACTCATATCAATTCGAATGAGAGAATCATCTGAATCGAACAAGTAGCGCGAAAGCACTTTTGCCAATTCCGTCTTACCAACACCAGTTGGACCAAGAAAGATGAAGCTTCCAATAGGCTTGTTTGGATCTTTCAATCCAGCACGATTACGCTGAATGGCACGAACAACTTTCTTGATGGCATCATCTTGACCTATGACCTTTCCTTTCAGATTGTCATACATCTCTTTCAAACGATTGCCTTCGTTTTGGGCAACACGATGAACTGGAATTCCAGTCATCATAGAAACAACCTCAGCAACATGTTCTTCAGTTACCGTTTCACGATTTTCTCGTGTAGCTTCTTCCCATTTATTCTTTTCGCGCTCCAGTTCTTCTTGAAGCTTTCGCTCCTTGTCGCGCAAGTTGGCCGCCTCTTCGTACTTCTGACTGCGAACAACGCGATTCTTCTCTTCCTTTACCTCGTCCACTTTCTTTTCCAGTTCCACAATTGCCTCAGGAACATGAATATTGGTGATGTGAACGCGCGATCCAACTTCATCCAACGCATCAATTGCCTTGTCTGGAAGGAAACGGTCCGTCATGTAACGATTGGTAAGTGACACACAGGCTTGAATAGCCTCAGGCGTGTAGTTTACATTATGATGTTCTTCGTATTTCGCCTTGATATTGTTTAGAATCTCGACTGTTTCTTCTGGAGACGTTGGATCCACGATTACTTTTTGAAAACGTCTTTCGAGCGCTCCATCTTTCTCAATGTATTGTCTGTACTCATCCAACGTTGTAGCGCCAATGCATTGAACTTCTCCTCGTGCCAATGCTGGCTTAAACATGTTGGATGCATCCATAGAACCTGAAGCTCCACCAGCGCCAACAATAGTGTGAATTTCATCAATGAACAGAATGACATCTGGAGATTTCTCCAATTCATTCATCACCGCTTTCATTCGTTCTTCAAACTGACCACGGTATTTTGTGCCAGCAACTAATGACGCAAGATCAAGGGTTACAACTCGTTTTCCGAACAGAACACGAGATACTTTACGCTGAATAATTCTCAGCGCCAAGCCTTCTGCAATGGCCGACTTACCAACACCAGGCTCACCAATGAGAATTGGATTGTTCTTCTTTCTACGGCTAAGGATTTGTGAAACACGCTCAATTTCCTTCTCACGACCAACAACTGGATCCAACTTACCGTCTTCAGCCGCTTTTGTAAGGTCTCTACCAAAATTATCTAGTACAGGCGTCTTTGACTTTGGATCAATTGCCTTTCGAATCTGACCACCACCAGTGGCACCAGCACCAAAGTTATCACCATCCTCATCGTCATCAGCAGATTCGCTGTGTTTCGCTTCAGGGCTAATCCGTGTCCCGGCTTCTCCTAACATTACTTCGACCTCTTCTTTTACGAGTTCGTAATCAACTCCCATTTTCTTCATGCTTCGTGTTACTACGTTGTCGTCATCTTTTAAAATTGCCAATAGCAAATGTTCTGTACCAATGGTAGGACTCTTAAAAACCTTCGCTTCCAGGTAGGTGATTTTTAGGGCTTTTTCTGCCTGTTTAATCAAAGGAATGTTTCCAAGATTAGCTTTTTTAGTTGCCTTTCCTGTGTGCGTGGCCGCTTCAATGTCCTTTCTAAGGTCTTGAATATCAACTCCTAATGAAGTCAATATTTTAAGAGCAGTTCCTTCGCCTTCTCTAATAATTCCAAGTAGCAAATGCTCCGTTCCTATATACTCATGCCCCAATCTCAGCGCTTCTTCGCGACTAAAACTGATTACATCTTTAACTCTCGGTGAAAATTTCGCGTCCATATCGTTCTTCGTCAAATGTCGGTTTTATGCAGTAATCTACTGAATCAAACAGCAAACAATTCCCTCATGTTCAAAATTACTTTTGCACTTATGGTCTGCCTTTGCGTAAGTTCGTTTTTATCAACAGAAATCTGTTAGTAATAACTGCCTTTTCAAAGCTCCTAAAAGCACGTCATCGCTGGCTAAAAGCGTAAATTCGATCACAATTTTTTTGTACTGTCATCAAAGACCGTGCAAACGTAAAAACATTAACATTTTGTCATGGCAGAAGGAGAGAGGATAATACCAATCAATATTGAAGAGGAGATGAAAACCGCGTACATCGATTATTCGATGTCCGTAATTGTTTCAAGAGCACTTCCAGATGTTCGGGATGGCTTGAAACCAGTACACAGAAGAGTACTGTTTGGTATGCTCGACCTAGGGGTTCGAGCGGGTAGTGCTCATAAGAAATCGGCTAGAATCGTAGGTGAGGTGCTAGGAAAGTACCATCCGCATGGCGATTCATCTGTATACGACACCATGGTGCGTATGGCTCAAGAATGGTCATTGCGTTATCCGTTGGTTGATGGACAAGGTAACTTTGGTTCCGTTGACGGTGACAGTCCAGCTGCCATGCGTTATACAGAAGCACGTCTTCGCAGAATTGCCGAGGAATTATTGGCCGACATTGACAAGGACACTGTTGATTTTAAGCTAAACTTTGATGATACCTTGCAGGAACCAACGGTTCTTCCAGCACGAATTCCGAATCTACTCATCAATGGTTCGTCAGGTATTGCGGTTGGTATGGCAACCAATATGGCACCTCACAACCTTACGGAGGTTGTAAATGGCATCATTGCTTACATTGATAACCGCGACATTACTATTCCAGAATTGATGGAGCATGTAAAAGCTCCAGATTTTCCAACAGGAGGAACCATCTATGGTTATGATGGCGTTCGCGAAGCATTTGAAACAGGAAGAGGTCGCGTGATGATGCGCGCCAAGGCCGAGTTTGAAGAAACGAAGTCTGGTCGTGAGCAAATCATTGTAACTGAGATTCCTTACCAAGTAAATAAGGCCGAAATGATTAAGAAGACTGCCGATTTGGTAGTTGAAAAGAAAATTGAAGGCATTAGTGATATCCGTGATGAGTCGGATAGAAAAGGTATGCGTATCGTTTACGAATTGAAGCGTGATGCCATTCCAAATGTTGTCCTGAATACCTTATATAAATACACGGCACTTCAAACTTCTTTCAGTGTCAACAATATCGCCCTCGTAAAGGGTCGTCCAGAGATGTTGACCTTGAAGGACATGATTATTCACTTTGTGGATCATCGTCATGATGTAGTGGTGAGACGTACCAAATTTGAGTTGGATCAGGCTGAAAAGCGTGCACACATCTTAGAAGGTCTCATCATTGCTTCAGATAATATTGATGAAGTAATCAAGATTATTCGTGCATCTTCTAGCCCAGATGAAGCGCGTGAGAAATTGATGGAGCGATTCAATCTGAGTGACATTCAGTCGCGTGCCATCGTTGAAATGCGTCTACGTCAGCTTACAGGACTAGAACAAGACAAACTACGTGCTGAGTACGAAGAACTGATGAAAACCATCGAGTACTTAAAAAGCATACTTGAAAGCGAAGACCTTCGAATGTCTATCATCAAGGATGAGCTTATCGTTATCAGAGACAAATACGGAGACGAAAGACGAAGCGTGATTGAGCACAATGCCAATGACCTTCGAATGGAGGATATGATTGCAGATGAAGAAGTAGTAATTACTATTTCTCACTTGGGATACATTAAACGAACTCCGCTTAGCG
Organism: Flavobacteriales bacterium; assembly: GCA_021741075.1. Taxonomy (GTDB): domain Bacteria; phylum Bacteroidota; class Bacteroidia; order UBA10329; family UBA10329; genus UBA10329. The sequence continues at coordinate 12,386 of JAIOYO010000015.1, read as the reverse complement.
AATACCGCGTTCAGAGTAGAGGAGGAGTAGGAGCAAAAGCAAGCACCACGCGCGATGAAGATTTCTTGGAATACATGTTTGTTGCTACCAACCACAACTACATGCTTTTCTTTACAGAGAAAGGTCGTTGTTTCTGGATGCGTGCATTTGAGATTCCCGAAGGAACTAAAACAAGCAAGGGAAGAGCTATTCAAAACCTTATCAGTATTGAATCGGACGATAAAGTGAAAGCTTTCATTAACGTGAAGGATTTGAAGGATGAAGAATACATAAATAACACTTATGTAATAATGTGCTCTAAGCACGGAATCATCAAGAAAACAACACTTGCGGCCTATTCTCGTCCACGTGTTAATGGTATCAATGCCATTACTATTAAGGATGGTGACCAACTGTTGGAAGCCAAGCTAACAACAGGAGAAAGCCACATTCTTATTGCTGGAAGTCACGGACGTTGTATTCACTTCCCAGAACAAAAAGTTCGTCCAATGGGCCGTACAGCAGCAGGGGTAAAAGCCATTAGCCTTCCAAAAGGAGTTGAGGTAGTTGGCATGATCTGTGTAGAAGACGTGGAAACCGAAACAGTGATGGTAGTTTCTGAAAATGGGTATGGCAAGCGCTCTTCTGTAGAAGATTACCGCGTTACCAACCGTGGAGGAAAAGGTGTAAAGACCATGAATGTTACAGAGAAAACCGGTTCGCTCATTGCTATTAAGAGTGTAGTAGATGCGAACGATTTGATGATTATCAACAAATCCGGTATCGCTATTAGAATGGATGTTGCGGAAATTAGAGTAATGGGAAGAGCTACCCAAGGAGTGAGACTTATTAATCTGAAAGGTAAAGACAGCATTGCTGCCATTGCTAAAGTAGAAATGTCGATGGAAGATGAAGTTGAATTGGATGAGGATGGAAACCCGATTATTGTAGCATCTGAAGATGGCACAACACATTATGAAACGGATGCCCAGGATTCGGATGAGACCGATAATCCATCTGAGGATGTGGACGATACCGATGAAGAATAAACGAGTAATAAATCGAAAGGCTAAGGTTGTAAGTAAAAAGGTGTAGGAAAGTAGGAATGGGGAAACTAATCAAACCCTTTCTACTTGCAACTGGTAGCGAATAACTAATTAACCTATAACAAATAACCAATAACTGATCACTATGATGAAGAAGACAAGCCTAATTACAGCGGCCCTTTTAGTGAGTGTTGCTGTCTTTGGACAGAAAGCAAAACGAACAAGTGCCAACAACTATCTGCAATACGGAGAATTAGACAATGCCAAAGAGGCAATTGACCCATGTATTACAGATGAAAAAACGATGGGAGAGGCCAAGACTTATTTCTTTCGTGGACAGATTTATCAAGCGATATATGAGACTAAAGAAGAGAAGTATAAGTCGCTAGACGCTAATCCGTTACAAGTGGCATTTGAAAGTTTTCTTAAGTGTGAAGAACTGGATGATAAGAAGTTCCATACAGAGATGACATTGAAGTACTTGGAAGTTCAAGGAAAGCAGTTTGTCAATGAAGGAATTACACGTTACAACGCGAAGAACTATGCTGGCGCTTTAGAAGCCTTTGAAAACACGTTGAAAGCAGCAGCCATCCCAGAAATTAAACGAACAGATTCATTGGCCATCTATTATGCTGGTGCTTGTGCGGAGCAAATTGGTGATTTGGCTAAAGCAGAGAAATATTACCGTGAGGCAATGGCCATTAACTACAAAGCCGAAGCTGCTATTGTGCGCATGCAAAACATGTATGCTGCAGCTGGTAATGATGAGAAAGCTGTTGCCATCCTAAAAGAAGGCCGCAAGTTGTATCCAAATAACCAATCGTTGATAACCAACGAGGTTAACGTATATCTGAAATCAGATCAGCACGCTGAAGCCATGAAATCGTTGGAATTGGCTATTGCTGGCGAACCAGGAAATGCTTCGCTGCATTTTGCACTCGGATTTGTGAACGATAGACTGGCTGCTAAGGAAATTGAAGCAAATCCTAAAGGAAACGATGCATACACAGCGTATTTGGCAGCAGCTGAAAAAAGCTATTCAAAATCGGTAGAATTGGATGGTTCTAACTTTGATGCCGTTTACAACCTAGGAGCGCTATATTTTAACCAAGCGGTTAAACTAAACGAAGCAGCGAACTTGATTGACGACACCAAAAAATATGAAGTTGCAAAAGCTGGCGCTGATAAGGTATTTGATAAGGCTTTACCAATACTGGAGAAAGCATACAGCATTACGCCAGACGACAATGGCGTTTTGGTTTCCCTGAAACAATTGTATTACCGTAAAATGGCTGATTCTGGAGGTGATGAAAAGATGGTGGTTAGTTTGACAGAAACGAAACCGGATGGAAAATTAGAAACGGTGTCGAAAGAAATGACGAAAAGCGCATACTTTAAAATGAAGTATGACGAGATTATGGCTCGTATGAAATAATTCTCTCCACGTCATTGCAAGCGAAGAGGAGTTTTATAGAATACAAGCAAAAAGAAGAGGGAGCAAAAAACTCCCTCTTCTTTTTTAAATTCTGTTTAACATAATATTAATTATAGTTGGAAATATGAGCACGGTAACAGAGCTAATTCTTAATTCCTATTTATCTCTCCAACCTTTGAGAAGCTTCGTAGCTCAGCATTCTAAGCGCCCCCTTCCTCAAACCAAAAAAGAAACCTCCAATCCAAACCTGCGTTTCATTGTTTCAGCACAAGAACTTACTTTGCGCTAAACCTAAGACCAATGTCGTTTTTCAAGAAGGTGTGGAATCATCAGGCCGTTCAGCGAACGCTCTATTTCTTTCCCTTTCGGCTGTTGGTATTGCACTTAAAAAAGAACTACCTCCTACTCTTTTCGTGGGTGGCATTGGGCGCCTTTGCGTCAGGTTCCATTGGTCATGGATACGGAGTGCCCTATTTGTTTTGGGACCCCGAATACATGGGGCATGTAGATTTCTGGTCCTTTTTAATACTTGGTTTTTCCCTCGGAGGATTCATCATGGCGTTCCATATTTCGAGTTACATCCAAAACGCTTATCGCTTTCCCTTTTTGGCCACGGTTTCTAAACCGTTTTTCAAGTACTCGCTCAACAACTCCATCATACCGGGTATTTTTCTGGTTATCTATATCTACAGCATTGTCAAATTCCAGTACAAAAACGAGCTATTTCTTTTAGACAACGATTTGCAAGTGGGTAGCCAATTGGCGTGGGACATGGCAGGTCTCGTAGCTGGAATTCTTCTTTTTATGATACCAGGCCACACCTACTTTTTGGCTTTGAGTAGAAATATATTCAAGGTAATTGGTGTTTCTGAAGAAGATCTACGGCAGAAAAGGCGAAAAAAAGCCATTCAAGTCCTGATGCAAAAGAACCTCGAATGGCGCAACATAAACGCTCCTCGAGAAAGCGATTACGAATGGAAAGTGGTTACTTACATGGTAAACTGGTTCAAAGTTGGACTTACAAGAGATTCGGAGCACTACGAACGAGAAATGGTGCAAAAAGTCTTTCGTCAAAACCACATGATAGCTGTAGTATTTGAAATAGTGGTCATTGTCACCTTTCTTATTTTAGGCGCTTACCGCGAAACACCTTCGCTTACTGTGCCCGCTGGCTCCATCATTTTTCTTACAAGTACGATGGTGTTGATGCTTACCAGTGCTATTCATTCTGCATTAAGAGGTTGGTCAACCGTATTTCTTATTGCATCAATGGTAGGTGCTCATTTTCTCGTTCAAAACGACATTCTTGTGTACGAAAGCCGCGCTTATGGCTTAAACTATGACGATGCACCTGCTGTGTACGATGTAGATTCATTAGCACAAGAACAGCAGAATTTTACCACCTACGAGAAGGATGTAAACCACCATCATGAGATTCTAAACAAATGGCGATTAAAGAATATTGAACGTAGGTCGGACAAACCCAAATTGGTAATTGTATGTGTAACAGGTGGCGGTGCTCGTTCGGCTCTCTGGAGCTACAAAGCCATGCAAGTAGCAGACAGTCTTACCCATGGCGAATTGATGAAACACACGCAACTCATGTGTGGTGCATCTGGCGGCATGTTTGGCTTAGCTTATAGAAGGGAATTGTATTTGCGCGCTCAAACAGATTCAACCATCGATTTAAATAGCCAAGAATATGTCAGCCGTATGGGAATGGATGTTCTCAATCCCATTGCAACTTCCTTAGCCGTAAATGATTGGTTTGTTCGCTTTCAGAAATTTAGAGATGGAACCTATATCTATTCTAAGGACCGTGGTTATGCGCTCGAAAAGCAGTTCAATGATAATACGTTAGGATTTGTAGATAAGCGTTTGGGCGATTATACCCTACCCGAAGCAGAAGCCATTATTCCTATGATGTTCTTTTCGCCAAGCATTATTAATGATGGAAGGAGTTTGTACATCAGTTCGCAGCCAATTGCCCACCTTACGTTTAATCATCCCAACGTATTAAAAGGGCAAGCATTGCAATCTGCTGTTGAGTTTAGACGATTGTTCAAAAATCAGGATGCAGATAATGTTTGGTTCAGTTCCGTGCTCAGAATGAACGCTACATTCCCATTCATTTCTCCAGCCGTATCGCTACCATCAGAACCAGAAATGGAAGTAATGGATGCTGGATTCAGAGATACCTATGGAGCTTCGTTGGCACTCAAACATATTTATACCATTAGAAAATGGGTTGATAAAAACACGAGTGGCGTTATCATTCTTCAAATACGCGACAGCAAAAAGATAGAACCAATTGGACCTAACGAAACGCGTTCGTTATTTAAAATGATTACCAATCCATTGGGGCACATTTACGATAACCTCTTCATCATGCAAGATTATATCAATGATGATTTAACGGTGTATGCCCAAGATTGGCTCGATTCAGACCTAGAGGTTATTGATTTGGAATTGACACGGCCAGAATTGGAAGACATATCATTGAGTTGGCATCTTACCACAAAAGAGAAAACCATTATTGAGCGTTCGGCTTACAACCAGAAAAATCAAGCCGCCATGATGCGGTTAAAGCAGTTGCTTGAGGAAGATAAATAATTAAAAAGCCCGCATACACGGACTATTAACTATCGACTAGTAACTCAATAGTCCCTTCACCTGCTCTGCAAATCTATTCTTAGGCAAAAACTCCCACTCTAACTTTCCTGCAAATGGAACAGGGGTGTCTAAGCTTGCAGAACGAATAACGGGCGCATCCAAGTTAGCAAATGCATGTTCAGTAATAAATGCCGAAATCTCGGAAGCCAGTCCGCCAATCAGCGTGTCTTCGTGCAGAATAATGGCTCTTCCTGTTTTCTTCACTGTGGCAAGTATGGCTTCCTTATCATACGGAAGAAGGGTTCTCAAATCAAGCAAATCGGCAGAAACATCCGGATTTTCATTCAGGAAATCTAACGCCCAATGAACGCCAACTCCGTAGGTAATAATAGAAATATCCGAACCTTGCTTCACCAACTTAGCCTTGCCTATTTCTACATTATAATACCCTTCCGATACATCTTCTTTTATACTTCTATACAGCGACTTCTGCTCGAAAAACATCACTGGATTGGGGTCTTCAAAAGATGAAATGAGCAAACCTTTAGCGTCTGAAGGAAAAGCCGGATAAACCACCTTCAAACCTGGTGTATGCACAAACCAAGCCTCGTTGCTCTGAGAATGAAAGGGCCCTGCTCCTACGCCTGCTCCAGTTGGCATGCGCACAACCACATCGGAATGCTGTCCCCAACGGTAGTGCGATTTAGCCAGGTTGTTTATGATTTGATTAAAGCCGCACGTCACAAAATCTGCGAACTGCATTTCTACCATCGATTTCTTACCCATGACGGAAAGCCCTAAGCCTGTTCCAATAATGGCCGATTCGCACAGAGGTGTATTGCGAACTCTATCCTTCCCAAATTCTTCTAAAAAGCCTTCGGTAATCTTGAACACCCCACCATAATCGGCAATATCTTGTCCCATTAAAATGAGTTCGGGATGCTTTTTCATCGCTTCACGCATACCATCCGAAATGGCATCAATCAAGCGCATTTCTCTTTTGACAGAAGAAGGAGCAACTGATATGTGCGAATGTGGGGCGTAAACATCCGCTACCTCCAATTCGGCATTGGATTGAATTTCACTTTCTGCAAAAGCCAACTCTAAGCCTTCGGTAATGTCTGTTTTAATTCGCTCGCGGATTTCCATTTCAGCCGCTTCCGTTAGAATTCCTTGTTCCTTTAAAAATGCTTCGTAATTGTTTACGGGGTCTTTCTTGGCCCACGTTTCCATTAGCTCATTCGGCACATACTTGGTGCCAGATGCTTCTTCGTGACCGCGCATTCTAAAGGTCATGCACTCCAATAAAACGGGTCGTGGTTTCTTGCCGATGTCTGCTCTCAGCTTAGAAACCGCATTGAATACCTCTAAAATGTTGTTCCCATCTACCTGAACGCCTTCAATGCCGTAGCCGATGGCTTTATCAATAAACTGCTTGCAACGAAACTGCTCATTGCTTGGTGTGCTCAATCCGTAGCCGTTGTTTTCAATAATAAAGATGACAGGCAAATCCCAAACAGCGGCTACGTTAATGCTTTCGTGAAAATCGCCTTCGCTCGCGCCACCATCGCCACTAAAAACAGCCGTCACCTTTCCTGTTCCTTCTAACTTTTGCGCCAAGGCAATACCATCTGCCACACCCATTTGAGGTCCCAAATGAGATATCATTCCTACGATGTGATGTGGATTGGAACCGAAATGAAAACTTCGCTCTCGTCCTTTACTGAATCCGCTTGCTTTGCCTTGAAATTGAGCAAAAAGGCGATTCATAGGCATATTCCGCGAAGTAAAAACCCCAAGGTTGCGATGCATTGGAAGAATGTATTCATCCTTATCCAACGCTTCTGCCACTCCCACCGAAATGGCTTCTTGGCCGATACCTGAAAACCACTTGCTTATTCTGCCCTGACGCAACAGCACAAGCATCTTCTCCTCTATCAAACGCGGTTTTAAAAGCTGTGTATACAGCTGCAATAACCGCTCATTACTCAGATTTTCCTTATCGAAATTCATGGATTCTTAAATAGGCGTCAAAAGTAGAAAAAGGCTTGACCGCGTGTCGGAATTCCGAAAATGGAAAGTTCAGCTACATTTGCTTTCTCTCAATCTAGATTCGTTATGCGACATTCGGTTCTCTCCGCTCTATTACTGATTTCTATTGCATTGTCATCGTGCGTTCCGGATGAGTGTAAAGATGTGACCTGTTTAAATGGTGGAGTTTGCGATGCAGGGATGTGCTTGTGCACAACAGGGTATGCGGGCGTAAACTGCGATACTGAACAACGGCAAGCGTTTGTTGGTAACTACACGGTAACCGAAAATTGTAATCTTGGCGATTTTAATTACGAAATCAGCATAAATGCTAATTCTGAAATTGTAACCGAGATTGTTTTGCACAACCTTGGCGATTTCGACTTTGATATTATAGGTATTGTAAATGGTACATCCGTCATGTTTACAGAGCAGTCTGGAACTGGGTCAACTATTAACGGGACGGGAACATTAACAAATGGCGTATTGACCATTGACTACACACTGGTTACAACAGGAGGTCAAACACTTACTTGTTCGCTAACCGCCAGTATGATAGAATAAACGGTTATGCACATACACTATTTGCTAAGTCCAATTTTAACAAATGATGAAATGTTTGAATTTCCTACATTTGCACCCGTTCAATCAAATTAAACTTAAAAAAAAAGAACAATGAAAAGTAGAATTCTTCAAATTTTGGGAGTGGCTGCAATTGCTACTATCGGTATGGTATCATGTGACACAGATGCATGTAAAGATGTGGATTGCGGAATGTACGGTGTGTGCGTAGATGGTGATTGCGAATGTGATCTTGGATATGAAGGTGTTGCTTGTGCAACTGAATCTCGTGCTGATTTCATCGGAAGCTATACTGCTAACGAAGCTGATTGTAACTTGGTTAACTTCAACACTTCAATGGCTGCTTCAAGCACTGGTGCTGATAAAATCGCTATCACTGGTTTTGGTGGATTCGAGTGTTCAGGTTCTCCAATCGTTGTTATCGCAACTGTTTCTGGCAATGATGTAACAATCGCTAGCCAAAGCTTCTGCAGCGAAACTATCGTTGTTAACAGCGGTTCTGGTTCTATCAACGCTTCAGGAACAATCGTTACAATTACTTACAACGCTACATTCCAAGGAACAACTGGAAACTGTACTACAGTTTACACTCCACTTTAAGGAATAGCATTAATCGAAATTACCCTCTTCTGAGGGGTTGAAAAGGGCGGCCAATTGGTCGCCCTTTTTTTGTGCCACTTTTAGTATTCCAAGCACAGTTTATTCTCTGCATCAATAAATACTGGAGCGTCTTCTTAAGGTGACGAAGATCAAAGACTTCATGACAATTGCGGGATAATTTGCCCATCAAAGAGCATTGGATGCTTCGACCTTTAGCGAAGCAACTATTCACTACGGAATTTCAGTTTGTATCTCGGAGGAACGAAGGGTCTCTATTCCAGATACTTCGTAAGGTGCTTCATTCATCAGTAAAGCAACTGTTCCGTTCACCACTATGAGGAAGACAGGGCAGCTTAATTTAATTGGCCGCTGTGGTGCTACTTCTCGAGAAGTGACGGTTAGGCTCGATTAAGTCCATGATGCTTTTAGAAATAAAACGGCACAAAAAAGAGGCTCTCGCCTCTTTCTCTGAATTTCCCCGAAAAAGAAATCCGAATTATTTTCCTCCTTTAGTTGCTTTAGGAGCAGCAGCAGGATCTTCTCCAGCAGTTTTACCACCTTTAGTTGGTACAGGCTCTGATTTATCACCAGCAGCTTTACCACCTTTGGTGGCAGCAGGAACTTCTTCCTTCACTTCAGTTGTAGTTGTGGTTGTTGTGGTTGTTGTCTCTGTTGCAGCAGCTTGTCCAGCTTCGTAAGCAGCAGCTTCAGCAGCAGCAGCTTCAGCAGCAGCAGCTTCAGCGGCCATTGCATCTAGTTTTGCTTGCTCCGCAGCTTGAATAGAATCCATTCGTGCTTGTTCAGCAGCAGCTTGTTCTTCTGGGCTTGGTCCGCCTCCGCAAGAAGCAAGAGCAATCATTCCACCAACCACTGAGAATAATAGTACTTTTTTCATTTTAAATAGGTTTTTGTTTATCAGTTCAGCACAAAAGTAATTTTTATTAAAAGATGGACGAATCCCATCAAATAGGTTTATCAGACCTGTATTGTTAATTGAGCATAATCATTCCCGTTCATTACTGAATTCTAATAGTTTTGTCGCTTCTCAGAAAAATACATAGATAAAATGGCTAAAGAATATATGAGTATGCGCAATCTGCGCTTTCAATTGCATGAAGTTTTGAATGTTGAACAACTCACCAAGTATGAGCGCTATGCCGAACATACCAAGGATGGCTTTGACATGATGCTCGATTCAGCAAAGCAGATATCCGACAACCTTCTCTTTCCTATTTACACCGAAATGGACGAGAAGAAGCCCGAAATGGTAGATGGCGTGGTGCGTGTTCATCCCGACATGAAAAAGATCATGAAGGAAGTAGGCGAAAGTGGATGGATTGTTGCGCAGGAGGATTTTCATCATGGCGGACAGCAGATGCCGGCCGCGGTTTACAATGCGGCCAATTTCATCTTTCATTCGGCAAACACCTCTGCAGCTTCTTACTTTGGATTGACCATGGGATCTGCAGAACTTATTTCAACATTTGGCAGCAAAGAGTTGCAAGAAACATACATGACCAAAATGTTCGCTGGCGAATGGCAGGGAACAATGGCTTTAACGGAACCACATGCAGGAAGCTCGTTGGGAGATATTTACACAACTGCAACCGAGATTGGCGATGGCTCCTACAAGATCAAAGGACAAAAGATATTCATCTCTGCGGGGGACCACGATGGCGTGGAGAACGTGGTGCATTTGATGCTTGCTAAGATCGATGGCGGCCCGGCAGGATCAAAAGGAATCTCTCTTTTTGTTGTTCCGAAGCTTCGGCCTGAAAATGGCGCGTTGGTCCCTAATGATGTCTTCACCGCTGGTTTTGAAGCAAAAATGGGAATGAAGGGTTGTCCTGTGATGCACTTGGTGATGGGTGATAATGACAATTGCAAAGGTTGGTTGGTGGGAGAACCACACAACGGTCTGCGTTACATGTTCCAAATGATGAATGGAGCACGGATAAGTGTTGGAATGATGTCTTCCGCCCTTTCTTCTGCTGCTTATTATGCATCGTTGGAATACGCAAACGAACGCCCACAAGGTCGTACAGTTTCTAATCAAGATGTTACTTCTCCAATGGAGATGATTATCAATTACGCGGATGTAAAACGAATGCTACTCTTCCAAAAATCTGTAATGGAAGGTAGCTTGGCGTTGGTTTGTCAGTGTGCCATGTACGCAGATTTAGCTAAAGTTTCGGAAGGAGAAGAAGCTACGAAGTACAAAATGCTTCTTGATTTGCTAACGCCAATGGCAAAGGCGTATCCATCAGAAATTAGTGTTCAGAGCACAAGCCAAGGAATGCAAGTATTGGGCGGAGCAGGATTCTGTTCAGATTTCCCATTGCAGCAGTATTACAGAGATACACGCATCAACCCTATTTATGAAGGAACAACGGGCATCCAAGCCATGGACCTTTTGGGTAGAAAAGTGACTATGAAAATGGGTGCGGCTGTCATGGCATTCGGTCAAGAACTCCAAGAAACCATCATGGCAGGCATGGCGGTTGAAGCACTTCAACCCTACGCAACCAAACTGGGAGGTTCAGCTCAAAAATTCCAAGAAGTAACGATGAAGTTGATGGGCTTGGCGCAAAGCGAAAAACCAGAGGTTTTCTTGGCTGATGCCACGCTCTATTTGGAGAACGCTGGAATCCTAGCTGTTGCTTGGCAGTGGCTGAAGCAAGCCCTTGTCATAGAAGCCAAATTGGCCGAAAATCCAACTGGAGATGAGTTGAATTTCTACAAAGGCAAGCAAGCAGCTTTTGAATATTACTTCGAATACGAATTGCCGAAATCGATTGGGCTCACCAAGCGTCTATTGAGCGATTACAGATTGACACTCAATCTCAATACTGAATATTTAAACTGATTACGGAAGGCCGTTACGCGAATTGCGTGACGGCCTTTTTAAAACCAACAGATGAGCTACGAACATTTTAAGTACAGCGTTGAGAACAAGGTGGTGCAGGTGGTCATCAACCGCCCCGAAAAGGTCAACTCGTTTAACGAGACAACCTGGAAAGAACTCAAAGCCATCTTTGAGCGAATTGACAAAGACCCTGATGTTCGCGTTGCGGTATTATCTGGAGAAGGAAAACTATTCTGTGCGGGAATCGACCTTCAAATGTTGATGTCTGTAAAAAATGTCGAGAACATTGAATGCGGAGGACGAAGAAGCGAGAAGATTCTCAACTTCATTCACGAATTGCAAGATTGCATCAATGCCATTGAGAAATGTTCTAAACCAGTTCTAGCCGCCATTCACAACGGCTGCATTGGCGGTGGTGTTGATATTGTGGCCGCCTGCGATATGCGCTATTGTTCGGAGGATGCCTATTTCACCATTAAGGAGATAGATATGGGAATGGTAGCCGACCTCGGCACATTGCAACGCTTACCCAAGTTCGTGAAACCAGCTGTTGTAGCCGAAATGGCTTTTACGGGTAGAAAAGTTGGTGCCAATGAAGCAAAGGAAATCGGCCTTGTGAACAATCATTTCACAGACAAGGAAACAATGCTTTCCGAGGTTCAAAAGCTTGCGGAAATGATTGCTTCCAAATCTCCTATTTCTATCAGAGGAACAAAAGAAATCTTACGACATACACGAGACCATTCCGTGGCAGATGGCCTGCATCACATGGCCGTTTGGAATTCAGCCATGCTGCTTTCAGATGATTTGACCGCTGCCTTCATGGCTGCCATGAGCAAGCAAACTCCTACTTTCAAGGACTGAGATGAAGTCCGCTTTCCTCTTAATAGTTGCTTGTTTTATTTCTTTCTCGTACACGTTCGGGCAAAATCTTGATAACCTGAACTGGATACTTGGAGAATGGGAAATGGTTGATGGGTCTGAAATAACCACTGAATCATGGGAAATGACAAACGACTCCACTTTTATGGGAAAGGGAATCTTCCGAAAAGACGAAAAAGTTGTATTTGAAGAAGGACTAAGTATTGAATTACGAAATGGACAAGTGACTTACATTGCCGTTTTACCAGATAAGACCGCCTATTTCAAATTGACTGATTTAAGCATGAATTCGGCAACATTTGAAGACGTTGCAAATGACTTTCCAAACAAAATTGTGTATGAATTGAACGGT
>JAIOYO010000066.1 GCA_021741075.1 Flavobacteriales bacterium | reverse complement strand
CATGGCGAAGTCAATCAACTCGTCCTTTGTTGCTGGCCAAGGTGCGTCTTCAAGACGTGATGCTAATTCGAGAGTCCAATACATGTTTATTCGAGTTTACCTGTTCAATTTCGCGCAAAGCTAAAAATTTAATCAAGACATGAAATAGGAAGCTAAAATTTAGCTAGAAACACTATGGGTCAGCTATTTACGAGCCTTCCAAGGCACTTCTTTCACTTCATTGTATTGTGTAATCTTTCTACTAAGCACAAATAGATAATCGGAAAGGCGGTTCAGATATTTTATCACCAACGGAGAAATTGGTTCTTTTTCGTTGAGAAGAACCGCTAATCGCTCAGCTCTACGGCAAACACAGCGCGCTATATGACAAAAACTGATGGTATCGTTGCCACCTGGTAGAACAAAAAACCGCATTTCGGGCAGCGTTTCATTCATGCGGTCGATCTCCTTTTCGAGAAATTCGATGTCTGATTCATGTAAATCTGGAACTACCAGATTTGATTTGCTTGGGTCTGAAGCCAAAATAGAACCAATCGTGAACAATCGGTCCTGAATTTCCGCAAGTGTTTCCTTGGCAAATGGGTCAATATCGCGATGGCGAACGAGGCCAATGTATGAGTTCAGTTCGTCCACCGTTCCGTAACTTTCGATACGGATGTGATGCTTGGGAACACGGGCGCCACCGAAAAGTCCGGTAGTACCATCATCGCCTGTTTTAGTGTAGACTTTCATGACTGCTGCAACACGGTTTGAACATTATGGTTCACTTCATCGGTTTCAACTAATCCATCTTTTAGTCTAATGATTCGATGGGCGTGCTGGGCAATATCCTCTTCGTGAGTTACAACAACGATGGTGTTTCCATTTCGATGTATTTCCTCAAACAATCCCATAATCTCAATGGATGTTTTTGAATCGAGGTTTCCTGTCGGCTCATCCGCCAATATCAATGCTGGATTATTGACCAAGGCTCTAGCCACTGCAACTCGCTGCCGCTGACCACCTGAAAGTTCGTTTGGCTGGTGCTTCATTCGATCTCCCAACCCAACTTGTTTCAATACTTTTTCGCCACGAGCAATTCGGTCAGATTTGCTGAATCCAGCATAAATAAGCGGTAAAGTCACGTTATCTAACGCGGTAGAGCGGGGTAGCAGGTTGAAGGTTTGAAAAACGAAGCCAATCTTTTTGTTCCGCACTTCGGCCAACTGATTGTCGGTCATACGGCTAACGTCTTGACCGTCCAAAAAATAATGTCCGCTTGAAGGTGTATCTAAACAGCCAATCATGTTCATGAGCGTTGATTTTCCCGAACCAGAAGGGCCCATCAACGCTACATATTCGCCCTGCTTGATGGTAATGCTGATGTCGCGCAGGGCGTGAACTTCCTCAGTTCCCATTACATATACTTTGGCGATGTGTTCGGTTCGGATTACGTCTTTCATTGTGGCTAAATTACAATCAATACCTAATGATAAAATGCTGCTTTGGTTGTTCCTTCCTGAGGAAAACGATACCAACTTGAAACAAATCCAGCGTTACGTTAACACGTTCGTGCGTCTTGATGTTCTCCCACGCTTCTGCCATTCCCTTGCTCCAATAAATATCATCGAAAAGGAGAACAGAATCGTTGTGGCATTTCTGCAAGCATTGCTCGAAGTAACGGATGGTCGGTTCTTTTTGATGATTGCCATCAATGAAAGCCCAATCAAGTTTTTCGATAGAATCGAGAAAAGCCTGAAGCGTATTGTCAAAGTTTCCTTCGATGATAGCTGGGTTGACTTTGCCTTTATTAAAAGACTCTTGAGCAACTGCTGCCGTATTAGGGCAACCTTCAAATGTGGTCAGTTTTCCGTTTGGGTTTCCGAGCGATTGATAGAGACCTCCAATTCCCAAGGAAGTCCCTAGCTCAATCATTATTTCAGGTTGGAAATGCTTGGAAAGTCGATAGAGTAATTCGCCCCATTTTCCTCCTTTAGCTGAGTTTTTAGCGATGTCGGCAATCTTTCGTTTGTTCGATTTGTTAACCGTAGAGCCAGCGCCAAGATCGGTTATCTCTATCGAGTCTGTTCTTTTAAGCAGTTGTTTCCGAATAGTTGTAACCGTTTCGTATTCTGGAAATTCGGTTTTGTCATAAATCACTTTATCCAGCAATTTATACACGAATGGCGAATGAATACCATGTCGGTTTTTGGCCTTTGAAAGGTATTTTGCGTATTGCTTGGCTCGCCACAGGTGGGACATGCCGCGAAGGTAAGTTTAACTCCTTGGCATATGCACATCCAATTGCGGGAACGGAATAGTGATGTTTGCCGGGTCCAACGCTTCTTTCCCAGCTTCATAAATGTCGAAATAGACATCCCAATAATCCTCTGCTCTGCAATGAGGACGCACGGCAAGATTCACCGAGCTATCACCAAGTCCGACTACACCAACAAAAGGAGGTGGGTCTTTTAGAGCTTTTGGATGCTCGGACATTACCTTCAAGAGAACCGTTTTCGCTTGTTTGATATTTGATGAATATGAGATTCCCATGGTCAAATCAACCCTTATTTTTTCTGAAGTGGAATTGTTGACGATTGTTCCATTAGAAAGAATTCCATTTGGAATGATGACGGTTTTACTTTCAGCAGTTCGTAGAATTGTGACAAATATTTGAATCTCCTGAACCCAACCAATGTAATCTTGGGCCTTGATTTGGTCTCCTACCTTAAAAGGTTTAAAAATGAGTATCAACACTCCACCAGCGAAATTTGCCAAGGTTCCTTGCAATGCCAATCCAACGGCTAATCCAGCTGCACCAATCAATGCAACGAAAGAAGTAGTTTCGATTCCAATCATACTAGCAACACTTATTAAGAGCATTGCTTTTAGTCCAATAGCTATCAAACTTTTTAAGAATGGCTGTAAACTATCATCAACATGACGCGTGTTCATGAGGTTTCCCAGAACTTGCACGAATCGATTAATGACCCATAGCCCAATTAATAGAACAACGAGAGCAAGAACCACCTTTGGGGCGTATTGCATTAGTAACCCAATCGCCTGGTCGGAGTAGGATTCAAAATTGAGTGTCATGCCTGTTTAGTTGTTGTGAATATGTACATCCATCTGAGGAAAAGGGATGTTTAGTCCGTGCTTGCCGAATTCCTTGTACACGCGTTTATTCAAATCGAAGAACACTCCCCAATAATTTGGTGCTTCAACCCATGCCCGAACAGTAAAATTCACAGAACTATCACCCAAAGTCGAAATAGCAATGAAAGGTTCTGGGTCATTCAAAACGCGTTTGTCCTCGTTTAGCATTTTTAGTAGGACTTCTTGCGCTTTATCGGCATCGTCTCCATATCCAATTCCGATGGTCCAATCTACTCTTCTATGTTCTTCTGTAGAGTAGTTTATCATGCTTCCTGTAGAAAGTCCACCATTAGGAATAATGATGGTTTTATTGTCAGGAGTTTTAAGAATTGTATTAAAAATCTGAATCTCGGCCACAGAACCGGTGTAACCTTGTGCCTCTAATACGTCCCCAACTTTGAATGGTTTGAAAATGAGAATCATCACACCACCTGCAAAGTTTTGAAGTGTTCCGCTAAGCGCCATGCCAACGGCCAAACTGGCTGCTCCTAGAATGGCTACAAAGGATGTCATTTCAATGCCGAGCGTTCCCAAAGCCGTAATCACGACTAGTATCTTCAGCACAATGCCAATCATGCTTCCAAGAAAACTCTGAAGTGCGGCATCAAATTTTCTGGCTGCCATCAGTTTTTGTGCTGCTCTCGAAACTGCTCCTGCAAGCCAAAGTCCAATAACGAGTATTAGAACTCCTACGGCCAGTTTTTGACCGTATTCTAAAACCATTGGCATATAATCCATCCCCTCTTCTCCAAGTAATTCTTTCATAAAATGTATTTGTTGATTTAAGTACAAAGGAACTAAAAACAAAAGCCTTCTCAATTGAGAAGGCTTTTGTTTGACATTCGAACTAAAATATTCACTTCAACTTAGCTCCCGCAAGCTTCGCATCCATCTGGGTCATCCAACGAACACAGAATTTGTGCTTGCGCCTCGGTGATGTTTACTGGTTGAACGCCAACTGCTGAGGCCTGTGGTTTAGCCACCATTACTGGCATAGCAGGCTCTGATTTAGCAGTTACCGATAGTGCAGCTTGTGGTTCGACCGTTTTGGTCTCAACCGTTTCAGCAACAGGTTCTGTCTTGGTTTCTTTGGTTACAGTAAACTGAATGGCAGATGCCGCGGCTTGTGTTCTTAGGTAATACATACCTGTTTTTAGACCTGCTTTCCAAGCATAGAAGTGCATAGATGTAAGCTTACCAAAGTTTGGGTTTTGCATAAACAGGTTCAAGCTTTGGCTTTGGTCGATGTACGCGCCACGGTCGGCAGCCATATCAATGATGTCTTTCATGCTCAACTCCCAGATGGTTCTGTAGAGTTGACGGATGTTGGCAGGAATCTCCTCAATTGCCTGAACAGAACCGCCAGCAGCAATCAATTTGTTCTTCATGTCATCGTTCCAAAGGCCCAATTTCACGAGGTCTTTCAGAAGATGCTTGTTCACAACCACAAACTCGCCCGAAAGCACTCTTCGTGTGTAAATGTTTGAGTGGTAAGGCTCAAAACATTCGTTGTTTCCAAGAATTTGCGAGGTGGAGGCCGTTGGCATAGGAGCAACCAATAGCGAGTTGCGCACACCGTATTTCTTCACTTCTTCCTTCAATACGTCCCATTCCCAACGGCTGCTTGGCGAAACGCCCCACATATCGTATTGGAAAACACCTTGGGATACTGGTGATCCAGGGTAGCTTTCATAGTGACCGAACTCCACGGCTAGATCCTTAGAACAGGTCATGGCGGCATAATAGATGGTCTCAAAAATGTCTTTGTTAAGTTGCTTGGCTTCATCTGAATCGAATGGCAAACGCATTTTGATGAATGTATCCGCCAATCCTTGAACTCCCAAGCCAACCGGACGATGACGCATGTTTGAATTACGTGCCTCAATTACTGGGTAGTAGTTTCTGTCGATAACCTTGTTGAGGTTTTTCGTAGCCACATACGTGATATCGAACAACTTTTGGTGGTCAAATTCACCTTCTGGCGTCACGTACTTTGGAAGTGCCAAGGATGCTAGGTTACAAACTGCAACTTCGTCTGGAGCGGTGTATTCCACAATCTCTGTACAAAGGTTGGACGACTTAATCGTTCCCAAGTTCTGCTGGTTCGATTTGCCGTTACACGCATCTTTGTAAAGCATGTATGGCGTACCTGTCTCAATCTGAGATTCCATGATATGGAACCAAAGATCTTGCGCTTTTACCGTTTTTCGTGCTTTTCCTTCTTTCTCGTATTGTTCGTAAAGAGCCTCAAACTTTGGTCCCCAGCAATCGCCCAATCCTGGTGCTTCGTTAGGGCAGAAAAGTGACCAATCACCGCCTGCTTCCACGCGCTTCATGAACAAATCCGGTACCCACATCGCATAGAAAAGATCTCTCGCGCGGTTCTCTTCTTTTCCATGATTCTTCTTTAGATCGAGGAAATCATACACATCTGCATGCCATGGCTCCAAGTAAATAGCGAACGAACCTTTTCTCTTGCCACCACCTTGATCTACATAACGTGCCGTGTCGTTAAAAACTTTCAACATCGGAACAATTCCGTTTGATGTTCCGTTGGTGCCTTTAATGTAAGATCCCGTTGCACGGATGTTGTGCATGCTAAGACCGATTCCGCCTGCAGATTGCGAAATCTTCGCGCATTGCTTTAGAGTATCGTAAATGCCATCGATGCTATCATCTTTCATTTGCAAAAGGAAGCAGCTGCTCATTTGCGGCTTTGGCGTTCCTGCGTTGAATAGGGTCGGTGTGGCGTGCGTAAACCAGCCTTCAGAAAGGAGGTTATACGTTTCAATTGCAGACTTTACGTCTTCTTTGTGAATGCCAACAGCTACACGCATGAGCATATGCTGTGGACGCTCCGTAATCTGACCGTTTGTTTTTAGCAGGTAGCTTCGTTCCAAGGTTTTGAAACCGAAGAAGTCGTACCCGAAATCTCGATCATAGATAATGGTCGAATCCAAAAGTGCAGCATTCTCCTCAATGATTTTGTACACGTCATCAGCAATCAGCGAAGCCCTTTCCCCAGTCTTCGGATCGATGTAATTGTACAACTTCTTCATCGTGTTTGAGAACGATTTTGTTGTTGACTTATGCAGATTTGAAACTGCTATACGGCTTGCAAGTAAGGCGTAGTCGGGGTGACGAACCGTAAAAGATGCCGCAGTTTCGGCTGCAAGCTCATCCAGTTGCTGGGTAGTTACGCCTTCGTAAATCCCTTCAATGACGCGCATGGCCACAGGAATTGGATCGACAATCGGATCCAGACCATAGCATAGCTTCTGAATACGAGCGGTTACCTTATCAAACTTGATGGACTCTTTGCGTCCATCTCTTTTTACAACAAACATGGGAGAGGGGATTAGTATTTAAGAATTAGTAATTGGGTGTGTGGTCTTATCGGTCGGCTTTGAATTAAGAACTAGAACCTCATTTCTAATTCTTAATTCATCATTTTTTATTGAATTAAAAGTCGGCATCAATAGTAAACGAATGCTGGTTTGGGTCGTTATTTCCCATTACACCTGCTTTCTGGTATTCTGAAACACGTTTTTCAAAGAAGTTCGTCTTGCCTTGCAACGAAATCATTTCCATAAAGTCGAATGGATTAACGGCATTGTAAACTTTAGGACAACCAAGCTCTCCGAGTAAACGATCGGCAACAAATTCGATGTATTCGCACATCAATTTGGCGTTCATTCCTATTAAAGCAACAGGGATGGCATCCGTAACAAACTCTTTTTCGTATTCAACCGCTTCTGTAATGATGGCCGTAACTTCTGCTACAGTCAATTTATTTTGAAGTTGGTTGTAAAGCATACAGGCAAAGTCACAGTGCAAACCTTCGTCTCTAGAAATCAACTCGTTAGAGAATGCCAATCCTGGCATTAGACCACGTTTTTTCAACCAGAAAATTGAGCAGAAACTACCTGAGAAGAAGATGCCTTCAACGGCAGCAAAAGCAACCAAACGCTGTGCGAAGTTTCCGTTTTCAATCCACTTCATTGCCCAATCTGCTTTCTTGGCAACACAAGGTAAATTCTCAATGGCGTTGAAAAGGAAGTCCTTCTCTTTATTGTCTTTAATATAAGTATCAATCAGGAGAGAATACGTTTCTGCGTGAATGTTTTCAATGGCAATTTGAAAACCATAGAAGCATCTAGCTTCTGGGTATTGAACCTCGTTCAAAAAGTTAATGGCGAGGTTTTCATTCACAATGCCATCGCTGGCCGCAAAGAATGCCAACACATGCTTAATGAAGTGACGCTCGTCTTTTGTCAGCTTATTTTCCCAATCCATCATGTCTTGCTGAAGGTCAATTTCTTCTGCCGTCCAGAAGCTGGCTTCCGCCTGCTTATACATGGCCCAAATTTCCTTGTGTTTAATTGGGAAGATTACGAATCGGTCATTCGTAGCTTGTAAAATCGGTTCAATTGGCAGCGAAGTTTTTTCTGGTAAAATTTCGTTCAGATTGGTTGCTGTTTGCTGCGTTGTTTGATCCATTTTCTAAGTCTTGTTAAGCGTTAATATTCGTTCATGTTGGAGGCTAAGAATCCATGGAGAAAATTCCTCCAGTTTTAGGCCTTCAACCTAATTTTTTACTCGTTCTAATTTCTAATTGGTTGGTAGTGAGAGACTTGATGTGAATGATGCCGTTGTCACTTCCATTCCTCAAATTTTGAAAAAAAGGTCGGTGGAGGCAACCTTTAGTAATTAACAATCGACTGTAGTTTTTAACATTGGATGCATTAACTGTTCGTTAATAAAAACTTATAACGGCTGTATCCCTTGCTATCACTGAATTGTGGGGTTGTAGTTGTAAAGTGTAACTCGAAAATGGTTGCAAAACCAATCTCAAATGTTACGCGAAAATTACCTGAAAACGACTACGCGAAACACGCAGTTATTTTTGGTCGTTTGTATTTCGCAATTGGTCGATTATCTCCAATTCTTCATACCACTCGTTTCCGTACTTCCTAGTTAAGGCCTCTTTCAAAAATTTGAAAAGTGGAACGTTCAATTTGGTTCCGCAATCGCAAGCCGGTTTGCAGATGCTCCATTGGTTGTAATTTACCGCATCGTACTCCTTGTATTCTGTAATTCTGACAGGATAAAGATGGCAAGAGATTGGTTTTTTAAATGCAACAGCACCAGCTTTTTCTGCTTTTTCAATGCCGCAACTAACCAATCCACTGGAGTCAACCAAAGCGTAAGCACAGCGTCCGTTTTCTAGTAGAGAGGTCCCTTTGTCTCCATCCACATCAATCTCGAAAACACCTTTTTCGGCAATCATCGCTTTTCCTTCTTCATCTAAATAAGGGAGGATATCGTCAATAATCTCCTCAAGAAGATTAATTTCCTCATCGGTAAGTGGAGCACCCGCATCGCCTTTCACGCAACATGCACCTTTACAGGCTGTAAGGTCGCAGACAAAATGTCTTTCTAATAGGTCGAGCGAAACAAGTGTGTTTTGGATAGCCAGCATGGCTGCAAAGGTAATTTGGTTGATGAGTTTCGAGCAACGCTCGGTTAGCCTATTTCCAATAAATTACCCCATATATTCGCCCTGCCGATGAAGAAATCACTCATAACAATAGGAACCATTGATCGAATTGACTTGCCGGAATTGGACATTTTCGAATTAGAATGCAAGATTGATACAGGTGCTTATACTTCCACGATTCATTACAGTAAAGCCGATGTTGTAGAGAAAGATGGAAAGTCTCAACTTCACTTTTGCGTGTTAGATAAATGGCATCCGCAGTTTAACGATACGGTTCATGTGGCTACCGATTTCCAAGAGAAGAAAGTCCGTAGCTCTAATGGCATTTTGCAAACACGCTACATGGTAAAGTCCAAAGCGGTGCTTTTTGGTAAGACTTATCCAATCACCTTCACGCTTAGTAATCGAAAAAAGATGCGCTTTCCCGTTCTCATTGGTAAGAAATTTCTGAAGAACAAATTCCTAGTGGATGTAGGGTTAAAGGATGTTTCGTTCAAACAGAAATCCTAACTAATACTCCACAATTCGCAACGTTTCAAGCTCCAAACGCTGTTTTAACCACGCTTGTAAAACTTGTTTTTCGCGGTTTTTCTGCTCTATGTTTTGGTCAGCTTTCCACCGCAACAAAAATGTTGGAATCGTATCTATTTTGGATCCATTCATCTCAATACTCACAGCGTAAGCAATTCGATTGACGCTTGGATATTGGATGGAAACTTCTTTGGTGAGCCCTTCAAACGGAATTGAACTGCGTTGATACGCGAAAACCTGATTTTCTAGTTGAGCGATTTGCAAATTCTTCTCTGCAATTAGGTCTTCGTTCCTTTTATATAAGTCTTCCAGAATTCCAACGCGAACCTCTTTCGATAATCTTCCTGCAAGATCACTACTTACATCTTTAGGTTGATGGATTTTCAGAATTGTGTTCTCAATCCCTTTCTCCAACATGATTTTCTCCAATTGCTTTTGAGTCTGTTCGGCAATTGGTTCGCCCATAATAAAGATGTCAATTCGAGAAATTGTATCGGTGTAAGTGATTTTCTTGCTGATGATTTCTGTTCCCTCGATAGTCAAATTTTGAGTGATGAAATTCTCGGCCTTACCTAAAAAAATGGTCTCTTTCACCAATCCGTAAAAAATCCAAGCACTTGGAAGAAGAACCACAATTACGAATCCAATCATATATCGCTTTACCTTCCTTTCTGTGTCTGCGTTTACAAAACTTACAAGTGGGAATTTGAGATACCGAACAATGACAAATGTGGCACCAGCAATAAAAATAGAGTTGAGTGTGAACAGGTAAAAAGCACCAAAAAAGAAGGACCATTCGCCATTTGCTAGACCGTAGCCTGCCGTGCAAAGAGGTGGCATCAATGCCGTGGCAATTGCTACTCCAGGGATTACGTTTCCTCTGCTTCTTCTGGATATGCCAATGATACCTGCCAAGCCGCCAAAAATGGCAATCAACGCATCTAAGAAAGTCGGACTTGTTCGGGCTAATAATTCAGGCTGCGCTTCGTGCAAAGGTGTGATAAAGAAGTAGATAGCCGAAGTGATTAGTGACACCACAACCATAACTCCAAAGTATTTAAGAGCTCGTTTGAGTGTTTCCCAATCGTTGGTTCCTACGGAAAGTCCAATGGCCAAAATGGGTGCCATCAACGGAGAAATAAGCATGGCTCCAATGATAACGGCTGCACTATTCAAGTTAAGTCCAATGCTGGCAATGAAGATGGAGCAGACCAGAATCCAAACCACATATCCACGGAAAACCATGTCTTTTTTAATGATTTCGATGGTTCCCTCTTGATCCATATCATCGCCTAGAAACATGGTGCTTTTGGCGAAATCGCGAAGTGCCACTAATACACGCAGCACCCTAACGTTGAACGCTGGTTCAGCCTTATTTCTATCTTGAGAATTTGTGTTCGCTTGTTCTTCCATTCTGTGCTAAAATGAACCGCGTTAGCCTATCAATTTTCCTAGCTTTGCGGCCGTTAAAATTACACGATTCCAATTCAGTAATAAGTTAGATGAACAACGAAGATCTTTTCAAAAGCATTATCGGTCACAGCAAGGAGTACGGCTTCATTTTTCAAAGCAGCGAAATCTATGATGGCCTAAGCGCGGCTTACGATTATGCTCAAATGGGCGTGGAATTGAAGAAGAACATCCGCGATTATTGGTGGAAAGCGATGGTGCAGTTGAACGAAAACATCGTTGGATTGGATGCGGCCATCTTCATGCACCCGACCACTTGGAAGGCTTCGGGTCACGTGGATGCATTCAACGACCCATTGATAGATAACAAGGATAGCAAAAAACGCTACCGAGCCGATGTGTTGATTGAGGATTACATGGCCAAGATCGACCAGAAGATCCTGAAAGAGGTTGTGAAAGCTGCTAAGCGTTTCGGTGAATCGTTTGATGAAGATCAATTCATGGCTACAAACCCGAACGTACTTCGAGATGTGGCTAAAAAGGAAGAGATCCGAAAACGTTTTGTAGAAGCGTTGGAAAACGATGATCTAGCAGATGTTCGTCAGATTATTATTGACCTTGAAATTGCTTGTCCTGTCTCAGGTTCGAAGAATTGGACCG
>JAIOYO010000065.1 GCA_021741075.1 Flavobacteriales bacterium | reverse complement strand
TGTTGAGCAGCATGGCGTTGGCTTTTTTGGGCAACTTGTATAAAAAGCGCAACCGCTTTAAAAAGCGAGAGGAAAAGACCGTTTTGGATTGGGGTTTTTGGTGGCGAGACAACCGGGTTAATCTGCTAACTGGTTTTTTCATTACATGGTTTTTGGTGCGGCTCATCAACTGGCTTACGCCTCTCATTCTGGCCATGGCCAATGTGAAAATGGATGCAGCGATTGACCCCAGCGAGGTGCTTGTGCTGGTGAGCGTATTTATTGGATATCACACGGATAACATCATTAAGGTACTGACATCTAAGGAAAATAAATAATGGCACGTACACAGGACGAAATATACCAGGCATATTACACCGAGCTGCAAGCGCAGACACCGCTTGCCGACCTGGTGCCGCAGGCCGATGATGCGCAAACGCTGCTGACCGACATAAGCACGCCCAGCAAGGTGGCGCAGCACAGGCTGGAACTGCGCTGGTATTCGTTTTTCTCGTGGATGCTGGAGGTGCTGTTTGATGCGTATAAAGCGGAAGTGCAGACCATTGCTGATGCGAATAAGTTCGGTACGCTGCGCTGGTGGGCGGCCAAGCTGAAGGCTTACCAGCATGGCTTTGCGTTGAGCTTTGTGGAGAATTTTGCGCAGTATGTTGATACCACCAGCAGCACCGCACTGCTTAACCAAGTGGTGAAGTATTCGGCTGCTGTGCAGAACAGCAATGGCGAGGTGATTTTGAAAGCCGCTGCTGATGATGGCAATGGCAACCCGGTGGCGTTGACCAACGCAGAGCTGACAGGGCTGGGCGAATACTGCGACCAGTTGCAACCAGCAGGTGTACGACTGATTTTGATAAGCCAGAATGCCGACCTACTGATGGTAACAGGCACGGTTTATTACAACCCGTTGGTGCTGGATGAATTTGGCTACCTGATAAGCGATGGCACTACGCGCCCGGTTGATGATGCGATAGAGGCTTATATTGATGGTCTGCCATTTAACGGACGGTTGAGTACCACCACGCTGAAGGACGTGGTGCAGTTGGCAGAGGGCGTTAATGACTTTGTGCCGAGCGCAATTGAATACAAGATTGGCACGGGAAACTGGACACTCATAAACAGGCTATATGACACTTTTAGCGGTTATATACGTGTTAGCTCGGCTGTGGGCGAGACACTTCCGGAAACGATAGGCTACGTGGCTGGGGAATGATAACGAATTACAACATATCGTTTTCGTTGTGGCTCGGCAATCTGGTGCAGTGGTTTGATGGCATGCCAAAGACCTTGGCGTGGATGCGTGTTCTGTTAAGCCCACTTGTGGCGGTACATGCCGCTTTCCTTGTTGATAGAACACGGGTGAACAGAGAAGCCACCTACAACTGCCAGACCATGGTTTTGGAACGTGCTTTGAATCTTCGATATTATGGCGCAACTGCGGAGTATTGGCACTCGAACGCTGCGCCTACGGCCAATGGCCATATTTACATTGAGAATGTGAGTAATTCGGTGCCAAGCACGTTCATTTATTATGATGTGGAGAATCAGGTGAACCCCTACATTAAATATGATAGTGAGGGCGTGGTATATGATATCGATGGAGTGCCAATACCGGATGTATATACTTATTACGATAGCGAGTATCAGATCCAGTACGACTTTATTGTGTGGGTGCCTGTCACGCTGATTTTTGACATGAACGAGATGCGCGCATTTTTAGACCTCTATGTCTTTGGAGGTATCACTTATACAATTTTGACATATTAACGATGAAAAAACTAGACCTACACACCGGAGGGCATCCTTTTAAGAATGACAACCTGATGCATGTGCAGAGTGCCTATACGGAGGCGTTTGATGCTTTACTGAGCGGAGTATTGGAAACCTCGCTGTGGTTCAATCTACTGCCTCACTACGGCTTCAGACTAACTGGGTGTGAGGTTACATTTTCAACAACAACCACAACGAACGACACGGCCACGTGGACCGCTGGTTGGATAGTGATGGGCGGTGAGATTTTGCAAGTGGATGCCGGAACCTTGGTGAGAACTCAAAGCTATTTCCGTTGGGCAATCGTAGAGTCAACGCTTGGTCCGGACCCTCAATCTTATGCCGATGGTTCAACGCCTGATGTGCATAAGGTTAGCAAGGCGACCATTATACAGGCCTCTATAATTTCTGCCGGAATGATGGAGGCAGATAATAATACGCCATATTGGAAGGACATCATCCACCCAAAATGGAAAAGCTATGCGAGTGTCGGCCTGTTCACTGCTCAGGATGATTTTGGCAACCCGGTCACATGGACGGTATCGAGTTACGACTACAAATACCGTGTATGTAATCGAATGATGGAAATAAACCTCAACGTCATTGTATCGACCATTGCAGCCAATGCGACTGAACTTAGGGTGAGGATGCCGTTTCCTTTGGCTGTTGAATGTGATGGTGTTAACTATGGCCTTGGTATCTTTGGGAACAATGAGCTATGCACGGTTGAGTCTGTGCCCAATCAAAACTATTTCCGTATCACCAAAGAACCCGGTGCGTTTACTATGGGTTCAGTTACACTGAAAATTCGATTTTCGCTTCAAGTGAAAGAGTCTTAGCATTGCACAATAGACAACTAGTTGATTTTAATGTTTTGAATCGCTATCGAATGTGTGTTAATTATGGAAAATAAACTGTCGATAATCTAAACACATGAAGCCACCTTTTAGCTACTATGGCGGTAAGCAGAATATGCTACGCCACATTCTTCCTTTAATTCCTGAGCATACGCTGTACAACGAGCCATTCTGTGGCGGTGCTGCATTATTTTGGCAAAAAGAGCCAAGTGCGGTTGAGGTGCTGAATGACACGAATAAAGAGCTGGTTAATTTCTATGAGACCGTGCAGCGTGAGTTTCCGGCATTGGAGATGGAGATAAGAATCAGTTTGCACTCCAGAACACTTCATAAGGATGCTTCGGTAATATATAATAGCCCACACCTTTTTACTCGCATACAACGTGCTTGGGCTATTTGGGTGCTGGCTAATCAATCGTTCAGCTCTATGCTGGATGGAAGTTGGGGCTATGATAAGAAAAAGAACACCACCAGCAAGAAGATAACTAATAAGCGCGAGGCGTTTACTGAGGAGTTTGCTATTCGTTTACAGAACGTTCAATTAGAATGTACTGATGCGATACGAATCATTCGCTCACGTGATACACCTGAAACGTTCCACTATATCGATCCGCCTTATTTCAATAGTGATTGTGGCCATTACGATGGCTATACGATAGAGGACTTTGAAATGCTGCTGAAACAGCTTGAGAAGCTTGAAGGAAAGTTTATTCTGAGCTCTTATCCGAGCGACCTTTTGAACGTCTTTAAAACCCGTAATAAATGGGTTCAAAAGACCTTTGAAAAGAGTGTGTCCGTTAATAAAGGAATGGGCGGCAAAAAGAAGACGGAAGTCATTACGGCTAATTTCGTGATTTAAAAAAAGCTGTACAATTCAATTTGAGAAATTGGATTTTTGATTTTGGGGGAAATAGATGTAACAAGCTTTGAGAAACTGCAAACACCACCCGTTTACACACTTCGTAGAAAAGGCGAATATCAATTCAGTACGGCTGGAGCGGTGGCTCTTTTGAAGCGCAAAGACCATTTTCTGTTGGCTGTAGGAACATGGGATTGTACCACAATTGATTTCTACATCTCCAATAATCTTGACCCGTATTCAAAGAATTTCACATTTGAAAAATGGACTACCTGGGATAGCCGCGAGGCGATAAGAAGAAAGTGGGTGGATAAGAATTATGGCAATTACCAGAACTTACAACTTACTCAGGATTCCTCAGGAATGTACATTACTGGATTTTGCCGCACAGGAAATGGCGCTGACAGGGCCGATGTTTACCGAATGGACACCGATGCCGACCCTTACACTATGATGCAAAAAGTGGCTACGTATTCGGTTCAATGCAGCGGAGATGTTACTTTTAGAAATGGTGCAGGATTCGCCAATTACAATGACAAACCGTCTATAATCGTGGTTGGACATGACCTTACTCCAGAGATGGAGATTCAAATTTTTCCAATCAAAGGCAAATGATTTATGCTTTGGATGTAATGAAATCAATAAGCCCATCAAGTCCGCTTCTAACCCTAGTTGTTGAGCCCAAGGAAGGGACTACCGCACAAAATTTACTGTCTCAATTTCATCCAATAATGAAATCGCTTGATTATGGTCATTTCGGCAAAGAACAGGACGGTTTTTTTCAGGCCAGTAAAGGTGGAGATGGCTTTTTTAGCAGTGAGCTTTTTGTATTTGCTGAGGTACAGACGAACTCCGTTGTAATTAACATAGATGGCCACTCCATTTTCGGATTAAAAGGAGTGGAGCAACAATTGCATAAAATCAAAGAGGAATACGAAAGTTTTGGCGCAACCGCTAAAATCCTTGGACCAGATTATGCTAATGCTTTGATTGGAAACCTACTTTATACCGCCTTGCCAATTTACGCGAGTGCCTGCCTAGTTGTAGGGATGATGTATGCATTGGATACATTGAGAATATCTAATGTGTTCAGCGTATTCCTTTATGCCTCCATTGGAGTTCTGGGTGCAAAAACGCGCTTCTGGGTTAACGAGCGGAGAAAGCAGCGACCTATCTGGAAAAGCATCCTCATCATGCTACTAACTGCTCCCTTATTACTTGGTATTGTAATACTCGTGTTTTGGGCTATTGAGAAGTATGCTTAAAGCCGATTAAGCAACCCGCGCCACCAACCACCATCGCCATCTTCCAATTTTTTGATGCGCATTTTGGTCATGTCCAACTCTAATTGAAGTTCTACTTTATCGCGAAGCGCCCATAACGTTTCTTCATCCGTTTTTCCTTCGTATTCCTTGGTAGAAATACGTGGTCCAAAAGCGTAATACTGTCGTTCAGGACGCGGCAACATGGTTGGGCCGATTCCTCTCACCAACGGAAACATGGTTTCGCCATCTTTAAGATACTTTGCGGCAATTCCCTTTTCCTTTAACCACTCACCGAACTTCGATTCCATCAGTTCGTCTCCATCCATCACAATATCATACGAATCTTCCTGTCCTACCTGCGCTACAGTGATAATGTCGTACCCACTTTCAATGGCCATACGTGCAAAACCAGTGCGTTTTTTCCACGTCAGTTTGTACTTCTCGCCTTTCCGCTTGCAGGTTTCTCTTCCGCCACCGGGATACACCATAATGTGTTCTCCGTGTTCCATCATGAGTGCGCAGTTTTCACGACTTCCTTTTACAAAACCAACTTTGGCAGCAAGGTCTCGCCAACCAGGCATCATGTAATGAAGATCATCCACCAACGAACGAGCAAAGATTCCTTTCTCCACATACATTTCGGCAGCCCAAAGTGTTCCATCCAACACCCCCAAAACGTTGTGGTTGGTAACGTACATGGCGGGCTTGTCTTTGTCTAGGTTTTCCATTCCAAAAAACTGTGGTTGGAAATACGCACGACCAAGGGCAGTAAGGTTGCTTACAAATTCTGGAGAAGGCGGTATAAAATCTGGGTCGTAATCTCCCAATTGTAGATTGGTGGTATCGCTCATGGCCGCAAAGATAATACGCAGAAAGCTGAGTACTAATAAATTATCGTTACTACTGTTGTATCAAAGGCCGTTGCGAAAGCCGATTCAGCTATCTGATGCGTTGCTCCGTTTACATCAGCATAGTTTCCATTAACCGCAATTTGTTGTTCCCCGTAAACCTGACAAGTGAAAACGCTGTCGACCACACTTCCTTGCACAATTGTGTTGGTGGATTGGCAACAATCGGCACAACCATTTGACGCTGCAACCACTTTGAAAGTGGCAGTTTGAGAGCTATTCTGATTAATCAGATGTGTCGAAATCCAAGCTTTTGGTTCAAGTTCAAACGTGGTAGAATAAGCCGTGCTAAATGGAACATCATCCGGATTAATATCGAAGCTTTCATCGAAGTGCTTTGAGTGTGAAACCTCAACCCGAAACGAGTAATAAACGTTCTTTTCCACTTCGATATAAAACCGCCCGTTAGCATCAGTAGTGCCCGTGCCCACGGTCACGTAAACTGGATTGAAACCACCTGCAGCGTTCTGCACTTTCATCACCACACTAGCACCTGCAACGGGCGCATCAACCTTTTCATCAAAGACCACGCAATCGAACATGAAGACATCGGATTTCTTTTCGCAGCCAGCAAAGGCTAGAAGTGCAACGGTTAGAGAAGTTAGTAATCTCATTCGCCAGCAAAATAAATCTTTCCCCGTATATCTTTTTCAGCCACCCCTGAAATCCGAAATAGATAAACGCCTGCATTCCAACCAGTAGGTCGAATGATAAAATCAGTATCGTTCCCCGATTCTGAGTGCATTAGATTTCCGCTTCGATTAAAAACTTCTAATACAACTTTACTGTTGAGGTCGTTGCTAAAGAGAATGCGGTACGAATGGTTTTGATGGTCTGATTGGATGATATGGTTTGCCTTTCCAAAATCTTCAAAGAATACGGTAATCGTGTCTGAAAACCCTTGCGTGCCTAACTCGAGTTTGTAGCTATTGTACGCATTCGGAATAGGAACAGAATCAAAGAATTGATATGTTTCGCTGGCAGTGGTGCTTCCGCAAATTCCCGGTATAAAGTTGATTATCTCGAACAATTCTTCATTTGCCGAACGGAATACCTTAGTTCCGTTGCACTGATTTCCTCCTTTTATCACCCAGCGAACCAACACGCCATTGGTCTGTTTGTAGGCATTTAGAGAGCTGAGAATTAAATGCGGTTCTTGTCCTTGGGAGAAAACAGGTAAAAGCAGCAACAAAAAAAGTAACAAACGACTCATTTAAGTACCAAATTAACCACAGAATTGCCTTGATGTTGTGCGCAAGCTTACATTTTAGCAACATTCCTTTTATCGATTACTGAAATACCCAATTCTAATTACGTTTGCATCAAGTGAAAAAAGACATACATATTCCGAAAGTTGAAGGCGTTTCGATGGCAGTTGTCAAAGAAACTGATGAAACAAATCCGGAATGGGGCGTTTATCTCCTCAATCATAAGCACGTGGATTTGAAAAACATTATTGTGGCCTCAAAAGGTTATGGTTGGCGCAATGAAGAGGAAATAAAAACCTCCACGTTAAGCCATTTTCTTGACGATTTAGACTCAAATTCGTTCAAGAAAGTGGAGAAAATTATGCCCGAAGTATTCGGCTTGAACAACGAATACCGGCTCACTTTTTACATCGATGGCGTAATTCACGACCGCAAGTACATTTTTGTTCCCGACAGCGTGTTGGAAGACAACCTCATTCAAATACCTTTGATAGACAGACCAGGAATTCTAATTCGCTGACCATGTTGCTTCACCTCGACCTCACCAAGATTCTGTTTCTCGACATCGAGACGGTTCCACAGTTTGCGGACTACAAGCAATTGGACGAGACAACGGCCACGCTTTGGCACGATAAGGCCAGTAAGCTTTCGAAAGAAGAACAAACGGGAGAAGAAATGTACGAGCGTGCTGGAATCTATGCCGAGTTCGGAAAGATTATCTGCATTTCTGTAGGTGCTTTTAAGCTTCGCGAAGGTGGGAAAATGGAGTTCCGGCTTCACTCCTACTATGGTGATGACGAACGTGAGTTGCTTCGCGAATTTGCTGAAATGCTGAACAGCCATTACAACGCTCCTAACCAACTTTTGTGCGGACACAACGGCAAAGAATTCGATTTTCCGTACATCGCCCGAAGATTGGTTATCAACCGTATTCCAATGCCGAAAATCCTGAACATGGTGGGCAAAAAACCATGGGAAGTGCAGCATTTAGACACGATGGAACTTTGGAAATTTGGAGATTGGAAAAGCTACACATCGCTCAAATTGCTAACGCACATCCTTGGCGTTCCAACACCAAAAACCGATATTGAAGGCAAAGATGTGGCTCGTGTTTATTATAAAGAAAATGACCTTGGCCGTATAGAGCGTTATTGCAAACGCGATACCTTGGCGGTGGCGCAGCTATTGCTTCGTTTTAGAGGAGAAGAAATTTTACATGAAGATCAAATTATAGGACTATGAGAGCTTTTTTATACATCACTTTGGCCATTACTTTAATTGCCTGTGGAGGTTCTGAATCTGTTGATGTGCTAGGGCCAATAATGGGACAGGACAAAGGCCATTTCCGAGGATGTTCTATTGGAGACACGTACGAAAAGGTGCTGAAACAAGCAGCACAAGACAATGCGACTTTGAATGAAGAAGGTGTGCTCAGTTGCGAATTCAAAGTGGAAGATTCGGAACTTTTGGTTCGCTATGAGTTCGACCAAGACAAGCTTTACGCCATTCAGGCCGATATTTTCTTTGCCGATACGGCAAGCTTGAACAGCTTTCAGCAAACATTAGTTAACCAATACAACTCAAATTTTGGTGAGGTGAATTTGGATGGTGGATTCTACGTTTGGCGACACCGAGAATCTCACTTGGAGGTCGAATTTGCGTTGGCGGATGAAAGCATCGAATTCGGACAACCTAAGCTCTCTCTCACTATTTATAATTTTGACAACTGATTAAACAAGCGCATGTCGGATAGAAAACTGTTGGAAATAAAGAACCTCGTTACGGAATTCCGTACCGATGGAGAAGTGATGAAAGCCGTAAACGATGTGAGTTTTACGCTCAATCGAGGTGAAACTATCGGAATTGTTGGCGAATCTGGTTCGGGAAAGTCTGTTACTTCCCTTTCTGTTATGCGTTTGATTCCCAATCCTCCAGGAAAAATTTCTGGCGGAGAAATATTGTTCCATAAGAACGATAATTCGGTTGTTGATTTAGTAAAGCTCAACGAAAGGGACATGCGCGCCATTCGTGGAAACGATATCGCCATGATTTTTCAGGAGCCAATGACTTCGCTCAATCCTGTTTTCACCTGTGGTGATCAGGTAATGGAAGCCATTCTTCTGCACCAAAAGGTGAACAAGAAAGAGGCTAAAGAAAAGACCATTGCGCTTTTCAAAGAGGTTCAATTGCCACGGCCAGAGGCGATTTTTGATCAGTATCCACATCAAATTTCTGGTGGACAGAAACAGCGGGTGATGATTGCAATGGCAATGAGTTGCAGTCCGAGCATTCTGATTGCAGATGAGCCAACCACAGCCTTGGACGTAACTGTTCAGCAAACCATTTTGGATTTGATGCTGAAGCTACAGCGCGAAAAAGACATGGGCATTTTGTTTATTACTCACGATCTTGGTGTAATTGCCGAATTGGCCGACAAGGTTGTGGTGATGTACAAAGGAAAGATTGTAGAGCAAGGTCCCGTCTTAGAGATATTCAGCAATCCGCAACATCCGTACACAAAAGGTTTATTGGCCTGTCGTCCGCCTTTAGATGTGCGCTTGAAGCGACTGCCAATTGTTTCTGACTTTATGCAAGTGGATGAATCTGGCAGCATTCAAGAAATTGAGCAAAGCGTAACGGAAGCCACTCAGAAGGAAATTCAGACGGTTGCAGAACGCGAAGAAGCACACAAGAAATTGTATGCTCAAAAGCCAATTCTTCAAATCAAAAACCTAAAAACGTATTTCCCCTTGAAGAAGAATTTCTTCGGAAAAGTAACCGAGGAAGTGAAAGCGGTTGATGATGTAACGTTTGATGTTTATCCAGGCGAAACGCTTGGACTTGTGGGCGAATCGGGATGTGGA
Source organism: Flavobacteriales bacterium (assembly GCA_021741075.1). Taxonomy (GTDB): domain Bacteria; phylum Bacteroidota; class Bacteroidia; order UBA10329; family UBA10329; genus UBA10329. Next base: position 1,651 of record JAIOYO010000065.1, on the reverse strand, counting down.
AAGACCACGCTTGGAAGAACGGTTCTTCGATTGGTGGACCCCACTGGTGGCGAAGTGATTTTCAAAGGAAACCCGATGCATTCTATGACAACCGCGGAGTTGACAGAGGTTAGAAAAGACATTCAAATTATCTTTCAGGATCCGTATTCTTCGCTCAACCCACGGATCACCGTTGGCGATGCGATTATGGAGCCAATGCAGGTTCACAAACTTTACGCAAACGACAAGGAACGCAAGGAAAAGGTTTTGGAGCTTTTGGAGCGCGTTAACATGCTTCCAGAGCATTTTTACCGCTATCCTCACGAATTTTCAGGTGGTCAACGTCAACGGATATGTATTGCCCGCGCTTTGGCGTTGCGTCCTCAATTCATCATTTGCGATGAGTCGGTTTCGGCCTTGGATGTTTCTGTTCAGGCACAAGTTCTTAACCTGTTGAACGAACTAAAACGCGACTTCGATTTCACCTACATTTTCATCTCTCACGACCTTTCAGTCGTAAAATTCATGAGCGACCGTATGGTGGTAATGAACAAAGGCGTAGTGGAAGAAATGGGCGATGCCGATCAGATTTATTCCAATCCTCAGACCGAATACACCAAAAAACTCATTGCCGCCATTCCAAAGGGAAGATTGGAAGACATTGAGGCTTCTATCAAGGAAAAACAGGAGTGGAACCAAGGCGTAGAAGTCTAAGTTCATTATTGTACACATTCGTTCGTTAAAATTTTTCTCCATTTCCAACATTGGCAAGGTTGGTGCGTTATACTTTTGCCACGACTAAACACGTTAACCCAATTATGAAACAACTAGCATTTTTTGCACTCTCCGTACTGCTTTTCAGCAGCTGCGTATCTACTAAAAAACACACTGCTCTCAGCGATGAATATGTCGGTCTGAAAGACATGTACGAAAAGAACCAAAATGACCTAGGTCGTGCTCAGCGAGAGTTGATTTCATTGAAAAAACAAGCCGAACGAGATAGCTTAGAATTGGCTCGTCTTCGGTCTCAAAATGATAAGTTGATTGGCAACATGGGCGACATGGCAACACTGTCAAAGAAAGAGGCCGAAAACTTGGAAAAATCATTAGAGAAAATCAACGAAAAGGACAAGCAAATTCGCAGTCTACAAGATGCCATCACGCGTAAAGATTCGGTAACTTTTGCGCTTGTTACAAGCATCAAAGGTGCCATTGGCGACCTTAATGATGAAGACATTCAAATCAAAGTCGATAAAGGAGCAGTTTTCGTTTCTATCTCCGACAAATTCTTGTTTAAAAGCGGAAGCTTTAAACTAAACAGCGGAGCAATGACGGTTCTTTCTAAAGTTGCCAAAATTCTAGTTGCAAAAGCAGATTTCGAAGTGATGATTGAAGGGCACACAGACAACGTTTCGTACCGAAAAGGCGACCTAGAAGACAACTGGGATTTGAGCACCAAACGCGCCACTTCTATTGTGCGCGTGCTACAGAACGATTTCAATATTGATCCTTCTCGCATGACCGCTGCAGGACGAGCAGAATACATGCCCATTGCAGAGAACGAAACTGCTGAGGGCCGTGCGGCCAACCGCAGAACGCGCATTATCATCCTTCCAAAATTGGATCAGTTTTACGGAATGATTGAAGAAGGTTTGAAAGAGGCCAAATAGGC
>JAIOYO010000014.1 GCA_021741075.1 Flavobacteriales bacterium | reverse complement strand
AATTTAAGAAGTGAGGTTATCATCAGCGGAAAGTTAGGATAAACTTCTGCACCCATGTGTTGGATAGAACATGTGTGTTGCTTACGAATTGCTAGAACTATTCACTTTTCGCTGGTCGCTGTTCACTATTGGCTACTTTTGCGCCCCGAAAAACAAGACCAATGCTTTCTACTTCTAATATTTCGCTTCAATACGGTAAACGCGTTCTTTTTGATGACGTGAACATTAAATTTACCCAAGGCAACTGCTATGGCGTTATTGGCGCTAATGGTGCTGGTAAATCTACATTCCTGAAAATTCTTTCGGGCGAGATACTTCCGAACTCTGGATCTGTGCACATGGAGCCAGGAAAGCGAATGGCAGTGCTAAAGCAAGATCACTCAGAATACAATGAGGTTACGGTGCTGGATACAGTGATGATGGGACATAGCGTGCTTTGGAAGAATATTCAGGAACGAAACGCCATTTATGCTAAGCCAGATTTTTCAGAAGCAGACGGCATCAAAGCTTCTGAACTAGAAGAAGAATTTGCAGCAATGAACGGTTGGAATGCCGAATCTGACGCCTCTTCGCTCCTAAGCGGTTTGGGCATTGCAGAAGACCAGCTTTATACTCTTATGAAAGACATGCCAGGTGCACTTAAAGTCAGAATCTTGTTGGCACAAGCACTTTTCGGTCATCCAGATGTGTTAATTCTGGATGAACCTACCAACGATCTCGACCTTAAAACCGTACAGTGGTTAGAAAACTTCTTGATGGATTTTGAGAACACCGTTATCGTTGTTTCTCACGATAGACACTTCTTAGATACGGTGTGTACTTCTATTGCCGACATCGATTTTAAGAAAATCAAGGTTTACACGGGTAACTATTCGTTCTGGTACGAATCGAGCCAATTAGCATTGCGCCAAAAGTTGAGTGCTAATAAAAAGGCCGAAGACCGCATGAAAGAACTACAAGAATTCGTTCAACGTTTTAGTGCCAATGCATCTAAAAGCAAGCAGGCTACAAGCCGCAAGAAATTGCTTGAAAAGATTAATGTGGATGAGATTCAAGCCTCATCGCGTAAATATCCAGGCATCATCTTCAAACAAGCACGTGATGCAGGAAATCAGATTCTAAGTGTGAATTCTATCAGTAAGAGTTTGAACGGAAAATCATTATTCTCTAAGCTTACATTTGAAGTTAATCGTGGAGATAAAATTGCTTTCATCAGCAAAAGCGGTTTGGCCACCACTACACTCTTTCAAATTTTAATGGGAGAGATGAAAGCGGATTCGGGCAGTTTTGAATACGGACAGACTATCACCACCGCATATGTTCCAACCGAAAACGGACACTATTTCAATACAAAAGACAATCTAATCGATTGGTTGCGCGAATTCTCTGAAGACAAGAGCGAGATTTACATCCGTGGTTTCCTCGGTAAAATGTTGTTCACAGGAGAAGAAGTATTCAAATCAGCTTCGGTACTTTCTGGAGGAGAGAAAGTGCGTTGCATGCTAAGTCGTATGATGATGAATGAGGCCAACTTGCTCATTATTGATGAACCTACCAATCACCTCGACCTCGAATCCATTCAAGCATTCAATAATGCGTTAGTAGATTACAACGGAACGGTGCTTTTCACCTCGCACGACCATACGTTTGTAGAAACGGTAGCCAACCGAATTATTGAAATAGGTCCGAACGGTTATTTAGACAAACTGATGACTTACGACCAGTATATATCAGATAAGCGTGTAGCCGAGCAGCAAGAAGAGCTTTATGCTTGATTGAAAGTTGAGCTAATTCCTATCTTGGCGGTCTTTCTGCCTTTAAAAAGGCAATAGCCATAACCTCTCACTATAAGATGTCCTTTTTTGAAACACTTTCTGCCGAAGCCCAACGGGTAATGACCGAATACGAGATTACCGAACTTATGATATACGGTGGTCCTATATTCATTGCACTCATTGTGGTGGAAATAATTTTCAGCCTTAAGTACAATCCAGAATTGTATAAGTGGAAAGATCTTGCTACAAGCGGTACCATGGGAATTGGAGCTGCCTTACTGGCAGGAGCAGCCAAGGCGTTTTCGCTCATCGTTTTTGCAGTGGTTTACATCATCTTCAATCCAGAAGGTGCAGATGGTGTTAGACATAATATCATGTTTGGTTGGGCAGCATTTGGTTTAGGTACGTGGTACATCTGGCTCATTTGCCAAGTGCTAGATGACTTCAGCTATTACATGGTTCATCGTGCCAACCACGAAGTGCGGTTTCTTTGGGCAGCACATATTGTTCATCATTCATCAGACCATTTCAATTTAGGAACCGCTGTTCGTAACGGTTGGGTCACGCTCTTTTACAAACCTTTCTTTTATATGTGGATTTGTGCACTTGGCTTTCATCCTATTATGCTAATGACTTGCTTAAGCATAGAAGCCTTTTGGCAATACCAACTGCACGTGCAATGGATGCCACGTTTGGGATTCTTGGAGAAGATATTCAACCTGCACAAGCATCACGAAGTGCATCATTCATCCGACATTGAGTATTTGGATAAGAACCATGGTGGCTACCTCATTATTTTCGATAAGATGTTCGGAACTTTTAAGGACAAAGACGATGAGAAAACCATTAAATATGGTGTATTGCACCCACCAAAGTCGCATAATCCAGTTGAAGTTCTTTCGCACGAATACGTTCACATTTGGCATGATGTAATGAACGCCAAAACGTGGAAAGGGCGATTTATGTACGTATTTGGCCCTCCGGGATGGACCGAAGACGGTACAGGAAAAACTACCAAAATGATGCAGGCCGAACTCGAATTACAAAGAAAACAGGCTGCTTAATTTGCTGGCTCACGAATTCCCAAGCAATAAACCAAAATAGAAGTTGAGTAAATTTCGGCCATGTCAGAATTGAAAGAATGCTTCTCCATTGCAGATTTGCGCGAGCTTGCCATAAAAAAGCTCCCTTCGGTGATGTTTGATTACCTAGAAGGCTCTGCCGAAGATGAACTTACTGCCGAATGGAACCGAAATGCCTTCAGCAAGTACGAATTCGTTCCGCGTGTTTTGCTGGATGTAAGCAAGATTGACCTTTCCGCTTCGTTTCAAGGAGTAAAGATTAACATGCCAATTGTCACTGCTCCGACTGGAATGACGCGCATGTTCCATTGGGAAGGGGAAAAAGCCGTTGTTCGCGCTACACACAAAGCCGGAACCGCTTATTCGCTAAGTACGGTTGCCACCACATCAATAGAAGATGTAGCCAAGGAATCAAAAGGACCACTGTTCTTTCAGATTTATGCTTGGCACGACAAAAACATGGTGTATGATTTTATTGAACGCTGCAAGAGAGAAAATTATGATGGATTAATGCTTGCCGTTGACCTTGCCTCTCTTGGCAAACGCGAACGCGACCTGAGAAATGGGCATGGAAGGCCTGCGGTTTTGAGAAAAAACACGGCCTTATCTGCTTTGAGCAAACCAACTTGGTTGTACAACTTTCTTACAAAACCTAAGATGCGAATGGCCAATATGGTAGAGCACCTTCCACACAAAGCAGATGCTTTAAAAGTTGTAGATACGGTCAATCAACAATTTAGCGCTTCGGTAACTTGGGAAGACGCCAAAGAACTCCAAAAGCTTTGGGGTGGCAAGTTTATGCTAAAAGGAATTCAATCAGTGGAAGATGCCATACTTGCTGCCGAAATGGGTGCAACGGGAATTATTCTTTCCAATCATGGCGGACGCCAGTTGGATGGCGCACCAGCTGGATTAGACCTTTTGCCGGATGTGGTAAAAGCCGTAGGACCAAACATTGAAGTAATTGTTGATGGCGGCATTCAGCGTGGTTCGGATGTAATTAAAGCCATCGCCCTTGGTGCAACTAGTGTGCTTATTGGCCGTGCATACCTCTATGGTTTGGCAGCTGGTGGCGAAGCTGGAGTTACTCGTACTTATGACATTCTTCGTGACGAAATGACCCGCGTTATGCAATTAATTGGTTGTAGTTCTATTTCCGAACTTGGTCCGCAGCACATCAAACGACATGTATAACCAAGGACATTCGAGTATCTATCTCAATTTCTGTTTGATCTTAATGTTACATTATCCTTAATTTCAGCGCATTAAATCACTAATAAACCCCATGAAAAGAATTTTTATCCTCTCTGCCCTTCTAACCATAGGAACACTTATGGTTAATGCCCAATGTGTTGAAACCCCAACTAACCGCGTGCTTTTGGTAGGAGATAGTTGGGCTTCGTTCATGAATGCCGATCAAACTATTACAAATGGTCTTAAAATTTTAGGCCATTCAGACAAGAAATTCGCATCAAGCGTTGTCATTGCCGAAAATGGTGCAGAAACGGACGATTTTCTTACACAAACGAAACAAGACGCTATTCAAACCCTAATTGACGCCAATCCAGAGATAGATATCATTCATCTAAGTATTGGTGGAAATGACGTATTAGGCGATTGGCACATAAGCTTTACGCAACATCAAACAGATAGTCTACTAGCAGCCGTTTCTGTTAGACTAGAAGCTGTTCTTGAATTCTTAAAAAGCACTCGCCCGGGAATGCGCGTTTTCTGGGCTGGTTATGCCTATCCAAACTTCGAAGAAGTTATTGAAGAAATCGCACCTTTTCAGACGAGCCATCCATTTTACAGTACTTGGAATGACATGGGGCAACCTTCATTCTTAGAGATAAACACTATTCTTAATTACTTCTCTGATTCAGTTGCAGCATACACCGATGCCGATCCACTGATTGACTTTGTACGTGCACAGGCCATTCTACAATATACTTACGGACAAGCCACTGCTTTAGGCGTAGCGCCTGGAGGTACCTACCCGGCATTTTCCCAACCTCTCCCATTGGGCGATCCAGCTTATCCATCGCCAAAAGAAACAATGAGGTTGTATGCGGGAATCTTCACCGATTGTTTCCACCTTTCTACTGATGCGTATTTGACCATGTTTACCTACCAAGGAGAACAATTCTATCAGAATTACTTCATGGACGACATGTATGCGCTTTCCGAAGGAGGAAACATGGATGGCTCGGTTTCGTCTGCTGGAGATGTCTCATCGACCATCATGCTTGGAGAATCAGGAGGTAACGAAGTAGCCGCAGTTGTTTCGTTCAATACACAGCAAATGGCAGACACAACATTGGCAGGCGCAAGTATTTTTCTTCGTAGAGAAAGTATTTCTGGAACGAATCCAATTGCTGCAAATGATTTAGTGGTGACTATGATAAACGGTACACTCGGAACAACGGCAGAAGTTGAAGCAGTTGATTATATGGAAACTGGCGATGCTTCTGGAGAGCCTTGCAAGCACGGTTCATTCAACAATAATTCTAAAAATGGTCACTGGCTGAGACTCGATCTTACTGCTGAAATGCTAGCGAACATTAGCGCATCAGATCACATCCAATTCTTGATTTCTGTACCAGGATTTACTGGCGGATCTATCACATTCAATGATGCTTCGGACCCATCAAAAGCACCAAAATTGAACCTTAAATATGGAGAAGAACCATCTTCCGTAACCGAAATTCGTGCTGCGAAGGAATTGCCTGTTTATCCAATTCCAACGGTTGGACCGCTTACGATTGATGTAGCTACGAATTCTGTTCAGTCTATTGAGGTTATAAACGTGCTGGGAGCTGTAGTTCTAAGACCAGAAGTAAGTGACAACAAGATTGACATTTCATCTTTACCAAATGGTTCTTACATACTGAGAATTACCACAGCAGAAGGCGTGAGTGCAAAACGTATTATCAAGCGTTAGGCATTCGTCTTTAAGTTAATAAAAGCCCAGTCAGAATCTTCTGATTGGGCTTTTTTCTTGCTAAATCGGTAGCATACTTAAGTTTAGTATGAAGCCATCTTCTGTTTAAACTCTTCAATGGCATCTGGAATATGGCTTGCCACTTCAAAAAAGGCCGCCAATTTCTTCTCATCAATCTGATTAACGATGGCGCGCTCTAGCCTATAAACAGCTTTTAGCGCCACTTCTCGCTTCTCTTTTCCTTTTGGGGTGAGGCAAACGTAAGACAGGCGTTTATCTGTTTTATCCTTTATTCTGAGTATAAAACCATCTTTCTCCATTGATTTGAGAATACGGCTTAAACTGTTTGGCTCCATACCTAAACGTGGGGCAATCTTGGTTACAGGTGTTCCCTCTTCTTCGTTAATGGCAAGAAGTATAAACGCCATGCTTACAGATGCACCATGCTCGGCCGCCATCTCGTTGTAAAGTTTGGAAATCTGAAACCATGACGACCTCAACTGATAAATGACCAGCTGATCTGCCAATCGTAGAAATTCATCCATGCACTAAAAATGTGCTCGCAAGATAGCATGAATAGAGTGTTTGATTTGACATTAATCAATACTAAACCTCTAATTACAACGCAATTGCATTCTATCAGGAACGAAAAATGCAATAACTTGCAGGCATGATGAAAAAAACCGTCCTATTTGCCTTCACTTTCGTAATGCTAATCTTCTTGTGGGGATGTCCTTACAAATCGCCAGTTGCATTGGGACCAGCTGTAGAAAAGGTACAATCAGAGTACATTGGCTCTTGGGTGCCAGCAACAGAAGCGACAATTGTTAACCCGTCCTTTTATGTGATTTCCGAGTTCGATTCTGTGCATTACGACATCGAGCATCATCAATTTAACGAAGATGAAAAAGGTTACCACACAAAGAACTATGTGGCTCACACAACATCTATAGATGGTTTTGTTTTTATGCATTTGGTGGAATCGGGAACCAAAGATTTTCTATTGCACCGGTTGGTGCTTACGCCTTCAGGAATGACCTTGTTTGAAGTAACAGACAACATTGACGAGCAGTTTGATTCGTCAGAAAAACTGCGCCAATTCTTTATCCAAAATATGCGTCTTAGCTTTTTCTACAATAGAGATGAAGTGGAGTTGGTTAAAAAGCCGTAGTAAGCTTTTTCTCGGTTCCAATTAGGTTTTGTTCGGTATCAAAATAATGAATGAACACCATCTGAGACGCTGACCATTTCTGAAAAGTAAATTCGTCTAGACTTTCGAATTCAACAATTAATTTTCCCATCGCATCAAAAACTTTAATGGCAGCAATTTCTGTCATCATTTGTGATTGTTCTTGAATTCTAACAGCTAATAAGGGCTCCGAAAGCATGCTACAACCTTGGGCATTTATTGCTTCTACCGTGTATTCTCCAAACGATGTAGGAATTAACTGCGATTGATTCTCTCCTGGCAGTAATTGTCCATCAACGTACCATTGATAGTTCGAATAATTACCTGAAGCTTCTAGCACTCCAATGTTATTGGTTATGCTTACCACTGGCAATGGATACACTTCTACTTCCGTAGTTGTTGGGAATGAAAATGCTTCTAAGTGATTGAACACCACTGCCTCCACATCATAGACTCCTTGGTTATTCCAAACCACACCAATGCTAGATGAATCCGCACTAGTCCATACAACATCTCCTAATTCTATACTCCAACAGCCTCTTCCATCTGCCGGGAAATTGACAATCTGTATAAAGACGGTATCCGATTGGCAAGCAGGTTCGGTAAGGCTGAGTTCTGGTTGCGCTGGGCGAATGTTCTCATACAAGAACGAGATGATACTATCGGTTATAGGATTCCAGTATTCAGTTGGTCCGCCTACCATCACGTTATTTACATTCAATCCCCAAATGTTATGACCTGTAGAAAACGTATTTAGTTCTGCATTTCCTCCCAAATGATTGATACGTGCAGCAATGTTGAAAGAACCAAACACTTCTGGCATAAGAAACAAAGCCGTAAAAGGAAATCCAAAAGCATAAGGTACAATAAGGTCGTCTGTTCCATGAAACAAGGTGATGGGAACAACCTCATTTGGTTGGATGTAACTGGTATCCATGAGGGCGCCCCAAAGATTTATTATGCCGCGCACATTAGTTGTATGTTGATAACCGTTTCCCGCACAGTTCATACAACCTAAATCGGGATCTGTTCCAAAAATTCCTGATTGAAAGGTTGCCGCAGGTCTTTCATTATCATCCAAGAAAACGGCATGCATGGCAGAAAATCCACCAGCACTTACGCCACCCACAAACACGTAATTAGTATCTATTTGGTAAGTACCAGAAAACTCTTTTAGGTAGCGAATAGCAGAACTATAATCTTGGGCTGCACGGTAAATGGCACGAACAGCGCTGGTGTTGCTTGCCACATTCATGTTCATTCTGTAATTGATACTTGCCGTTACATAACCTTTCTTGGCCAAACTATCGCACGTTGCCCATACATCTTCGTCATTTTTTGTACCAAAAAGGTAACCACCTCCATAAGCCAATATCACCAATGGTCGTTTTTCCAATGCATCTCCAACCGGAAAGAAAATGTCCATCGTCATGGCTTGGTTTACCGTAACGTTTTCCGCTACATAAACTGCCGTCAAAGCTGGCGAATTGCCAAACACAACATCTTGAGAAACAGCCGATTGAAAAATATTGCTTAAATACCTTTCTGACGTACAATTCTGTGCGAAGGTCTTAATGGAAATCAAAACAAACACCGCAGATATGAAAATTTGTATTCGTAGCATGAGATGGCTTCTGTCGTTTCTCCTTCGCAATGACGCGATTCTATTTTTTTAGTGCTGCCAAGATGTCTTCTGGCCTCGTTCGTAATCTGTAATTGGTTGTAAGGTCGGCAAAAATCACTTTCCCGTTCTCGTCTAAAACAAAGGTGGTTGGTTTGGGCACATCGCTCTCATAGCCCAATAGCTGAAAACCAGCCGGCAAGCCGTTTTCCTGTAAAATTCCCAACGCTTTTGCGGCACTGTTGTTTACATCTACCAAAAAATCGAAATCCATACCTACCCGCTTGGCATGGTTGCGGCTTTTCTCATGCGACTGCGGGCTGATGAGTGTAATCTTTACACCCAATTCTTTGAACTTAGCTTCAAAATCAATCAGTTCTTTTAATTGGGCCGTGCAAATAGGACACCAATTACCTCTATAGAAAAGCACCAACCGCTTCTGTCCTTTCCAATCGTCTGAACTCAATTTGTTGCCATCGTAATCTTCTAAATCAATCTTAGGTAATCGTTTTCCTTCCTTGATTTTTTCCTTACTCCTATCTCCAAGGTCTGAATACCACGCCACGTAAGCAGCCCAACCTGCCAAGCAAATCATTCCTAGGATTGGTCCTGAAGAAACAATCTGAAGATTGTAGCTCTGAAAAATAGCATACATCGTTGTTCCAAAGATGGAGATACTAAAACCCATTAGCCCAGGAGATGTTCTTGGAACACGAACGAGGTATAACCGTGCGAAATACAAAGCAATAGTAGCAGCCGAAACAGTTACGCCCAACCATATACTTCGGTCTGCTCCTCGCGATAATGCTACTATTCCGACAACCGAAACGATGACCGCGTACGTGACCAAGGCGGTAAGAAAGATGGATTTGAGTTTGTTTTCGAGGGCTTCTGTCATGGGGCTAAATTTAGAGGATTTGCGATTGAGACGGATGATTCGTGTTTCCACTCACCTCCGTCCGTCATAGGCGCACATCTCCTCTCTTACAAGAGAGTGGGAAGCTCCGCTAGCAGGGTGACTTCTTTCAGGCGGAGACACAACGACTCACTCCTTTCAACTTACTGCTTTCGACTGACAATTTCCTTCGCCTTATCGGGATAATTACTAATAAGCCCATCAACTCCGAGGTCAATCATTTCAGTCATATCTTCTTCATTATTCACTGTCCAAACATGAACAATTTTACCAAGCGAATGTATTTCTTCTACTAGTTTGGAATTCACTCCGCCTTTACTTACTCCAAAACCTTCGACATATTCGTATTTAGAAAGCTTAACTGTGTGGAGCTTGAAATCGAGCATTACTCCTGTCGAATAGGAAACGAAAAGCTTTTGAAGTCTTATAGTTGGATGGTGTTTGTGTAAATGCTTAAGCACTTTATCGTTAAAGCTGTGCACCAGCGCCCATTTCTCTGCTTTGTACTTTTTTATGAGTGCCGCCACATTATCCTCAATGCCAGGATAGGTTTTGTTGCCTGCTTTTATTTCAATTACAAACTCAGTGTTCCCATCGAGCAACTCAAATACTTGCTCTAAGGTGGGAATAGGTTCGATTGAAAATTCAGCCTCAAAATTGGCGTTTGCACTCACTTTTTTCAGTTCGACATAGGTCATGGCGCCAACTTTTCCTTTGGCGTTTGTGGTTCTATTTAAGGTTTTATCATGAAGCAGTATCACAACGCCATCTGCTGTTTGCTGCACATCAATCTCCAATCTATCTACACCTATTTCTAACGCTTTCTTAACCGATGAAAGGGTGTTTTCGGGCGCATATCCCGAAGCACCACGGTGAGCCGTAACCTGAATTTGCTGTGCCATGGTTGTGGTTGAAAGGAGAAAAAAAATGAGAATAAATCGCATGGCTCGAAGATAATTCAAACCCCAACTACGCAGCGGAATGCTCTTCCACCATAATACGATTGAGCGCCATTGTGATATACGAACACGGTTCCGAAGCGGAAATCGCCAAAAATTGCACCTCCAAGGTTTCTAATGTTAGTAGGTGTTTTTAGCCAGCTTGATGTTTTAGAATCAAAGGTTCCGAGTGTTTGCAGATGGCGGTATTGTTCTTCAGTGAGCAGTTCGGCTCCCATTTCGGTTGCCATATCAATGGCGCTGTTCTTTGGTCGGTGCTCCTTTCTTGATTCGAGTCCTTCGCGGTCGTAGCACACGCTTCTTCGGTCTGCAGGTGTTTCGGCACTGCAATCAAAAAAGAGATAGGTATCAGTGGCGGTATCATAGCCAACCACATCCGGTTCGCCACTGGTGCGTTCCATTTCAAACAACGACCACATTTTATGTGGATTCGTAGTTAGTTTTGATTCAATTGCATCCCATTTTAGTCCCTTATGCCGCCCCATATTCTTATCAAATCGAGATTTGAGTAGGTTTAAAAAAACTTGGCGCTGCTCTTGTGTAAGTTGGGTCTTTTTAGCGGGCATTGTCGAATTTTAGTTGCGAAAAATACGGGTTAGATTGTTTATCTATTCATAGCGAGCTGTAAGATTGCTTCAGTCTTTCATTTTGTTCAATCACTCATTTATTAAGCCTGTAGCTTCACTTCACACAATTTAACACAAGGCTGTAAATCTTAACTAGTCTTCCCAATTGTTAGGTCTATTTTCGCCAATACATGATTAAGCTAACAGGAATTAGGAAATCGTACCAAATGGGAACTAACCGTTTGGAGGTACTTAAAGGTATCGACCTCACCATTAACGAAGGCGAGCTGGTTTCCATTATGGGTTCTTCTGGAACTGGAAAATCTACCCTTCTCAATATCATAGGCATCTTAGACGATTACGATTCGGGCACCTATCAACTTAACAATACACTCATTCAAAACCTGAGCGAGACCAAAGCGGCTCAATACAGGAACAAATTACTTGGGTTCGTTTTCCAAAGTTTTAATCTGGTGAGCTTTAAGAATGCCATGGAAAATGTGGCGCTCCCACTCTACTATCAAGGCGTTGGAAGGCGAGCTAGAAACAAGATTGCGTTGGAATACTTAGAACGGGTTGGGCTACTTGATTGGGCAGAACATTTGCCAAGCGAAATGAGCGGAGGGCAAAAACAAAGAGTTGCTATTGCCAGAGCTCTTGTTACCAAACCAAAAGTGATATTGGCCGATGAACCAACGGGTGCGCTCGATAGTAAGACCTCTGCAGAGGTAATGCAAATGCTTAAGGATGTAAATGCCGATGGAATGACCGTGGTTATCGTAACGCACGAGCACGATATTGCCGATCAAACCAATCGAATTATTATGATGAAAGATGGACTCATCTATAATGATGAATTAAGAATTAAGAATTGAAATACCGACAATGCTTGCTGCAACTCATTTCTCATTCTTAAATATTCATTTTTAATTACTGAAAGGTGTTCGACCTCGATAAATGGCAAGAGATATTTGAAACCATCGGTAAGAACAAGTTGCGCACTTTTCTTACCGGATTCAGCGTGTTTTGGGGAATCTTCATGCTCATCATTCTGCTCGGTTCTGGCAATGGATTGCGCAATGGCTTTGAAGAAGAATTCAAGTCAGATGCCATCAACAGTATTTGGGTTTATCAGGGCAGCACAACAATTCCTTATAAGGGAATGCAACCTGGCAGGCATATTGGATTTACTGACGATGATCACAATGCCTTAGACGGACGAATTGTTGGATTAGAAAATGTCGCCTCTCGACTTTGGCTAAACAACAGAGACATGGTCTATGGCGATAAAAAGGGAAATTATGGAGTAATTAGCACGCACCCTGGCCAGTTTTATGCCGAGAATGCCACTATGGTAACAGGCCGATTTCTGAACGAAATAGACATTGAAGAACGCAGGAAGGTAATTGTACTCGGAATTCCTATTCAGCAGGAACTCTTCCCAAATGGAGATCATTTAGGAAAGGAATTGAACGTTGGAGGCATTTCATTTACTGTGGTGGGAACGTTTAAAGACGGAGGTGGCGACCAAGACAACAGGCGCGGCTACATACCTATGACGGTTGGTCAAATGGTGTTCGACCGCGGAAGAAACGTACATGCCATGAGTTCTACCATTGGAAATGCCACGCCCGAAGAAAGCCTCGTTATTGAACAGAAAATCCGTGAAAGACTGGCTGCTTTGCATCAATTCTCTCCTGAGGATAAACGTGCTGTGTGGATTAACAACACCACCGACCAATTCATGCAGGTTTTGAATGTGCTAAACGCCATAAGCCTCTTTGTATGGATTATTGGCATTGGTACTATCATAGCCGGCATCGTGGGTATTGGCAACATTATGATGATTGTTGTAAAAGAGCGCACGCGCGAAATTGGCATTCGTAAAGCATTGGGGGCCACCCCTTTTTCTGTTGTATCGCTTATCATAATGGAGTCCATCTTTATTACCAGCATTGCGGGCTATCTTGGTTTAGTAGCAGGTGTTTTTACGTTGGAAGCCGTAAGCGGAATGATTGAAGATCCCGGCATTTTTCAGAACCCATCGGTAGATCTTTCCACGGCAAGCATTGCTACTTTGGTGCTGATTGTGGCAGGCACCCTCGCAGGCCTTGTGCCTGCCATTAAAGCAGCATCTATCAGTCCCATCGAAGCATTAAGAGAAGAATGAGCATTTTCGACTTAGATAGATGGCGTGAAGTATTTGACACCCTTGGTGCCAATAAACTGCGAACAGCCCTTACTGCATTCGGGGTGCTCTGGGGCATTTTCATGCTCATTATTATGCTTGGTGCCGGTTCTGGTTTGCAGAATGGAGTGAGTAGCGAGTTCCAAGGATTCGCAACCAACTCACTTTATGTGTGGACACAACGCGCCTCAAAACCATACAAAGGCCTACCAGCTGGAAGATGGTTTAGTATGAGCAATGAAGACACCAAGGCATTGCAAAAATTGGTTCCCGAAGCCAAAGTAATTGCACCGCGTAATGAAGTGGGCGGATGGCGTGGTTCAGCCAACGTAGTACGCGGGATGAACACAGGAGCCTACGGCATAAAAGGAGACTATCCAGAAGTAGTTCAGATACAACCAATGCAAGTAACCGAGGGCCGCTTGCTAAACCAACTAGACCTAGACCAAAAACGCAAAGTGGCCGTAATTGGCACCAAGGTCATAAACGATTTATATGAGCCTGGTGAGGAAATAATTGGCAGCAACATCCAGATTAATGGCGTTTTCTTTACCGTTGTAGGCACCATCAAAACAAAGAAAGCTGGCGGAGAAGCAGAGGATGATGCGCAGAGCATTTTCATTCCGTTGAGTTCTTTTCAGCAGGCATTTAACTACGGAAACTGGGTCGGATACTACGGATTCATGCCGATTGATGGCGTTTCGGTATCAGAGTTGGAAACTAAGGTGCTGAAGGTTTTAAAAGAACGCCACCGCATACATCCAGAGGATGAGTTTGCATTTGGCACCAACAACAACGAAGAAGAATTTGCCGAGTACGCTAATGTTTTCACCGGCATCAATTTCTTAATTTGGTTTGTAGGAACTTTAACTTTAGTGGCTGGAGTTATAGGTATCAGCAATATTATGTTGGTAATCGTAAAAGAACGCACCAAAGAAATTGGCATTAGACGTGCCATTGGAGCCAGTCCATTTAGCATTGTAAGTCAGATTATACTCGAAGCATTGGTGCTTACATCCATGGCTGGTTACATTGGCATTGTGCTTGGCGTTTGGGTGGTAGAATTTGCGGGTCCTCTAATTGAGGATGATTCTTTTAAAAACCCAGAAGTCAACTTTCAAACCATATTGATCGCCTTGGGCGTACTCATCGTTTCTGGCTGTTTTGCCGGATTCATTCCCGCTTATCGCGCACTCGAAATAAAACCTGTAAACGCACTACGAACTGAAAACTAAAGCCATGAAAACATTTGTAAGAATATTAGTCGTTGTCATCATCCTTGGTGGATTCGGATACACGCTTTGGCACCTCTACGATAAATCGCAAGAACCGCCAGTGGTGTTCGAAACCGAAAAGGCATTCCAAACCGACATCATTAAGAAGACCGTGGCAACGGGCACCATTTCTCCAAAGAAAGAAGTGGCTATTAAGCCACGTGTATCTGGTATTGTAGAGAAAGTATATGTGGTAGAAGGCCAAATGATAAAGAGTGGCGATGCCATTGCCAAGGTGAAGATTGTGCCTGACATGGTGAGTTTAAACAACGCTAAAAACCGCGTGCAAATGGCAGAACTAGCGGTGCAAGATGCCCAGCTAAACTTCGATCGTCAGAAAACCCTGATTGATAAAGGAGTCATTGCCGAAGCAGAATTTCAGCCTGTAAGAACTCAGCTCAAAAACGTAAAGCAAGAACTGCTTGCAGCGGAAAGCAATTTGCAATTAATTGAAGAAGGAGCACTCAAAGACCAAGGAAGCAGTTCGAATACTGTTATTCGTTCTACAGCTTCGGGAATGGTTCTTGAAGTACCAATGAAAGAAGGCAACTCGGTTATTGAGAGCAATACTTTTAATGAAGGCACCACCATTGCCACCATTGCAGACATGGGCGAAATGATTTTCGAGGGAAAAGTGGACGAAAGCGAAGTAGGTAAAATCAAAGAAGGAATGAACTTACTTATCACTATCGGAGCGTTGGAAGGTCACACTTTTAATGCTACACTCGACCATATATCACCGAAGGGTATTGCCGAAAACGGAGCCATCCAATTTAAAATAAAGGCCGAAGTACAGTTACAGAAAGGTGTGTTTATTCGTTCTGGCTATAGCGCCAATGCAGATATTGTGCTTGAAAGAAGAGACAGCGTTTTGGCCATTCAAGAATCACTGCTCATATTCGGAAATCATCCTGACTCAACGTTTGTTGAAGTAGAAACCTTGCCTCAGGTATTTGAGAAACGCAAAGTAATGCTTGGACTTTCTGATGGAATTAAGATTGAAGTACTTTCTGGTTTAGACACCACAGATAGAATCAAAAAGCCGATGTAATTAGGCTTTGTCTTCTTGCATTCTTAATGAATCGAACCACGCCATAGCATCCTGTTCATTTTCAAAAATGTGAACAGGATAACCTTGTTTTCTAGCAGTAACATAGATTTTTGCTAAGATACGATGCCCAAGTGTTTTTATGATGAGGGCCTCCCCTTTCTTTATGGATTCAAACGAAAGGTTTCTGTAGTTATGGGCCTCCACCGTAATATGAGTGGTAGCATCTGGTACAATCAAGTGATAAACCTTGCGATTCTTGATTAAATCCCAAATGGCTTCAATGTTTTCATCTGCTGATTGGTCGTTAATCTCAACATCTGGATTGAGGTACGTTTTCACCACGTCTCCATCTATTAGAACTAATGCTGTGGGTGTGATTACTTTTTCCAATACGTCAGAATAAGCGTGGGTTCCTGTTGTAAACATCTTCGTAATAATTGAATTAACTGACCAGTTCAGTTGCAGTAATTAAATCATTCATCTACTAAAAGTAATCATTTAACTATTAAAACAACTCATTCATCGATAATTTTTGCTTCGGTAAAGAATATCACTTAACGGATTTGGCTTGAACAGAATTGGCCATTCCATATTTAGGTTCCAAAGCCAAAATTGCGTTCGCAAAAAAGCCAAATATTAACCTGTGTACTTCTAAAAAAGGAGAATTAACATAAAGCAATACCATTATCAGTGAGATAAATCGCCATCCTTGTCACAGCTGTTAAAGTATTATGTTTTCTGCACGCTATTCTTCGGATGCAACGTAATTACTTACGCTCAAAGTTTTGTTAATAGCGACCTTGACGGAGTGGTTACCAGTTTCAGCAGCATGCCAGCAGGTTGGCAAACCATTCCTTATACAGATGTCAATTGCTTGGCCACTTCTGTAGGACAAGACACACCAGACCTAACCAACCTCACTGGCCCAGCTGCGGCTAATGGTGTGATGGGAAACGCCTATTCGGGTTCTACATTCATGTCTGGATTAATGGGTGGTCCTGCTCCCAGCAGTTTCTACCACGAAGGTTTTATGCAAGAGATTTCAGGCTTCATCGTTGGCGGATGCTATTCGGTAAATTTTCATCAAACCGTGGTAAAGCAGATGCTTGCCGATTTCTTAGATACAACAGGTTCGTGGATTATCTATCTCGATGATGTTCAGATTGGAATTTCTGCTCCAACCACCAGCCACGAACTAGGCATCAGCACCAACCTACCATGGGAATTCAGAAGCCTTGGGTTTATGGCTACCTCAAGCACGCACACCTTCAAATTTCTTCCGTGGGATGACGACCCAGACCAATCAACCAATAATCCATACGGAGGTTTGCGAATGGGAATCGATAGTATTTATCTCATCAATACAAACCAACAACTATCAGTTGAATTGGGAAACGATACCACGCTCTGCTTTGGCGAAACGTTGGCGTTTGATGTAAACAACACTTCGGCTACTTCCTACTTGTGGCAAGATAATTCGGCCAACCCTAGCTTTACCGTATCCCAAGAAGGAACGTATTGGGTAAGCGTTACCTCCAGTTGCGGAAGCATTGCTGATACCGTAAATGTATACTATGATGCGCCCGTGGTGGTCAACTTAGGAAACGATACCATTCTCTGCCCCAACGAAAACTTGTTTCTAGATGCATCAAGCACTGCACCTTCCTATGTTTGGCAAGATGGTTCGAGTTCGTCAACCTTCACCGTTGTTGAAGATGGAATCTATTGGGTTACCGTTACTTCTCTATGTGCGAGTGTTACCGATAGTATTATGGTGGCTTTTGCTCCCTTGCCAGCGATTGATTTGGGAGAAAACACCAGCTTGTGCCAAGAGGAAACCCTCACGCTAGATGTCGCCATGCCAAATGCCACTTATTTGTGGAATGCAGGCGCAACCACTGCGAGCATCCAAGCAACTCCAAATGGAACTTACTCAGTGAAGGTAACTGCAGGATGTGGCTCTGCTACAGATAGTATTTTCATCGGCTTATTGCCAAGTCCGTTGGTTGATTTAGGCGAAGATGGTTTCATTTGTTTAGGTACAGCGCTTACGCTTGATGCAGCCGTTTTGGATGCGATCTACTTATGGCAAAACAATGCTTCCAATCAAACACTAACCGTTACAGAACCGGGGCTTTATTGGGTTGAAGTAACCACCACCTGCACTTCGCGAGATTTCATTTCAATTGCATTGGCAGAATGTCCTGTTTTGCTCGAAATTCCCAATGTTTTCAGTCCGAACGGAGATGGCTTCAACGACCTTTTTACTCCTGCAATCATCGAAAGCATTGCCACCATGCAAACCACTATCTATAACAGATGGGGAAGAAAAATCTACGAAACGGATGACGTGCTCATTAACTGGGATGGAAACCACGCCAGCGATGGCGTTTATTTCTGGATTATTCGTTACATAGACATTCGAGGAATTGAAAACAACCGCAACGGCTATTTGCAGATTATCAGATAACGTTTCGGTGTAGAAACTAAAAAGCCAGTTGCAATAAACTGCAACCGGCAATTAAGCGTGTCTAGCCAATGTCAAACGGGGGCTACCACCATCCTTCTCCTCTCCCTCTCTGTTCCTTTAGCACGCGTTTAAACAGTGCCTTTTTCTCTTAATCTCTCGATATAACTACTCGCTTTGTAGTATTTGCAATATTCACCAAATACGTTCCATCATACATTGTCCTCGTATCAAGATACCAAGTTGTAGTTCCTGCGGTAACCTGGCCAGTTGCAACCAACTTTCCAGCCAAGTCATAAACAGTCACTGGAAGATTCTCTTTCACCAAACCATTTACTTGTACTCCAATAAAATCTGCTGCTGGATTAGGGAAAACCGTCACGTTCAGGTTATGCTCGTTGCTCTCAGATATACCAGTTAAAGATGGCGTGTAAACGGTAACAGATTCACTGATAGAGGTAACTTTTGCTGCGGTTTTGTTGCCATAAAAGGTTGGTCCGATGATATATGGATAGGCAGAAGAATTATCAGCATTTACCGTAGCAAAGTAGCAGTAAGTTCCCTGCGGATATTCTGGTGTTACACAAACGCGACCGTTGTGTTCATCCAAATAATCCTGACCCGCATTAGCAACATAAACATAGTCTTCTTTGAAATAGCCGTTGAAAAAAGTCTGTGTTCCAATTACTTGATTCATATTCGGCCCATTGACCCGCGTGGTGTTGCTAGTCAACTGATAGCTCGATTTCATTCTTGTTATTGCACCCGTTCCATCCGTATTGGCATATCCGTAGGCGCCATAGATTGGGAATCCATCATATGCAAAGCCGATTAATGGAGAGTGTTCTGTTGGAACAATGGTGTACAATCCATCAGCATCGTACAAATCGCAGATATCAGAATAGGTTGAAGAGGTCTCGCTATCGTGTTTAAAAGCACTTGGATTTTGGTGATGGTGGTAATTAGTTCCAGCAGGATGGCCTTTTGAACAATCGAATCCTTCCTTTTCAGCAGGAACTGCATCTCTGTTCCAAGCTTGGGTAGATCCCGGTCCGCCTGAACACATAGGATTTCCGGGAGGGCCTCCACAGATACCATTTACTGCACTGGCACTGTACGCCACTCCATCACGCCAATCAAACAAGGAAACGCCATTGACGAAAACGCCATTATTTCCTGCGCTAGTAGCTGTTGGTGTTCCTGTGTTCTCGGTTGGGTTTAAGGGAAATTTGTAGATGGCATTCTGATCACCTGCCAAATTTGTATTTCCATCTCCTGTAAAAATTCCTGTTGGATAGGCTGGAATACCTCTTGTTTTCACATACACCCAATTATTGGAATAGCTCACCTCTTGGCAGTTTGCCAATACGGTCATAGCAAGAGGCGTGAAATTACCACCGCTATAGTAGCTACCGTAAAGCGTGTTGTTCTGCAGCCAAGCTGTAACAGCCGGACTTTGTGCTTGTGCTTGACCGAACATGGCCAATACAGCAATGATGATTACTTTTTTCATGGAAATGGTTTACTGATGGAATTTGTTTAGTTGTGGCTTAATTAGACGACAGGATGTATCGCATCCTTCGTCACAGTTAATTTTAATTTCTCGGGAAAGCGAATTCGGGATTGAACAGAAACTCCTTATCGGTTAAAGTGAGCAGAAACGCTGTAAGGTCTACCTTTTCGTTGCTGGTAAGTGGTATGCCGCCTTTCAGTTCGTTGGCCAATGTTTCCGAATCGAAAATACCATCTCCATAATGGTTGAGAACCTGACGAATGGTTTTAAACCGCCCATCGTGCATGTATGGATACGAGTATTCTATATTTCTTAAGGTAGGCACCTTAAACCGAAGGGAGTCGGAAGCGATTTTGGTTATCAGCATTCTACCGTAATCATTCAGAGTTGTATCAACAGGCAGGCCTGTATTCTCAAACGCACCGTTTGTGAACAGAGGCTCTTGGTGGCAGGAGTTGCAATTGGCTTTGAATAGCTGATAGCCCCGTTGCTCTTGTTCGGTAAAGTCGTACTCTCCCCGCTTCATTTTATCGTATTTAGAATTGGCGGAAACCAACGTAAGCTGAAACTGTGAAAGTGCTTTTAGAATGTGTTTGCCCGTAACGATGCTATCTCCAAAAGCAGCTTGAAAAAGCTTTGGATAAGATGATGTCCGCTGAAGTTTTGCAATTACGTTATTCAAATTTTCGCCCATTTCTGCTGGATGAGTTATGGGAGCCAATGCCTGCATATCCAAATGGTTGACCGCTCCATCCCACATAAACTTATCGTTCCATGCTAAATTCATAAGCGCAGGAGAATTACGTGTTCCAATGCTATCTCTGATGCCATGGCTTAAGTCGTGGTCTACGTGAGTAAAAGCGGTATACGAAAGGTGGCAATGGCTGCACGAAATGGTGCTATCGGCAGAGAGTAATGGGTCGTAAAAGAGTTTTCTTCCTAAGGAAATTCCTTCTTTTGAGAGGGCACTTTTCTCAAAATCGTAAACAGGTTTTGGCCAGCTGGATGGGTAAAACAATGTTACCTTAATGAGGGTTGGCAGAGTTGCTGCCACCAAACCAACCCATATTAAACCAACGACAATGAATTTACTTCTCATTCTTAAACCGAAAAATAGAAGCTGCCTTCTGCGATAAAAGCACCGCCTCTGTTCCTGGCGACATAATCTTGTTCTGCTCGGCAAGGCTTACTTGGCTAAGAAATGCTTTCAGATCAACCAGAATTTCATTTCCCGTAATGAGCAGTTCTATTTGTTGCACGGTTGCATGCTCGCGAGTATAGCCGCCCAAATGAAACTCGAAGCCGTTGTTTCGTGTGACGCAAACAGAGCTTGTGCCCTCTAGTTTAAAGTTGATGTAGCCGCTATTCCATGCCCAATACATTCCATTACTGGGGTCCAAGGCACCACCCATAGCACCTGAAACATTCGTCACGCTGTCTGTTCCCAACAGGAACACCAGTTTATCGCCTTTATCGATTGGAACAGGAAATTTCAAGGATTCTGGTGTTGCAGCATCTAGCAAATGGTGGCTATCCTTTTCCTTCCACACTACTGCCCCATTCTTATAGATCTCTAGATTGGAAATGTAAAATCGGAGGGTTTCAATCTTCACTTCGATTCCACTATGCAATAGGTAAGTGGTATCCAACTTCAATTCTTGTTCTCCAAAACTAGGCACGAACTGAACCGATTGTGCGTTAATGCCTACTGATAAAAAAGCAATAAAAAGATTTATGAATGCACATTTCAATGCCTTGGAGGTGGTGGTCTTTGTCCATGTGGAGGCCTGACGCCATTAAAAAGAGCAGCCATTTCCTCTGCAAGCTCTTCAAAATCAGAAAGTTGATCTTCTGAGCAGAGTGACTTGAGCTTTTGGAAATGCTGAAAGTGTACAATCTCTACTTGTTTCTGAAGTTTAGCGACTGCATTAAGCTGTATATCAATTTCGGTTTGATCCTGATTCATCAGTTGATTATACAACTCATGGCGGGTCGCCATCATCAGTGAATCATTTTCGCGAATTGCAAGTTGGTGTTCTACAATCAACTGATTATAGGTAGCAATTTGCTCATCATTGAGTTTCAATTTTTCAATTACGATATCCTTTGGACCTGCCTCATTGCGACCATGTGGCCGTTGTTTATGATGATTCTGTTTTAAGAAGAAAGCTAATGTTCCAATGTTCAACAGCACCATCAATACAACCAAAATCGTGAGAATGCGTGTCTTAGTCATTATACAACTGATTAGAAACGTTTATTCCCATTCCTTGAGTAATCGTGTAGACTTCACTCTCGCTGGATGTAGATTCCCCAGTTACGCGAAGAAAAACCATACTATTAACCACTATCAGAAGGGCAACTGTGGCAGCAAAACTCCACACCCAACCATTAGAAAGAGAATCTTCCGCAACTTGCCGAATACGCGCATCAATACGTGTTTTCAACAACGGAGGAACATCCACTCTATCTACCGTAGTAAGTAACTCTATTTGTTTCTCTAATTCCATGTTGCTATTTAGTTAGACGACCAATGATTTATCATCCTTCGTTGTTCTTCAAAATTTCTTTCAGAGTTGCACGCGCTCTCGATAGAAGCGACTCTACCGCTTTCGTAGATAACTCCATTACTTCAGCTATTTCGTTCTGACTCAATTCTTCCATCGACTTCAAGAGTAAAGCCGTTTTCTGCCGTTCGGGCAATTGGTTGATGGCCCGGAATATCTGCTCAGTGGCTTCCTTATTCTCAAACTGTATTCCAGGATGGTCAAAGGAAGAAAAGGCAGCCGAATCTTCCTTCACATCTGTGTGAATGAACAGATGAAATCCAAAACGCTTCTTCCTCGTTTTGGCTTTTATAAAATCTAACGACTGATTGACCGAAATACGATACACCCACGTTTTGAGTTCCGATTCGGCTTTAAACGTATCTAGTTTACTGTGAACTTTTACGAACACATCCTGCGTTACCTCTTCTGCATCTTGCGAGTTCTGCAAATAGTTGAGACACACGTTGAAGACCATCTTGGAATAGGTCTCATAAACAAAATCGAAAGACTGCTGATTATTGATGTAGGTCTATTAAGGTTATAAATTTACTATTCCACGTAGAAACAAACTCAACCTTCATCCGCGTAATTGATGTTCTGCAAGAAAATCTTCACTCTCAAATATAGTCGAAAAACAAAGGACGGTTATCGCCAGTCGGTTTCTCGTTTCTCATTCCAAAACCCGGATTTACAAACACGTTGGTTGCCATTCTATCTGAATATTTTAATTCAGATGCGTAAGTCTAGCTCTTGGTCGGGCGGCTTACAAACCCAGCTATTGTACCTTCTTAGTTTAGCAAAAACTTCAAACCATCATCTATGAAATCGATTTCCTTTTTATTATTCACACTTTTCGCACTAACTGCTTGTAAACAAGATATGCCAACTCAAGAACCTGAAGAAACAGCACCTACCGCAACTACCGAAGAACAACCAACTCTTGGTGCTATTCTTAATGAGAAGAAAGCAGCCTTCCTTGAGAAAGCAGATTCGGAAAAGATTGCTTCCTATGATGCCGGACTAAAAGCAGTAGAAGAATCGGGCATTCTGAGTTCTGCATTAAATGTGGGCGATAAAGCCCACGATTTTACCCTAAACAACCAAACAGGCGCAGCGGTTAAATTATCTGATTTATTGAAAAACGGCCCCGTAATTCTTACGTGGTATAGAGGTGGATGGTGTCCGTATTGCAACATTACGTTGGCATTCTTGCAAGAGAAGCTGCCCGAGTTTAAGGCAGCAGGCGGTCAATTAATAGCGCTTACCCCCGAGCTGCCAGATAGCTCCATGTCTACTACAGAAAAGCATGCATTGGAGTTTGATGTTCTTTCTGATGTTGGCAATAAAGTGGCTCGCAACTTTGGCGTGGTATTCAAACTAACGGCTGATGTGGCTGCACGCTATCAGAAAGGGTTCAATCTGCATGCCTACAATGGAGATGAAACAGATGAACTCCCGTTAGCTGCCACTTATGTGATTGGTACCGATGGTATAATCCACTACGCGTTTTTGGACGTAGATTATAGAAACCGAGCTGAACCAAGTGCAATACTTGCAGCATTAAATAAACTCAAGTAGCGTTGGGCCGATAAACAACCGAAGCCATAAAGCGTTGATAGGTTATGAAAAAGCTACTTCCATTCATCGCCATTCTATTGGTTACTTCTACTGCTTGGAGTCAAACGCGTATTCAGAAAGAGGTAAAACCTGATAGTTATTATAAGACGAAGCTGACAGACGAGCAATACCGAGTTACGCGCCAGCACGGTACCGAACGTGCTTTTACCGGGGCTTATTGGGACAATAAGGCAGAAGGTATTTACACCTGCATTTGCTGCGATTTGGAGTTATTCGAATCAAAGACCAAGTATGACAGCGGCACGGGATGGCCCAGTTATTACACCTACATAGGGAATCATGTAGAGAAATCTACCGATAGGAGTTTTG
This sequence comes from Flavobacteriales bacterium, assembly GCA_021741075.1. Taxonomy (GTDB): domain Bacteria; phylum Bacteroidota; class Bacteroidia; order UBA10329; family UBA10329; genus UBA10329. Next base: position 48,454 of record JAIOYO010000014.1, on the reverse strand, counting down.
GCATGATGCGAGATGAAGTGCACTGCGCCCGCTGTAACGCCCATTTAGGCCATGTGTTTGATGATGGTCCTAATCCAACAGGGTTGAGGTATTGCATCAATTCGGCTTCGTTAAATTTTAAGCTGAAATAGCTACTTGTAATCGTTCACATTCAGTTCCTCTGAACAGAAACTGAATTCGTCTTTCTGGTCGTTAGAACAGACAATGATGATACGACCGTCTTTGTTCGCTTCCACCAAATTCTTGTACCACTCAATCGCAGCTGCATCCAAATTGGAAGTTGGTTCGTCAAGCAATACAAAAGGTGTGTCTGAAAGCAAGGCCAAACCAAGCTTAACACGCTGCTTCATTCCTGAAGAATAATACTTGATTGCCTTATCCTTAGAATCTGTAAGATATAGTGTTTCAATAATGGATTCAATCGTTAATCCAGCCTCGAACGCCTTCATTTTCTGATGAAATTCCAACATTTCAATTAGAGTAAACTCCTCAACCAACTCTAAATAGGGCGTTGCCAATGAGAAGAGCCCTAGACTCTCCTCTATCTTCAATTCGTTTCCCTTGGTAGAATAAGAAAGCTCTCCTTCAGAAGCAAAGGTGCTTCCTAAAATGACTTGAAGTAAGGTGGATTTACCAGAGCCATTGGCTCCACGAATTACCGTGTGTTGGTTTTGTTTAAAGGTGTGAGTAACGCCTCGGAAAATCCACTCGTGATTATACCGTTTCCCTACATTCCGCAAAGAAATCTGATTGGAAGACATTAATCTTTTGAACCGTTTCCATTCAGGAATTGATATCCTTTCATAATTCCACGCTTCGATTCGCGTACAAAATCAATGATTTCATCGCGCTCATCCGTTACCGGGAATTCCGCTTCCAACTGAGAAAGGGCTTGCGTTACGTTGTAATGTTTAAGGAATAACACACGATAGATTTCTTGAATCTCTCGAACTTTCTCCACCGAGAATCCTCTGCGTTTCATACCAACGCTATTCACGCCTGAATAGCTTAATGGATAACGCGCTGCCTTGCTGTATGGCGGAACATCTTTACCAACCAACGCACCTCCCGAAAGAATGGCGTGCGCTCCAATGCGTACAAATTGGTGCAATGCCGACATGCCGCCTATAATGGCGTAATCGCCAATAACGATATGCCCGGCAAGCGTACAAGCATTGGCTAAAATCACGCCTTTTCCAATGACACAATCGTGCGCCACGTGCACATACGCCATCAGCATAGAATTGTCGCCAATAACGGTTCTCCCGCTTGCTTTTGTACCTCTATTGATGGTAACGCACTCACGGATGGTGACATTATCGCCAATTTCTACAAACGATTCTTCTCCATCAAATTTTAAATCTTGCGGAATGGCCGAAATAACTGCTCCAGGAAAAATTCGGCAGTTCTTGCCAATTCTTGCGCCTTCCATAATGGTGACATTAGAACCAATCCAGCACCCTTGCCCAATTTCCACATTCTTATGGATGGTTACGAATGGTTCAATAACCACATTGTCTGCAATTTTCGCCTGAGGATGTACGAAAGATAAGGGTTGGTTCATTCTGCTTCTCTTTTTACAATTTGTGCCATCATTTCGGCTTCCATCACTAGGTCATTGCCCACGTAGGCAATTCCTTTCATGTGGCACAAACCTCTTCGAATTGGGCTTAATAAATCTAATTTGAATACGATTGTATCTCCTGGGAAAACCATCTTCCTGAATTTGACCCCGTCAATTTTCAAGAAGTAAGTCAGGTAATTTTCTGGGTCTGGAACAGTGTTTAGGACCAGTATCCCTCCCACTTGGGCCATGGCTTCAATCTGTAAAACACCAGGCATAACAGGTGCTCCCGGAAAATGACCTTCGAAGAAGTATTCGTTCATGGTCACATTCTTCACACCAATCACATGTGTTTCGCTCAGTTCATAGATTTTGTCTACAAATAGAAATGGCGGACGATGCGGCAGTTTTGCCATGATGCCGTTAACATCCAACAGTGGTGCGGCATTAAAATCAATCTTCGGTGCTTTCGGTTTGCGGTTTTCCTTCACCAATGTTGTCAGGAATTTCCCGAAACGTGAGTTGCTGCCGTGGCCAGGTTTTGTTGCAATGATATGCCCGTTGATACGCGCATTGACTAAAACCAAATCACCAATCAGATCCAGTAATTTGTGACGCGCTGGTTCATTCACAAAACGAAGTTCTGTATTGTTGAGCGTTCCGGATTGCGTGGCTCGAATATCAGATTGATTGAATTGCTTGGCCAATTTAGCTTGTTTTGCATCATCCATTGGATGTTCTACAAATACAATTGCGTTATCTAAACCACCGCCTTTAATAAGGTTGTGTTCTAAAAGCAATTCGAGTTCATGTAAGAAGCAAAATGTCCTGTTTGGAGCAATCTCTGATTCAAAATCAGCAAAGCTGTGCATCACCGCATGTTGAGGAGGAAGAACTTTGCTTCCGTAATCAATCATCACGGTAAATCGAGGCGAATCTGAAGGAACAATCAAATACTCCGCTCCTGTTTCCTCATCAATAAATTCGATGTTTGAATCAATAGTCAGCACATCTTGCTCGCCTTCCAACTCTATGTAACCAGCTTTCTTCAGTATCGCGTAAAGTTCAATGGAGCTACCATCAAGAATTGGGCACTCTGGGCCGTCAATTTCTATTGTTGCACTGCTAATTCCGTAAGCAGAAAGAGCAGCCATCACATGTTCAATGGTACTTACAGTTGTTTCTCCAACGCCAATCGTTGTTCCTCTTGCGGTGCTGGTAATGTTTGCAGAAATAGCTTTGATTTCGGCATTTCCTAAATCAGTTCTGACAAAAACAATATGGCCAAGTTCTGATGGTTTGAAAGTGAGATTGACCATTGCTCCTGTGTGCAATCCAACGCCACTTACCCTACATACTGAGCCTATTGTTCTTTGTTTCAAACTCATCTATAAATCTTTCAGCTTCGTTTCAATGGCACGTAAAGTTTCGGGCAAGCGTCTGAAAGACACATACGACCTACGGTAGTTGCCTACTTCAAATGCAGGCGATCCCTGAACGATGGAATTGTCTGCAAGGTTATTTCCAACGCCACTCTGAGCTGCAATCTTTACGTTATCGCCAATTTTTAAGTGACCTATAATTCCCACCTGGCCACCAATCATGCAGCGTTTGCCTATTTTAGTGGAACCTGCCACTCCCGTTTGCGCTGCAATTACGGTGTGTTCTCCAATCTCAACGTTGTGGGCTATCTGAATCAGATTATCCAGCTTCACTCCTTTTCGGATTATGGTCGAGCCCATGGTGGCGCGGTCAATGGTTGAATTGGAACCAATTTCTACATCGTCTTCCAAAACCACGTTTCCAACTTGTGGAATTTTACTGTAAGCTGTATCAGAAGGTGCAAAGCCAAAGCCATCGCTTCCTATCGTAACGCCAGCATGAAGCGTGCAGTTATTTCCAAGCACGCAATCGTGCAACACTCTTGAACTAGAATGCAGTCTGCATCCGTTGCCAATTTTGACATTCTTCTCCAGCACGACTAGCGCGCCAACAATGGAATTATCTCCTACAACAGCATTTTCCTCTATCACGACACCAGCGCAAATGGTCACATTTTGACCAATTTTGGCAGAATCTGAAATGACAGCCGAAGCATGAATTCCCGCTTTGGGGCGGTTCATCTCATCGTATTTCTGGAGCAGAAGTGCGAAACAAGAATAAGGGTCGGCTACGCGAATTAACGTTGGCTTAACGTCAAATTCCGCTTTAAAATCGTCTTTTACAATGACAACCGAAGCCTTTGTTGTAAGTATAAATTCGTTGTATTTCGGATTTGCCAAAAACGATAAAGAACCCGCAAAACCGCTCTCAATAGGACTCACCGTACTTACCTGTACATGAGGGTCTCCATCAACACTGCCACCAAGAAGTTCGGCAATAACACCAGCGGTTAAAATCATCCGCGCAAAAGTAAAATTTAATGAACCTGTTTAAAGTAGAGTTGTACCGATAGGCGACAGGTTAAAGTTGGTTGGTTAGCGATGCTGGTAGGCAAAGAAAGTGTTTTTCTACGGGTTTTGAAAGTACGCTCAAACTTAAGGTATCGGCCGCTTCAGTTAAGTCTTTTACGTCTCCATTTTTGAAGAGGATATTTATTCGGTCTTCTTTCAAATCGTAGGCACTATTCTTTATGGAATCGGAAAATACGAAGTAGGTAGCTTCTGCTTCAGAAATGTTCCAATCTTTGGCTAATTGGGTTCTTAGTTGCGCGAGTTTCGAATCTGAAACAGCATCAGAAAACATCTTAATCTTCAGCAATTTACGATTGACCATGAAACCCGAAAGTTTGGAAAGCACAAAATCTGAATGGTGTTTCCATACTTTGACTGAGGTTAGTACATCAAAATCATCTAACTCTGCAAACCGCGAAAGCAATTCGGGTTCGTTCTCAAAATCTGCACGTGTTACTTTCCGTTTTAAAAAGACACTTAATGCTGGCGTGGCAAAAAGCTCCTCCCCTTTTTCGGATAGTTCTTTGGCGCGCTGAAGAATGTGAATGAGAAGATGTTCGGCAGAAAGCACCGTTTTGTGCAAGTAAACCTGCCAATACATGATTCTCCGAGCAACAATAAATTTCTCGATAGAATAGATGCCTTTGCTTTCAACTGCCAATTCATCATTTACCACATGCAGCATTTTAATGATGCGGTCAGAACCAACAATTCCTTCAGAAACACCAGTAAAAAAACTATCACGTTTCAGGTAATCTAAACGATCCATATCTAACTGACTGCTAACCAATTGATGAAGAAAACGCTTCGGGTAATTATCGTTAAAAATGGAAATGGCCAAATCGAGCTTTCCATTGAATTCCTTATTAAGGTATTCCATAAAAAGGGCAGAAATATCTTCGTGAGTAATGCCAGAAACAATGCTGTGTTCTAATGCATGAGAAAACGGTCCATGGCCAATATCGTGCATGAGAATGGCGAGCGTAACTCCTTCAGCTTCTGCTTCGGTAATCTCATAGCCTTTGGCGCGCAATTCTTCAACCGCCATTCCCATCAAATGCATAGCGCCCAAAGTGTGATGAAACCGCGTATGCAACGCACCTGGATAAACCAAATGTGTAAGCCCGAGCTGTTTTATTCTTCGCAGTCGCTGAAAAAAAGGATGTTCAATGATATCGAACACAATAGGATAAGGAACTGTTATGAATCCATAAACTGGATCATTGAAAATTTTTCGCTTGTTATACTTTATTCCCATTACGCTCGTTAGAGTGCTACTTTTGGCGATGGCGAAGGTAGTTATTCGATAAAGGTTGATGAAGAACATTTTATAGCCACAGAAACACAGAAAGCACAGAAAAAGGAAGATTTTTTTTTTGTAAAACCCTCTGTGAGTTCTGTGTTTCTGTGGCTTAATTATTTAAAAAAAACACATGGATAATTTGAGGATACTTTGGGCTGATGATGAGATTGATTTGTTGAAACCGCATTTGCTTTTCTTGAAAGAGAAGGGTTTTGATGTGGAAACAGCTACGAACGGTGATGATGCCCTGGATCTGTTTGATGAGCAGGAATTTGACATCGTTTTTCTAGACGAGAACATGCCTGGACTTTCTGGTCTGGAAACCCTGGTTCAAATGAAAAACAAGAATGCCCGCGTGCCTGTGGTGATGATTACTAAGAGTGAAGAGGAACACATTATGGAGGAGGCAATTGGATCGAAGATTTCCGATTATTTGATCAAACCTGTAAATCCGAACCAGATTCTACTTACGATAAAGAAGAATTTGGATAAAAAGAGATTGATTGCCGAGGCCACAAGCCACAGTTACCAACGTGAATTTCGTGAGATTGGAATGCGTTTGGGCGACCGACTGAACTACCAAGAATGGAAGGACATTTACCGCAAATTGGTACACTGGGAATTGGAGTTGGAGCGTAGCAAAGAAGACGGTATGTCGGAGATTCTTGCCTCTCAAAAAACCGAGGCGAACGCGCAGTTTTTCAAATTCGTTGAGAACAATTACCTCGATTGGATGAGTGGTACTTCCGAGGACAATCCTACCATGTCGCACACGGTTTTCAAGAACAAAATCGCCCCAAAAATTGGCAAAGGAAAACCAACTTTTATGCTGCTGATTGACAACTTACGTTGGGATCAATGGGAGATTATCAGGCCTGCAGTTTTGGATATGTTCAAGCTAGAAAGCGAGGATATCTTCCTAAGCATTCTTCCAACAGCCACGCAGTATTCGCGAAATGCCATTTTTGCTGGACTCACCCCACTTGACATTGAAAGACGTTTCAAGGACAAGTGGCTGAACGATGAAGATGAAGGCGGGAAGAATATGTACGAAGAAGATTTCTTGAAGGATCAAATGCAACGGTTGAATCTTGGACAGAAATACAGCTACAATAAAATCACGAAGCATCAGGCTGGGAAGAAATTGGTAGAATCAATTCCGAACATGATGAATAACGATTTGAACGTAATCGTGTACAATTTTGTGGATATGCTTTCCCACGCCAGAACCGAAATGGAGATGATTCGCGAACTGGCAGATGATGAAGCGGCTTACCGCTCCATCACATTAAGTTGGTTCCAGCATTCGCCTTTAAAAGATATGATGGAACGCATTGCGGAATATGATGTAAATGTGGTGATTACTACTGACCACGGAACCGTTCGAGTTCAAGAACCAAGCAAGGTAATTGGTGACAAGAACACGAACACAAACTTGCGTTACAAGCAGGCCAAAAACCTGAATTACGAAGCAAAAGATGTATTCGCAGTCAAAAACCCACACGATGCGTATTTACCGAAAGTAAATGTGAGCCAGTCGTTCATCTTTGCCAAAGAAGACAAGTTCTTTGCTTACCCAAACAACTACAATTACTACGTCAACTTTTACCGAAATACCTTCCAGCATGGCGGGATTTCATTAGAAGAAATGATGATTCCGATTGTGCATTTGGGTATTAAATAAAATTTAACATCTCAACATTTTGATTATCAATCGAATACAATGATGTATTCGATTGATTTCTTAATGAAATCCAATCTAATTTTGGCGTAAATATTCAAGCAATAACTTAATGCTTGAGAACGTCAAAATGATACATCCAAAAACTGAACTAAAATTTATCAGTAACGAGATTGGCTATGGTGTTGTAGCTACCGAATTTATTCCAGCTGGCACCATAACGTGGGTATTAGACAAACTAGATCGCGAGTTCAGCCCAGATACATTTCATAAGTTAGAAGCCATCTACCAAAACATCCTTGACTTCTACACATTTCGAAATGCCCAAGGCAATTACGTGCTTTGCTGGGACAACGGAAGATACGTCAATCACAGTTTCAACTCAAATTGCCTAACAACAGCCTACGACTTTGAAATTGCCATCAGAGACATTCATCCAGGCGAGCAATTGACAGACGATTACGGCTACTTGAACATACCAGAGCCTTTTCAAGGAATCGATGAAGGCACCGAAAGGAAGGTTGTTTATCCAGACGACCTCAAAAACTATCACCACGTTTGGGACGAACAGTTAAAAAAAGTGTTCCATCACATTACCGAACATCCACAACCGTTGCGCGAACTAATTTCTGCCGAAATGTGGTCAGAAATTGAAGCCATTTGCAGAGGCGACAAACAAATGGAGTCGATTCTTAAGAATTACTACCCACAAGACAAAGGTTCGGCAAAAAAGTAGGGTTATCTTCGCGGTTGAAACCAATCGTTTTGACCAAGGAATTCTCTTCATCTTCCATTTCTGAACTTAAACCAGTTTGTGAGTTTCTAAAAACACTCGCTACAAACGAGCAAATCATACTCTTTTCTGGCGAAATGGGCGCAGGAAAAACCACACTGATTAAGCAGTTTTGCGCTTACTTGGGCATACAAGATGAAGTGAGCAGTCCTACGTTTTCGCTCGTAAACGAGTACGAAAGCGCCATTGGACCCGTTTACCACTTCGATTTATACCGCATTCGTTCAGAAGAAGAACTATATGATATCGGCTACGAAGATTATTTCTTTAGTGGGTATCTTTGTTTAGTTGAGTGGCCAGAAATGGCTTCGGGAATAATACCAACCAAACATGTGATGGTGAATATTCGCGTACAAAACGAACAGCGGCTAATAACCATAACCAATCAAAAATGAGCAAACAAGAAGGCGGATGTTTCACATTAACAGCTTCTGGTGGATTAATGCCGCAAGAAGAAATGCTCGAAGTTGCAAAAAGCCAAAAGGAACTTTTTATCGGCATTCCAAAAGAATGTACGCTACAGGAAAACCGAGTAGCGTTGATTCCTGAAGCTGTGGCACGATTGGTTTTTAATGGCCATCGCGTAATTGTCGAATCTGGAGCAGGAAAAAGCGCTCACTACGAAGACAAAGATTTTAGCGAAGCAGGAGCAAAAATCGCTTACAGTACCAAAGAAGTGTACGAAGCGGACATAATTCTAAAAGTTGACCCTCCCACATTAGAGGAAATTGACTTGATGAAACCTAAACAATGTCTCATATCAGCCCTACAACTTTCGGTTCATCCTGAAAACTATTTAAAGCGATTAATAAAAAAACAAGTAACAGCAATTGCTGTAGACTTCATTCGCGATGCTGATGGTGGTTATCCTTTTGTCCGATCCATGAGCGAGATAGCTGGAAATACGGTTGTATTAATTGCGGCCGAAAATCTCTCAAACGTGAACGGTGGAAAGGGATTGATGATGGGTGGTGTAACGGGCGTTCCGCCAACAGAGGTGGTTATTCTTGGTGCCGGAACAGTTGGCGAATTTGCCGCCAGAGCAGCACTCGGTTTGGGGTCTTCTGTGAAGGTTTTTGATAATTCGCTTCAGAAGTTGAGCAGAATGCAGAACGACATCGGGCAGCGATTGTACACCAGTACCATACATCCAGATGTGTTGGCAAACGCCTTAGAACAGGCTGATGTGGTAATCGGAGCCATCCGCTCCAAAAAAGGCCGTGCTCCTATTTTGATAACCGAAGAAATGGTGAGCAACATGAAGTTTGGTTCGGTGATTATTGACGTTTGTATAGACCAAGGCGGCTGCATCGAAACATCGGAAGTTACCAATCACGCACATCCAACATTCACCAAATATGGAGTGGTGCATTATTGTGTTCCAAACATTGCATCACGAGTAGCGCAAACTGCCAGCATTGCATTGAGCAACATTTTTTCGCCTATGATGTTACAAATGGCAGATGTTGGTGGCCTTAATAACATGATGCGAGTTGACAACGGTCTACGTAACGGAGTTTACACCTTTAACGGAGCTGTAACAAACGAGTATTTAGCCAAAACATTTGACTTGCCTTTTAAGGATTTAAACCTCATAATGGCAGCATTTTAAGAACGATTCTGAAGTAGAAAGCATAAATGTCGGATCAACAGATAAGACCAGGAGGATTTAATATTCTTCCGCCTGTAGTTAAAAACCTACTCATCATCAACGGCCTGTTTTATTTGGCTACCATGGCATTTTCGCGCTTTGGAGTTGATTTGGTAGAGCTGCTCGGTCTTTTTATTCCTCAATCAGAATACTTTAGACCACACCAATTGGTTTCCTACATTTTCATGCATGGAAGCATAAATCATATCTTCTTCAATATGTTCGCGCTGTGGATGTTTGGGAATGCTATTGAGAACTACTGGGGTGGAAAACGATTCCTCATTTACTACATGGTTACTGGTCTTGGAGCGGGTTTCATTCACCTTGGAGTAATGGAATTCCAGCTTTTCTCAGTTTTAAGAGAACTAAGCTTCGACCAAATTGAAATGGTAAAAACCGAAGGTGCTTCGGTTCTACGTGCTAGCCAGAATTATTCAGATTCGGCTTTAGCACAACTTAACCTACTCTTAAACACACCCACCGTTGGTGCTTCAGGGGCTGTTTTTGGTTTGCTTCTCGCCTTTGGAATGATGTTTCCAAACGCGCAGATTTATCTCTACTTCCTCTTCCCTATCAAAGCGAAATACTTCGTTATTGGTTATGGTTTAATCGAACTATTCTCAGGAGTAAGTAATCGTGCTGGAGACAACGTGGCGCACTTTGCGCATTTGGGTGGAATGATTTTCGGATTCATTCTCATCAAATATTGGCAGAAGAAAGGTTCTCGCTTTTAGAAAATGGCCTTGTTGGATGACATAAAATTCCAATTTAAAACTGGCAATATTCTCATGCAGTTGATTTACATCAACGGTGGGATATTTCTCGCGTTAATGGTGCTGCGTGTACTATTTTTCCTTTCTGGAAATGGAGCCAATTTTGATTTAGTCACTCATTATTTGACCATTCCATCTTCACCAAGACTGCTTCTATTAAGACCGTGGACGTTAATTACGCATATGTTTATTCATGCCGATTTTCTCCATATTCTATTCAACATGATGTGGCTTTATTTCGGTGGAACCATTTTTCTCAATTTCCTCGACAGCAAGAAACTTTTAAGCACCTACATTCTAGGTGGTCTTTCGGGCGCCATCTTTTTCGTCCTTGCCATGAATCTTTTTCCCGTTTTCTCTGCGAACGCTCCGTTTGCAGTTGCCGAAGGAGCTTCAGCTGCTGTACTTGCAATCATGGTTGCAGCAGCCACCACCGTTCCTAATTACGTGGTTCGTTTGGTGCTAATTGGCCCTGTAAAACTGAAATACATTGCCATTGTCTCTGTGATTCTCGACATTCTTTTAATTCCAAGCGGTAATGCTGGAGGTCATTTCGGACATCTTGGAGGTGCATTTTTTGGATTCGCTTTCGCATTTCAGCTCAAACAAGGAAACAACCTTACAGTTGATTTTTTAAAACCGTATTACTGGATTCGTGATGGTTTTGCGAAACGGAACAAGAAAATTAAAGTCGTTCATAGCCGACCAAAATCTGATGCTCAATTCAATGCCGAAAAAGCATCGAGACAAGAACAGATAGATACAATTCTAGACAAAATAAAACGTTCGGGATATGACAGCCTTTCCAGCAAGGAAAAGGAGATTCTGTTCAAAGCAAGCAACGACCTATGAAAGAAGGCAGGATGAAAAAGCGAGACATTGTAGACCGCTTTGTGATAGTTCTCAATGCGTTCGCATTAATTATTCTTTCAATTACCTACATGGCGGGAATAATTAGCCCAGAAAAGCTTTGGCCTCTTGCCTTTGCAGCTATGGGTTACCCTATTGCACTTATGTTGACTATACTATTTGTTGGTTATTGGCTTTTGCGTAGGAAGTGGTATTTGTTCCTAAACATAGCTTTTCTGCTACTTAAATGGAACTTAGTTTCGGCAACATTGCAGTTCAACCTCAAAGAAGATTCATCTACCGAAGGAATGAAAGTAATGACGTACAACGTTCGACTATTTGATTACTACAATTGGACTCACAATAAGAACACTCGCCATTGGATTTATGACTTTCTATTCAAACAGCAGCCAAATATTCTCTGTTTTCAAGAATTCTATCACGACAACACTGGCTATTTTCCTACCATAGATACACTGCTTGAGGTAAATAGCCTCAAACACATGCATGTAGAAAATTACACAGACAAGCTGAACAAAAAACAGCTTTGGGGAATGGCAACGTTGAGTAGTTATCCCATAGTTGGGAAAGGAATAATTGACTTCGAAGACACGTATGGAAACCTTTGCTTATTCACTGATTTGCGCATTAATGAAGACACCGTAAGAGTCTACAACCTGCATTTACAAAGTATAAGAATTGGAAGAGAAGGCTACGCTGTGCTAGATGAAATCATGCAAACACAGGAACTCAAAGATGTGGTTGGGGGCAAAAATATTATCAAGCAAATGATTCACGGATTCCAGAAGAGAGCCGAGCAAGCCGAGCTGGTCAAAACTCACATAAACAATTGCCCTTTTCCAATGATTTTATGTGGCGATTTTAATGATGTGCCAACATCTTATGCGTATCAAACGCTGGCTTCAGGATTAAACGACAGCTTTGCTGAAAGTGGCCATGGTATTGGAAACACCTTTGTTAAAGTTCCTTTTTTTAGAATTGATAATATTCTTTTTTCGGATGATTTCGTGGCCTCCAACCATACGGTTCATCCTTACGAATTGTCGGACCATTTGGCAGTTTCTACCATTCTGAATAAGAATGATTAGTCTTTTCGGACCGATTTGAGCGAGAGTCCGTTCATGGAATTTGAACTCAATCCCGACACATCTTTATGAATGAAGCGCAACACTTGATCGTAATACAAAACCACTACCGGAGCTTCCTCTACAATTATACTGTCCATTTGTGCGTAATAGAGATAGCGTAAACTATCAGTAGTAGTTGAAAGAGATGCTTCGTACAATTGGTCGAATTCAACATTTGAAAAGAGAGTGTAATTGGGTCCGTTTGGAGTGAGGTTTTTGGAATAGAAAAGCGATAAATAGTTTTCAGCATCTGCATAATCCGCAATCCACGATTTGCGGAAAAACGCCACTTGTGAATTTGCAACCAACGCACCATGTGTTGCTCCCGGATTGACTTCTATTCTCAGTTTAATTCCAACCTCTTGAAGCTGATGCTGCATGTATTCGCACAAATCCAAATACTGAGAGGTGGTGTAAAGTGGAATTTCAGAAAGACCTACGCCATTCGGATAGCCTGCTTCAAGTAGCAATTGCTTTGATTTCTCAGGATTATATTCATACCCTTTCGCACGCAGTTCCTCACCTGGTAGACCAGTTGGTAGAAAACCATGCACGCCAGGCGAACCGATGTCGTTTCGGATGTATCGCATCATCTTAACGCGGTCAAAGCCGTAGTTTATTGCCTGACGGATTGATTTATTATTCAATGGATTTGGTTTCCCGTCAACGGAATCTTTCAACAAGAAACCCAAGTATTCTGTATTCAAAAATGGTTCAGAGACCATGTCAAGTTTCTCCTTCAATTCTGGTAGAATATTGCCATTAGAGGTAATAAGTGCATCCTTGTAGCTACCATCTTCTAAGCCAGAAAGCATGTCCAAATTGCCTTTCATAAACTCTAAGAAAATGGACTGTGGATCAGGAATAAATGAAACGCCAACGGCATCCAAGTAAGGCAACTTCTCTCCAGCTGCATCGACTTCGAAATAGCTCTCATTCTTATGCAGCACCAACTTGATTCCTTCATGCCATTCTTTAAACTTAAAAGGCCCAGTTCCAATAGGATTTCGCGCGAAATCCTTCCCCAATTTCTCCGCTACTTCCTTCGGAATGACCGAGCAATATTGCATAGACAAGATTCCTAAGAATGGCGGAAAACCGTGTGTGAGGTGAATTTCGAAGACCGAATCATTCACGGCTTTGAAGCCATTTTCTGCAACAGCATTGAAAATCCAACGACCTGGAGAAAGCGTTGCATCGTCTAAAATTCGCTCGAAACTGTATTCAAAATCGGAAGCCACTACGCTTCTACCCTTTCCATTTTGGAACGCTTGGTGGTCATGAAACTTGACGTCTTTAGTAAGAAAAAACCGGTACACCAAACCGTCTTGGCTCACTTCCCAACTTTTGGCGATGCATGGCGTTACTTCCATTTTATCGTTCAATTGAACCAAACCATTGAAAATCTGAGTAGTTGCCCAAATATTTCCCATGGTGCGTGCTTGTGCTGGATCTAGCGATGTAATTCCTTTGCTCTCGTTGTATCGGAAAACGGTTTTATCGGAATGGTTACTGCGTTGGCCACATGAGGCGAAAAACCAAATTAGAACAAACAGAAATGAAGCAGTGCGCATGGCGGCAAATATAGGTAGCAGGTTTTCAGATGTCAGGCAGCCGATTTCAGACAACCAAACCTTTTTAAACAAGTATCTCACATCTAAACTCTATTGTCTGATTTCTACTTTTGAGAACAATGACTCAGGAAGAGATTAAGCAACTGTTGGAAGAAAAGTATCTGGAATACTGTCAGCCACATTTTATTGAATTAGACCCTATCTCCATTCCACATCTTTTTGAAGAACGAAAAGACATAGAAATTAGCGGATTGATTGCTGCAACAATTGCTTGGGGACAGCGCCCCACAATCATAAAAAACGCAAATAGCGCCATGCAACGAATGGGAAACGAACCGTTTAGATTTGTAATGGAGTATTCCGAAAATGACCTGAAAGCATTGGATGGGTTTGTGCATCGCACGTTCAATTCCGAAGACTTGAAGCACTTTGTTCGATCTTTAAGGAACATCTATTCTACTTACGATTCTTTGGAAGGCGTATTCCTAGAAGGAATCGGAAATGAAGATAAAAACATGTTACAATCCATCACTCATTTCAAGCAGGTTTTCTTTGGTATTCCACATCAAAAACGAACACAAAAGCATGTTTCGGATCCGTTGCAAGGCTCCGCTTCTAAAAGATTGAATATGTTCTTACGGTGGTTGGTTAGACCCAATGACCAAGGAGTTGATTTTGGACTTTGGAAACGCATTCCAACCTCCATACTTTCTTGTCCGTTGGATGTACACTCTGGAAGAAATGCGCGGCAACTTGGCTTACTACACAGAACACAGAATGATTGGAGAGCCGTGGAAGAATTGGACGCTTCGCTGCGCTTATTCGACCCAAACGACCCGGTTAAATACGACTTTGCGCTGTTTGGGATGGGCGTTTTTCCTGATTAATAAACCTTCACTCCTTTCTTAAGAAAACGTCCCCAATTTTTGTTGTAAGTATGGACATTTTCAGTGACTCTATTCTTTGAATCTACCACTACACCATCTTGATTTTTCCAGTTGAATATGCCGCCATAGAGGTTAAAAACGTGCTTGTATCCTGCATTTTGCAACTTCTCTCCTATTCGTTCGCTTCGGTAACCAATGGAGCAATAAACGATGATGGTATCTTGCTTTGGAATGGTAGCAACGGAAGCTAAATCGAACTTATCATACCCTACCAATTTGGCCTTTGGCAAATGACTGACTTCAAATTCTGCTGGTTCACGCGTATCCAAAAATATTCCAGAAACTGTTTTTTTCGCATCCGCCATTGAAATGATGGGAACCGTGTTCTTATAGAGCGTTTTCACTTCCTCATACAACGAGTCGGATTTCTGTCCGCAGGAAACCAGCGGCAGCGCAAACAAAAACAGTATTACAAGTCTATTCACCATTCAAATTCCAATTATAGTCCATGTATTTAACCTTGGAAGTAGCTTCAAACTTAAGCTTCGCATATTTCTGAATGTACTCCTTTAAGGTTGTTTCTTTTGTAAAATCCAGCTCAAACCACTTAAATATGGATGAAAGTTGAAGTTGATCCTTTTCAATTTTATTCTTGGTTGAATCATTAATAAAGTCATTGGCTTGGTCTTGCAATTGTTGTTCCAACTTCTGCGCTTCAAACGCTTCGTTCCTCAATTTAGGACACGAAACGGATGCGCAAACGATTGAGAAATGAATTCTAGGTTCATCAAACTGCTTTCGTAGAATCGAATGCTCAATCTGATTGAGATTCATCTTCTCATCACCAATTTCGAAGAACTTCAAATCCCAAACTGAATTGAAAAATGGTATTCCTTTCTTAATGTCCTTAATGCTGGAAACGGGATAATTGTCAACAATTAGCTTAGCTGTAAAAGCGTTGTAAGCATTAATCCAATAGGCAAGTTTCTGCTCGCAACTCCAATTAACAGTAGGCGGTTGCTGGGCAAGTGCCTGAAGATAAAGATTGAGTTTAATGGAGTCTGAACGTAATCCATTATACGACACCCAGCCATTGGTTTCAACATGTTTCTGCAAAAGCTCCGTCCACGGTTGATGCAGACCCGAAGACTGTTGCGCCACACTAGCTTGTGCAGCAAGCAGCAAGTTAAAAAATGTAAAAACGACTAGCTTCATCTAAAGTCAAACTTCAGGACGAAGCTAGTTGTTCAAATAGGATTAAACGTGATGCGAATCACGCAATGTTTGTGTAGACAGCTTGCACGTCATCGTCATCTTCCAATCGGTCAATCAACTTTTCGATGTCGACCATTTGATCGTCAGAAAACTCAACTTCAGTTGTTGGGAAGCGCTCCAAACTGGCTTTTACCACTTCAATTCCCATAGCTTCGATGGCACTGGCAAGCTTGCCGAACGATGTGAAATCGCCATGAATATAAATGGTTTCTTCATCGGCAATAATTTCTTCCAATCCGGCATCAATCAATTCCAACTCCATCTCCTCCACGTCCATTTTATCCGTTTTGTCAATCTCAAAAACAGCTTTTCTATTGAACATGAATTCCAACGAACCAGTAGGAACAAGTCCACAATCAAACTTGTTGAAATGCATTCGAACATTGGCAACCGTTCTGGTAGTATTGTCTGTGGCACATTCCACAAAAACCAATACTCCGTGAGGTCCTTTTCCTTCGTAGTTTATTTCGGTGTAGTCGCTTGCATCCTTGGCCGTAGCACGCTTTATGGCAGCATCAATGTTATCCTTAGGCATGTTTTGACCTTTGGCATTGGCAATAGCTGTGCGCAAAGCAGCATTCATTGCGGGGTCGCCACCACCCTCTTTGGCTGCCATGGTAATGGCTTTACCCAGTTTTGGAAATATTCTGGACATCTTGCCCCAACGTTTTTCTTTCGCTGCTTTCCGGTATTCAAATGCTCTTCCCATGTGTGCTTAAATTGATGCGCAAATGTATTTAGATTTCATATTTATCGAAATTCAAATTAACATCGCAATACGAAATCAATAAACAACCATGAGCAAAGTAGAAGAAGCGGCTGAACGATTGAAAACCCTCACCGAGCGTCCATCAAACGAAGAATTTTTGAACTTATACGGGCTATACAAGCAAGCAACTGTTGGAGATAACATAACTTCCAAACCGGGCATGTTTGACATGAAAGGCCAGTTTAAATGGAAGGCTTGGAAGGACAAAAGCAGTATGAGCCAAGAAGATGCCGCGGAGAAATACGTTACTTTAGTTGATGAACTTTTAGGTAAATACAATCACTCTTAAGCCGCTTGCGCCACCGGGATTCTCAACTCCTCCGGGTATTTTTTTTGCAACGCTTTTACGCGTGGATTCATAACGGCAAACCAAATAGGCGGAACAAGCGCTAGCACTATCATGCCGGGATATCCAGTTGGCATTTGAGGTGCATCATCAAAATGACGTAGAATCTGATACTGGCGACTGGCTTTGTAGTGATGGTCGCTGTGGCGCGTGAGTTCGAATAAAAGCAAACGACCCATCGGGTGATTGCTATTCCAGCTGTGAATTGGCAGCACTTTTTTGAATTGATTACCGCTTTTATGGCGCGCCAAACCGTAATGCTCTACGTAATTAATGACTTCCAAAAGGGAAAATCCGATAATGGAAGCCACTAAGGTCATTATCATGGTTGGAACGCTGAATATGAGCGCCACCGCCACCAACAATCCAACTTGACAGAAGATGTAGAAAATCATCTCGTTGCTATAATGATACCACGGCAAGTCGGCTTTCTTTAGGCGATGTAACTCCAGTTTCCATGCGGAGATATACCCCATTATAACCGAGCGGAACCAAAAAGTGTAAACCAATTCGCCATAGCGCGAAGTAGCTGGGTCTTCCTCTGTGCTCACATTCTTGTGATGTCCTCGATTGTGTTCAATAAAGAAGTGCATGTATTGCGCTGTAAGCAAAAGAGCTTTACTCATCCATTGTTCCGAACGCTTTTTTCTGTGTCCTAATTCGTGCGCAACGTTTATTCCTAACGCGGCACAACCGATACCCATGCTGGCAATGAGTCCGGCATATTCGTAGGCCTTCATACCTCCTTGTTCTACGGTGTACATAAAGAAAATGAACATGAACCATTGCAGCGGTACCATGCTGTAAATCATGTAATCATAGATGCGGTCTTTCTTAGCCACTTCCTCCTCCATTTCGCTCATGTTTTTGACCGTTCCTTTGTTGAGTAGCTCTACCAAAGGAATGACACCGTAGGCATAGATTGGAAGCGCCCACGTCCATGGGCCTTTAAAATAAAATCCCAAACCAGCAACGAGCGGTGCTGTGTAAACGAACAGATACTTGAGCATTTTTAATCGATTCATGACGAATGGTTTTAAAGACTATGACGAAAGTACTAAAGATTTTGAAAAGTAAACTATTCCTGTGTTTTAGTTTACTTTTGTTCTTATGGGAAGACAATCCGTAGCAAAAGAGCGCATAAAAGACCCGAAGAAACGGGACGAATGGATTGAGCAACTCCTGCCCCATTTTATTGAACGAGGCATTAAGGAGGTACCGATAGATGAGGTTGTAGCTATCCTAGGCAAGTCCAAGGCTACGGTGTACAAACACTTTGAATCGCACCACGAGATTGTGGCGATGGTTATTGCCAAGAAGCTAAATGAACTAAAGCATTTCCAGCCCATTCTTTCAGATAGTACAAAAACATATCAGGAACGCTACGTACTAGCTGTTGCCTACGCATCAAAACACTTAGGAGATGTGAGCAACGCTTTTCTCTCCGACCTCAAAACCATGTATCCTGATTTGTGGGAGTTTATTAATGCATTTAAACAGATGGCGCTGAGTGAACTCCGCGCTTTCTACATCAGCGGTATTGCCGAAGGCACCTTTGAAGATATTAACCCTGACCTAATGGTGCTGAGCGATGAGCTTTTCTTTGATGCACTCACCAATCCCGAATACCTGACGGCCAAAGGCCTGAACCTCCAAGCTGCTTTTGAAAGCTATTTTAGAATGCGGTTTTATGGAATTCTGAAACGGGTTGGGTAACTTATCCTTTTTCTCCCATAAAGGGATTTATTCTAAACGAACGAGGCTGCTTGAAAACCTATTTCCAAGCAGCCTCGCTATTCAAATTTAGCTTTCTATTCTCTGATTCAGTGGCTACTGATTTCAGAATTAAAGCAAGTTCTTGCCTGAGTTAAAACTTAAGGCTTATGACTTTTGTAACACGCTCTTTCACTTTTCCTGCCAAGCCAAGAAACACCACCTCTTTATCATTAGCATAAAGTACAGGACTTTCCTCAAAAAGGGTGTACTCATCCTTACCGAACGTCTCCAAGGGGCCAGCCGTCTTGTTGGTAAGGTCGAAACGCACAATTTGCAGCATCGGGCCTTCATCGATTTTTCTTTTTCCGACCATGGCATGGTCGTCCCCGCCCTTCACAAAACCAGTGATAATCTGCACGGGAATCTTCCGGTAGGCATGAACCTCATGCTCGCTGTAATCGTAGATGGCCCAGTACATAGACTTCTTGTCAGGAGCAAAGAACATGTTGGAGTTGGCGTAGTTTGATTTAGGCACATATAACAGGTTGGTGAGGTCACCGCTGCCGTTAATCATCATGATGAACTCCTGCTTGCGGTTGTCGCCCTCTTTGCCCATGGTGAGGTTCTGGCCCGTGATGTAAAGCATATCGTCCACAAACTTCATCTCTTGCAAGCGGAAGAATCCGTGGGGATTATTGCCTCCCTTGGTGCCAGGCACCGCAGCGCTGGCAGCAGCCATTTGGTCGGGTGTAAGGCTTTTTACGTACTCTGCGTTCCCGTCTTTGGCTTTTATGAACTGGTAGTTCTCCAGTTCGTCAATGCGCAGATAGTTCTGAAAGCTTCCGCCCTCCGTGGTCATGATACCTCCGAAGTGATACTCGCTCAGCTTCACCTTGGCAGCCGCTGGTCCGAACGCATACACCGCACCGTTGTGTTCCACGGCCTCTTCAGGATACCATTGTGTGCTCACCGCCTTGAAGGTGAAACGCTCTTTCACTTTGGTTGAAATGGCATCTATGCGGATGTACTCGAACTCCAGCGGGTCGGCCTTCACCTTTTCTACCTTAATGCCGTATTTATTGTACTTGCCCGTAGGCTGAGCGATGACGATGATGTCTTCGCCACCTGCCTCGTTCTTCAGCACCATACCCTTTAAGGCAATAGCGTAGTCGAATTTCATGCTCGATTCGGCCTTTTTGTCCCCACTGTGATTATAGTAGCGGATGTTCACGGTGGTCTCCGTTTGGCTATTCTGTGTCAGCACAGTCACCCCGTCCATTGTTGTGTGGTTGAACACCGCGCTTTCGGCCGGATAGGGAATCTCCAGTCCTGTCTTCTGCGCCTCAATCACCTGGTCGCAGTAGAAAAACCCGTCCCTTGAGGTGGCATACATCTTTACGGCATACTCGAACTGACCCAGCCATCCGCCCTTGGCATTGGCCCCCGGCACATAGCCGTAGTAGGAGTTGAGAATGAAGTCCTTCCCGTTCACCGGATACTTCATGATGGCGTTATTCAATCCTTTAATCTGCTCGGTGTCCAGCTTCTTGAAATTGAAATCCCTGTCGAAGTGCAGATGCTCGAAGTTGTAAGCGATGTCTCTTGCCGTGAACGTCTTGGAGTCATACCCTCTTGTCTCATCCCCTTCGCAGACGGTCTTCACGAAGGTGAGCCGAGACTCGCCTGTGCTCGCATTGAAATCGGAGGTGACCAATCGGGATGATTTGGTTTTTCCATTCGCATTTAGGTCAACGGTCTTCACTTCCACATTGCTCTGCGCAAGCAATAGGTTTGTTGCGGTGAATAGCAACGCTGCAAAAGCTACTAAGTTTTTTTTCATGTTCAACTATTATTATGGTAGGTTCCTACTCGTTTGGCTTTTCGGACTACGCCCCGTTTGAAATGGTTTCTGGACTCCAATCTAATTCTTCACTGCTAAATGTGTGCGCCACCAAAATTCTTCTAGCTCATTTCAAACACCATGGTTTACAACGTATAAGGCTTTTCTGTACAGCGGCAATTTCCTATTTCAAATTCGCGACCAAATGTTGACACATTTGTAAATATTTAGCTACGTATAACTACCGAAACGCACAAAATTTTGATGCAATCAAAAAAAAACTCATCCCTTACCTTCGCCAAATGAAAATCGCAGTGGTAGGCGCTGGTGCAGCGGGTTTCTTCTCGGCCATCTCAGCTAAGGAACATCACCCCGATGCGAGCGTTGTCATCTTCGAAAAATCGCAGAAAGTACTGGCTAAAGTAAAGGTTTCGGGAGGTGGACGCTGCAATGTGACCAATGGCACCACTTCCATTTCTGAGCTTGCAAAGGGCTATCCGCGTGGCGAAAAACAACTGAAAAAGGCGTTTTCCACCTTCAACACAACTCATACAAGGGACTGGTTTGAATTGCGGAGCGTGCCGCTTTACACACAAGAAGACAACCGTGTTTTTCCAAAGTCGAACAATTCGCAGAGCATCATTGATTGTCTCTTGAAGGAAAGCAAACGACTTGGTATCGACATCAAATTAGGAACAGGGATCCGATCGGTCAGCGAGAAGGAAAGTGCCTTGGAATTGACCTTTATGGATGGAACTTCAAGCGACTTCGACAAAGTGATCATCGCATCAGGCGGAAGCCCAAACCGCAATGGTTTTGATTGGCTGGAAGCATTCGGACATAAAATTGAAGAGCCCGTCCCCTCTCTCTTCACTTTTAACATGCCCACCGAAAACATTAAGGAATTGATGGGTGTGGTGGTGGAAAACACGCTGGTTTCAATTCAAGGCACGAAACTGAAATCGAACGGCCCGCTGCTCATCACACATTGGGGAATGAGCGGCCCTGCTATTCTTAAATTGTCGGCTTTCGGAGCACGCGCCTTACATGGTATGAACTACGAATTCCGTGTTTCGGTGAATTGGGCCGGAGAACAGAATTATGATATCGTAATGAGCGTGCTGAGTGAAGTGGTTGAAGCCAATCCGAACAAATTGGCTTCCAACATCAAGCCTTTTGGCATTCCCGAACGCATGTGGCTGTTCCTGCTCGAACGCAGCGATATTCCATCCACCAAAAAGTGGAGCGAACTGGGCAGGAAAGGCCTGAATAAACTGGTGAATACGCTCACCAACGATGAGTATGAAGTAAAAGGAAAGACCACCTTCAAAGAGGAATTCGTCACCTGCGGTGGCGTGAGCCTGGAAAGCATCAATTTCAATACGATGGAAAGCCGCGTGTGTAAGAACCTTTATTTTGCGGGTGAGGTTTTAGACATTGATGGCATTACGGGCGGCTACAACTTTCAGGCCGCTTGGACAACGGGGTTTATTGCTGGGAAGTTGAACTAATAGACAATGGTGACCAGCGATCAGTGACCATAAAAAACGGGATTGAACGAAATGATTATCCACTACCCTTCGTGTTCAAACTCACGCCCGTTACTGCTTGGCGTAACACCTTCTCTCTTTGAATGAGATGGGAAGCTCCACAGTAGGAGTGAGTTTGAACACGAAGGTTAGCTTTGAGAACAATCATCATTATGAGTTGAAAAGATAAAGCAAATGACATTAAACATCGTTCTGATAGAACCAGAAATACCGAACAACACGGGTAATATTGGCCGATTGAGCTTGGCTTCTGGCTCCACGCTTCATTTGGTAAAACCATTTGGTTTTGAACTGACCGATGCCCGCGTGAAGCGCGCAGGATTGGACTACTGGCAGCATGTAGACATCAAGATTTACGAAAGTGCTGACGAATTCTTTGCCACCCATATCGATAAGACCATGGTATTCTTATCAAGTCACGGAACGAAATCTGTTTGGGATATTCCGTTTGAAGATGGAATTTTTTTGGTCTTTGGCAAAGAGTCAGTCGGATTGGCGAATGAGATAACTGATGCACATTCAGACAAGCTCTACAAAATTCCTATTCATAGTCCGCATATCCGAAGTTTAAATCTGGCCAATGCGGTTGCAGTGGTGGTGTATGAAGGATTAAGGCAAATGAAAAATGAAATTTAAGAGCATCAATCCCTACAATGGGCAAGAAGTTGGGAGTTTTTCGGCCATTTCAACCGAAGAACTTGACAGGAAATTGGCGCAATCGCAAACAGCCTTTTCGTCTTGGAAAAAAGTTCCACTAACTGCGCGCTGCGAGATGATGAAAAAGGCAGGCCAAATACTTCGCGATAATGCAGAGGAATACGCTATGATGATTACCCTAGAAATGGGGAAACCTATCAACGAATCACGTGGAGAAATCAACAAATGTGCTTGGGTTTGCGATTATTATGCTGAAAACGCTGCAGCTTTTCTAGCCGATGAAGTGATAGAAACGGATGCCCAGCATTCGTTTGTTCGTCACGACCCAATGGGAGCTGTACTTGCCATTATGCCTTGGAATTTTCCGTTTTGGCAAGTGTTCCGCTTTGCTGCTCCTACCTTGATTACAGGAAATGTTGGATTGCTTAAACATTCATCCAATGTGTTTGGCTGTGCATTACAGATTGAAGACGTTTTCCGCAAAGCTGGATTTCCTGAAGGTGTTTTTCAGAATTTGATTGTACATCACGATCAAACCGAGAAAATTATCGCTCACAAGACTGTACAAGCCGTTTCCCTAACTGGAAGCGAACGTGCTGGATCTGCCGTTGCGGCTTTGGCAGGCAAGTACATCAAAAAAACCTTGCTTGAATTGGGTGGGAACAATGCTTTCATTGTGTGGGAGGATGCTGACATCGATGCTACTGTGAAGACCGCTCTAACTGCTCGTATGCTCAATTGTGGGCAGAGTTGCATCGCAGCCAAGCGTTTCATACTCGTTGAAGGTATTTATGATGAATTCGTGGAGAAATTCACCGCAGCAGTAAGTGAACTGAAATCGGGAGACCCCACTTCAGAAGACACTCAAGTGGGGCCATTGGCACGCTTAGACCTTGCGGACGAACTTCATCGGCAGATTCAGGAGTCAATCTCTCAAGGAGCCGAATTGCTATATGGCGGAACGCAACACAACTGCTTCCATGAGCCAACCGTGCTCGGAAATGTAAAAGCCGGAATGCCTGCTTTCTCGGAAGAAACTTTTGGTCCGGTAGCCGCAATGGTAAAGGCTAAGGACGAAAAACATGCTTTTGAACTATCTGAAATGTCGAACTACGGTTTGGGTGTTACCGTTTGCACTCGAAACATTGAAAAAGCAACCGAAATGGCTTCAGAAGTGAGCGATGGTGCCTATTTCATTAACGAGTTGGTAAAGTCAGACCCACGTCTGCCTTTTGGCGGCACCAAGCTTTCTGGCTACGGACGCGAGCTAAGCAAAGATGGCATGTTGGAATTTGTGAATCGCAAAACGGTTTACAGCAAAAAATAAGGGGCCGACCCCCGAAAGAATCGACCCCACCCACATTATTCCAACCAATTATTCTATGGTAACGGATTGGGTCTTTACAGCTTCGGTCACGAAGTAGAAGTCTTTACCAGATTTGGTGGCCATTTCCCAACGGTAAGGAGCAACCATTGCAAAATTTGCACCTGTTCCCATTGTATTAATCTCCGCTTCGGTAAAAGTGCTAGAAGTAGCCGTTCCTGCTTCCGTGTGCGAAATTCCACCTAGCATAAAGAATACAGAGTCAGCTCCTGAGATGTTTGATACCGTCAATACGTAATCTCCAGTACCAGGAACAGTGGTTGAACTTGTAATCGTCCCCAATGTTGGAAAACCAATGCTGGTGGTGTGAGAAAAGGCTGGAACCGAACCTGAGCCACTCACTTCCCAAGAAGGATTTCCGCTAAAATCAATACCCGTTGGATTGGTATTGTTTGGTTGATAGGCGTATGCACCGTTATCGAATTTAGTCAACGATTCGCCCTCTAACGTAATTGTACCAGCATCGATTAAATTGGCGTAATCAACACCATCTGTAAATCCTGCCGAACCTACTCCAAGAATAATTTCTTGAATTGGCACACCAAAACCAGGGTCAAAAGTGGTTACCGTTTTAACTGCTGCCAACGTTCCGTAACCAAGTTCGAAAGTTGGTGTAGGTGGGTTACTTGCTGGATCTACTGGTGTTTCTGGTTCTTCGGTATTACAAGATGCAATTGAAAAAGAAACAGCTCCTGCTAAAACTAGAAATCTTCCAAGCTTGAATGTTTTACTTAATAATTTCATGATTATTTAATTAGAGTTAGAATAAATGGTTAGTGCGTCAAAGCACGGGAATGCTTGACGGGCTGTTGTACGCAGTTTTACGTAATTATTCGACTGACGAGGAAATGAAATCAGAAAGAATCCATGTTCCTTCTTGATGTACCATTGGACCCAGTTCATTCTTGAATTGGCAAGTTTCGATATTATCCAATCGGTAGTCAATCTGCTTACTGCTACCGCGATAATTTCTGGTCTGATAAAGATGAACTGCTTGCGCACGGGCATCTATTCCTTCCTGATTCTCAATAGAAACACCATAGATTTCCTTAAAATCTTCGTACCACGGCAACATGAAGAAAGGCTCGTGAATAATGGCTTGAAAATGAATGGGCATACTCCGCTTAGCTTGACAAGGAAAGGCATTATTATCCGGTGAAACGAGTACGCTCACGTCTTTCCCCATATTCTCGTCTATCCAAAAATGCATCTTCTCTAATTCGGTATAGTTCCTGTTTCCAACCATGTATTTGTGCTGATAAGAAGCAGGAAGAAACTTGGAGTTGGTGATGGCAAATGCGGTGATAATAAAGACGAAAAAGGAAAAAGGAAAAACGTAGTGACGGGCTTTAGCAAGTGGGAAGAATCCTGAAAGAATCGGTCCAAAAAAACCAGCCAGAATGACGGAGCTGAAAGCTGCAATCCAAACCGTGACTTTGAACCATTGTAATTTTCCCAATGCTTTAACATGTAAGAATTCGAGCCCAACGGCATAGACCAGCATGCCCAATAAGCTTAAGGCAACAAACGGCACAAAGAAGCCTTTATCGTCTGGTTTTGTGAAAGTGTAAATCTCTACTCCTATCAACGTCAAAAAGAGAAACTTCACATAATGCGTAATTGGAAAAAGACTGGGTAAATAATGATGATGATTTCGGAAACGGTACAGAATCTCGTAGTAAAGATCCTTGTCGTAAGCGGCACTTTCGGCAAACTGGTGAGCAAAGGTTGGCACGAGAATAAAGGAAGCCACCACCATAAAACCAAGACCAAAAACAGCAGTTTCCTTTAGATTCCTTCTAAAAAGCAACAGGGTAGCACCTAGCAACAAGAACAATTGCAATCCAACCAACGGCTGAAAAAGCGTGGCAATGCCGAGTACCACTGCAGCATAGAAATGCTTAAAACGAATAAATTGAAGCAACGCAAAGGCAGAAATTCCTTTGGCAAGGGTGCTCGAAATGAAGCTACCATACATAATGTTATTACCTCCCACCGTAAAGTTGTAGAACACCAACATGGCCAACATTGGCGCTAGCAGAACCGCCCATCTATCATGAAAAAGTTCTTCGGCAATGCGAGCAAAAGAATATGCCATTGACGAAATACAGAGGAAAGTGAGCACAAAAAGTCCCCATTCAAGCCCAATAATTTCGGCTACAAATAGCACTAATTTCTCGTAAAAATGCCTTACGGTGAAGATGGCATTGCTTTGATTGACGAAATAATCGTTCGAGTAAAGTTGCGAATCGAGTTGCTGATATATCTGTGGAAGATGCTCCGCCTGATCGTTTGTATTAAACTGATAACCACGCACAAGCAAAAACAAAGCCGCTACAGCTAGCGCATACCCCAAAAGCGGTAAAGAACTTCCGAAAGACCTCTGCTTCATTCTGCGCTTAAAATTAGCCTTATTTTTAGCCTCGATCAAGCCCATGAATAAACGCATTCTTCTGGTAGAGGACGAGGAAAGTCTACAAGACATCATCAAGCTAAATCTTGAGTTGGATGGCTATGAAGTGAATGCGGTGAACAATGGCAAGCTCGCCTTGGAAGAATTCGCTAGCAAGCGCTTCGATTTGGTTATTCTGGATGTGATGCTTCCTGAGGTTGACGGTTTTACAATTTGTCAGACCATAAGATTAGAGAACACGCACATTCCCATTCTCTTTCTTACCGCCAAAAGTTCGACCGAAGACCGCATTTTCGGATTAAAAATTGGAGGCGATGATTACCTCACAAAGCCATTCAACTTAGATGAGTTCTTGTTGCGCGTGCAGTCGCTTTTGAAGCGTGGGGCAATGGAAAGCGACCCTAGGCTAGACAACTTCTATTTTGGAAATTGTAGAAT
Organism: Flavobacteriales bacterium; assembly: GCA_021741075.1. Classification (GTDB taxonomy): domain Bacteria; phylum Bacteroidota; class Bacteroidia; order UBA10329; family UBA10329; genus UBA10329. The sequence continues at coordinate 21,390 of JAIOYO010000014.1, read as the reverse complement.
CGATTTCAGCGCCTTCACTATCACAGATATCGAAGGAAACGAACACCAACTTTCCAAAAAAGAAATGAAACTACTTCGCTTGTTTGTGGAGAGAAGAAATGAAGTGCTCTCGCGAGAGACTATTCTAGAAACAGTTTGGGGTTACGATATCTTTCCCTCTACCCGAACCATCGATAATTACATCCTCGCGTTCAGAAAGTATTTCGAAAAAGACCCAAAAGACCCCAAACACTTCCTTTCCATCCGAAGTGTGGGATATAAGTTCGTGGCTTGATAGTCGGCAGAAGAGAGATGTAAGACTAAAGTAGTTAGAATTCTGATGTTAGATTTCCGAAATCTAAAATAGAATTTCGTTCTTCGTGGTTCAACCCTAATCAATGCATTATCGAATTCTTATTTGCTTGAGCCTACTCGGTTCGCATCTTGCACTTGCCCAAACCATCAACCCAAAAAACGTCACCATCCTCCGCGATGGATATGGCGTTCCACACATTTTCGGAAAAACCGATGCAGAAGCCGCTTACGGATTGGCTTATGCCCATTCCGAAGACGATTTCGATAATATGCAACGAGCGGTTCTGGCAGGAAAAGGAATGCTTGGTCGGGTAGATGGAAAAGATGGTGTGCTGTTCGATTTCGGATTGGCAATGCTCAACCTTGATTCGCTTGTGGATGCGCGCTACGAATTGGATCTATCACCCGAATACCGAGCCGTGCTTGAGGGCTACGCGCAAGGCATCAACGATTATGCAGCAGCTCATCCGAAGGAATTACTACTCAAATTAGCGTTCCCAATTGAAGCGAAAGACCTAGTTAAAAGTTCCACTCTCAGTGTTTCGCTGATGGCTGGTTTGGGAATGGCGCTGAAGGCTGTGAACGAAAATCGGATTCAGGAATTTTTAGGTGCTAACGAAACTCACACTGGTTCGGGTTCGAACGCCTTGGCGGTTGCTCCAGAAAAAATGGCCGATGGCAAAGCTTATCTTTTGGTGAACTCGCATCAGCCCATTGAAGGGCGTTTTGCGTGGTACGAAGCGCATGTTGTAAGCGAAGAAGGCTGGAACTGCGTTGGTGGCCTCTTTCCTGGTGGAAACATGGTTTTTGTCGGTGCAAATGAACACTTGGGTTGGGCACACACTTTCAATTACCACCAATTTGGCGATATCTACGAATTGGAGCTTAATCCAAAGAACAAGAACCAATACAAGTATGATGGCGAGTGGCGCGATTTCTACGTGCGTAAAGCAAAGCTAAAAGTGAAGATTGCTGGAATGGTGCTGGGTGTGTCCAAGAAGGTAAAATCTTGCGTTTACGGACCGGTCTACAAGAGTAAATACGGCACCTATGCCTTTCGCTTTGCGGCCTACAAGGACATTCGCGCTACGGAACAATGGTTCAAGATGAACAAGGCCAAAAATTTTGGCGAGTTCAGTGAAGCCATGAAAATGCAGGCCGTTCCATTGTTCAACACAGTTTATGCTGATGATAAAGGAAACATTATGCTCCATTCAGGCGGAAAAGTTCCGAAGCGCAATCCGAAATTGGATTGGACAGCTCCAATAACGGCCAATACTTCCGCTTACAACTGGACAGACATTCTCGACTACGAGCAGTTGCCGCATGTTGAAAACCCCGAATGTGGCTTCGTTTACAACGCAAACAATACGCCTCTACATTGCACGGGCGATAGCTGCAATTGGGACGAATACTTCCCTGGTTTACAGAGTTTTGAGTACAACCGTGGCGAACGTTTTGGCCGTTTGATGAAAGGGCACGAAGGCAAGTTCACAGAAGAAGACCTCGACCGCATTAAGTACGATAATGCCTATGATTCTGATGGAGCTTACGCGAAGAAGTTTGCGAAGCTTTATTCGTTGGATGAGAACAAATATCCCGACATAGCCGATGCCATTCAGAAACTAAAGCGATGGGACAAGCGTGGAAATGTGGACAACCCAGATGCAGCTTTAGCCATGGTTGCGCATGATTTCATGGCGCGAGAAGTAGATGCCCCATTTGCAATTTTGATGATACGCGATGAAGGAGTGAGCGAAGAAATGGCAATAGATGCTGTGAGAAAAGCAAAAAAACTACTGCTAACAACCCACGGAACAATGGATGTGGCGTTGGGCGATGTGCAACGCTTGATGCGTGGCGATAAAAGCTATCCGATTGACGGATTACGTGAGGTGCCCCGTGCCTGCGACACCAAACTGGTCGACAAAAAAAACGGGCTATTCAAGATGACCGCTGGAGACGGTTATATACAAATCGTTCGCTTTGATGAGAATGGCGCTGATATCCGCAGCGTGAATGCCTTTGGTGCAAGCAACAGACCAAACAGCAAGCACTACACTGACCAGATGGAACTATTTAAAGACCATCAATACAAGCCAATGTCTCTAAAACGCAGTGAGTTGGAAAAGACGGCTGAGCGGGTCTATCATCCGGGAGAATAATTCATAATTCAACCACCAAGGTGGTGCTTCTGAGTATTATTTCTCAAGCGTAATCGTGTAATCCCAATTCTGATTGGCATCTACGATAATTTTGTAAGTGGCCACTTGTTTGTTTTCTGTGTCCGTGATTCTGGTCCAAATCATATCTGGGTCTGACGTCCGGTCAATAATAATTTCATCGTCATTAGCCTCCCAAGAAAAGGTTCCGGTTTGTGGATAGGTAGTACCTGAAAACGTAAAAGAATAATTCTGTTCTCCCCTTCCGTTACTTTCAAACTTAACCGTTCCTGAAGCGTTTGGATCTTCTCCAGTAAACACGGCTGCACCATTGACATTCAACGTTCCTTCCACCTTTGTTACTTCCCATGTGCCGAAAAGAACCTTATCCAAATTCTTACTGCATGAGCTAAAGACAAGTGCTATGCTTCCAATCATTCCTATTACCAATGCGTTTTTCATGTTCTCCTATTAATGGTATGCAAAATTAATTCAAAAAAAAAGCCCCTGACCATGCAATGGTCAAGGGCGTATTAAAAAGCTGTTAAACTTATTTACTAATTACCAAGCGCTGCGTAAGCACATTCACACCATTCGAAAGAGAATATGTGTAAAGGCCACTGCTAAGGGAGCTTCCGTCAAAATTGAAACGGTTGTCACCAGCTGCTGCATAAAGTGTTGTTTTAGAAACCTCCTTACCTGTTACGTCTCTAATCACAAACTGATAATCTCCTCCAACTTTACTAGAGAAGTTGATAACGGATGTCCCTGTAGTTGGGTTTGGAACGCAATCACCAAGTAAGAATCCGTAGGTATCCATTTCATCAATTCCTAAATGAGAAGTGTGAGGATAGCAATCCTTGAAATAGATTTTCAGTGGCTCTCCAAACGCTTCGCAATCTGGACTTACTGAAGGGAAACTGGTTGGAAGTGGTGGAATATCGAAACTTACCACTACGGTCTGACCCGGATTGGCAGTAAGCTCTACTCCTTCTATCAAGTACGTTTCATCTTGTGTAATGAGGCTACAACTATCTGCCGAATTGATAACGATAAAATCAGGTACAGACATGTCTAGCGCAGTTGTGCCTGTGTTTGTTATACTTATAGACCAAACGCCATTCGGGTTTCCTCTAAACAAATCCGTCAAGGCAAGACATGGTAGTCCTCCAGCCAAATCAAGCAACTGCTGATTGATTGGCAAGCCGAATGCAATCGCATCATTCACGTTCAACGTAGAGTTATCTGGGAATGTGAATACCATTGGAAAAATCTCCCAGTTATCATCAACTGCATCCAATGCTGGACAAATCTGCGCGTATGGTCTGCAACCTTGTAGTGTATCGTAAGTAAGTGGTTCTACTGCTGGATTCTCGATTGCAAAAGGAGTCACAAAATAGCTTCCTTGCATAACGCTATCTTCATGACTTAGGCAGTCTCTTGAAAAACTAGCTGTAGTGCCAAAACCATTTAGCAAATAACCATTGGCTTCTGCTGCTGTTGCACTAGCTTGATCGGTAACAGGGCCTGTAGCTTCTGGCGTAACCGCCCATGCTATGGTACTGAATGGGTTTACCAAAAAACCAGTTGCATCAAATGTTAAGGTCTCGCCACAGCAAATTGTATCGTTTGCTAATGGCTGGATAGTAGCAGGTAAACACAGAGAGTAAGCTGTTGATGATTGAGACGAGCACAACCCTCCATTCAAATATCTTGCTGTGAATGGACCTCCTAATCCTGTTGGATCAAAGGTGTTTCCCGTTTCTCCTTGAACCAAATTGTTTCCATCGTACCATTCAATCACATAGTTGTTCGGGTTGTTTAAGAACAACTCTCCCGTAGCCGTGCTATAGCCAATTACCGGAGGAAGCGGGAATGTGAATATCTCTACTAATGAAGAATCTGATTCTATTCCGCAGAAAACGGTTGTGTCAATGATTGCCAATGAGTAATAGTCTGTCTCATCAACCCAAACAGCAACAGAGTCGGAAATGAACGAGCCAGCTTGAATCCATTGATATTGGTATGGGCCAACTGGACCAGAAATAAGAATAGAATCTCCCACACACACCTGCTGAGCTGGAGAAAACACCAATTGCGGCATTGCAGGAATTGGCAATACGGTAACGGTATCTTCAGTGATGTAAACTGTATCCACTTGCAAACCAATAGTTATTGTTCCAAAACCTTCCTGATTGCCGTTTACAAATGTGTTCATGTTAAAGGTGCCTGGAGCAGTAACGTTTTGTGTATAAATACCTAGATTATCGTCTGCAGAAGTACCATCTTCATCCCAAAACTGAAGCGAAAAGATGTTATCCACTAATACATGGTTTAATCCCGTCCATGTCTTTGTAAGGCTGTTGCTCCCTGAAGTAGATGTACTTCCCTGATTTCCATTACTAAATGTGTAGTAGATATCTGGATTTCCTTGGCAGACACCGAAAAGGTTTATTTCTTCAACATCACCGCACCAATTAGTGCCAGCTGCAGTAAAAGACACGTCTGTTATCACATAATTATTAACCGTTGTGGTCAATTCTGGATAGAAATCTCCTGCAGTGGTGTAAGACTCAACTGGAGGCGTGGCCGAGGTAGAAACGTTTCCGTTGCCAAAATCCCAAGCATAGGTAGTTGGTTGTAGTGGGCCAAAGTTCAACAGCGCCTCATACGTTACATCTAACGTACCACAAGCCGATGGCGGATTGTAACTAAAGCAGCAGTTACCTCCAGGAGATGGTTCAATCGTCAATGGAATAGTAAAACTCGTAGGTTGGTTTATAACGCCAATTGGTGTACTAACATTTGCCACCACGGCAATCACAATATTGTAGTTACCCGGAACGGTTGGTGTTCCACACATTTTTACGCAACCACGCTGTGTAAGTGGGTCATTAGTAACAGTATAAGTACAACCTGGTTGATCACATGTGTAGCTAAGGCCCTGAGGCATACCAGTAACGTTAGTTACGGTAATGGAGTTCAGCGTTACGTCTTGTCCTGAGTCTTCATCAGTAAAATCGCGTGGCATAAAAAACGTGGCGTTCTCATCATAAGGTTGTCCCTGCACACCATTTGGCAATACTGCTGGACATAAGGCTGGTGCCACCGGAGAGATGCCCACACCGCACTGTGTGTCAATAATACAACCAGGACATTGGGCAAGTACCGTTTCTTTTTGAAACGTGAGAAATGCAATTACAAATAGAGAGAGAGTAACTATTCTTTTCATTTAAATGGATTTAGGGATGCGAAAATACTTTTTTAAACCCTTGATTATGCGCATTCCATTCTGTGATTTAATGAATTGGTAATCAATAGACAGAGGAATGAAGAATTACGATTGGCTTCTAAAGCAATGACGGATTCTTGTAATTTGATTCTTTCGTTCCTTAATCCTTTCGACTTTCCCCTTAATCACCTCTGACATACTTCCTTAAAATCGCAGTAGGCGCACACGGTCCGATCTTCGGTCTGAGCGAACGGTTCTGCTTTATCAAAGAGGCTGGAAAGCACTTCTGTTACCCGTTCGGTTGCGTAATCGAGCAAGTCGGAACCAAGCAGTTCTGCTTTTTCGTGTTGTACCGTAATCGGGAATTCTACTTTTTGAGAACGCAGGTAGAATACGGTAGGCTGAATAGACTGATTGCTTTCCTTCGACAAGCTCAGGACAGGCTCGTCTTCTCGATGACGAGATGGGCTATCCGAGTACATAACCAAATAGGTTAGCAACTGAAACGCATGGTCGGATTTTGGAGAAACGAACTCATCAACGAACTTGATGGCTGTTTTTTTATCAAACGCACCCGATTTGTAATCAATCAAGCGAATGGTGCCGTTGGATAGGCGGTCAATTCTATCTGCCTTTCCTTTGAGATTGGCCGATAGTGCTTCTCCTTTTACTTGCACCCTGACCGTACACATGAGGTCTTCTTCTAGCTGCAATGGCGTAATCAGTTGCCCCGAACGAACCGTGATGATATCATGATTCAGCGCTTTCATCACATACGTTTCTGCCACTTCAAACGCCAACAGGTTTTTGCATATAAGATCACTTGCACTTGGCAATTGTTCTGCAAACTTCTTTTCGAGCACCGCCTTTGCCTGTGCCTTCATTTCCTTCAGAATCTCTTCCGAAACAGGCTTGTTTACGTAAGGTGAGTAGAGTTCTTCGAGCGTATCATGTACGGCAGTGCCAAACTTGGCGTGGTCAATGCTTTGGGCAAATTGGTCCTTTTCCTTTATACCGGCAACGTAGCGGAAATAGTATTTAAGCGAACAACTTCTAAACGTGTTTAAGGCCGATGGCGAAAACCCGCGTTCTGCCTGCGCCACTATTTTCACGAACGCATCTTCCGACTTTTCAATCGTAATCTCGGGCGAAAAAACGTTTGGCGGAATCTCTTGCTCCAAGTTCCATTCGCGGAGCATGATGTTTGATTTCTTCTCCATCATCAACTGCCGCACATAGCGACTCACTTCTCCTCTACCCAACGAATCGGTGTCTTGATCGTACACCAAATAGACTTTTTTGGCGCGCTGCAAGAGGCGATAAAAGTGATAGGCCGTAACGGCATCACGTTCATTCTGACAGGCCAATCCATAAGCTCTGCGAATGTCGAAGGTGAAGTAGGAATTAGAATGCGAACTCGAAGGCAGATTCCCTTCGTTTACACCCAGCATAATCACTTCTTCAAAATCTAGGTTACGCGTTTCGAGCATTCCCATTACCTGCAAGCCATTTAGTGGTTCTCCCACAAAATCGAGCTGTTGATGACGCAACAGTTGTTTCCAGAATGAGTGTAGGGTTTTGATGGAATCGATACCTCCAAACTCTTCGTTAAGATCGAGTAGGCGCTGTGCCAATCCATCTAAAAGAAAGAGGAATTCTTGTTCGAGCGAGTCGCCATTATTGACCGAAAGCTTAAGTCCAAAATGGGCAATAATACCCTTCAATCCATTGAGAAAACCGACAACCGAACAGAGTTCTTCATTAAACAATAACTTCTCTAACTTAGAACCATTTAGGTGCTCTTCTTGGAGATAAACAAGCTTATTTCCCGTTTTAAAATTGCTGAATGCCTCCGCTCCCACCAACCTACAAAACGCATCTTCTTTTATGGCCAACACATCCTCCAAAAAGAAGCGATTTCCTTGTTCGGCAAACTTGATGTAGAGCTTGAATAGTTTCTCGATAAGCACCGCGCTCTGCGATTGCAGCAATCCATAACCCATGGTAATGTTGATGCCCTGCAAATCGGTAGGAATGGAACTCAGCAGCGGTATAAGTATCTGCTCATCATTTAGGATGACAGCTGTGTTGGCGAGGGTGCTATCCGAAGCCTTTTTCAATTTATTCGCCAAAATAGAACCTGCCACCTGCGCCTGCGCCATAGTGCGCTGCACGCCAATTAGGTGCACTTCCTTCTCATCAGTAGCTAGGCGATTGGCCTTCCAGTTGTACTCCTTTCCTATTTTAAGGTCGCTATAGCCATTGGCGTAGCGCCTGATGTAATGTCCTGCTTCATGCACCGCATCATCGGCATAATAGGCATCCACATCCCAAAACAGTTTGCCCTTGCCAGATTGCTGCCAAGCGTTCAAAATCTGTTCTTCAGAAATAGTGAGGGCATTGAATCCCGCAAACCACACGTTTTCCCATTCAGATGCAGCAATAACCTTCTCCACATTTTCTGCCACAGACCGAAACGCCATTCCTTGATACCCAACCTTGCGACTGGCTAACACTTCGCGCAGCCGTTTGTAGTACGGAAACAACTGCTTCACAAAACTGAGGTGCTTTTGCTGAAAATCGGTGGGGATGCCTGTTTCCGGATTCCACCGCGCTATGCGCTCTACCGAGTAGAGCTGAGCAAAAATATCCTCGGCATCAATGAGGTTGAGGTCCAATTCGTTTACATCAGACAAAAACGTGGGCGCCCAATTGGCAAAGAGTTCAATTGTTTGCGGGTCAGACACCGACTGCCTGTATACCTCATAAAAGCTGAACAGCAGGGTGGTTTGGTCGGCCTTTGCCACATCGGAAAGACTGAACACAAAATCTTCGATAGAAAGCACCGTTGGTGCCCAAATAGCCTTGTTGCTTTGGCGCGAAATGGCATCGCGGAAAAACACCCCTGCCCTCCTGTTGGGTAGCACTATACAGGTTTTGGAAAAATCGTTTCCCCCGCCTTTCAGTAATTCCTCAGCAATGTCTTCTAAGAAGGTTTTCATGTTGGCGAAAGGTAACATTCCACCAGAATTCAAATGACCATGTTGATAATTAACATTTGAATGTGAGCAAACTAATTAAATCGATCTACTTAAACAGCTTACCGCAAAATACCTTCACTTCATGGAAATCTTCGAAATATTTGCTCACTCCGAAACGTGGATTGCGTTGCTCACGCTCACCTTCCTCGAGATTGTTCTCGGTATCGACAACATCATCTTCATTTCTATTGTTACCGACAAGCTACCGGCAAGCCAGCAAGCTAAAGGAAGGAACATCGGACTTGCATTAGCACTCGTTTTTCGAGTAGCGTTATTGCTGGGCATTACATGGATTATCGGATTCTCCCAACCATTATTTCACGTTTTCGAACATGCAGTAAGTGGTCGAGATTTGATTCTATTGGCTGGTGGATTATTCCTTCTTGGCAAAAGCACATCTGAAATACACCACAAACTAGAAGGCGAAAATGAAGACCGCGAACCAGGAACCAAAGTAGCTTTAACACTCACGAGTGCCTTAGTTCAGATTGTAGCGTTGGATATGGTTTTTAGCTTTGATTCCATCCTCACCGCAATCGGACTAACCGAACACGTAATTATTATGATTGGTGCCGTTATCATGTCTATGGTTGTGATGATGCTGTTTTCTGGTGCCATCAGCAAGTTCATAAACGAACGCCCAACGCTACAAATTCTCGCTTTGGCATTCCTCATTCTCATCGGTTTTATGCTAATGCTAGATGCCATGGGATTCCACGTTCCGAAGGGCTATATCTATTTTGCTGTTGCGTTCTCGCTCTTAGTGGAGATGGTCAACTTGAGAATGAGAAAAGGAAAAAGCAAGGTAAAACTGAACAAACACATGACTCCTGATGAAAAGTAAAGCGCTGATTACCATACTTGCGTTCATCTTCGTTTATACCGTTTCGTGGTCAGTAGAACCACAACTAGATAAGGCGAAAGTGCTTATTGCATCCAACAAAACCAGCGATGCCATTCCGCTTTTAGAAGAGTTGATGAAAAAAGACAATACTCCAGCTGCCTACAACTACTTCCTTGGCATGTGCTTAATTAAAGAAGGCGTTCGTATTGAAGAAGCAGTTACCTACCTTGAAAAAGCAGGCGAAGATTATTCTCATACCGATTTAAATCCTGGAATGGGAGAACCAGAGTTCTGTTGGTACTATTTGGTTATTGGTTACAGTCGTTTAAACGAGTGCGAAAAGGCAATGAAAACCTACGAACATTTTGTGGAGGTATATTCACAAGGCGATCCGTTCTACACCAACGAAGCTATGAAATGGATTGAGCTTTGCCACGAACCAATGCGCATGGCACAGGAAATTAAAACATATAGTTTGGCCAATGCATCTCCAAACTTCTTAAAAAACCGCTTGGTAAACATGCAGCCAGAAAGTACAGAAGTTGTAACCCGCGAAGTGAATTACACGACAGCTTCCATCCTTTATGGCGTGCAAGTAAGCGCCTCCATCACCCCAACCTACACAACAGAATTCAAAGGGTTGAAAAACGTTGGAGTTTATGTCGATGAGAATAAAATTTACCGCTACGTACTTGGTAATTTGAGTTTTCGTTCACAAGCTGAGGAGTTGCTGGAAGAAGTTCGAGCTAATGGTTATCCTGATGCGTTTATTGTAGACATTAACCAGCCAGATACCTATGGCGAAGAGGTGATGAGTTTGAATGAGGTAAGCATAACACCTCAGTTGAAAGGTAAAGTTGAATTCCGTGTTCAGATTGGGGCATTTGCCGAAACGCTGCCAAAAGACCTGCGCAAATTCTACTTCGAAGTGGATAAATTGAAAGAAGTGCGCGAAAACGACCTGACTATCCTCACCGCAGGAAAGTTTGATACCTATGCAGAAGCACAACAGCACCGCGATATGCTTAAGCAGCAAGGTTTAGGCGATGCATTCGTAACGGCATTCAATCAGAAAAAACGAGTTCCTTTAAATGTGGCGCTGATATACCTAGACCAAGAAGTAAAAGAAGAGATTGTTCCGCAGAAACGTGGGAAGAAGTAGGTTATTAGTTCAATTTTCGTGATTCGCTTTGTTATTCAGCGAAACAAACGGAATAAGCTCGGGTAGCTAGATTTGTTTCTCTGAGGAACGAAGCGTCTTTTCCAATTACTAAAAGGTAATTCCATAATCGAAAACGTTCTTTCCGCGTGCCGTGTTAAATTCGCGCCACGTTAAATGGAATCAGAATTCGTACATAAACTCTTTGAGCAACACCAGAAGGTGGGCAAATGCCTTTCCCCCGAAGTCGTTGCCAATTGGCTGAACGAAATTTTAGGGATTCTCTACGCAGAACGAAGCACGTCTAAGTTTGATAATGAAACGGATTTCGCGCTTCATTACGAAAGTCTGAAAACGCTCTTGGGCGACATTCTTTGTTCATGTTCAGAGCTAGAACCAAAAGATACAGTAGCTAAGTTCTTTCTCGCGCTGCCGAAAATTAAAACCGCTTTAGACAAAGACTTAGAAGCCACCTTTCTGGGCGACCCAGCTGCCAAGACCAAATCAGTAGTTGCTCGTTCTTATCCAGGATTTTTTGCTATTGCAGCGTATCGGATTGCACACGAATTAGATAAAATGGGAACCCAGATGGTTCCGCGTGCCATTACAGAACATGCGCACACACAAACTGGAATTGACATTCATCCTTCAGCCACCATCGGAGAATACTTCTGCATTGACCACGGAACGGGAATCGTTGTTGGAGAGACCACTGTTATTGGTAATCGTGTGAAGCTCTATCAAGGCGTTACGCTTGGTGCATTGAGCGTGGATAAGAAAGACGCAACAAGCAAACGTCATCCTACCATCGAAGACGAAGTAGTCATTTATGCAGGGGCAACAATTTTGGGCGGAAGCACAACGGTTGGTAAAGGTTCAATTGTAGGCGGAAACGTTTGGCTTACAAGGAGTGTTTCAGCAAATAGCAAGGTTTATTACAGCGCCAGCATGAGCGATGAAAATGGGGAAACGGATCGGATTACGATAAAATGAGAAGCCCCTCCCAACCTCCCCAAAGGGGAGGAGTTACACGCATAGAAAGTTTAACGGACGAATTGTCTACACAAACCCGGCAAAGCAACCGTATTTTTAATTCATAATTATTCATTCTTAATTAAAAAAAGTGGGGATAGAAAGTCTAATCGGCAACACGCCACTGGTTGAAATTCAAAACATCAACCCAAATCCGAACATCAGAATCTTTTGCAAGTTAGAAGGCAACAATCCTGGTGGAAGTGTAAAAGACCGTGCTGCCTACGGAATGATTACCGAAGCCCTAAAGCGTGGTGACATCAAGAAAGGTGATAAGTTGGTGGAAGCAACCAGCGGCAACACGGGTATTGCTTTAGCAATGATTGCTCAACTGAAAGGTGTAAAAATGCACCTCATTATGCCCGATAATTCTACCGAAGAACGCATTCAAACCATGAAAGCGTATGGAGCAGAGGTCATTCTGACGCCAGCCGCCAGAACCATCGAGTACTCGCGCGAATTGGCAGAAGAAATGTCAGCTACAGGCGAATACTTCATGCTGAACCAATTTGCCAACCCAGATAACTGGGGACAGCATTACAGAACAACCGGACCTGAAATTTGGCGAGATACGAATGGCGAAGTCACGCATTTCGTTTCTGCTATGGGAACAACTGGCACTATCATGGGAGTTTCGCGCTACCTGAAAGAGCAGAACCCAAACGTTCAAATTGTAGGAACGCAGCCTACGGACGGTTCTAGCATTCCAGGCATAAGAAGATGGTCGCCCGAATTCTTACCTAAGATTTTTGACGCCAGCAGAGTTGACCGCGTAGTAGATGTAAGTCAGACGGATGCCACTGATATTACACGCAGAATGGCACGCGAAGAAGGAATCCTTGCTGGAATGAGCAGCGGTGGCGCGCTTTTCGCAGCACTTAAAGTTTCTTCTGAGTTGGAAAGCGGTACTATCGTTTGCATTACCTGCGATCGTGGTGATAGATACCTGAGCTCAGACCTTTTTAATTTCTAATCGTAGGGACGTATGGAAATACGCCCGAAATGAAAGCACACGGGCGTATTTCCATACGCCCCTACAAATGGGAATTCGACACGGGTTTGCCAAGGCAAACCCCTACATTTGCTCGATAGAAAAATGCGCATTTCAGCTTCCATATACGCCAACGGAGAGAAGGATATTCTCGAAACCGTAAAAGAACTGGAAGCGCACCATGCAGATATGCTGCATATCGATTGCAAGCATGATTTTTCTGTTTTCGATGATTTGGCCCGTGTTAAACAGGAGACCTCTCTCCCACTCGATTTGCATCTCATCACCTCCAAACCAATGGATTTTGCTTCTGCTTTGGAATCAAATCCTGTGGAGCTTCTTACCATTCAGTACGAAAACCTGGGCGGAAGTCGCGAACTACCAACAAAAGGTTTCAAGAAGTTGGGCTTGGCATTGACTTCAAACACGCCTTTAGATGCGTTCGCAGAATTTGCCGACAGTTGCGATTTCGTGCTTTTGATGGCAACAGAACCGGGAGTAAGTGGCGGCTCGTTCAACAAGGATAATTTCCAACGAATCAGAGAATTCAAACAGAAATTTCCGAACAAACGCGTACATGTGGATGGCGGTGTGAATGCCGAGGTCTCATTCATTCTTAGAAACTTAGGCGTGCATTGCGCTGTTTCTGGCTCTTATTTATTCAAGCAACAATCGGTTGCTGGAGCCATGCTTACTCTAAAAAGCGGACAAACCGATTCACATTATCGCGTAAGGGACTTTATGCAAAGTTTGAACGAAACACCAAGGGTCAATTTGTCTCAACTTTCATTAAAAACCGTGCTCCAATCCATCGAAGATGCACGAATGGCATTCACGGCTGTAGTAGACAAAGCTGGTTTTATGAAAGGCATGATTAGCAATGCAGATGTTAGAAAAGGTTTACTCAGAAACATTGACAATCTAAGTTCGCTGCAAGCAGAATCACTCATCAATCTAAAACCAATTACGGTGAACGAAGAAATGACCGTGACAGAACTGTTGCGTTTCATTCGAATTCAATCTATACCAATTAACTATTTACCCGTTATCAATTCCGAAGGAAAACTGACGGGTTCACTCACATTTAACGACCTTATTAAAGGAGAAGCATGATTATTGAACTGAACGATAAAGTAAACGAAGAGCGCGCACATGAATTGGCGAAAGTTGCCAAAGCATTTTGCATTTACGATGGAACTCGCTTCGTGCTCATAAACAGCTCATCCGAGAAGAAATTACCAACGGAATTAGAGAATTCTACAAGCAAATTCTTCGTATTCGACAACGACCTCCAATTGGGAAGTCGGAAGTACAAAAATGAAACGCGCACTATTCAATTAGGCAAGGTTCAGATTGGTGGAAAAACGGGAAATACAGTCGTGATTGGTGGGCCATGCTCGGTAGAAAGCGAAGCTCAAATTCGTTCTTCGGCCACACTGATGAAAGAATTAGGAATCAGCACGCTTAGAGCGGGCGCTTACAAACCTCGAACTTCGCCCTACTCGTTTCAAGGTTTGGGATTGAAGGGTTTGAAACTACTTGCTAAAATGCGCGATGAATTTGGTTTGAATATCATTACCGAAGTCCGCGATGCCACGCAAATTGACGACATCATCGAATATGCCGACATCATTCAGATTGGTGCCAAATCGATGTACGATCATGGCATTTTAAAGAAGTGCGGTAAGGCAAAACAACCAGTTCTTTTGAAGCGCGGCTTTGGCACAACCTTGCAGGAATTTGTGCAAGCATCAGAATTCATTCTTTCGGGCGGAAACCAAAACGTAATGCTTTGCGAACGCGGCATTAGAACATTCGAAACCGGTACCCGCTTTACACTTGACCTTTGCGGTGTAGCGTATTTAAAAGAACACACGAATCTACCATTGGTACTCGACCCATCTCATGCCATGGGTTACGCATACGGAGTTGCGGATTTAAGTCGTGCTTGTGTAGCAATGGGCGTAGATGGTGTATTGATTGAAGTTCACCACAATCCAAAGGTTGCAAAAAGCGATGCCTCGCAGCAATTGAACCACGAACAATTCAGAGATTTGCTAGGAACTTTAAGACCGATTGCAAAAGCAGTTGGACGTAAAATAATATAGAGATGAGTCACCAAAACGCATTCGAAGATTTTGCAACACACAACATCAAATTCCTAGTGTTGGATGTAGATGGAGTAATGACCGATGGCGGCATGTACTACACCGAGAGTGGCGACCAGTTTAAGAAGTTCAACACCAAAGACGGTATGGGCATTCAACAGGCGATAAAAGCAGGTCTCCAAGTGGCTTTCTTAAGCTCTGGCAGCCAAGCCATGATTGTGCGAGGACGCGCCAAAACCTTGGGTGTTGACCACATTTACATCGGACCACGTCCTAAAATTGACGTGCTTTCTGAATGGTGTCGCGAGTTTGAAATAACCTTAGAGCAAGTGGCATACATTGGAGACGATATCAACGATTTGGAAGTAATGGAAGCTGTTGGTTTTTCTGGCTGTCCGGCCGATGCGGTAGAATCCGTTAAACTCAAAGCAAACGTCATTCTTACTAGAAAAGGTGGCGATGCTTGCGTGCGCGAATTCATTGATGAGCATCTTTTAAATGATTAACGATTCACGAATTACGATTGATGATTGCCGAAAAACACACAATTACTGCCACCTTGAGCCTCGAACTTTGAACCCCTCCAATGGCTGAGTCGATTCCGTACTTCCATATTATTCTTCCAATCATCATCTTCTTCACGCGGATGTTGGACACAAGTCTCGGAACCTTGCGTTTGGTTCTTATTGGTCGCGGAAACCGAAAAGCTGTTCGGGTTATCGGTTTCTTTGAAGTATTGCTCTGGATTACAGCCATTTCTCAACTCATTCAGCACGTAAATCATTGGAGCAGTTACATTGCTTGGGCCCTTGGATTCACGGCCGGAAGCTTTATTGGGTTCAAGATCGAAGAGAAGATGGCATTAGGCAAGCATCAGATGCGCATCATAACACCACAACCCATTGAAGAATTTCTGGAAGCGCTCAAGTCGCTGAACCAAGGTTACACGGTTTTCGATGGTGTTGGTGCCAACGGACCGGTCAAGCAGATCTTCATTATTGTGAACCGCAAGCACAGCAAAGAGATTACGGAACTGATGCGCAAGCATATCCCGCAGAGTTTCTGTTCCATCAGCGACATTCAGGCCACCGATAGCGGTGTGTTCAACAGCAAGAAACGCGAATTTGCCCTATCAGGTCTTCTGTTACCATTGCGTCAAGGCAAGTGATGCTGCTTGAGTACATAACCTTAATTGGTTATCAGATTCCAGTGATTTAGTGCTTTTTAGGTGAAACGCTTTGTTTTTCCATGCGGTATGATGAAGAAAGACTACCGATCATGAAAGTTATAGACCTGCCTCTTAAACAAGATGCCAAGAAAGCCAAAGTTGAAGGCGCCTTTACCTTTCTAAGTGCTGGAGAACTTATCTATCAATTGGAAACGGCTCTGGAACTTGTAGAATCATCAAGAATATTTGAAATGACATCAATCTCATTTCATGTCAGTTTTTTGGATGTCAGATGCAAGAAGATTCTGTTCAATTACATGGGGCAGATAGAGGCATTACTCAAAAGCGATCTGACCAAAGAGGTAATCATAGAATGGAGGTATGATTGGTTTGATGATGATATGATAGAAATGGGAGAGTTATTGAATAAATTCTTCGAGCTTAACTTCCATCAAATAGAAACGGATAGACTGTACGCTATGTGAATCGATTTGCGCGAATCAGGAATAACCTTTTTTAGTTACACGCTCAGCACAATATCACATACAACAATCAAACCTTTACCCTTGATTGAGACGTTACTTTGACATAACCCATTTAACACAGACAGATGATGCTCAACTCAAATTCCAGAAAGATGCACGTATCCGGTGCGTTCACATTCATCAGCCAAGATAAGCTGGTGACTCAACTAATTGAGGTGTACTTTGAGATGAAACAACTTGGTCCGAGCGAAGTGTATCAGCTGTATGTTCATTTCGATTTTCTTGATTCCAAGGCCAAAAAGCTTCTTTTCCGATTCTTAACCATTCTGGATTCCGCAAGCAAAAAACAAAACATGCCAAGCCTCAAGGTTAATTATCTGTACCAATGGGAAGACGAGGAGATGGAAGAGCTAGGATGTATTTTGGCTGAGCATTTATCTTCAGACACGGTTCATCTCTGCCAAGTAGACCAAAGCGTGCTTAGAACTATGAGGGTGGCTTAACACCCCGTTTATCGAAACCAAACGATTGAACCATCCTTCTCGGATGGTGTTAAGGTAACTTTGCTACGTAAAACACGCAATTTTCTAAATGAAAACTATCGTTACCACCCCACCGCCAGAAATGACAAGCGACAGCCGTTTGCGGCAATTACTGGAACTTGCGATAAACAGCACCGCAGACGGTATAGCCCTGCTTGACAGTGAATCAAAATACTACTACCTCAATAATGCTCATGTAGTGCAATTCGGTTACTCGGATGCTTCTGAACTTTTTGGAAAAACATGGCATATTTTCTACCGACCAGAGGAAATTGAACGAATAGAAAGAGACATCTTTCCGTTGCTTGTAAGAGACGGGCATTGGCGGGGCGAAACTGTTGGTGTATCTAAGCAAGGCACACCCATTTACCAAGAGATATCCCTTACTTTTTTGGAAGATGGCGGATTGGTATGCGTAACCAGAATCATCACTGAACTTAAGCTTGCGGAGCGTAAACTCCAAGCACAGAATTTGAGTATCACCTCAATCGTAAAAAACGCCACATCGGGTATTCTTTTGGAAGACGCTAACCGTTTTGTTATTGAGTCTAATGCAGAACTGGGCGTTCTTGTAGACCTTGATCTGGACCCAGACATGCTTCGTGGCTCCAACTGTGTTGACGGACTTCATATCGTAAAGCAACAGATGAAAGATCCTGATGGCTTTATTGCAGGGGTTGAGGAGTTGGTTGAGAAGAAAATTCCAGTTTTCAATGAAATAATCCAGCTCAAGGACGACTCATATCTTGAACGAGATTTTATTCCGCTGACAGCAGACAATGAACTGCAAGGTTACTTATGGATGTACCGAGATATTACCGAGCATGAGCGGACAAAAAAGAGTCTAGAAGGGCTTGTTGACAAGGAAAAAGAGTTGAACGAAATGCGCTCCAAGTTGGTGCGCACGGTTTCTCATGAATTCAAAAAACCAATTCTCAACACACTTACAGGCATTCAGCTGCTTCAGGGTCAGTTAAAGAACAGCGGAGAAGGCATTTACTCCAAAGCACTGGACCATATTGTGGAGGAACTACAAGGCCTGAACGAAAGTGTTTCGAAATTGGTTAAATACGAAGCCCTTTATGATAGGTCTGAAGCTGCCACAAAGCCCGTACAGGTCAGAAATCTGGTTACCAACTACCTGCATTACCATTTCAGACTCTTTATGCTGAGCGAGAAGTTTGAAATTGAAGAAACAGCTACCGATGAATCGATACGTGTTGACATCGATCTTTTCAACTTGGCATTGAAAAACATTGTAGAAAATGCCTTGAAATACACAGAGCACAATGACAAGATATCTATCCGATCATGCATAGAAGGTCGGCAGACCAGGCTGTCTTTTTCGAACCCTGTAACCACTAAAACCCGACCAGACAGAGGGCAACTTGGAACACCGCTTTACAGAGCCAACCCAGGAGATGACAAAGGTCTGGGGCTTGGACTTGGAATTGTACAACACGTTACCGATCTACTGGGTGGATGTTTAGACTATGAGGTAGATGAGAACAGATATAGCATAAGTCTTCTATTTCCACTGAACGAAGCCGAATAAGATGAACAGAGAAAAGGCCAAAATCATCATCATAGAAGACGAGCCGTTGTTGAGGCATTCCTTCGTTTCGGTCATCAACCAATCCTACAACTATGTAGTGGTTGGCGAATACGAAAACCTCAAAGATGCCATCAAACGGATCCATCAATTCAACAACCTGATTATCTTGTTAGATGTGCACCTGCATGGAGTGAAAACCGTTGATAGCATCAATCTACTGAAACGCATCAACCCTTACAACAAGATCATTATGCTTTCTTCTGACAGTTCTTACCAGACCATTGTAGACTGCATCAGAAACGGGGCAGATGGGTATCTGGTAAAAGAAGATGCGGTGCTTGCGTTAGGAAATTTTCTCAATCAGTCCAAGCAACTCGATTATGTTTTAAGCCCAACAGCTGCCAACAGCATGTGCAACTTCGTTCAGTCTATGAGCTTTACGCATGCTTACCATGCAGAAGCCACCAAAGACCCTACAGCAGATCTAACTACTGCACAGAAACTGGTATACAGAGATTTGGTAAGAGGTAAAAGCTATCAGTCCATTGCAGAAAACCTTGTAATCTCAAGAAATACTGTAGGGCAGCACGTACAGCGCATTTACAAGGCCCTTGAGATCAACTCCAGAGCAGAACTGATGGCAGGAACAAATCAATTGCAGGAAAACTGATAACCGGATAATCAGCTGATACGTGAATTCCATTACTGAACTCAGGTCATACATTCAACCATCGATGGATCGTCTCATCGATCATTCGGTATATAAGAATCTTAAAAGCATTGACGATGTGAAATTTTTCATGCAGTATCATGCTTTTGCCGTTTGGGATTTCATGTCATTAGTAAAAGCGTTGCAAACGCATTTTGCGCCTACAACCTTGCCTTGGTTCAATCCGCAGAACACCGATGTGGCCAGATTCATTAACGAAATTGTCTTAAGCGAGGAGAGTGATATGGATAGTGAGGGCAACTACAGGTCTCATTACGCCATGTACCTGAATGCCATGAGTGAGGTTGGGGCCAGCACAGAACCGATAGAAACTTTTGTAGGAGAATTAAAGGATGGCACCCCCCTATTTGAGACCATTGCCGGATTGAATCTTCCGGTTGAATTGAAACAGTTTTTGAAGTTCACGTTTGAGACCATAGAATCGAGAGACATCCACAAAATTGCTGCTGCCTTCACTTTCGGAAGAGAGGACATTATTCCAGAAATGTTCCTTCAGGTTCTTAAGAACAGTGATGAACTCAGAAACGCTCCTAAATTCAGATACTATCTAGAACGCCATATTGAACTGGACGGGGACGAACATGGCCCAATGGCGCTTAAGCTTATGGAGGTAGCCTGTGGCCAAGACAAGACCAAATGGCTGGAGGCAGCAGAATGCGCCAGACGTGCCATTGATGTAAGAGTTAACCTATGGTCTATGATAGACCGGAAATTATCGGTCAGTACGCAAAATACATTCTCTCTTGCTGACTGAGGCCTTACTTTGAAAGGGGGTATTTGACAAAGGAGACTGCGCTGATTATGTCGGAACTACCAATGCCAAAGAACAAGGCATTCAACCATCAACTTTAGAAATATTCGAAAGAATTACATACTGCCACCCTGCCCTGTATCTGTAACCTTCCGCCCGGTTCATGATTATTGGTTGTCTTTGTAAAAACAATGGCATCCACAAATCCAGACTCCAAAGCCTTGAAGGCGAGTTCACGATTTCTGAATTCAATCGCTTTTCTTTCGAGCTTCAGTACGTTCTTCTCAAGTTTACTGTACTTTTTACAGACGTTTATCAGCGCAATGTTTGAGAGCTGTCCACAGTGTCTCCATCCTAAGAATGTCCCGAATTCTAGGAAATATTCCAATAGCTGTTCCAATGTATGCACACCATGTAGTTTACACAGGTGATACCTGCGCGAATCCATGTCTCCGAATTCCATTACTTGTTTCAGTTGTAAATCTTCAATCTGTACCATGTGCCTAAAAAATCTTTATTTAATGATGGTATATTTCGCCTAGGTTCTTTGCTTTGAAACGGACAGGAGGCTTCAGGGATGATGACAGTAGGCGTAAAACGTCAATCAAATTAACCTAATGAAAACATGTCACCATCCCCTTTACCCCTGAAAGGAACTAACCAGGCTCGTTAGTAGTTCCATGCCACAATTTTACCGCGATTCCGGTGTGCTGGAATTATAATTTCAGGTAAAATCCAACCCAACTCCGCACCATTTTAGGTTATGCCGTACGGAAATTGGTGACTTGCTAATTGGCGGTGGAACAGAACAGGTTTTTTGCAGCAACTCCTTTATTGACAGGGCTACCGAGGAGTTGTTCTGTAAGACCTCCGAGGTTTTGAAAACCTCGGAGGTCTTAAGAGAATGCTCTCAAACCCACCTGCTTGACGAGTTGCAGTGAAGTGCATCTACCCTAGGGTCTGAGCCCTAGAGTAGATTGAAACTGAACTGCCGCTTGTGTTACTTGTCTTGAATGACAATACGAATGGAGTCAACAGTAACCCATGCGCCTCCATCTTTCCGCTGCAATGAGAGCAGGTAAACTCCTGTTGCTACACCCGTAGTGCTGAACCAATGCCCCTCTTTTAAAGCTTGGGTCTGTATCAAATGGCCAGCTATGTCCAGCAACTGTGCGTTGTAGGTGAACGAGTTGTCCAGTCCGTAGATCTTGAATCCTTGGTTTCCATTGGCTGGGTTCGGGTACACTACAACTTCCGAGATTGAATTCCCGTCAATTCCCACTGTTGTAAGGTCAA
>JAIOYO010000013.1 GCA_021741075.1 Flavobacteriales bacterium | reverse complement strand
TTAATTTTTTCGATTCAAACTATCAGAAGTTTAACATAAGACCCAATCGAATCCTTCTCGGGCGCGAATAATTGAATGGGTTGTTAATAGCTACTGAATACAGATCACGGAATGATTGTTCATCAGTTTGAGATTGAATAGAACTTTGACTTGCGGCATCAGCCAAATAACCATCGTCATCTGGATTACCTGTTTTACGGTATACACCTAGCACGTTGGCTGTGTTAAGTAGATTCTGAAGATCAACATAGATATTCAAATTAGATGTTTTTGCAGGCTTACCTTCCTTCCCTTTGTTCCACTTAATCGTAACATCCTTATCAATTCTCATATCAATTCTAAATTGCCATGGACGATTTGATCCGTTTACAGAACCTTCAAGGAATGATGATGCTCCACCCAAAGCAACCGGAATTGTGTTTGACTGACGTGAGTAAGGATTACCAGAACCAGCGCGAATAATTGCGTTCACTCCAAAGTTCTGCAACCAGTTGATTGTCTTTCCTCCTTTTGTAACAGTCTTTGGACCGTTGTAATTGTTACCTTCTCCAAAACGGTAATCTGCAGATACAACGATATTGTGACGTTGGTCAAAATCCAATGGTTGAATTACACGAAGGTTAGGAAAACCTGCGTTTACTAGACCAGCACTTGTTTCAACACTTGAACCTGTTCCATCAGCGAATTGAAGCGTGTAGGACAAACGTAACTGGATGTTTTTCGTTCTGCGAAGATCATAAGACACTGTAAGACCTTTCACTGTTCCGAAATCGAGGTTTCCGTAAGTAGTATACGTTCTTGGGTACGCTTCAGTAACACGAACCGTAGTGATTTGATTTCTCATCTCGCGATAGAAACCGTTTAGCTCAACTGCTGAACGTTTTCCAAGTGTTTGCTTAAATCCAATAGCATACTCAATTGTAGTAGTAGGCTTCAAGTCTGGATTATTCACACGATCGGTTCTGTTCTCCAAATACAAATAATCGATAAGATCCAGTCGGTTCCCTTCGAGTGGTCGCTGTGTAAGCACATCGTAGTTAGCATAGAATAACGCATTCTCAGATATAGGGAATGAGAAAGAAATCCTCGGCATTACGTTAATCTGAGGTTCGTAATCTTTGAAAGCGCCCGAAGAAATTACTTCCTGATCTGGGTTGATGAGATATGGTGCAATTCCATTACCCGTTCTCAACACTGATGGATCAGACACTTCAATACCTTGAGCATCATACCAAACAGAACCTTCGCGGTAACCAACAATAGCAGTTGGGCTTGCAACATCATTCACATAAACCACAGCCGAACTTCCGATGTTGCTTGGGTGTGTTTGAGAAACACCATCAAGTACGGTTACTTCTCCCGCAGTATAAGCTTCGTACAACAAGAAAGGGTCCTTCAACACTTTTTGGTTGGCATCATATCGGTCAACACGAACACCTACACGGAAAATCAAATCCTTGAAAGTGAATTCGTCTTGAATGTATCCTGCCATATAAATTGGTTGAAATGCACCAATTTTACGAGTGAAGTTTCCGTAGTCATCTTTCTCCGTGAAGAAATCATCGAACGAAGGACGTCCTTTCAATTTCTTTCCTGTATGATCGAAACCATAATAATTTACGAGGTTATTACCATTATTTAGGAGTTCGTCTGCACTAAACCAGCTAATGTCATAAAAATCAGGATCGTAAGAGTCAATATCAATCCAATCTGTACCAGTTGGGTCTAGGCCCAAAGCCTCACGAATGTTGTAGTCAATATAATATTGACCTTCTCCCCGTTGAGAGTACTCATTATCCGCAGTATAAAGTGGATTGTAAGAAATGGTATCCGTGTAGTTTCCGTTTGAATCAAAATGAATAATTGGATTATCCGTATCCTGTTGAGACAAGTGGCTATTCGCATATAATCGAGTCAAAGTCCAAATTGTGTAAGGTGAATACCCAACAAAAGCATCGCTACGTTGCTCATATTCAAAACCGAGGGAAATCGAATGATTTCCTACATCAAATGAACCTGTTGCCATAACTCTGAATTGAGTTTGATCCACCTTACTGAAGCTATTATACTGAGTTCCAGTATTGCTCCAAAGGCCGTACACACTTCTTGGCGCATCACCATTTCTAAGAGCTCCCCTATCTTGATCAATTTGGGTAAGGTTTCTATACTTTCCGTCTGGATCTGGGTTTTGAGCGTAATACTGACCCGTGTAAGCTGATAAGGAAGGATTGATATCTGAAGCTTCAAATGTGATCAAGGTGTCTCGATCCGGTCCTTGAATAAATCCAGGAAGCCCAGTTGCATCGTCAATTCCAAAACTGTAAGTCTTTTGTTTGTGGGTAGTAAATTTTCCTACATAACCATAACGGAACAATTCATCCTCATGCTCATCATCTTGAGTACGCTGACTTGTGCTAGAATAATCTGCTTGAATACTGTAGAACGCACTACCGATGGCCGATTTTTTTGCTTTTTCACCTTCAGCTGGAGCTTTAGGGGTAAATCGCTGCGTGAAGCGGCCATAAACCCTCCAAGTTTTATTTATGACTTCGCCATTGTTATCGAAGTTAAACATAGACCCAGCATAGCTATATGCACGGTAGTCGTTAAAATCAATGTTACCCCCAATTTTTAAGGTAACATCAGCAGGAAGATAAAAATCCAAGTTTCCTGACGCTACCACTCCACGGCTAGCCACATTTTTATTTTGCTCCGTCCACTCTAAATCGCTTTTTCTGATAAGCTCTGAGCGAAGAATAGAAGCCCCTGCAGAAGACTGTACAATAGGCTCATTTCGCAGGCTTTGAAGCACATCGTCTTTTACATAATAAGAACCAATAGCAGAAGGACGAGGGTCCTGAGTGTAGTTAACTTCGCCCGATAGGAAATACCCCATTATCGGCTTTTTCGCTTTCCCTTCAGGGTCAGTTCTATCCTTAATGCTAATAAGCGGACCTGAAACGTTTCCTGCTATCAAATGATAGCCCTGTGGATCGAAAATGTATTTATTCTTATCTCCATACTTGATACCGCCTGAACTCACAAGCTCAATTCCTCCATAAGTCTTACGAGAAGCGCCTTTGGTTGTGATAGAGATAACGCCACCAGTAACATCACCATATTGCGCAGGAATACCTCCAGTTAGTACACTTACTTGTTCGTAAGCTGCCTGCGGAAGGCTTGACGAACCTCGAACTTTAACACCATCAATAAAGGTATTCGTAGACCCTTCGCGCGTTCCGCGGATACTACCGATTGCTCCATCATTGTCTTGAACACCGGCAACAGTTGTAACGGCAGCAGAAGCACCTCTACTTGGCATCTTTTCAATATCAGCTCCAGTAACCGTTGTTTTTGAACCACCGTCTTTTTCAATCAACGGAACCACGTAAGCAATAACCTGAACTTCATCTAGCTTTACACCAGCAGACATTTCAAATTTCACCTCGATGTTCTGCTCAGCCTTGATGATTACACCCGTTCTTTCTTGCGCGGTAAAACCAACAGAAGAGGCTTTAATAGTGTAATCGTTACCTGGTTTTATTGATTTAATCTTGTAATTACCATCAAAATCCGTGGTGCTTCCTGTCACCACTTGTCCAGCTTGAAGGATTGCTACGTTGGCAAACGGAATAGGCTGACCTTTATCATCGATAATAGTTCCGTAAACACCGCCAGTACCAATCTGGGCCTGAGAAATGCCTACCGCACTTACGATAAGTACACCAAGTAGTAGAAGTCTTTTTATCATACCAATTTACTTTTCAATTATGCTTTCAGAAAAAGCGCGGCTAAAGTAGCAAAGATCAATCCGCGTGTCAAAATTTGTTAAACAATTGTTAACGGGTGTTAATTTGAGTTCAATTATACGGCTTTTCAAGTATAGCATTGAGCACCACCGCCTGCCTTAAATCGAAGCCATTAGGCATTAAACGTTCCATTATGTTTTCTTCGTGCGTTTCTACCACTTCAAGTTTTGCTACTTGGCGCTGCACACGGTGAGTTTTCATTTCTCCTGACGACATAATATAATTTTCAGAAAGATGAGAATGCGTTAAATCTGTGTTGAGAAATTTGTCTTGATTATTTGAACGGACAACCGGAATTGGCTTTGGTTCAGGTGTTTTTCTTCCTTCCAGTTGCTCCAATAATATATCTTCCAAAGAACGAGGCGGCTGCTCATCATAGGTCTGCACGGGACGTTTAGACTTTGAACCAGATTGAGGTTGCTTTTCAGCTCCCTTCTGCGACTTTTTGTACGTATTCCAAACAAACCACGCAACGGCTGCTACTACATAGACTATGTTTCCAAAATCTTCCATATCATTCTTTTTTCTTTTTTGCCGACCACTTCTTAGTTCGTTGATTTCTCTTCGACTTTTTCTGAGTCTGCTTCATTCGTTTTCTAGTCTCCTTATCCTGCCCTTTCCAATGCCTTTCGATGGCCTTTTTCTGGGCAGCGTCACTCTCTTTCTTTAGCGCTTCCTGCTTTTTGTCCGCCTCCTTTTGCGCCTTGGTGGCGGAACTTTGCGCAAATCCTGCACTTGTAATTACTGATAAGAAGATGATGAGTAAGACTCGATACAAAAAATTCATGGCTCAAATATGTTGCTCAAATGAGATTTCGAATGTACGCGAACGGACACAATTACAGCAGCCGTTATTCGACACCTGTTGCCCAAAATACGTCTTCCTGTCAAATTCGGACAACGACCCTCACAATAAAGCCAAGACCAAATAAGTTGTAACCGCTAACTTTGCCGCATGAATTCAACACGATTTTTATTAATCATAGGAAGTTTTGTAGCCGTATTAACTACTTCATCCTGCGAGAAAAGTAATCGAAGTGGAATTCCTTACGTTCCGGTAAACTACCAAATCACGGTTTCCAATCCAGAATTTTCGCCCTTACTTGCGGTAGGTGGCTATGTGACTATTGCTGGCGGTTCGCAAGGAATTATTGTTTATCGCTATTCTCCAGAAGAATTTCGTGCTTACGACCGCCATTGCACCTTTATGGTTGATGACAATTGCCGCGTAACAATGGACGACACCTTCATCAGCGCTACAGACACCGAGTGTTGCGACTCTCAGTTTCTGATTATTGATGGCGCTCCTATTAGTGGTCCAGCTGCCATTGGACTTCAGCAATACAACACCAACTATGACGGAAACACGCTATTCATTTTCAATTAAATGATTGTTGTAACTGGAGCTGCTGGATTTATTGGAAGTTGCCTCTTAGCAGGATTGAAAAATGCTGGCTATGTTGATTTAGTAGCAGTTGACGATTTCAGCAATCCAATCAAGAACAAAAACCTTGAAGGCAAGAATCTGACGACCAAGGTTGACCGAAAGGACTTTTTCAAATGGATTGAAGACAATCACCGTTTCATTCAGATTATTTTTCATCTAGGTGCAAGAACAGACACCACCGAATTCAACTACCAGATATTCCAGGAACTCAATGTCGATTACTCGAAACGGGTTTGGAACCTGTGTACCGAATTCGGTCTTCCTTTAATTTACGCGTCATCGGCTGCGACCTACGGTTTGGGAGAACTTGGATTTGAGGACAATCATTCCGTGATACAAAACCTCAAACCTTTAAACCCTTACGGAGAATCTAAGAACGAATTCGATCAGTGGGCCATTGACCAGCATACCAAACCATTTTTCTGGTCGGGGTTGAAATTCTTCAACGTTTATGGCCCAAACGAATATCATAAAGGAAGGATGGCGTCTGTAATCCTTCATGCGTTCAACCAGATCACCCGATCCGGAGAGATGAAACTCTTTCGTTCGCACAACCCGAACTACCAAGATGGCGAGCAACTAAGAGATTTCATTTACGTGAAGGACGTTATCAATACCTGCATCTTCTTAATGGAGACCCGAAAGCATTCGGGCATCTACAATCTAGGTACGGGTCAGGCCCGAACTTTCCTTGATTTGACCAAGGCCACTTTCAAAGCCATGGACAAAACCGAGAACATCAGTTTCGTGGATACTCCAATCGACATCAGAGACAAATACCAGTATTTTACAGAGGCCAACATGACCAAATTACGGTCAATCGGTTTTACCACACCCTTCCACACGCTGGAGGAAGGCGTTGCCGATTATGTTGGCAATTATCTGCTAACGGGCAAGTATCTCTGAGAACGAAAAAACGGATTACAGTCTTTTCTTCTTCTTATCAGTATGTCAAAGAACGGTTTTGTCGATGGACGACAGACCATGGACAGTGGTCTATCGACTTTTTAACTATTTCTTAATCACTCTCCTCACCTCTGCCTTTCCGCCAATGTTCAATCGAACGATGTACATTCCCGTTGGGAAGTATGAAAAATCGAGTTTCTGAGAATTGATGCCTGGCTCGAACACACCTGTGCCTACTAGTTTTCCAAGTGGGTTGTAGATTTCTACAGGAATAGACGTTTTGACCGTGAATTCGAAATCGAACACAAGCTCGCCTTCCACCGGGTTTGGTTTCATTACAAACTCATTGTCCTCTTCGCCTTCAATAGGCAAATCGCCATCGCGACTTCCATCTCCATCTTTAAAAAGTGGTGTTTGAGAAGTGATTGATTGCTCCAACCCATGTTTTGAGAGCTGACTCTTAGCAGCGAGACTTTGACCGTAGATATTTCCTTTATCTATAAGTATCCAAACCATAGTCATAATGATGATGACTGAAATACGCAGCACGCCTATAACTGCTTTATTGTCTTTTTGGTCGTTGTAAATGTTTTTCATCATGCAAGTATTAAAAGGGTAAAACTTCTGTTTGCTGTCATTCGCTTTGGTAAAGTTAAGTAGGGTGTAGCAGATGTTCAAACCACGAAAGTGACCATTCTATACATCTCAAAAGGCCAGAAACTTCGTTTTTCATTTCTATATACGTTTGATTTTCAATGTGTTAATTCATTTTTAACATCTATTATGAATTACGTTTCTAACCGTTTTCAACAAATCATTCAATAATTACACTTCTAACGTCCAAACTACGGATCAACATTCGATAAATTACATGTCTAACCTAAGGTTTTGATGCATTACTTTAAAAGTAACGAAATGAACCCGTAAATGAAACCACATTTTCATTCTGTACTCAGTTCAAACTGCCACTACAAGACAAAAAGGCTAGATAAAGAAACAACAAGGGGTACGAACTATTTATTACTTCTCTAAGCGATATATTGGATACAAAACCGTTACTTTAAATTACATGTCTAAGACTTCCTCAGATAAAGTATTTCAGCTTATCAAATCGCTGAGCAAGGCCGAAAAACGGTACTTCAAAGTCTACACGTCTAAACAGGCGGGAGATAAGAACAATCACCAACTTTTGTTCGATGCCGTGGACAAACAAGAAGAATATGACGAGGTTTTGATGAAAAAAAATCTCAAGAATCCGGCCCTGGCAAAGGCACTTCCCATTGCCAAAACTCGACTGTATGATGCGATATTGAGAGCCCTCGATTCTTACCACTCTAACAGCTCTATTGATGCCCAACTGAAACGCAGCCTGCACTGC
Source organism: Flavobacteriales bacterium (assembly GCA_021741075.1). Taxonomy (GTDB): domain Bacteria; phylum Bacteroidota; class Bacteroidia; order UBA10329; family UBA10329; genus UBA10329. The sequence continues at coordinate 65,801 of JAIOYO010000013.1, read as the reverse complement.
GCAGAGATACTTTACAAGAGAGGTCTTTACGAACAGAGCCAAAAGCTTTTGGACGGTGCAAAAAAGCTGGCCTATAAATATGACAAGCATACTTCTCTGCTCGAAATTTTCATGTGGGAGAAGCTATTGATTGAAAAAGACAACTACGAAAACATCGGGGATGAGGAGTTGGAGGCGATGATGCTGGAGAACACCCGCATCACCAAGATGATTGAGGTGTACAACGATTTTTGGGGCATTAAAAGCCGCCTGTTCAATATTTTGAATAAGCGTGGAAAGGCCAGAACCGAAGAAGGTCTGACCAAATTGAAGTCAATTATTGATGACACGCTGCTGAACCGCGAGGCAGAGCACATCTTCCATCAATCAGAATACTTGTACAATCACATTTATAGCGCATACTATTTCGGGGTGGGCGATTACGCTAATTCGTTTAAGTACCTGAAGGCGAATGTTGACCACATTGAGGCCAACTTGGAGAAATTCCAGGAAGAGCCGAACATCTATTTCTCCATCCTCACCAATATCGTCTATGTTTCAAGTCAGGTAAAAGATTTTAAATCCGTGTTCTTTTATCTTAAGAAGCTGCGCGAATTGCCAGAAACGATGGAAATCAAGAACAATGAAGATTTGGAGATTAAGCTTTTCTCTAGCGCCAACAGCATTGAGTTGACTATCTATTTCCTCACTGGAGAATTTGAAAAAGGAATGGAGATTATTCCGCAGATTGAGGCTGGATTGGCACTATATGAGCAACAGCTGAACAGCGTTAGAAAGGCATTCTTTTACTTCAATATTGCTATCATCTACTTTGGGGCTAAGAAGTATAACGATGCTTTGAAATGGACCAATCGTCTGCTGAACGATATTGATATTTCGAAGAGCTTGGACATCTACTGCTTTGGGCAATTGCTGAACCTGCTGATTCATATTGAGCTGAACAACAAGAACCTCCTTCCCTATGCTCTACGCTCAACGCAACGTTATTTGAGTACCCGTAACCGCTATTTCAAGTTCGAGACATCCTTCTTGGATCTTATTGGCAAGCTTTTGAAATCGCCAGACCAGATTTCAGAAAACGAACTTTATGAAGTATTCTTAGAAACAATGCGCGAACTGAAAGACGATCAATTGGAAAGCAGCGCGTTCGAGTATTTCGATTTTATTTCTTGGGCCGAGGCCAAAGCATCTGGAAGAGAGTTTGGAGAAGTGGTACGAGAAAAGGCTACAATGCCGCAGGTGTAATCAAAGATTATCCCTCAACTCCACCAAAAAACCACGAATTTCCTTCAAGCGTTCAACAATCTCTTCGTTTGGAGTAGAATCTGATTTATTCTCGCGAAGTTTCTTTTTGGCCCCTTCCAGTGTAAAGCCACGCTCCTTCACCAAATGGAAGATAATCTTCAGGTTATCTACATCCTTCTGTGTAAAAAGTCGATTGCCCTTGGCATTCTTCTTCGGCTTAAGAATATCGAATTCCTTCTCCCAAAAGCGTATCAGCGAATTGTTTACATCAAACATTTTCGCCACCTCACCAATAGAATAGTATAGCTTGGTTATTGGTTTTTCCTTATAAACCATCTCTATTAATCAAATGATTGGTTTGACTGACTGGAAAGTTCCAACACTTTTTCGTATTCCTCGGGTGTAAGGTCGTTGAAAAAGAAATTCATTGGATTTATTTTCTCACCGTTCTTAATAACCTCATAATGAAGATGAGGCGCTGTGCTAGTTCCTGTGCTACCTACGTATCCGATTATATCTCCTCGCTTCACTTTTTGACCTACTCTTACCTTAAATCGGCTCATGTGGGCATAAAGGGTTTGATAATCATATCCGTGATCTATTACAACATGATAGCCATACCCACCTTTCTGTAGCGTAACTTCTTTCACAACTCCATCACCAGTGGCGTAAATATCAGTGCCCTGAGGAGCAGCAAAATCTATTCCTGTATGAAAATGGCGAACCTTGTATATAGGATGTATTCTGTAGTTAAAACCAGAAGCGACCCTCGTTAATTTATCATTGGCAATTGGCTGAATGGCCGGAATACTTGCTAGCATTGCCTCTTTGTTTTTCGCCAAAGCAATTACTTCGTCAAAACTTCGTGATTGAACAACCAGTTTCTTGGTCAACTCATCCAACCGTTTAGTGGTGCTTACCACTAGTTCAGAATTGTCCAACTTCTCTAAATCACTATAACGGTTTACCCCACCAAAACCAGCTTGCCGCACTGAACTAGGAATGGGCTCGGCCTCAAAAATTACCCGATAGATGTCGTCATCCTTTTCCTGCAATTCGGCCAATACCTGATCTACACGGGCCATTCGGTTGCCCAAAACCTTGTACTGAAGTTCCAACGCGGTTATTTCACGTCTTAACTGCTTTTCTTTAGGGCTATCGAAAAAGGTGGAAAACAACAGAATCACAATTACACCAAAAACAAAAAACGCAGCCAAATAACCCAAGACTCGAACGAGAATTTGTTTCGCTCCAATCTCAACCTTCTTATAGGTTAACGTACGTTTATCAAACTGGAATTTGACCTTAGACATTCTTCGTCTATTCCTTAATTTTGCCGCCTTTCTGAATAATAAGCTCCGCGAATTTAGCAAAATTGCTCAACGAGCTATTTAACAGTCCATTAGCAAAAAGCATCCGATTCATAGATTAAACAAAGCATGACAAGCAAGGAAATCCGCCAAACGTTTCTCGATTTTTTCAAGGAAAAACAGCACAGAATAGTGGATTCTGCACCTATGGTGGTGAAGGATGATCCAACGCTGATGTTTACCAACGCGGGCATGAATCAGTTCAAGGATATTTTTCTTGGAAATCGCGAAGCGAAGGATTTACGAATTGCCGATACCCAGAAATGTTTGCGCGTTTCGGGTAAGCACAACGACTTGGAAGAGGTGGGTGTTGATACCTATCACCACACCATGTTTGAGATGCTCGGCAACTGGAGTTTTGGCGATTATTTCAAAAAGGACGCTATTGATTGGGCTTGGGAATTACTAGTGGATGTATACAAACTCGATTCAGATCGATTATACGCAACCGTTTTTGAAGGCGATGATGCCGATAAATTGGAAGCAGATGCGGAAGCAGAAGAGTTGTGGAAGCAATACCTACCTGCCGACCGAATTCTGAGAGCAAACAAGAAGGACAATTTCTGGGAAATGGGCGACCAAGGCCCTTGCGGTCCGTGTTCCGAAATTCATGTGGATTTACGTTCAGATGCTGAGCGAAAAGCAACGCCAGGTCGCGATTTGGTAAATAATGACCATCCACAAGTAGTAGAAATTTGGAACTTGGTTTTCATTCAATTCAACCGAAAATCAAACGGTACATTAGAAAACCTACCTGCTAAGCACGTAGATACAGGAATGGGATTTGAGCGACTTTGTATGGCGCTCCAGCAAAAGACTTCGAACTACGATACGGATGTTTTTAGTCCTATGATTGCCAAAATCTCGGAACTGAGCAACACAAAATATACGTCAGCAGACACACAAACGGATGTAGCCATTCGAGTAATTGCTGACCACATTCGCGCGGTTTCTTTCGCAATTTCAGACGGTCAGATTCCGAGTAATTCAGGAGCGGGTTATGTGATTAAACGAATTTTGAGAAGGGCCATTCGCTACGGCTACAGTTTTCTTGGATTCAAAGAAGGATTCATGTACCAGTTGGTTCCAACGTTGGCAGCGCAAATGGGCGATGCGTTTCCGGAATTGAAGAAGCAGCAAGAACTCATCACGCGTGTTATTCAAGAAGAAGAATCTTCTTTCTTGAGAACACTTGATAAAGGAATTGACCGTTTCAACAATCATGTTAGCTCACTGAAAGAAAAGACAATCGATGGCGCGTTTGCATTTGAGCTCTATGATACATTCGGCTTTCCGATTGACTTAACAGAGTTGATGGCCCGCGAACAAGGACTTCATGTTGACATTCAAGGATTCAACGAAGGTCTTCAGCAGCAAAAAGAGCGTTCGCGCGCTGCAACTGTGACCGAAAATTCTGATTGGACTGTTCTACGCACTGACGACAAAGAAGAATTTGTGGGTTATGATGTGCTAGAAACAGAGGTTTCCATCACACGCTACCGAAAAGTGGTGGCCAAAAGCGAAGAGTTTTATCAGCTTGTATTCAATATCACTCCATTTTATGCTGAGAGTGGCGGACAAGTTGGCGACACCGGTTTTATTGAGTCCGAAGGAGACAAAACCTTGATTCTCGACACAAAAAAGGAAAACGACCTCATTATTCACTTGGTAGAAAACTTGCCTAGCAATCCGAAAGCTGTATTTAAGGCAGTGGTAAATTCCGACAAGCGTCAATCAACGGCTTTAAATCACTCAGCCACTCACCTACTCCATGCTGTTTTGCGTGACGTTTTGGGAGAGCACGTGGAGCAAAAAGGTTCATTGGTAAACCCAGACTATTTACGATTTGACTTTTCACATTTCAGCAAAGTTTCTGATGAGGAATTGGTGGAAATTGAAAGTAAAGTGAATGCACAAATTCGTGCAAATATTGCTTTGAGCGAACAACGAAATGTGCCAATAAACGCAGCAAAAGAATTGGGGGCAATGGCTCTTTTTGGCGAAAAGTATGGCGATTTGGTTCGTGTAATAACCTTCGGAAAAGACTTTTCAGTAGAGCTTTGCGGTGGCACACACACTAGTGCAACTGGCAACATTGGACTGCTTAAAATCACCTCCGAAGGTTCGGTTGCTGCCGGCATCAGAAGAATTGAAGCTGTAACCGGATTGAATGCATTCAACGAACTCAACTCAGCCTACACAGAAGTAAATGAGTTGAAAAACGTGCTCAAGACCAAAGACCCGCTGAAAAGTGTGCAGCAATTGCAAGCCCAAATCAAAGAGCTTCAGCAGAAAATTGAAGGTTTTAACGCAAAAGCTGCTTCTGGTCTGAAAGACGAATTGCTTGCCAAAGCTGTAGACAAAGGAGATTTCAAATTGATTACTGAACGAATCTCACTGGAAGATTCTGCTGCCATCAAAAACCTCTGCTTCGACCTGAAAAGGGAAAATGGTCTAGTTGCCTTACTTGGTGTTTTGTCTGATGGCAAGCCTGGGTTTCATTTGGTCATCAGTCAAGACCTCGTTGATGCTAAAGGTTGGAAAGCTGGAGAGATGATTCGACCCATTGCGGCTCACATTAAAGGTGGAGGCGGTGGACAACCTACCTATGCAAGTGCTGGAGGTGTTGATGCTGGTGGATTAGACTCTGGACTTAATTCTTTAGCTGTCTTGCTAGAATAGAATCCAAAATCTTCTTTCCGAAACCAACACGTACGACATTCATACTCGTTTCTATGATAGAATCGTAGCTTCTGAAATCGAAGGTGACGATTGCCATTAAAGAAAAACAGATTACAATTAGCAGAGAAGTACTGAGTTGTGATTAGAAGTTGATCGCTACAGTCTGAAAGTTAAAATTCGCTAGTTCTCTGTAACAAATCGAATCCACTCGTAATTTCAGAATATTACCTTAGTATGTAGTTGTATACTGGAAACCGAACTTTAACATCAAGATTATGATGACTCCCCTGCTCACCTCCCGCTTATTAAAACACATTCTTCTTGTGCTTTTCACCGCAATTTCATGCTCGGCTTGGTCGCAAACCAATGGAACTCTGATAGATTATGTTGGAACCACGCGCGACAACTCCGCGGTGCTTGATGTACGTTCCTCAAACCAAGGGGTGCTGGTGCCGCGAATGGACATTACGCAACGGAATGCGATAAGTAGCCCAGCAACAGGACTTTTGATTTTTCAGACCAATAGCACGCCCGGGTATTATTACAACTCAGGAACACCTGGCAGTCCAGTTTGGGAACGATTAGCAGATGCTTCTGGAAGTATTTCAGGAAGCGGAACTTTGAATTACGTTCCTAAGTGGACACCGAGTGGTTCGCAGCTAGGAAACAGCCAAATTTTCGACAACGGAACCAATGTAGGCATCGGAAATGCATCGACCATTCATCAACTTAGCGTTGGAGTGGCGCCATCAGATGCTCAGGCTGTAACAATTAGAGGCTACAGCGGCACACCAGGTTCCTGGAAAGGTGGGGCGGCTTTTGGATATACGTCAGCCGCTGTCATAATGGGAGAGTTGAGTGGCGTAGCTAACATTGGAGGCCATAGTTCTACATTGAACGCTTGGTCCGATCTTGCAATAAACCTCGGAGGCGGTAATGTTGGAATCGGATTGAATAATCCTGGAGCAAGATTGACGGTGAGAAGCGGAACTACAGATCCGGGAGCTAATGACAATGGTAAAACGATGTTCGTAAGTGGTGGTTTTGGCTCTGGTCAGGCCTATGATGGCGGAATCGAATTCAGACACGATAACCTGACACAAGGAATTGGATTCGGATATAATACTATCTACCAAACCGGCACAAATGCCAATGAAGTCTTGAATCTCATTGGAAAAGGAACAGGAGCAATTACTTTGAACGCTTATGGCGGGGCAACAGGTAATGTAGGCATCAGAACCACCGATCCACAATCTACACTGCACGTAATGGGAAAACCAATATTCATCAAAGCGGTGCCGGAGGCGGTCAGTATAGATTTGAAGGACTAGAGGCCGCTACGAGCGCAAATGGACGTGCTCAACTAGTTTTGTCATCTGCCTATAGCGACTTAGTAGTTGCTTCAAGTCAAGCCAACGACAATCACGGATTAACCGTTTCGTTGGTAAGCTATGATCCAGCCAATGCTGCCAACTATAGGAAATGGGCCATGAATCAAGGCAATTGGGGCGCCCGTTCTCAATTTCTCGATTTCGGATATGCCGCAAACATTCCCAACCCGCATTCCGCTATTAACTCTGGCAATACAACACTAACGCTTGACGGTGCTAATAGAAGGGTTGGTGTTGCTAATATTTCGCCTAGCTATAACCTTGATGTCACAGGTAAGGAGCGGGTCAGACGGGGAGGATACAGCTTAGGCAACGCTAATGAAGGTCAGATTGAAATTTCGAACGCTGGTAGTGGCGATGCTTTTATATCTTTTCATCGCGAAGGTGTTTGGGGTGCTCATTTTGGGTTGGCCGCTGACAATTGGTTCTCAACAACGGGCTGGTCTGCAGGTGGCGGGTTCACCTCCATGCGCGTTGGTAATTTTGAAGCAAATGGATACTCCAACACAACCGTAGGTTATCGTGTTTCGAATGCTGCTCCGACTGGCAATTATCTCCGAGGAAATGGTACTAATTTTGTTTCCTCACCGCTTGTGGCGAGTGACATTTCCGCTCTAGGCTTTATTCCCAACAATGGAAGCGGAGATTGGCAAATTGCTTCTAATTCCAATGCCACCGGTTACAGCCAATCTTCTTTAGAACTTCGAGAAACAAACTTTGCCGGAGGAGCTCAACAACCCCCTCGTTTAGGCTTCCATTGGGGCGGTATTGTGGCATCTCAAATTAGCATCGAAAGCGATGGGAAAATTGCAATCAGAAATAATCCAGGAACCGGTTATGAAAGTTTTAAAGCACAAAACTTGTTTTTAGAAGGTGTTGTTCCAATGATACAAGGTTATTCTCCCGCAAATAATGCCATTCGAATGACTCCGAATTTCCATTTCAACAATCCTGCAGGTTACGCCATGATTGTCAATTGGGATAATGGCGCTGTTGGTGGTAGCACACAGCAATTTAGAGTTGGAAATGGAACTGGAACCGATCAGTTTTATGTACGAGCGGATGGTCAATTCTGGGGAAGAAATTTTAGAGACTTAGATGATAGCGGTTATGGCCTTGATCCTAATAGTACCAATCGAGAAGCCGGTAGAATTCGTGGCGGAACCTTACACGGCCCGAACCCATCTTGGAACAAGTATCTTTCGGTTGGTTCTAACGGAAGAGAATGGATTGACGACCCGAATGTTGCATCGGTGGTAACTACCAACGGAAACCTTCATCTAGATGCTGCTTCTGGATTTGATACTTACATCAACCATTATGACGGTAATAACATCTACTTCGGAAGGGGAAACAATTCCAATCGAGCCTTGATGAACGGAAACGGACTCTATCTCTACGATGGTTGGTTACGACCACATGGAGATAACGGGCTTTACTTTGAAGATGGCGGAACGGGAATTACTCGTGTACAAGCAGATGGTGGACAATACGGCTCAGTTTCTACTTATGGAAGTATTGGAGGCTGGGAAGGTTATTCAATTGATGGAAGATATGTGTGGATGGCACAGGACAACGGACAAGCGTGTGGCCTTTATAATGACGTTGATAATTATTGGTACATATTGATGGACCGATTAGCCACTAATAATGGCTTTCTCTTTTATAACAGTTACACTGGAGCTTTAAACATGAGAATCCAGCACACAAACGGAGGTAATTACGCCAGCTATGACGGAGATAACAATTGGGATTTTTATTCGGATAGAAGACTGAAGGAAAACATTCAAAATGAGAGTAATATCTTAGAACGTTTACTAAAACTAGATGTAGTGAATTATGATTTTATTGAACAAGAAAGAACAGAAGTACAAATAGAAAAAGGAGTCGTACTACCAGAAAGAAAAGAAAAAGAAATTGGATTTATTGCTCAAGATGTCGAGAAATATTTTCCATCAATTGTATCCGAAGCAAATGATGACAGATACGATTTTAAGGTAAAAGCTTTAGGATATTCAAGTTTTGGTGTTTTAGCAATAGGAGGAATAAAAGAACTAAAACTCGAAAAGGATAAGGACATCGCTGATCTGAGCAATACAGTTACAGCGCTAAAACAAGAAGTTGAGGAACTCCGCAACTTAGTTCGTAAACTTTTGGATAAACAAAAGTAGGGATCAATTAAGCATGTACTTTTCTAAAGGGAACACTCACACTTCCGATTTATTTTTAGGCAACCTACCAGCTTCCTTCAACGCTTTACTCACAAGCCACTCTAATTGACCATTTGAGCTGCGGAATTCATCCGCAGCCCATTTTTCGATTGCTTTCATGACCTCGGGGTCAAGTCGTAAGACAAATGGTTTTTTCTTAGACAAACCTTAACTTGTTTTTTCCAATAGAACAATGGTACCATAAGCTTGGTCGCTTGCAATTGAAATTGGCCGATATCCTTTCCGACACTCTTCGTTGAGTCTTAATTCAAACTTTTCAATACTCTCAAACATCTTCTTTTTAAAAATCTGATACTTTTTCATGACTTCTCAATTGTAGAGTGAACCTGCATTAACGACTGGCGTGGTGCTCTTGTCGGAACATAGAACCACCATAAGATTACTTACCATGGCAGCTTTTTTCTCATCATCCAGATGCACGATGTCCTTTCTGCTTAATTCTTCAAGAGCCATTTCTACCATTCCAACGGCCCCTTCCACGATTTTTCGCCTTGCAGCAACGATGGCTGTTGCCTGCTGACGCTGAAGCATGGCTCCAGCAATTTCATTTGCATAGGCCAAGTGGCTTATTCTGGCTTCCAAAACTTCAATACCTGCAATTCCTAAACTATGATCTAGTGCTTCTTCCAATTTGGTATTCACTTCTTCACCACCTCCGCGTAGCGAAGTTTCGGCTTCTTGATCATCATCTTGAAACTCATCGTAGGGATAATGTCCTGCTAAATTCCTTAGCGCAGCCTCACTCTGTATTCCAACAAATTCCAAATAATCATTCACATCAAACGCAGCTTTGTAGGTATCCTTCACTCTCCAAACCACCACGGCACCAATCATAATGGGATTACCCAGCTTGTCGTTCACTTTAATTGGTTCGTTATCAAAATTGTGGGCGCGAAGCGAAATCTTCTTTTTGACATTAAATGGGTTTACCCAGAAAAAACCATCGGTTCTTACAGTTCCTTCATACTTACCAAAAAGAACGAGCACCACCGACTCGTTTGGATTTACTATAAATAAACCAATTGAGGCAATTAGCGGGATAGCCAAAGCGAATAACCATGGCGGTTGCCTGAATGCGACTGTTGCGGCAATCAGTGCTCCTGACAAACCTAAATTAACGCCTAGCATAACCCATCCTGAAGCAGGATGTATGTTTTTTTCTTCTTTCATGGTTTTCTTTATTTAATATGATATCACAATAGTATCACTTTAAATTATACAAGCCAAATTTTACCGTCTGTTAAAGACATTAATTTAAGGGTTGCGATACAAAAGAAGGTTTCTACCTTTGCGGCTGGGGTAAGTCCTGTGCGACCAGCTCCCATCGAATCCCCCAGGGTAGGAATACAGCAAGGGTAGATGGTTGTAGCGGTGCGACATAGATCGCTTACCCCTTTTTAGTGCCTTATAGTTTAGGGTGCTGCGCTCTTTTAAAACATGTTCATTTCTTTTCAGCCATCGACTTGCCTCCACCTAAGGAGTTAAGCAACTTTGTATAAAAATATAAGCACATGAAATTCTTTATTGATACAGCAAATCTTGCCCAAATCAAAGAAGCCCAAGATTTGGGTGTATTGGATGGTGTTACCACCAACCCCTCGTTGATGGCGAAAGAAGGAATTCATGGTGATGCTCGGGTTAAGCAACACTACATCGACATCTGTAATATTGTTGATGGAGACGTGAGTGCTGAAGTAATCGCTACAGATTTTGCTGGAATGGTGAAGGAAGGCGAGGCTTTGGCTAAACTTCATCCACAAATTGTGGTAAAAGTACCGATGATTAAAGATGGCATAAAGGCAATCAAGTACTTTTCTGATAAGGGAATTAGAACCAATTGCACGTTGGTTTTCAGTGCGGGGCAAGCACTTTTGGCTGCCAAAGCTGGAGCAACCTATGTTTCTCCTTTCTTGGGAAGATTGGACGACAACTCGCAAGATGGAATGGAGTTGATTGCTCAAATCCGATTAATATATGACAACTACATGTTCGACACGCAGATTTTGGCTGCCAGCATCAGACACACCATGCATATTGTAAGATGTGCAGAAGAAGGAGCTGACGTAGCCACTTGTCCATTAAGCGCCATCCTCGGATTATTGAATCATCCATTAACAGACATTGGTCTTGCCAAGTTTTTGGCCGATTTTGAAGCTAATAAATAGACTGATATGCTAATCCGCATCTACGAAGAGAATCCTAATCCGAAAGCTATTCGGGAAGTAGTGGATTGTCTGAAACGAGGCGGAGTAATTATTTATCCTACCGATACTGTTTATGGTATCGGCTGCGACATCAACAACCGAAAAGCAGTTGAACGTATCTGCCAGATTCGGAATATTAAACCAGATAAAGCACAGTTCTCATTTATCTGTTCTGATTTGAGTCACATTACAGATTTCTGTTCTCAGATTGATAATTCAACGTTTAAGTTGATGAAACGACTGTTGCCTGGCCCGTACACGTTCATACTCAATGCTACAAATAAAGTCCCTAAGCTATTTCAGAGTAACAAAAGAACTGTTGGAATTAGAATTCCTTCCAACAGTATTCCGCTTGCAATTGTGGCAGAGCTTGGCAACCCGATTATGACAGCATCTGTTCATGATGCAAATGATATGGTTGAATACATTACAGATCCATCTCTCATTCACGAGAAGTTTGAAAATTTGGTAGACATGGTGATTGATGGTGGCTATGGAGGCTTCGAAGGATCTACGGTTTTAAACTGTGCAGATGGAGAAGTAGTAGTAATTCGTGAAGGAAAAGGCTCTATTGAAGACCTTTCGTAGGTCGTTTACCGATTCATCCTTTATTCTTCTCAATTCATCCCGACTGAGATAATTTCAGTCTAAAAGATGTATCTAAAACTTAAACCCCTAAGTATAACCCAACATAAACTGGATTATGCTCCGAATAGTCTCACTCTTCATTCTTATCTCCGCATGGACCTGCTCAAAAGTGATTGCTCAGGATGTAATGTTCGATGAACCACATTCATCTCACGGTGCAATATTTTTAGAAACCATTGACGGGATTGAAACGCCAGTAGATGCAGTTGGCAACACAATTATCGCGCATCCTGTATTCAGAATGACCGCAAGTGAAAGAGCCGAAAATGCTTGGGCAAGATCCATCAGCAGAATTCCGAATGCAAGTGACCTAAGAAGCGAAATAGGCCCAACTTTCAATCTGACGTATTTAGATCAAGTAAATGGAAACGGACAAGGATTTGATCACCCAACACTTGGCGCCCTGCGCAGAGCAGCATTGGAAGCTGCCTTTGCCTACTATTCTGCCATGCTTGAGGATTATGGCCAAGCTGACATCGAAATACGTGAATCATTCTCTGGCAATCCAACTTCAAATCCCTTTGCATTTTCAGCAGCTTACTATTTCGGTTCCAAAGGTTTCAATGCTCCGTTTACTAAGGCTCACATAACTTCTGGCAATGACCCATATGATGCCTACCCAGACGGCTATTTGCAATTCAATTTCCATGGAAATCTGAACTACAGCTATAACGTAAATGCATCTCCTAGTAGCCAAGAGTATGATTTTTACACCATTGCTCTGCACGAGATATTGCACATGCTTGGTTTCACCAGCTATGCTAATGAAAACGGACAATCTGCGGCTTCTGAAAACGTGTATACCTCATTTGATGAATATTTGGCCGATTACAACAAAGATGTGCTCTTTGAAGAAAGCGGTAGCGGCTCAAGCACCGTGGTTGCATCTCCTGATGATGGCGCATTAACCAACAATCAAGTTTGGTTTGAACTTTATCCAGGTCAATATGCTCCAGTTTTCTCTCCTAATCCGTTCAATGGTTCCAGCTTAGATCATTTTGACAATGGCCGTTCTGACCATGGTGAATACGTGATGCATCCATCACTTTCCAAGGGCGATGCATTTAAAATGCTTCATGAAGATGAAGTGCGAGTGCTGGAAACACTTGGCTATGCTGTGAATTACAGCATTGCCACGGCAATAGAGGAAGGCTTTTCTGACGGAGCTCCAATCAACGTGACATCGGGATTATATCCAAATCCTGCATATACTTCTGACCCAATCAAAATTGACATCAGCAAAATTGTTGGTTCGGAAATACTCGTTATTGTTTACGACATGATGGGAAAACAATCCTATTCTAAAGTGATTCTAAATCAAGGTCCAGGTCCAATTACGGCCATCGACCCTCGAAACAACTTGGTTCCAGGAATGTATATCGTTGTAGGCTCTTCAAAAGATGAGCTGTTCAACGAAAAGCTAGTGATTAGATAGACGCCAGCTCGGCAAAAGCTCTACCCAAATTTTCGATTATATCGCTAGCAACAAGCGATTCTTTTGCACTGTCCAAAATGCAATAGTCTCCTGCTTCTCCATGAATAAAAACACCCATTACCGCTGCAACTTCAGGAGAATAACCCTGAGCCAACAACCCTAAAATAATGCCCGTCAGCACATCTCCGCATCCTGCGGTTGCCATGCCTGCGTTTCCAGTTGAATTGAAAAATACCTGACCTGAGGGAATAGTTGTAGACGTATGCGCTCCCTTAAGCACCACCACAGCTCCATACTTTTTAGAAAAGTCGATTTGCATCTGAAGACGCTCCAACGATGTTTCCCACCTACCTGCCAATCTTTCAAACTCCTTCGGATGTGGTGTAAGAATAGTTCCTTTAGGAAGAAACGAAAGCCATGTTTTATTTTCACCTAAAATATTTAGCGCATCCGCGTCAAGTATCAATCGAGCGTCCGCATCTTGAACCAGTCTCTTGAGCACATTTGCGGTGTCTTTTTCTGTTCCAATTCCAGGGCCAATTCCAATGGCGTTGAACGGACTTAGATTCGGCAAATCAATTATGAAATCAGTATTCGTATCAACCGAACACATGGCTTCCTTTACTCCTACTTGCATAATATCTAAACCGCAACTAGGCACATGTGCGGTTACCACTCCAGCGCCAGCTTTTAAACAGGCCAAAGCAGCCAATTGAGTTGCTCCCATTTTTCCTTTAGAACCTGCAAGTAAGAGCGCATGCCCGTAGGTTCCTTTGTGTGAAAATTTAGGTCTTTCTCGATAGAGTTTCCGTAGGTCTTCTACCTGAACGTATTCATAAACTCCCGATGGATTCATTTCCTTATCCATCAAACCGATATCCAACACATTCAGATTACCAGCATAAACGCCCGTATCTGGCATGAGTAGACTCATTTTAGGGCAATGGAACGTATTTGTTTGATTGGCCCGAACTACTGTCTCCATGTTATTTCCAGAATTATCGTCTGCAAATAATCCTGTGGGCAAATCCACACTCACAATCTTATTTTCGAGTGTATTCAGATGCCCCACCACATCTGCCAACAATCCTTCTAACGGACGTGAAAGGCCTGTACCGAGGATGGCATCTACAATAAGTGCTTTCGATTCGACCTTTGGAAAATCTGCCATTTTTTTAACTCGAAAAATGGTGACATTTTCTTCTTCTTCCAGTAAATAAAGATTGTGCGCAAAGTCTGGACTTCCTTCTTTGGTATGTTCAATAATTACAACAATCACGTTCGGGTCTTCTTCGGATTGCAGGCGAGCCATTGCCAAACCGTCTCCTCCGTTGTTTCCTTTCCCGCAAACATAAACGGTGGGACCAAACCAAAAGAATTCTTCGAACGGAAGCAGGTCGTAGCTTGCTTCGGCAGCACGTTCCATCAATTCGAAAGACGAAATCGGTTCATTTTCTATCGTGAATTTGTCCAATTCACGAATCTGTTCTGCTGTAAGAATTTTCATTTTTCTGAAAATCTTTTGTGTAATTCCAACACTTGTGGAATCAATAGATGCGTTCCATCATTGGTGATTATATGATCTGCCAATTTCACCTTTCGCTCTTGCGTCCATTGATTTTTCATACGCTTGAGTACGTCATCCTTCGAAGAGCCATCACGAGCCATTACCCTTTCTAGCCTCAAACTCTCAGGAGCAATAACCAGAACAGTGATATCTACATCTTGATACGCCCCACTTTCGAAGAGGATAGCCGCCTCCTTTAATACATAGGATTCTTCTTTGTGTTCTTCTAGCCAATTGTCAAAATCGGTTCCAACAGCAGGATGAACAAGTCCGTTAAGCACGGACAGTTTCTCTTTTGAATTAAAAACTTGATGCGCGAGATAAGGCCGGTTCAATCGTCCACCTTCATAAGCTTGGCTTCCAAACGCCTCAACAATCTTGTTTTTCAATTCAACATTTGAGGTCATCAATTCCCGTGCGCGCAAATCAGCGTAATAGACAGAGACACCTAGCTCCTGAAAAATCTCACAAGTGGTTGTCTTTCCACTTCCTATTCCGCCTGTAATGCCTATGACTTTCATTTCTGAATAATGAATTCAACTTGAGGTGGAATGATGCGAATCTGCTTCACGTCTGCTGGTTGTCTGTCGAGGCTTACAGGCAAACTGACACTACCCAAACTCTGCGCATTAAGCAACACAGTTGCTAAAAATTGATCTGCATCCACCTCATCATAACCACTAAGAGGTACTTGATATTTTATTTCTACCTCACTTGGAAAAATTTTAACCGTTTCGGGCCTATCAGACTCCACCCGAACTGGTACCGTAACGCTTCCTTCCGTAAATTCTACCACATTTAATTCTACCTGAACGTTGGTTTGACTCAACCTCACGTACGATAAGCCAGCCAACTTTTTCAGTTGCACTTCTGCCGTTAGGCTTTCATTCAAACCCAACCAAGACTGTGGTTCTGTGAGCACAAACGAGATGGTGTCAATAGTTTGCTGTGGACCAATTAATAAAATGGAATCTGGAACAAGTACGGCATCAGACACCATTCCAAACTGCTTGGAAAAAGAGATTGCAGCATTCAGTTTTACTGGAACAAGCTTGGTGAATTTTGGCGTGAATACAAGAAAAAGTGTGTCGGGAGTAATGCTCAAAATTTCCAACTGATTAGCTTCAATACTTTCCATACGACCATATTTATATCGCGTCAATATGTAATGGTATTCTCTTCCCTTTCTGCGAATACTCGCTAATTCCATAGGGTCGGCTTTCACAGGGATTTCCAACTTATCAAACTGTAACCAATGCCACAAAAGATCAAACCCAAAGCCTTTCACTTTCGCTTTCACCACTGCCGTTGGCTGGTTTGCAATTAGCAAATCATCGGGAAGATTCTGATAGGTAATGGGAATATCTACTTCATCTACATACTCTTTAGACAAGGAGGTAAGCACCCAAAACAGTCCCGAAAGTAGTAGACATAGCAAAAACGCAACAGAACGTCTGTTGAGCCTTGGCTGTAAATAATTGAGTATTCTAGTCGCTACCGAACTGGACATGCGACCAAATTAGAAAAAGATCAATTGGCCTGATTCAGACCTACCGAGTTGTCTTTAGAAACTGCTGTCTTTTCGATTTTAAGACGCTGTCCTTCGCCCGTATCAATTATCAACGTGGTTTCCTTTACCTCCGCAATTTTGGCATGAATACCACCGATGGTTACAATTTTATCTCCTTTTTTCAACTCCTCTCGGAATTTCTTTTCCTCTTTCGTCTTTTTCATCTGCGGGCGAATCATGAACAGATAAAACACCACAAACATGAGTACGAACATGAGTATGGTTGAACCGCCCTCGCCTAGTAATTCTTGCATTTTGTATTTGGATTATTTGGTAGTAAAAAAATAAAAAATTGTACTCTCAGATTTAGTAAGCCAAGAATCCAACTCCATAAACTGCTTATTTAGCAACAGGCACTTCTACCATTCCGTTGATGGCAAGAACCTTTGTATTTGGTACCGTATTGGCAACAAGTGTTACTTTTTTGTTTTGCTGGCCCGATTTGCCTTCGCTGTTAAACACCACATCAATTACACCTTCGGCACCTGGAGCAATTGGTTCTTTTGGGTAAGAAGGAACCGTACATCCGCAACTTCCGTTGGCATCCGTAATAATTAAATCTCCTTTTCCCGTATTCTTAAACTTGAAGGAGTAGGACACTTTTTCTCCCTGAACAATGGTTCCGAAATCGTGGTCTTCTTTTTCAAACGTAAAAACAGGCGCATTACTTGGGTCAACCACTACTTCTCCGCTCTCGGCAGTGGCCGGGTTGTTCACCACTTCGGTGTCAACAGTTGCTTCACCTTCAGCAGCTTTTTCTCCACCACAGCCATAAAAAGCCATTGCTCCTAACAGTACAAATGCAATCTTTTTCATTCTAAATAAATGTTGTTGTTAAACTTCTTTTTGGGTCGGCAAAATTAGCAATCAAAATGTATACAACCAGCTACGAGCCATTCTGTTCATACTTGATTTTGAGGCTTAATTCCCAATCAAACCTTTTCCCATTTTCTTAATTTTTCCTTGCTCTTTTAGGTCAAAAAGAAGCTTGTCTAGAATGCCATTGATAAACACCTTGCTCTTTGGTGTGCTGTATTCTTTGGCAATTTCGATGTATTCGTTCATGGTAACCTTAGTAGGAATAGAACTGATATTGATGAACTCGCTTACAGCCATTTTCATCAAAAGAATATCAGTAGATGCAATACGGTCCAAATCCCAATTTACAAGTTTCTCTTCTATCATTTTTTGATATTCCAAGTTTTTGGTAGCTGTTTTTCTGAACAAATCCCTCACAAATGCCTTGTCTTCTTCTTCGTCTTTATACATGTTCGGAAGCGGACCACCAAAATCCACATCCTTTTTGAAGTCCGAAATAGTGCGAACAACCATTTCGCTTACTTGGTCAAAATCGTTCATCCACAACATACTTTTCTCCTCAAAAATGCTGTGCAGATGTTCGTTTGCCAAAAGATAATCTTCATACAGTTTATAAATGATTCTGCGTTCGGCCTTGTAGGTTGGCGCTTCGGCACTCATGTATTCCTGATATTCTGGAGACTCTTTAAAAGCAGTAAAAATTCTTCGAATTAATTCGTTGTGTTCTACCCAGTTTATTTTTCGGGCAGAAACATGAACGGTCAACTGTGGGTGGTTTTCCAACTGAACCAACACACGGTTTTCTATAAAGCGAAGATTTGGGTTGAGGTCTTCTGCAGTAGGCATCAGTTTGGACTTTCCATCTTCTATTTGCTGCTTGGCAAACGAATGAATTTCTACCAAGAGCGAAAGCTGATGAATGTATAAATCATAGATACGAATGAGGCTTTGATTAAGGAGCTTCTCCCCTACTGCCAATTCTGCGCCAGAGCGCTCGTAGGCAAACAACGCCTGCATCACTTTTACTCGTAAGTGCCTTCTACTCAACATTCTCAAAGAACCTTTTATCCAACCTCCTGTTATCCTTCTTACAGAGTCTCATCAAAACATTGACGTTTGAACATTAAGACCCTCAAACATTCCTAACTTTGGGCAAAAGTATGGTTATTTTCCACAACAATTTTCGGGGATTTCGGAACTGACGAATGCAGGCACTTGCACATCTAAACAAGTACTTCTGGCAGTATAAAACACGGTTCTTTTTGGGGATTTTGTTCATTGCTATTAGCAACTTCTACGCAATCGTTCCTGCCATGATTGTGCGCATCACCTTTGATTTTCTGCGCGATGTAAAACCCATCTTCGCCATGATGGAAGGCACTCCGCTGCACGAATTGTATTTCGATTTGCTGATTGGAGCTTTCCTCTTTTTCGGGTTCATTATTGTGCTTTCTGCCTTGCTAAAAGGCGTTTTCATGTTTCTAATGCGGCAAACCATAGTCATTATGAGCCGTTTTATTGAATACGACCTTAAAAACGAGATTTACAATCATTATCAAAAACTCTCGCTAGCATTCTTTAAACGCAACAACACGGGCGATTTGATGGCGCGCATTACGGAAGATGTAAGCCAAGTGCGCATGTACCTTGGGCCAGCCGTGCTTTATGCAGTGAACTTGTTGGTTTTATTTCCGATGGTTATTTTCAAAATGTTGCAAGTAAGTCCGAGCCTCACGGCATATGTTCTTTTGCCGCTGCCCATACTTTCCATCACTATTTATCAGGTAAGCAGGCTCATTAACATTCGAAGCCTAAAAGTTCAAAAACAACTAAGCGCCCTAAGCACCTTTGTTCAAGAAGGGTTTTCGGGTATTCGCGTGCTAAAAGCGTATGCCAAAGAGAAACAATGGGGCGATGCTTTTGAGAAGGAGACCGAAAGTTACAAAGACACATCGCTAGAGTTGGTACGCATAAATGCGGTGTTCTACCCAACCATGCTTACTCTAATCGGACTTAGCACCGTTCTTACCGTATATGTTGGTGGGCAACAAGCAATGGCCGGGATCATTACCACAGGAAACATTGCCGAATTCATCATATATATCAACATGCTAACCTGGCCGGTGGCGGCCATTGGTTGGATTACAAGCATTATTCAGCGTGCAGCTGCGTCCCAGCAACGCATCAACGAATTTCTAGAAACGAAACCAGAAATACAAAATGAGAACCACAAACCTTTGAAGATTGAGGGCACCATTGAATTCAAAGATGTAAGCTTCGTTTATCCTGATAGCGGAATAAAAGCGCTCAATCATGTAAGCTTTAAAGTGAACGCTGGCGAAAGTCTGGCCATTTTAGGAAGAACGGGTAGCGGAAAATCGACCGTTGCTTCTATGATTACGAGAACCTACGACATAAGCGAGGGCTCGCTTCTTATTGATGGCAACGAACTTCAAGCCCTGAATTTAGACGCCATTCGTTCGAGCATTGGCTATGTTACGCAAGACGTATTTCTATTTTCCGATACTATTTCAAACAATATTTCATTTGGGATTGATTCTGATGAAAACCTTGATAAGCGAGTACACACCGCAGCCAAACAGGCCGATATCTACGACAATATCATCGATTTCCCATTTGGATTTGATACGCGGGTTGGCGAACGCGGCATTACCCTTTCGGGCGGACAAAAACAGCGAATTTCCATTGCACGCGCCATTATTAGAGACCCGCAGATTCTCATTTTTGACGACTGCCTTTCTGCTGTTGATACCGAAACGGAAGAGAAAATTCTTGCCCATCTCAAAGACCTTATGCAAGGCAAAACAACCATAATCATTAGCCATCGCGTAAGCAGCGTAAAACATGCCGACCAAATTATAGTGCTTGATAAAGGAAGCATAGTCGAAAGTGGAAACCACGCAGACCTTCTTGCCCTTGATGGTGCCTACGCATCGCTCTACCAAAAACAACTATTAGAAGACGATAAGCGGAAAATTGCATAGCGATTCTGCCATTTCTTCGACTAACGGCAACTTTCTTCCGTTAAAAACATTTTTATATTTGACTAACCAATAGTTGCCAATTAACGCTTACAGTAGATGGAAGAAAGGGATTCGAGCAAGAGGGAAGACGCCTTCTCTAAGCCGGTAAGAGCAGGAAAACGAACGTACTTCTTTGATGTAAAATCTACCCGTGGAGAGGATTTTTACCTCACCATTACCGAAAGCAAACGCAAATTGGAGAGCAACGGCAAATTCAGCTACACCAAACACAAGCTTTTTATTTACAAGGAAGATTTTGACAAGTTTGCTGAGGGGTTGGCAGATGCAATCGAATTCGTTCGAAATCAAAAAGGAGCCGATTATGGTCGCGAAGAATACGATGGTGAAATCTCAGAATCGGAGCCAGCAGTTAAAATAGATGCCCCCGCTGCCAACGCTGCCCCTAGCGGTTATTCTTCCGACATTAGTTTTGATGATTTGGGAGATTTCGACAAATTCTAAACCCACAAACCAGGCTTTTGCGATGGCGGGAGTTTGCAACTCGTGACGTTGGTTTTAGGTCAAAATTGGGAAAATCGTGGCTAGGACATGTTGGATTGGAAGACATTTGACCATAGACGGCCTACATGACGAGCGACTCGCTTAATCTAGCCCAAAAAATAAAGGTCAATCACCACAAGAATAAAGTAAGGCACTAAGCCACCTGCGCCCGCATAATCCTTTGCCATGCGCTGTCCGAAGAAAAGCATAACCAGCGCCAAGGCAGATAGAACCGTCCCTGCAAACGAAAGGCAGAAGGTTCTATAAAGTAACACTTCCGCTACTCCTAAAGCAGAAACGGCACCTGCGGCAAGTTCAATTAGAGTTAGTGTACCCAAGAGCAGCGGCACCATTCCAGAAAGGAACGATTTGGAAAAATGCCCTGTGAGCCATTCTAGGTTTCCTTTCCAATCAATCACTTTATCCAATCCAGACTGAAGAAATAGTATGGCCAAAAAGACAGAAACAAACACCTGAATGAGCCACATTCCTTGAAAATTGGAGATAAACGAACAGTTGATGATGAGGCATACAAGCATATTAGGTTATTAGTTGATTAGAGTTTTAGGAAATTAGTTTGAGAAGTAATTGGCTGCTAGTCACTAAAACTCAACAAACCCTTTCAATTGATTCATAATTTCCTTTAGGCAGTTTACATCCGTTAATGTTCCGTCCTTTGGTAAAAGAAGATGCACCTGAGACAGATAGACCTTCTTCTTGTATACATCTGTATTGAGGTAATGGAAGATCCCTGTAAGGTGGTCTAAACCACGCACGTTACCAGAACGTCCTGATGCTAGGCCAACCAATGCCACTTTCTTGTGTGCGAAATCGCCATAATCACAAGCATCCATAAAAAACTTTACATAGCCCGGAAAACTGCCGTTGTACTCTGGTGTTACAAAAATGAGCTTGGTAACGGACCGAATGTACTTCTCTACAACAACATCAAATTCAGGAAGGTTAGTTCCGTAAGCGCTGTCTTGTATCCATTGCGCAGGAACGGTTTGCAAATCCAGTATCTGGCAGGCTTCGCCCATTTCGAGCAGTTTCTGCTCGTACACCTGAGATAACTTTAGGGAGTTGCTATCGGTTCGGTCTGTTGTGCAAATAATGCTAATCATTCTGCTTTAATGGTTGACATTTGGTCAAAATAGTTCATGTCTTTTGTAAGCAGTCCCTTGCCTAAATAATAGAGGTCGTCAGATTTAATATTCTCCAGCGAACTCTCTTTTTTATCAAAAATGGCTGATGCCAAGTAGTAGTAATCGTCTTTCACAATTTTATCCAACTCCTCTTTCTTTCCAGTAATAAGCGCCAAACCAAAAAAATAGAGGTCGTCATTCTTAATGAACTTCAATCGCTCTTGGTTTTTCATAAACAAGCTCTTAGACAAGTAATAGATATCATCATTACTCACATTTGTCCACGCAGAAGTATCTCCTGTTAGTAGCACATAACCCAAATAATGAAGGTCGTCTCCCTTGTAGGAATTGTCCTGCTGCGCACGCAAATCGGTGCCCAGCAAAAGCAACAGCTGCAAAACAATCAGCGGAAGGAAAATTCTGCTCACGCGGCAAATTCTGTTAGTGTGTCCTTAATTATTTGAATACAATCGCGCAATTGTGCTTCTGTCATTACCAAAGGTGGTGCAAAACGGATGATGTTGCCATGAGTAGGCTTAGCTAAAAGACCGTTGCTAGCCAACTTCAAACAGATATTCCAAGCCGTTTTGCTTTCTGGAGAGTCATTTACAATAATGGCGTTAAGCAAACCTTTACCGCGAACCAATTTCACCAACGGGTTGGTTTTGGCAAAAGCACTCAACTCGGTACGGAAAATTTCGCCTAATCGCTGTGCGTTTTCGGCCAGCTTTTCAACTCTTACTACATCTAAGGCTGCCATGGCCACTTTGCACGCTAACGGATTACCGCCAAAGGTTGACCCGTGCTCACCTGGGCGGATGCATAGCATTACTTCATCATCAGCAAGTACTGCCGACACAGGCAATACACCACCCGAAAGTGCTTTTCCGAGAATTAAAATATCTGGTTTAATGTTCTCATGGTCAATGGCCAGAAGCTTTCCTGTTCGGGCAATTCCAGTCTGAATTTCATCAGCAATCATCAGCACATTATATTCCGAGCACAAGGCTCTTACCTTGGTCAAATAACCCTCATCAGGTACATTAACCCCTGCCTCTCCCTGAATGGGTTCTACAAGAAATCCCGCCACATTTGGGTCTTGCAAGGCTTTTTCTAAAGCGGCTGCATCGTTGTAAGGAACAGCCTCAAACCCTGGTGTATAAGGCCCAAAGTTCTTACGTGCATCTGGGTCGTTTGAGAAAGAAACAATGGTAGTTGTTCTGCCATGGAAATTGCCTTCGCAAACAATGATTTTAGCTTTATCGCTGGTCAAGCCTTTCTTTTCGTAAGCCCATTTTCTGCAAAGTTTGAGCGCGGTTTCCACGCCTTCTGCTCCCGTATTCATGGGAAGTAGTTTGTCAAAACCAAAATATAGTGTGACGTACTTTTCATACTCACCCAATACATCATTGTAAAATGCCCTACTGGTGAGCGTTAGTTTTTGCGCTTGCTCGGTCAACGCTCCAATGATTTTAGGATGGCAGTGACCTTGGTTCACAGCAGAGTAAGCCGAAAGGAAATCGTAATACTTCTTTCCGTCCATATCCCACACAAAAACGCCTTCACCTTTCTCTAACACCACTGGCAATGGATGATAATTGTGCGCTCCATAGCGGTCTTCCGTTTCAATTACTTGCTGCGCTTTGGCAGAAACGTTCATTAATTCTTCTGCTGTCATGTTGCTTATCCTTTTTTGCTTTTTTAAGGTTTTAGAGTAGAAATACACTAATTCGTGTACAATTTAAGTTCAGAAAACCAATCATCAATTACTGAGCGAACTTTAATCTAACTCCTATTGGGCAATCTAAGCTGTTCTATTCTCTGTTTAATGCAAATATATCAAATGCGATTACGGACAATTTGTTCTTTCATGAATAAACATGTGTTTCGCTACTCAAAAAAACGGCTAAATTTGTGCCACCTTAGCCCAGGTGGTGAAATTGGTAGACACGCCAGCTTGAGGGGCTGGTGATCGCAAGGTTGTGCTGGTTCGAATCCAGTCCTGGGCACTCAAAAAGATACGCAGAATGGCGAGAAAATTGGTAAGAAGCATAAGTATGAAAGTCCTTTTCATCCTTCTTACCTGCGCTAGCCTGAGCGTTTCGGCACAAAAAGTCGAATTCGGTGAAGACTTCAATAATGTAGGCGTTCTTAAAAACCCAGGTACTGAATGGACTGCGTCAAGCTGGCCAAAAGTTTTAACTGTAATGTATACCAACGGCAAAACCACCATCAACGGTAATGCCATGAACCTGTTGTTTAAGTCGGAAACCGAAGGAAAGGTGAAGACCGACAGCGTTAAATTGGTTATAGGTCAAGCCAGAAATTGGGCAGCGCTTCGCCACGAGTTTACCACTGCCAATACGTATACAGTATCAGCGTATGACCGCGAGTGGAAATTTTTGGCTAGTGGCGTAATTAAAGTTAATGGACCTGCCAAGCCAGCAGTTGTTGCCGTTGTGAAGCCCGAGCCAGCTGTAAAAAAATCAGAGCCTGTTGCCAAGGTTGAACCTATGGTTGAGGCAAAGAAGGAAGAGAAAATTGTTGCGGTTGAAGCCCCCACCAAAAAGGCTGAATTAACCAAGCAGCAACTTCTAGAAAATGCGCCTGAGCCTGTTTTCGTTGAATCGGTTATTAAGGAGGAATTAACTGAAGAAGAAAAGGAAACACTCGTATTTGAAAGCTTTTACATTGCTTTTGGCAGAGCCGTTCAAAGCGGAATGCTGACAGGACAAAACGAAAAGTTTAAAGGTGTTCCTGGCGGTGTTGACCTAAAAGCGTTGTTCTCAAACAACGAAGGCTTTGGAGGAGATGGTGTTTCGGTAGATATTTGGTTTAGACCACAGGGCGAAAAGGAATTTAGCCAGCATTTTCAGGAACTTACGGTTCCAATTGCAAAAGATGTAACGCAAGCAAGCTTTCCAATGAACCTCAGAGACCGAGGGACTTATAAAGTTTCTCTTTACACGGCAAATGAAGATGCTGTTTGGATTGGCTCAGGTTACGTAAGCATCTACTAAACTTCTATAATCTTATTTAAGAAGACAACTTACGTTTACCGTATCTCGGTAATACTTACAATTGGCTGTTGTTCCTAAATCAAATGCTCCTTGCTTCCAATCCGCTTCGATACTATCGGTAAAGGCGCGGTCGCCACACTGAACGCCCGAAGTAGCTTCCCCTAAACCAGTGTTTACAAGACATTCGAGGCAGGTATAATCTTCGTTAAGCCTTTCCTCTTCCTCTTCAACTTTTTTATTGGTTCCGCAAAACTCATCCACACGACCAATTACATCTTGTGATTCTTTGAGCTTTATTTCACATTCAACGCATTTCGTACATCCAAATAACAGAATCGGAGCAAAAAGTAATATGCGTGCAGGCTTTCTCATCAGTTCATGCTGACCATCCAACCAAATTTATCAGCCACTTTTCCGTAGCGAATGTCCATCAATCCTTTGGAAATCAATTGAGACATTTTTCGTTCTGCAACAGGTGGAAGAACAAGGTCAACTCCTTTATATCCAATCAATTCTATTGGAGCAATGGTGGCTGCTGTACCGACTCCAAAAGCGTCTAGCAGCAATCCGTTGTCGTAAGCTGTTTTCAACTCGTCAATACTAATGCGTCTTTCTTGTACATCTATGCCAAGATCAGCCGCAAGAGTGAGAACGCTATCGCGTGTGAT
Organism: Flavobacteriales bacterium; assembly: GCA_021741075.1. Classification (GTDB taxonomy): domain Bacteria; phylum Bacteroidota; class Bacteroidia; order UBA10329; family UBA10329; genus UBA10329. Next base: position 40,261 of record JAIOYO010000013.1, on the reverse strand, counting down.
TCCCTTCAGAATAGTATCTCCGGTTGGAGGCGTAACAAGCGAATCTCCAATTTGGAACATGACATTCATCGTTCCACTCTCTTCTATGAATTTGTGTTCGAGCGAATCGGTCCAAAGTAGTTGGTGATACCCTTTTTGCTGTGCCAATTTGGTGGGATACAAAGCTCCTCCATAGTTCCCTCCTGATTTTGCAGAACCAGTTCCGCCCTTTGCCGCGCGTGTGTAGTTATCTTCTACCATTACTTTCAACGGTGTCGTGTAATACGGTCCAACTGGCCCGGTAAACATGACACAGCGATATTTATCGGATGGTTTAACGCCAAGAAACTCATCTGTAGCAAACATGAACGGACGAATGTAAAGTGCTGAGTCGGTGCTTCTTGGCACCCACTCATCGTCAATCTTGAGCAGTTCTCGTAAGGCATCCATCATCAAATCTACTGGGATGGTTGGCATGCACATACGCTCTGCAGAAGTGTTCAATCGTTTAAAATTGTCTGTAGGGCGAAACATCATTACTTCACCGCTGGTATTGCGATACGCTTTCATACCTTCAAAAATGGTTTGGCCATAATGAAGCCCCAGCATAGCAGGTGTGTACATCATTTTGCCATAAGGCTCAATTCGAAAATCGCCCCAATTTCCGTTTACATAATCAGCAACGAACATGTGATCGGCAAACTCTCTTCCAAATGGAATGTTGCCAAAATCTACTTCATGAATACGAGTTTTTGAAACTCGATTAACCTTAATTTGCGTGATTTCACTTTCCATTTCCACTTGTTTAATTCGTTAAAGAACGGCTGTTAAAATAAAACTCCGCTCGATTAATGGGTGCGAAAGTCGTCAATCAATGATGAATTGACAATCTTTCAAGCTTTCGTTGACCATCAACTACAACTTCGCAAATATAGATTCCTGCTGCAACGGAAAATCGAAAGATGTTTTCGCTATTAGAAATTGAGTGCCGATTTCCAATTGCTTTGCCAGCCATATCGAATAATTGAACATGACCAACTTGAAAAGGTTTGCCAACGCTGATATTGACAAATTCTTTTGCTGGGTTTGGGAAAACATTCACAGGTATTCCAGCTTCAGAATCAACAATTCCTGTGGTTTCAGAAATTCTAAAATTGTCGAGTCCGCCTTCTACTAAATGACCTGGATTAAAATCTTCAGCTTCAAGCTTAAGTTGCATTGTAGATGTTACGGTAATAAACTGCGAAATTGGCATTGAAAAAGCTTTCCACTGACTAGCTGAACCTGATAACGAAGCTAAGGTTGCTTCGGTGGTTCCATTTGTCATTTTTACTAAATAAGTGTCATTTGGAGTATCGTTTCCGCCTTGATTAAAAAACCAATAATCAAACGACACCGTTGGCTCTGCATACATTGTCAAATCCATCATTGGCGATGTAAGAACAGTAACGCCATCATCCACATCATCATTTCCAGCACTTCCCCCTCCATTTCCGGTGATATAAGCCTGACTTCCGCAGACTGAACCAGCGTCTGAATCAGGATTAGAGAATTGTCCATTGAGGGTTGTTCCAACCGGAACACCTCTTTCCCAAACGCCAAGGGTTGCGTTTCCAGAAACGTTCCAGCCTAAGTCAAGTGCAAAATCATCAGAATAACCAGCTATTAACTCAAAACTTGGCGGTGTTCCACTGACAGTCATTGAAACAGTCGTGCACTCGCCAACAAATCCCCAAGCACCAACGGTTACATCATATTCACCCGCGAAAAAGTTATTGTCGGCATATTCGCCATTCGCATCGGTAGTCAGCTCCTTAGTAAAAAATTCATTCTCAAACAGAACTGTAGCTCCTTCAATTGGTGTGCCTGTACCTGCTTCAGACACGTTTCCTGAAAGTATAAACGGCACATCTGGAACCAATTCAACATCCAGAATCTGGATTTGTCCATTTGTAACAACTACGCCTGTAATTGTCTGGGAGAGATAACCACCCTTTTGAAACGTAACATCAAATGTTCCTCCAGCAGCCATACCAGTAGCGAACTCCCCAAAAAGGTCAGTCATTTCGCTAATTCCAGCTCCAACCACATCAATCTGAACAGCATTCAGCGGATTTCCAGAGCCAAACTCAGTGACAGTTCCTTGTAATCGAGCAGCGCGTTGATATTCAGCACCAAGCACAAAAAGTCCTTCCTCTATATCCGAAACAAGAACATTCCCAGACGGAAGATAAGGCCAAGCTCCCCACGAACCATTAAAACCATTTCCGCTTAATGGACTAGAATCGAAATACCCTGTAAGAACAATATTTGACGGATCAGACACATCGTGTATTGTCACACCATCACGATAGTGAGAAGTAATCACATAATCATTGAAAAAATGAGCATTATGAGGAATTACACCTTCAGAAAGCGGATGGCGAACCTTATCAATTTCCACCACATTTTGCAGATTATCCATGTTGTATCCAGTAACAAAACCACTGGTTACCTCGTCAGTTGTATAGCAATACGCATTGTCGTCTGAGGGCCAAACGTTATGCGCAAATTCGCTAGGTGTATCCCAATTTGAAAGCACCACCGGATTGCCAGCGTTGGCCACATTTACCACAAAAACACCTTCTTCTAAGCAGGCAGCCCAAAGTGTATCTCCTCGAACAAAGCCATCGTGAATGTAATGGTCGTTCCAAATTCCGAGTTCACTTGGGCTCATTGGATTTGAAATATCCAATATGATTGCTCCTTCAATGGAGTTTGCTCCGAAAATGTAGGCGCGTTCGCTGGCTCCGTCTATGAACATATTATGCGCAGAGCTAAAAGGGAAACTGCTTCCTGTGTAGAGAGTTGTAGTTAAATTTTGATTTCCGGGTAATGGACTCATATCAACAATAAGTAGACCTCCGCCACCTTCGGTAACGCAATAAGCATAGCCCTCATGATAAAATGGGTCTCGCCATGTTGAACTTGGCCCAGGCTCGTAAAACACCTCCGTAGGTGTGGTTGGATTCGTAATATCTACAATAGAAAATCCATTATGAGCACCCACTAAAGCATATTCCCTACCATTATGTAAGGCTCCTCGTACCTCGCTTAAATCCTCATTGTAAGATAGGTGGCCCAATTGGGTCATGTTGAGAGAATTTTGTGCAAAGGCCGCACTTACGCTCAGAAATAAGATAATAGTCAGGAATTGATTTTTCATTTGCATGCCTTGAATTGCTAGCCTACAAAAGAACGCTTTTGTTAGCGTGAAGTTGTCGTTAGAATGACTCAGTTTTAAGCAATAATGTCGTGCATTATTACGCTTCCAGAGCATCAAAAAAACTTGCGACTATATCTACGGAATCTCGAATTTTAATACCACCAAAGAAAAATCCTATAATTAACCTAGAACAAACCAAGTTGGCCTTCGCTCGAATTGCTTGAAGGTCCTTTTGACTCGTTAGGTTTCTTTGGTTGAGATTTCGGTTCTTCCTCGTCTTCATCTTCCGATTTTGAATCACTCACGTCCCACCCTACAGTTGTCGATTCTTCAGATTCTGCGACTTCATCGGATTCTGATGATTCACCATTGTCGTCATCAGAATCATCCTTCGATGGTTCAGCAACTGGTGGTTCATAAGGAATCGGATCTAGCAAATCAATCGTGTTTACGGTTTCTTTCGTGAGTTGATTTCCTTTGGCTTTCAGACCTTTAACAGCAATGAACTCTTCTACGTTTATCTCCTCAACCGCGGCCTCTTCTTCTCCGGGCTTTTTTCGGAAATTAATTTGAATTCGTGGTTTCCAATCTGTAGTCACTAGCTCCAGCTGATTTTCCTCTCCTTCTGGAAGCATACTCACGGCCTTGGAAGATTTCTCGACCAAGAAGCGCTTAATCATGTAGATTTTCTTGCTCGTGTCGAGATAAACTACTGAAAGCGGTTTTTCTGGATTCCACTTTTCAATCAGCGTCATGTCGTCCTCAAACTGCGTGCTGATATCGAAGCCCAGTAGTTTGTATTCCCCATTCTGCATGATGGTAAGGATTTTGTCTTCAGGTGCAAATTCGCCCAAAAGCTCTCCCCGTCCATCTGCATTCAAACGCTGAACAGTATCGTCAAACCAAATTTTTCTGGCCCCAAGAGTTGAAAGTCCTTTCTCCTTGAATTCAATCTTGCGCAATGGATTTTTCGAGAAGGTATTTCCCTTTGCAGCTCGACCTTTAATGGCCAATTCGGCAAAATCGAAATCGAACTTCAACTTCTTCAATTTTGGTTTTGGTCGCACATGAACCAGCACCACTTCGGCCTCGCCATTCGGATTGGCTGTGAACCACTCAACGGTGCTTCCGGCTGTTCCGGCAGTCAAATCATAATCCTTATCTCGCGTGATGGATGTAACTGGGAATCGTTTGGAGAAATAGCTTCCTCGCGGCCCATCACGATATATCATATTATATATGGTGCGCTTATCATTCTTGCGAAACACGGCTGCATGGATGATTTCTTTTCCAACGAAAACCTTGCTATCAACCTTCACCACCTTCATGTTTCCATTGGCCATGAATACAATGATATCGTCAATATCTGAACAGTCGGAAACAAACTCGTCCTTTTTCAGACCTGTTCCAATGAAACCTTCTTCTCTATTGATGTAAAGTTTCTCGTTCGCAACCGCCACACGCGCTGCCTGAATCACATCAAAATGACGAATCTCCGTTTTACGCTCTCTGCCTTTTCCGTACTTATCCTTTAGGTTTTTGTAATACGCTACTGCAAAGTCGACCAAATGCTCAAGGTCGTGCTTCACCTCTGCAATTTTCCCTTCGAGCGCAGCGATATTGTCATCCGCCTTGTTGCTATCGAACTTAGAAATACGCTTGATGCGAATCTCTGTCAACCGCGTAATATCGTCAACGGTAACCTCCCGAATAAGGTGTTTGATGTGCGGCTTTAATCCTTTGTCAATAGCACTTATCACGCCTTCCCAAGTCTCTTCTTCTTCGATGTCGCGGTAAATGCGATTCTCAATGAAAATTTTCTCCAACGAAGCGAAGTGCCATTGCTCTTGCAATTCGCCTAACTTGATTTCTAGTTCTCGTTTGAGTAAATCAAGTGTCTGTTGTGTGCAGATTTGAAGAATCTCCGAAACCGACATGAACATCGGCTTGTCGTTCACAATTACGCACGCATTAGGCGAAATGCTCGATTCGCAATCCGTAAAGCTGTAAAGCGCATCAATTGTCTTATCGGGCGAAATTCCAGGAGCAAGGTGAATCAAGATTTCTACGTCTTGAGCCGTATTGTCCTCTACTTTCTTGATCTTAATTTTGCCTTTATCATTGGCTTTCAGAATGCTGTCAATAAGATTGGAGGTGTTGGTTCCGTAGGGAATCTCCGTAATGACCAAGGTCTTGGTATCAACCTTACTAATCTTGGCACGAACCCGAACTTTACCTCCACGCTGGCCGTCATTGTAACTGCTTGCGTCAATCATTCCTCCCGTGAGGAAATCAGGCAAAACAGTCGCCTTTTTCCCTTTCAGAATTTGAATAGAAGCATCTATTAATTCATTGAAATTATGAGGAAGAATTTTGGTTGAAAGTCCGACTGCAATTCCTTCAACTCCTTGTGCCAACAAAAGCGGAAACTTGACGGGAAGCGTGACTGGCTCTTTGTTTCTTCCATCATATGACGTTTTCCAATTGGTAGTTTTCGGATTGAAGACAACTTCAAGTGCAAACTTAGAAAGGCGTGCTTCAATGTATCGTCCAGCCGCAGCGCGGTCGCCTGTAAGCGTGTTTCCCCAGTTTCCTTGGGTGTCAATTAAAAGTTCCTTCTGTCCTAGACCAACAATCGCATCGCCAATGGCCATATCGCCATGCGGATGGTACTTCATGCAATGCCCAATGATGTTAGCAACCTTATTATACCGGCCATCCTCCAACTCAAACATCGAGTGCATGATACGTGTCTGAACAGGCTTCAAACCATCCTCGATATTCGGAACGGCACGCTCAAGAATAACGTAACTGGCGTAGTCCAAGAACCAATCTTGGTACATCCCACTTACAGCAACGGCACTTTCTACTTCGCCAGTTCCTTTTTCCTTCTTCTCTTCGTTTTCTTCCGAGCCGTTCTCTTCGCTCATTTTATTTCCTGTACTTTCTTAAACTATTAAGCCTCGACTTTCTCGCTCCCCAAATCCTCGACCAAATCCTTCTCAATTCTTAGTCTTTCAATGATAAAATCCTGTCTATCAGGCGTGTTCTTACCCATATAGAATTCCAGCATCTGGCTCAGGTAATCTTCCTTTCTAATCTCGACTGGATCTAACCGCATATCCTCCCCAATGAAATTCTTGAACTCATCTGGCGATATTTCTCCCAATCCCTTGAAACGCGTTATTTCTGGATTCTTACCCAAACTGGCAATCGCGTCTCTACGTTCATCTTCCGAATAACAATAGCGTGTTTCTTTCTTGTTTCTTACTCGAAAAAGAGGCGTTTGCAGGATGTAAACATGGCCGTTCTTAATCAGATCAGGAAAAAACTGAAGCAAGAATGTGAGGAGCAGCAAGCGAATGTGCATTCCATCCACATCGGCATCGGTTGCAATCACGATGCGATTGTATCGTAATCCTTCCAATCCTTCTTCAATGTTTAATGCGGCTTGAAGCAGGTTAAATTCTTCGTTTTCGTAAACAACTTTCCGTGTGAGTCCGAAGCTATTTAAAGGCTTGCCGCGCAAACTAAAAACCGCTTGCGTGTTTGGGTCGCGGCTTTTGGTGATGGAACCAGAAGCCGAATCCCCCTCGGTAATAAAAATGGTAGTCTCCTCTGCCCGTTCTTTATTAGAATCAAAATGAACACGACAATCGCGCAATTTTTTATTGTGCAAACTCGCTTTTTTTGCTCTGTCGCGGGCTAATTTTTTGATTCCCGAAAGCTCTTTTCGTTCCCTTTCTGCTTGCTGTATTCGCTTTAGAAGCAAATCGGCCACATCAGTATTTTTATGTAAAAAGTTGTCGAGCTCCGTTTTCAGGAAATCTCCAACAAAAGACTTCATCGAAGGACCATCGTCAGCAACGTTTTGCGAACCCAACTTTGTCTTGGTTTGACTTTCAAAAACGGGTTCCATCACTTTAACGGAAATGGCCGCAATAATTCCGCTTCTCACATCGCTTGCGTCAAACTCCTTCTTAAAATGCGTGCGAATGGTGGTTACAACCGCCTCGCGAAATGCTCCTTGGTGCGTTCCTCCCATGGTGGTATGCTGCCCATTAACGAACGAATAGTATTCTTCGCGTGATGATTCTCCATGCGTAATTGCGACTTCGATGTCTTCTCCAATGAGATGAATAATTGGGTACCGAATGCTGTCGTCAATTTTTGCCTCAAGCAGGTCTTTCAGACCGTTTTCAGACATCATTTTCTCACCGTTGTAAACGATTGTCAGCCCTGGATTGAGGTAGCAATAGTTCCACAACATCTTCTTCACATGCTCGTCTCGGTATTTAAATCCTTTGAAGAGCGTGTCGTCTGGTTCAAAATAAGTGAGTGTCCCCTTTCGCTGGCTGCTTGGTTCAATGGCCGCATCGTTTGTAATGATGCCCTTTTGAAACTCAGCTAATTTGGTCTGGTCATCGCGAAAACACTGAATGGTGAATACGGAAGACATGGCATTTACCGCCTTTGTTCCAACCCCATTAAGACCAACTGATTTCTTGAACGCAACCGAATCATACTTAGCTCCAGTATTGATTTTGCTGACACAATCCACCACTTTGGTAAGCGGAATGCCTCGTCCATAATCTCGAACACGCACCGAACGTTCCTTTACCGTCACTTCAATGGTGCGGCCGTTTCCCATTACAAATTCATCAATCGAGTTATCAATAACCTCCTTGATTAGAATGTAAACACCATCGTCATACTGGCTTCCATCGCCCAATTTCCCGATGTACATACCGGGTCTGAGCCGAATGTGCTCATGCCATTCGAGCGACCTAATTTGCTCTGCTCCGTATTGTGTTTCCTGCGCCATTTCCGTCAGCCTTCCTTCCTTTCTTGCGGACAATAAATATAATGGCGGATTAAGGTCAAATTGAACTTATTTTAGTTGGTTTTCAACAGGGATTTGAACAGTTTTTGGGCGCGCCCCCGATGAAAGATCGGGGTCGAGTCGTCCGCTGTATCTTTTTTACTCAAAAGCAAAAAAGGATGCCGTTTACAACCCTCGCGCAGCTCGATCTGCATACATTTGCCACCTAGAAAAATTGCCATGCCAAAATCAACAATAAGAATCTTAGCGATCTTTATCAACCTCGGATTACTTCAACTTACCACGGGTTGCAGCCAAGAATCGAATCAACCTTTGGAAGTGGTCTTCTACAACGTGGAAAACCTATTCGATACAATAGATGACCCAACTATCAACGACAACGACTTCCTCCCCGATAGTGCCAATCATTGGAATACAGAACGCTATTCCAAAAAACTGACTAATCTTTCAAAAGTACTCACCGCCCTTTCAGAAGATGGTCTGCCCGAAGTAATTGGCGTATGTGAAATTGAAAACAGAACTGTGGTCGAAGACCTTTTCAACACAGATTCACTCAGAAACGCAAAATTCAAGGTAATCCACGAAGACAGTCCAGACGATAGAGGAATAGATGTGGCCTTAGTTTACAACTCAGACTTACTCAGAGAGCTCCACCACGAAAAACTAAATGTCTCATTTGATTTTGAACCAGAAACCAAAACCCGTGACATACTTTACGCCAAGCTCCTTTCAGGAAAAGACACGCTTCATTTCTTTGTCAATCATTGGCCGTCTAGACGCGGAGGTGATGAAGTCAGCGAGCCAAAACGCTTGTTAGCAGCCACTGTACTTCGTACAAAAATCGACTCAATCCTACAGCAAAATAATAACGCCAAGATTATATGTATGGGCGATTTTAACGACTATCCGAATAATCGCTCCATGACCGAAGTGATGAAATCAAAACCGGGCTTGAATCAAGGTCTTACCAACCTGACTTACAACCTACACCAAAGTGGTTTGGGCAGTTACAACTATAAGGGAGAATGGGGATTGCTCGATCAGTTTATTGTTTCTGATGGTTTGCTTTTCAGTGCCGAAGGATACGCCACTTCAGATTCATCGGTCGCTATTTTCAAGGAGGATTGGCTGCTTTATTTTCCAAAAGACGGTGGAGAACCATCTCCAAGCAAGACCTATGGCGGTCCAAATTACCATGGCGGCTTTTCTGATCACTTACCCGTTCGTTTGACGCTTTATTGAGATTGGGGAAAAATTGTTGATACCCCGTTATTGAAGCGCGGAGAATTACCTTCCTGCTTAATTACTTTTGTTTCTCAAAGCCGTTGTAATGAGAGCAATACATTTTACGCTTTTCATCATTTTACTTGCTGCATGCAAGAAAGAAGAACTTCAACCAGGAGAAGACAACTTGTTTTTTGTAGAATTCCAACTAGGTAATGATACCATATACTACGAGGACGGTGAAGAAAACTATGGTAATGGACCAGGAATTAGAACTTACGAAGATTCTCTTGGTAGATTGCACAGCCAGTTCACTGCTTTTCAGCGAAGTTCCATCACACCTGATTACACTAGAAATACGCTTAGCATTCAGATGGTAAAGTTTCTGACTGACACACTTTTCCCATCTTACAACGTCAGTTATTCTCTATTCAGTGAAGGGGTGTATGACTACGGTTCTTACAATTTGGACAGCACAACTGCCGGAATTGACGGTGCGATATTCTACTATGTCGACAATGACAGCATCACTTGGAGCAGCGACCTTCAATACGGAGACCAAGAAAGCTGGGCCAATTTTGAGATCACCTCGCACAAGGCAGTTGATGAAATTCAGTTCGGAGCCAAAACAAAAGGCACGTTCAATTGCCGCGTTTTCAACGGTTCTGGCGGGCATCTCGACCTGAGAAACGGGAGATTTCACGCACGCACCATTTATCCCCAATAATTTGAACCTATGAAACAGTACCACGACCTGATGCGCCACGTAATGGAAACCGGAACCGACAAATCGGATCGGACAGGGACTGGTACGCGTAGTGTTTTCGGTTATCAAATGCGCTTCGACCTGAGTGAAGGGTTTCCTGTGGTTACCACCAAGAAGCTGCATTTGCGCTCCATCATCCATGAGCTTTTGTGGTTTCTGAAAGGAGACAGCAACATCAAGTATTTGAAAGAAAATGGCGTTTCCATTTGGGATGAGTGGGCAGATGAAAAGGGCGAGTTGGGACCTGTTTACGGTGTTCAATGGCGTTCGTGGCCAACTTCTGATGGAAAAAAGATCGATCAGATTGTAAAACTGATTGATGGGATCAAGAAAAATCCAGATTCAAGACGACATATCGTAAATGCTTGGAACGTGGCCGAAGTGGAAAACATGGCTTTGCCGCCATGCCATACCATGTTCCAATTCTATGTGAGCCCCCCCGCCCCCCAAAGGGGGAAGAAAGCCAAATTGAGTTGCCAACTTTATCAAAGAAGTGCTGACATCTTTTTGGGTGTTCCCTTCAATATTGCCTCGTATGCCCTACTTACGATGATGATTGCTCAGGTCTGTGACCTCGAACCGGGAGATTTCGTTCACACCTTTGGCGATGCCCACCTCTACTCCAATCACTTTGAGCAGGCAGAATTGCAACTGAGTCGTGAATGTAGGCAGCTTCCAACGATGAAGATCAATCCTAAGGTGAAGGATATTTTTGAATTCACATATGATGATTTTGAATTGCTGAATTATGAGCCACATCCAGGAATCAAAGCTCCGATAGCCGTATGATCAGCATCATTGTCGCGGCAGACGAGAACAACGTCATCGGAAAAGACAACGAGCTCATTTGGCATTTGCCTGATGACCTGAAGTTTTTCAAGGAAAAGACCAGCGGTCACGCCATTATTATGGGGCGAAAGACCTTTGAATCGGTTGGCAAACCTTTACCGAAACGAACCAACATCATCATCACCAGAGACAAAACATTCCAACCAGAAGGCTGCGTAGTGGTTCATTCGTTGGCCAATGCGCTAAAAGAGGCGGTCAAAACAGATGAGAATCCATTCATTGTGGGAGGTGAGCAGATCTACAGACTCTCATTGCCGCTCACCGATCGGATTTACCTTACACGCATTCACGACACATTTGATGGCGACCGACATTTCCCGAAACTTGGAGACGAGTGGAAAGAAGTTGAAACCATTGACCATCCAGCAGACGTAAACCATCCGCATTCGTTTACCTTTATCACTTACGAAAAGCGTTAATTCAGTTACTTTACACCCGACCTCACAACCAAGAATTATGAACAGAAGATTCCATTTCCCAATTGCATTGACACTTTTGACCAGCGTGATTTTCATTTCTGGATGCAAGAAGGTCGTACACCAGAACATTCAAGCGGCCAGCAACAGCTCAGTTGCCGTTATCTTATTCAATGATGTGTTTGCACAACTTAATTTGGCGGTGAACAATGGAACTGCATTGGATCAGATTAACCAGTCATCGTGGCTTTTGAACGGTTCGGTCTGTGCAACAGCCACACTTTCTCCACTTGGCTCAACCTTCCCAAAAACCTTGACGATAGAATACGGAACGGGCTGTACTGGTCCGAATGACATTCTGAGAAAAGGAACATTTACTGCTGAATTCAGCGGGAATTTCGGAAACGAAGGAACTAACATCGACATTTTGTTCAATGGTTTTACAAAAGGCCAATACACGCTGGCTGGAACGTATTCGGTAACGGTGGGAGCCGTGAACGGTGCTGGAAATCCAACTTATAACGAAACGGTTTCGGACGCGATCATTTCTTGGGGAACGCAACAGGTTCTTTGGGAAGCAAGCCTCAACAGAACATGGACAGAAGGGGACGAAACAAACTGGAATACACCAGATACGACAAGCACTATGGGCATAGCTGGATTGAATGATGATGTTTTTGAACTTACAGGGACTGGTTCTGGAAACGATTCAAACACACATCCTTTTACTTGGGAAACATCAACTGCACTCGTGCTTCAAACGGGTTGCGGATATATCAAGCAGGGAACTGCGTTTATTTCTCCCGCCAATTTCAATGACGGAACCGTTGACTACGGAATGGGTGAATGCGATAAGCAGGCCACCATAGAGGTTGATGGTGAAGTTTTCAATTTCACGCAATAATTAATAAGGGTTCGATGCATCGAACCCTTACACAAATACCGAATCCTCAACCCTCGGCATTCCGAAGGCTCGACCGACCTCGTACATCTTTCCAATTGCTGCTTTGCCTCGTTCTCCAAGATCAACTGAGAATTGGTTGACGTACAGATCAATGTGTGAGCGCATAACGGTTTCGTCCATTTCTTGCGCGTGACATTTGACATAATCTTTCGATGCTTCAGGGTTGTCGAATGCAAATTGCACGCTCTTTCTAAGTAGGACATCAAAGCGTTTGCGCAGCTCAGGCTTCAGTCTTCGGTGAATAGCAATTCCACCTAGTGGAATCGGAAATCCAGTTTTCTGTTCCCAAACTTCACCCAAATCGGCAATCTTTACCAGCCCTTTTTCCTGATAAGTGAATCTGTTTTCGTGGATAATAACTCCAGCTTCAACTTCGTCATTCAATACCGCCTTTTCAATTTCTGAGAAAAGGAATTCCTTCTTCTTGGAAGCTTCCGGATAAGCGAATGACATAAGAAAATTGGCAGTCGTGTTCTTTCCTGGAATGGCAATGATAGCGGCTTGCAGCTCCTCAGAAGTCAATGATTTCTTAGAGATCAACAAGGGCCCGCAGTTGTTTCCTAGCGCGCTTCCAGAATTCAGCAGCTGATACATATAATGTACACGGGCAAAGGCGTTGTAGCTAATCTTGGTGATGTCCAGTTTTCCAGCAATCGCCATGCGATTCAGTTCTTCCACATCAGCTAGGACCACTTCCAACTCAATATCACCAAGGTCGATCCTTCCATTGACTAATGCGTCAAAAATGAATGTATCGTTCGGGCAGGGAGAAAAACCGAGTGTGAGTTTATGCTTCATCCGTCTGTTTACAAATGTATTTCTCTACCTCCAAATGAAGATTTTTAATGGCCAATGGAATATTCCATGCATCACGATTTCGTGGCTCCACTTTATTCGAAATTGCACGGATCTGCACCCAAGGAACACCGAATTGTTCGCAAACATAAGCTACGGCCGCTCCTTCCATACTTTCCACATCAGGGTTGAATTGATCAATCATTTTTACGATTGAATCAACGGATCCATGCACGCGATTAACGGTGACTCCGTTTGCCGCTTGAAGAAAATCAACTCGCAATGAAGTGTCAAACTTGAGCTCAGAAGTAGCTACCAAATTCAGCTCATTGGCAGGAATAAAAATTCCCTTGTCCTCTACTCCTAACTCAGCGATACGATCCGACACAACTTGAACAACCGTCCCGATTGCAAGCTTTGGATTGAACGAACCTGCAATTCCAATATTAATGACAAGATCGTATTGGCTCTCCATCAATTTTCGGGTAAGAAAACACGAAGTTGCAACCATCCCGATACCAGCAATCAACGAATCAACTTGGCCAGAATCGACCGAAACTATCTCTGCGTGCGTTGCAGCGACTAGAAGTATTTTTTTTGGCATGGCTCAAAGTTAGTTTCTTCCATGCAGTATGATCCAAAGGGAGTTCATTTCAAAAAATTGTCACAACTCATCTAAGTTCAAATTAGGGTTATCTTGATATTAAAACTAAATATATAGTCGTTCAACTAAATAATTAGTTTTTGATTTGATGTCATGAAAGATTTGACAAAAGCTGAAGAACAGGTGATGCATGCGCTCTGGAAACTTGAGAAAGCGTTCGTGAAGGATGTGATGGAAGAGTTTCCAGAACCCAAACCTGCCTACAACACCGTAAGCACAATCATCCGCATTTTGGAGAAGAAGGAGTTTGTGAATTACAAGGCATTTGGCAAAACACATCAGTATTTCCCCTTGGTTTCTAAAGAGGATTATACGAAACACACTGCCGGACTGTTAATGGACAATTACTTCGGAGGATCCTTTAAGAACTTGGTTTCATTTTTCGTGAAGGACAATGATATGACCGTGAAAGAAATGGACGACTTAATGAAAGTAATTGAATTGAAAAAAGCACAGAAAGGATAAACTTTCAACACTTGTTATACCACTGAAACAATTGTTTGAACCGACTTAATAACTCTTAACAGCCAGAGGACGACTGAACTTGTCCAATCCATTATCTTTGGCCGAATCTCAAACCGAACGACCATGAAACATTTAATGAACTGGGGGGGAATCCTTGGGCTTGCCCTCATCGGCATTTCATTAGTCCTGTATTTGCTCGATATGACTGAAGCCAAGTGGGCGCAATGGATTAGTTATGCGGTTATTGCAGCTTTAATTTATCTTGGTACTCAAGCCAAGCGAATTAATCAGGATGGCGCACTTTCTTACGGACAGGGACTTGGGACTGGAACAGGTATTGCCTTCTTTGCCAGTATTATGGTGGCTTTTTACACCTTCGTGTTTTTCAGTTTTATCGACCCTGACACGCTAGAGCAACTTGTACTAAGAGCAGAAGACCAGATGTACGAACAAGGTTTACCTGACGACCAGGTAGAAATAGCGATGGAAATGACCAAAAAATTCATGCAACCAGGCCCAATGGCAGCAATGGTTGTATTGAGCTACACTTTCGTAGGATTTCTGATTTCTTTAGTCACCTCAGGCATATTAAGGAAAGACGGAGACCCATTTGCTTCCGTTTCATCTGATTCAGAAAACAATTAACCACGGTGCTTATATCCATCGTAATTCCACTTTACAACGAACACGAATCACTACCTGAACTTACTAGGTGGATAGATGAAGTTATGCAAAAAAACAACTTCGACTACGAGGTTGTGTATGTTGATGACGGAAGCACGGATGGTTCTTGGGCTGTCATTCAAGAACTTAAAAAGCAGTACACTCAAATTCGCGCATTGCGATTCCGCAGGAACTATGGCAAATCAGCAGGTTTGAACCGAGGATTTGATGCTGCCAAGGGAGATATTGTCATTACGATGGATGCCGATCTTCAGGACAGTCCAGAGGAAATTCCTGAACTGGTAAAAATGATAACTGAGGATGGTTTTGACCTCGTTTCTGGCTGGAAAAAAAAACGTTTCGACCCGATTACCAAAACAATTCCAACCAAACTTTACAATTGGGCGGCACGAAGCATGTCTGGCATTTACTTGCATGATTTCAATTGTGGTTTGAAAGCATACAAGCAAGATGTGGTGAAAAGCGTGGAAGTTTACGGTGAAATGCACCGTTACATTCCTGTCATTGCCAAATGGGCGGGATTCACCAAAATCGGTGAAAAGGTTGTGCAGCACCAAGAACGAAAGTTTGGCGTAACCAAATTCGGAATTGAGCGCTTCATCAATGGACCACTTGATCTTTTGGTCATCACGTTTATGAGCCGATTCGGAAAACGCCCCATGCACTTTTTCGGAGTTTTCGGTACGCTGATGTTCCTTCTTGGAGGAATTGTCAGCGCTTGGTTAATTCTTGAAAAGATTATTGGCCTTGCAAACCAGACAAAAGTGCGCGAAGTGACGGATCAACCGTTGTTCTATCTCGCCATTTTGGCTATGATTATCGGAACACAATTGTTTACCGCTGGATTCTTAGCTGAAATGATTTCACGTTCCTCGCACGACAGGAACAACTATCATATTGCCGAAACAATAGACTAACGTTGGGCACAACCCGAAAATGTGTGATTATCGGTCCAGCTTTTCCTCTTCGCGGAGGAATTGCGCAATTAAATGAATCCTTATCTCAGGAATTCGCCAAGCAAGGGATTGAGAACACGATATTTTCATTCTATCTGCAATATCCCAGTTTTCTGTTCCCAGGAACTACTCAGAAAGAAACCAACGACAGGCTAGGACCTGAAGGTGTAGACGTTCGGTCCACCATTAGTTCCATCAATCCAATAAGTTGGTTGCTTACTGTGCAAAAAATCGCCCAACTAAAGCCAGATTTTATCGTAGTCAGATTTTGGCTTCCCTTTATGGGACCATGTTTGGGAACCATTTGTAAATGGCTACGAGCAAAACTGGATGTTCAAGTTATAGGCATTCTAGACAACGTAATTCCTCATGAGCGAAGGATTGGAGACCGATTATTTACGAAGTATTTCTTGAATCAATGTGATTCTTACGTGGCCATGTCTTCGAGCGTAATGGAAGACCTCAATCAGTTTAATCAGAACAAGCCCAGAAAACTACTCTACCATCCTATCTACGACCATTTCGGTGAAAAAGTGGAGAAAGAAATAGCTAGAAAACACCTGCATGTTTCTGACGAATCGAAGGTGGTTCTTTTCTTCGGAATCATTCGAAAATACAAGGGACTAGAGCTTCTTTTGGAGGCCATTTCCAAAATGGATAATCGCGAAAACCTCAAATTAATAATAGCAGGAGAGTTTTATGAAGACCGAACCAAGTACGACAGAATTATTAAACAACTGGGAATTGAAAATAACGTTATAATCAACGCTGGATTTGTAGACAAATTCAAGGTTCGCTACTATTTCTGTGCTGCTGACATTGTGGCTCAGCCGTACTTGAGTGCTACTCAAAGCGGAGTGACTCAAATTGCCTATCACTTCCATACACCAATGTTGGTAACCAATGTTGGCGGACTGCCAGAAATGGTTCCACACGGCAAAGTTGGATACGTTTCAGAAGTTAGTGCAGAATCCGTAGCAAGTTGCCTAAACTCATTTTTTCAGGAAGGCAAAAAGGCCGAATTTGAGGCTAATATTACTAAGGAAAAAGAGCGATTCTCATGGAGTCACTTTGCAATAGAGATTGAGAAATTGGCCACAGTACCGCATTAACTAAATGCACCCACGAAACCAGTGTTCGCTGCCCAGTTTTCAATTCAAATCAGGCATGTAAATGACTATATTTGGGCCCCTTAAAACGGTAAGTCATTAAATCAATTACACTCAAACAGATTGCAATGGTAGATCTGCAAACGCAATATCAGCGATTGCAGAAAGAAATTGACGAAGCCGTACTCGGAGTAATGCAATCAACACGATTCATTGGCGGACCTGAGGTTGACAATTTCGCAATTGAACTTGCCAGATATCTTGGAAGCAAACACGTAATTCCGTGTGCGAATGGAACCGATGCCTTGCAGATTGCAATGATGGCTTTGGACCTAAAACCTGGTGACGAGGTTATAGTTCCAACGTTCACGTATGTAGCAACCGCTGAGGTCATTGCTCTTTTAGGTCTCACTCCAGTAATGGTTGACGTTAATAGTGAAACCTTCACTCTTGATTTGAAACAAGTTGAAGAAGCCATCACCGCCAAAACAAAAGCAATTGTTCCTGTTCATCTTTATGGCCAATGTGCCGATATGGAAGGGTTAATGAAATTAGCTGATGCCAATGGAATATTCGTGATCGAAGACAACGCACAAGCCATCGGTTCAGATTACCATTTCACAAATGGTAAAACGGTCAAAGCAGGAACAATTGGACATTTTGGATGCACTTCATTCTTTCCTTCAAAAAACCTTGGTTGTTTTGGAGATGGCGGTGCCATTTTCACAAATGATGATGAGTTGGCTTCCAAGGCCAAAATGATTGCATCTCACGGACAAAGCCGTCAATACGTGCATGATGTGGTAGGAGTTAACTCTAGGCTGGATGCTATGCAAGCAGCTATTCTCAGGGTTAAGCTGCCTCATTTGGATGATTTTATTGCACGGAGAATTGCGGTTGCTGATAAGTATGACGCAGCATTTAGGAATGTGAATCAGATTCAAACGCCAATCAGGGATTCGCGTTCGACACATGTTTTTCATCAATACACGCTTGTGTTGAACGGAGTTAGTCGCGATGGACTGAAAGTATTCTTGGCTGAGAATGACGTCCCTTCCATGATTTATTATCCGATTCCATTGCACAAACAAAAGGCATTTGTATTAAGCGATTCAGATAGGTCTTTTGGCGTGACTGAAAGCCTATGCGAAAACGTTATTTCTCTTCCAATTCACACAGAAATGGAAGCCGTGCAACAAAATTATATTATTGAAAAAGTACTTGAATTCATAAATAAAGCAGAATGAACATTGCAGTAGTAGGAACGGGTTATGTTGGATTGGTTACAGGAACCTGCCTTGCGGAAACCGGAAATCATGTGATTTGCGTTGACATAGACGTGAAGAAGGTTAACAAGATGAAAAACGGTGAGGTACCGATTTACGAACCGCATTTAGACGTGCTTTTTGAGCGTAATATCAAACAAGGTCGATTAAAATTTACCACTGACTTGAACGAAGCGGTTGAATCAGCACAGGTCGTGTTTCTAGCATTGCCAACACCTCCAGGCGAAGACGGATCTGCGGACCTTTCATACGTTTTGGGGGTAGCCGACAACCTCGGAAAGATTATGAAGGACTATAAAGTCCTTGTAGATAAAAGTACGGTACCTGTTGGCACGGCTGATAAAGTAACTGCAGCAGTAAAAAAGCACGCTACAGTTGATTTTGACGTGGTTTCAAATCCTGAGTTTTTGAGAGAAGGATTTGCAGTAGATGACTTCTTGAAGCCAGACAGAGTCGTGGTTGGAACATCGTCAGCTCGCGCTCAGAAAATAATGGAAGAGCTTTACAAGCCTTACGTTCGACAAGGAAATCCAATCATCTTTATGGATGAAAAATCAGCTGAGTTGACTAAATATGCAGCCAACGCATTCCTAGCCACCAAGATTACGTTCATGAACGAAGTGGCAAACCTTTGCGAGTTGCTAGATGCTGACGTAGACAAAGTGAGAATCGGAATCGGCACGGATACCCGAATCGGAAAACGTTTCCTCTTCCCTGGAATTGGATATGGCGGAAGTTGCTTCCCGAAAGATGTTCAAGCATTGGCTAAATCCGCTGCAGGTGTGAATTATGATTTCGCTCTTTTAGCTTCCGTAATGGAGGTCAACGAGAAGCAGAAAACAATCATCGTTCCTAAGATTGAAGACTTTTTCGGGGGAGATTTAAAAGGAAAACATTTCGCGCTTTGGGGATTAGCCTTCAAACCGGATACAGACGACATTAGAGAAGCACCAGCACTTTACGTAATTGACAAATTACTTGCCGCTGGGGCCACCGTGACTGCGTATGACCCAGAAGCGATGAAAAACGTAAAGGAATTGCTTGGCGACAAAATATCATACGCAGACGACCAATACAAAGCACTTGCAGGTGCAGATGCACTAATTATTGCTACAGAATGGTCTGTCTTCCGTTCACCTGAATTTGACAAGTTGAAGACTGGTTTAAAAGAGAAGGTAATCTTTGACGGCCGTAACCTCTATGATCTTGACCAAATGAAGGAGTTAGGTTTCTATTACAATTCAATCGGACGAAAAACCGTAATCCCACAAGGATGAAAAGAGTGCTAATTACAGGTGCCGCAGGTTTTCTTGGTTCGCATCTTTGCGACAGATTCCTGAAAGAAGGCTGTCATGTTATTGCGATGGACAACCTCATTACAGGCAATCTGAAGAATATAGAGCATCTATTCAAACATAAGGATTTTGAGTTCTATCATCACGATGTAAGCAAGTTTATTCACGTACCAGATGAATTGGATTACATCATGCATTTCGCATCTCCCGCAAGTCCAATTGACTATCTCAAAATACCTATTCAAACATTGAAAGTGGGTTCTTTGGGAACGCACAATTGCTTGGGACTTGCCAAAGCAAAAGGAGCGAGAATGCTCATCGCATCAACTTCCGAAGTTTATGGTGACCCAATGGTTCATCCTCAAACAGAAGAATATTGGGGGAATGTAAATCCTATTGGACCACGTGGTGTTTACGATGAAGCTAAGCGTTTTCAAGAGGCAATAACGATGGCATATCACCGCTATCATGGAGTTGAAACCCGAATCGTTCGGATATTCAATACCTATGGCCCAAGAATGCGACTGAACGATGGTCGTGTATTGCCAGCTTTCATTGGTCAAGCTTTGAGAGGCGAAGACTTAACTGTTTTTGGTGACGGAAGTCAAACTCGTAGTTTTTGCTACGTGGATGATTTGGTAGAAGGTATTTACCGCTTGCTACTTTCAGATTACGCAGAGCCGGTTAACATTGGAAATCCTGACGAGATTACCATTTCTCAGTTTGCGGAAGAAATCATCAAACTAACTGGAACAACTCAAAAGGTGATATACAAGGACCTTCCTGTTGATGACCCAATGCAACGCCAACCTAATATTGACAAGGCACGTGCGATTCTAAACTGGGAACCCAAAGTGAGCCGAGCTGAAGGCTTGAAAATCACATACGACTACTTCAAAAGTCTTCCAGAGGAGGAGCTTTACAAAAAGGAACACAACACCTTCGAAGGATACATTAGAAAGTAATGGGATACTTTGCTCATGAAACTGCCATCATTGATGAAGGATGCACTATTGGGGCAGGCTCCAAAATTTGGCACTTTTCTCATTTAATGAGCGGATGTGTTCTAGGAGAAAATTGTAATCTCGGACAAAACGTAGTGGTTTCTCCAAATGTATTCTTGGGAAATAATGTTAAGGTTCAGAACAACGTTTCTATCTACACAGGTGTTATTTGCGAAGATGATGTATTCCTAGGCCCATCAATGGTTTTCACCAACGTGTCAAATCCACGTAGTGCTGTTAACAGACGAGGGCAATACGAAAAAACTTTGGTAGGAAAAGGCGCAAGCATAGGCGCAAATGCAACGGTTGTTTGTGGTAATGATATTGGTGAATTCGCATTTATTGGAGCAGGCTCAGTAGTAACTAAAAATGTTCCTGCTTATGCTCTTTTGGTTGGAAATCCCGCCAGACAGATTGGTTGGATGAGTGAATTTGGTCATCGACTTGAGTTTGACCAAAACGGTACGGCCATTTGCCCAGAGTCAAAAGAACGATACGAACTAAACAATGGTTCTGTAAAGAAAGTCAGTTGAGTGATTCAAACAAAATAACATTTGGAGTTGTAGGATGCGGCCACATTGGCAAGCGTCATGCTGAGATGATTGTCAGAAATGATGAATCAGAATTGATTGGTCTCTGTGATGTAAGACCCAAGTCCGAATTGGGAATTGAGACTTATGATGCTCCTTTTTTCAATGACCTTCAAGAGTTATTGAATTTAAAACCAGACGTGCTTTGTGTTTGTACTCCAAACGGACTTCATGCTCAAAATAGCCTCGCAGGGTTAAATACCGGAAGTCACGTATTGTGCGAAAAACCAATGGCATTAACCAATTCCGATTGCGAAAAGGTTATTCATGCCGCCCTTAATCGATCCAAGCAGGTGTTTTGCGTTATGCAGAACCGATACTCCCCTCCTTCGGTTTGGATTAAGGATGTAATTGATCGTAAACTTATGGGCGACATCTACATGGTTCAAATCAACTGTTATTGGAATCGTGATGACCGATATTATAAAACCGGAAGTTGGAAAGGAAGTCAAGAACTAGATGGCGGAACACTCTTTACCCAGTTTTCGCACTTCGTAGATATTCTATACTGGCTGTTTGGCGATATCAAGAACATCAAAGGCGATTTCCGCGATTTCAACCATTCAAATTCAACCGATTTTGAAGATTCGGGAATGGTAAGTTTCCAACTTGCTGATGGCGGAATGGGAAGTTTGAACTACTCGACTTCCGTCTGGGATTCAAACTTGGAAAGCAGCCTAACCGTAATCGGAGAAAAAGGCAGTGTGAAAATTGGCGGGCAATACATGAACGAAGTTGTGCATTGCAACATTGAAGGCTATGAAATGCCGAAATTGGAGCCAGCTGGTCCTGCCAATGATTATGGATCTTACAAAGGTTCTGCTGCAAACCACCATTTTGTCATTCAAAACGTAATCGACACCTTGAAGGGGCGAAAAACTATAGCAACCAATGCGATGGAAGGAATGAAAGTGGTTGAAATAATTGAACGGATTTATAGTCTTCGTGATCCAAAAATCATCAAGAATTGATATGAAAAACATCTACGAAAAACTTCTAAGCAAGGATGCTAAACTGGCTGTTATCGGTCTTGGATATGTTGGATTGCCAATTGCATTAGAATTCGCCAGAAGAATCAAAGTTGTAGGCTTCGACATCAATCAAGAAAGGGTTGATATGATGAAGAACAACATCGACCCAAGCGAGGAGCTTGAAGCAAGCGATTTTGAAGGCTGCGACATCCTATTTACTGCTGATGTCAAGGATCTCAAAGACGTTCAGTTTTTTATTGTGGCCGTGCCAACTCCAATTGACGAGCACAACTTGCCGGATTTGAGACCAGTTATTGGAGCCTCTAAAACAGTTGGTGGAGTGCTCAAAAAAGGTGACTACGTGGTGTATGAATCAACCGTTTATCCCGGTTGTACCGAAGAAGACTGCGTGCCTGTTCTAGAAGAAATTTCAGGTTTGAAATTCAACAACGATTTCAAGATTGGTTATTCACCAGAAAGAATAAATCCGGGCGATAAGGAACACACACTTAGAAAAATCATTAAGGTGGTTTCAGGTTGCGATGCTGAATCTTTAGAGATAGTGGCCAAAACCTACGAACTGGTGGTTGATGCAGGGGTTCACCGTGCGCCTTCAATCAAAGTAGCTGAAGCTGCAAAAATCATCGAGAACACACAACGCGATGTGAATATTGCATTGATGAACGAGCTTTCGATGATTTTTAACAAGGTTGGAATCAACACCTTTGATGTACTTGAGGCTGCTGGAACAAAATGGAACTTCCTGAAATTCTTTCCTGGTTTGGTTGGCGGACATTGCATCGGAGTTGACCCATATTACCTCACGCACAAGGCTCGCGAACTCGGTTATCATTCAAAAGTTATTACTTCAGGAAGATCTATTAATGATGAAGTTGGTGCCTATGTAGCTAGAGAAACCGTGAAGAAAATTGTCGCGAATGGTGGTGACATCAGCAAATCAAAGATTTTAGTAATGGGAGCTACCTTCAAAGAGAACGTTGCCGACATCAGAAACTCAAAAGTGGTAGACGTAATTCGGGAACTTGAATCTTTCGGAGTACGCGTAGATGTGATTGATCCGCATGCATCGTCAATTCATCTAAAACACGAATACGGTTTTGAACTGGCTCCTTCCGTTGGAAAAAGCTACGATGCAATTATACTTGCTGTCAACCACAAAGAATACTTGGAAAAATCTGAGAGTGAGTTTCAAGCAATATCAAAGCCAAGAGGAGTATTTGTTGATGTAAAAGGGGTTTATAAGGATAAGATTAAGAGCCTATCCTATTGGAGTTTATAAATATGGTAATTGTCACAGGGGGTACTGGATATATTGGGTCGCATACGTGTGTTGAACTGATAGGCAATGGATATGAAGTTGTTATTCTCGACAACCTTTCAAACTCCGAAGAATCCGTTCTCGACTCAATTGAAGAAATCACAGGCACGAGACCTCAGTTTTTCAATGTCGATATTGACAATGCAACCCAATTAGCTGCGGTTTTTGAGAAAATTGGAAGCCAGGCGAAATCAGTTATTCATTTTGCAGCAAAAAAGGCGGTTGGCGAATCCGTAAAAGAGCCACTCGCCTACTACCGCAATAATCTTGACAGCCTAATGAATATCCTTGTGGAAATGGAAAGATTCCAGATTCCAAATTTGGTATTCTCATCAAGCTGTACCGTATATGGTCAACCAGAAGTTTGCCCAGTTACAGAAGCCACCCCAAGAAAAGAAGCAGAGTCTCCATATGGAAACACAAAATCCATGTGTGAAGATATAATCCGAGATACAGCACGAGCTCAAAGTTTGAAAGCGATTTCATTGCGCTACTTCAATCCAATTGGAGCTCACGAATCGGCTAAAATTGGTGAACTTCCAGTTGGAATTCCAAACAATTTAGTTCCTTATGTTACTCAAACGGCAGCAGGTATCCGCAAGGAACTTACCATCTTTGGCGATGACTACGATACTGAAGACGGCACATGCATTCGAGATTTCATTCATGTGGTTGATCTTGGTAAAGCTCATCTTCAGGCGCTTCGCAAGTTGGAGACGGAAACTATTAGAAGCAGCTACGATATTTTCAACATCGGTACTGGAAAAGGAAGCAGCGTTTTAGAATTAGTAAATACCTTCAAGCAGGCAACCGGAATTGCAATTAATTTTAAAGTAGGACCGCGCAGAGATGGAGATATTACTGCTGTTTTTGCCGATACAACTAAGGCTAATACAGTGCTGAATTGGAAAGCCGAATTAGGCTTAGAAGAAGGACTTCGTTCTTCATGGAACTGGGAACAGAATTACAGAAGCAAAAAAGCATGAAAACAATAATCATAACAGGAGGGGCAGGCTTTATTGGGTCTCATGTAGTTCGAAGATTTGTTCGGAACTATCCCGATTACAAGATTGTAAACTTGGATGCTTTAACATACGCAGGTAACCTTGAGAATTTGAAGGATGTTGAAAATTCTCCAAACTACGTTTTTGAACATGCTGACATTACAAATCCTGCACGTTTGAAAGAAGTGTTCGAGAAACATCAACCTGAGGGAGTCATTCACTTAGCTGCTGAATCTCACGTTGACCGATCCATTTCAGGTCCGATGGCTTTTATCCAAACTAACATACTAGGTACTGTGAATCTTCTCATGGCAGCCAAAGAACTTTGGAATGGAAACTTGGAAGGAAAGCGTTTCTATCATATTTCTACAGATGAAGTTTATGGCTCACTTGGCGAAGAGGGTTTCTTCTATGAAACAACTGCATATGACCCACGAAGTCCGTATTCAGCTTCAAAAGCAAGCTCAGACCACCTGGTTCGTGCCTATCATCATACATACGGATTGCCGGTCGTAATCTCTAATTGCTCTAACAATTATGGACCAAATCATTTTCCTGAGAAATTGATTCCATTGGCTATTCATCGCATTCAAAACAATCAGGAAATTCCTGTTTACGGCAAGGGAGAAAACGTACGTGATTGGTTGTTTGTAGAAGATCACGCCTCTGCTATTGATGCGGTTTTCCATAAAGGTGGATTGGGTGAAACCTACAACATTGGTGGGAATAATGAATGGACAAACATCGACCTCATTCGCCTGTTGTGTTCAATCATGGATGAAAAATTAGGAAGAGAAAAAGGAACTTCAGAGAAACTCATCACATTCGTAAAAGACCGTGCAGGCCATGATTTGCGATACGCCATTGACTCAACAAAACTCAAAACAGAGCTGGGATGGGAACCAAGCTTAACGTTTGAGGAAGGTTTGCCAAAAACTGTCGACTGGTATTTGCAAAATGGAGAATGGCTGAACAGCGTAACTTCCGGAGCCTATCAGAATTACTTCAAACAACAATACCAAGAGCGATAATGTATTCAACCCCATTCCACACCAACGACATAAGTAATTCGTCCTTTCTTATTACTGGCGGAGCTGGTTTTGTGGGTTCAAATATTGCTGAGTATCTCATCAAATTCGGTGCAGGAAAAGTGCGGGTTCTTGATAATCTTTCTGAAGGAAAATTGCAGAACATAGAACTGTTTTTGAAGCTGCCTAATTTTGAATTTATCAACGGAGATATTGCAAATTCTGATACGTGCCGAAGAGCCTGCGAAGGAATCGACTACATCACGCACCAGGCGGCTTTGGGTTCGGTTCCGCGCTCGTTAGAAACCCCGTTGCTTACCAACGAAGCTAACGTAACCGGATTCCTGAACATCTTAACAGCAGCCAAGGATGCCAAAGTAAAACGTTTCGTTTACGCAAGTTCTTCTTCAGTATATGGAGATAGTTTGAAATTGCCGAAGGTTGAGGAACACATTGGCGCACCGCTTTCTCCATATGCAGCATCCAAATTTGTGAACGAAGTTTATGCGGGAGTATATGCGCTCAACTACGGAATTGAAGTGGTAGGACTACGATATTTCAACATTTTCGGACCCAACCAAAAACCAGATGGTCCTTACGCTGCAGTAATTCCGTTGTTTATCGATGCGTTGCTCAAAGGAAAATCTCCGTTCATAAATGGAGATGGCGAACAATCGCGTGATTTTACGTTTGTAGAAAACGCTGTTCAGGCTAACATTCGGGGCATGTTCTCTCAGGTTCCAGGTGCTGCTGGTAAGGTTTACAACATTGGTATTGGCGAAAGAACAACCATCAATCAGCTTTATTTTGACTTAAAAGATTTGGTTGGTTCAGAAATTAATCCAACATATCGAGCACCACGAAAAGGTGACGTTCAAGATTCCCTTGCCGACATTTCGAAAGCCAAAGCCTACCTCGGATACAATCCGCAGGTGAGTATAAAAGATGGTCTTGAAGTTACCCTTAAATGGTTTGCCGAGAACTACGGCCCTTCCGCTACTCGTTAAAGAACAACTCGTTTGCCCGTTGGGCAATGCATCTTCCGTGATACTCAGAGTTTTCTAGCGTTGTTCTCAGGTTGGTTCCTGCATACAATCTGCTTGCAACCACCTCTTCAGCCATTTCTGTAAAAGAAGCATAAGAACGTTCTTGCAAATTGAAGATAACATGGGTTTTGTCTGTAAACGCCAAGTTGTTTCCATACAAATTGATAAATACCTGAGCGGCAGCATAAGCCAGGGTTGAACGCATTGAAGGGTATTCTGGTGTGTTCGGGTTAGTTAAATACGATTCCCAGTTCACATTAGAATTGTTCTGAACAAAGGTCAGCGGTCGTGGTCGGTAATAAGTGTATTTCAACTTGTAAGTAGAAATATACGTGTCGGCCATAGCAATAGAGAGTTGCGCCCAAGCGGTAATTGCCTGCTTGCCATCGAGCAAATTCTGTCCTACAAGTTGGCCCAAAATAGACACGTAATGTCCTGGAACAGTGAATGCTCCATCATCATCTCGCCAAAAATCAGCGATATCCTTCTGTTCCTGAGTAAGATTAGCCTCAATGCTAACTACTTCTTCAATGTCTGTTCGGTAAGCAGAACCGCTTAGATTTGAGACCGCAACAGGAGAACCAGTGTGACAAAGCGCAATGAGTTGATTTGGATTGAAAGTAAAAGCCCGAATATTTCCCCAACAAGCAAATTCTGGTTCTTGAAAACTTGGTGGAGTTGGCTGCCAATTTTCTTGTCCTGATGGTACGATTGCCGTGCAATTGAGTACATCCAAATATCCATCAGAATCTGCCCAAACATTTAGCGCATCCCCCAATAATTCGCCAAAAGCTCTTGATCGGTTCACGACAACCTCTCCGAATCCTGCTGCTGCATATTCGCGCTCATGATTTGTGTAAGTTGAATTGATGACGTTCTTAATATTTGCGGGTGCGTTCTGAAATTGATTGAGAAGCACCGTTCTCATAGCCGATTCAGAAATGATTCCATAGCTGTAACCTAGATTTGGATCGGGTACTGGAAGTTCGTCCAATCCTTGAAGCTGCCCAACCAACGACCGCATATCATCATAACCCATGGCATAACCCTCGTAGTACGCGATGCTTGCGTAAGCCAACATTCTCGATGTTTCTGGTCCGGTCATGTGAGTAGAACGAATGATAGCGGGAAATTGCTCCAACCATTCGCCAAGTTGAACTGGCGATGCCTTACCCTCAATATCTTCTACTCGCAGTGGTCTATCTTGCTCGCATCCTGTAGGCACGAGGAAAAACACAAAAGCAACTACGCATAAAAGGCCGATTCTCTTCACAGACATGACAAGTATTTTGAAATCTGAAATTAGCGAATTATCCTACGGAGGATGTCACTATCTGACGGTTTACCTTTTTTATAAGGCCAGAAAGCACTCTTCCAGGACCGACTTCGGTAAAAGATGTCGCACCATCAAAAAGCATTTGATTGATAGTCTGTGTCCACTTAACAGGAGCCGTCAGTTGCGCAATCAAATTTGACTTAATGATATCTGGATTAGAAACCACTTGCCCAGTGACGTTTTGGTAAATCGGACAAATTGGTTTTGAAACCGTAGTGCTTAAAATTGCCTCTTCCAATTCAATCTTAGCTGGCTCCATTAATGGGCTATGAAAAGCTCCTCCAACGTTTAGTTTAATGGCTCTTAATGCGCCAGCTTCCGTAAGTTTTTTGCAAGCAATTTCGACCCCTTCATTACTTCCACTTATTACAATTTGTCCGGGGCAGTTGTAATTTGCTGGCACAACCACTTCTTCAATGGAAGCGCAAATGGTAGCTACAGCATCATCCTCCATTCCGAGAATGGCTGCCATGGTTGACGGGTTCTGCTCACAGGCTTTTTGCATAGCAACAGCACGTTTAAAAACTAACCTCAAACCATCTTCGAACGTTATTGCCTTATTGGCAACAAGCGCAGAAAACTCACCTAACGAGTGTCCGGCCACCATTGCAGGTTGAAAATCTTCTATAGTTAATGCTGCAATTACCGAATGAAGAAAGATTGCTGGTTGCGTAACGCTGGTCTTCTTCAAATCATCCTCTGTTCCGTTGAACATAATGTCGGTAATGCTAAAACCAAGAATCTTGTCGGCTTTATCAAAATAGGCTTTAGCCTCGGCAGAACTTTCATAAAGTTCTTTTCCCATGCCAGGAAACTGCGAGCCTTGGCCCGGAAAAACGTATGCTTTCATGTGGTCTTTAAATTCAGTCTCCGTAGTATTCTACGTAGTTGTTCTCCGTCTCAATCAGCTTGATGTAATGGAGCGTTGCATCTTTTTCGGCAATCAAAGGGGCTAGAATCTTCCAAAATTCCATTGCCAGAATTTCGGTTGATGGCAATTTTCCGACCATAAAATCAACGTCAAGATTCAGGTTCTTGTGATCTACTTTCTCAATCACTTCATCCTTAATAATCTGGCTAAGATCCTTCAAATTCATCACAAATCCAGTATCAGGATTTACTTCTCCTTTTACAGTAACAATAAGGTCAAAATTATGCCCGTGCCAGTTGGCATTGGCACATTTCCCGAACACTTCATCGTTTTTTTCGGTGCTCCAACTTTCGTTATAAAGCTTGTGTGCCGCGTTAAAACGCTCTCTTCGTGTAATATAAATCATCGATTAAAAAAGGGAGCGCAAATATAGAACGATAAAGGGGATAGAAAGGAGTGATTTACGAACAGAAATTGGGAGTTGTAGAACAATTCAGCTATCGAATTGTCCTCAATCGGAAACGAACGTTTATCATTCACAGTAGGCAACCATTTACCGTTACATTTGTCAAACTGTAAGTCAATTTTAAGTCTATGCGATTCGCGATTTTTATTTTTCTTGTCATACTAACTACAGAATCGTATGCACAATTGTTCTTTAATAGACATGACGCGGTTCCTGTTTCAGAGGAAAACGGAACGTTGGATTTTCCTTGGGCTGGTGGATTAAACCATCCACAATTCTCGAACATAGATTTGGATGGTGACGGAACGAACGACCTCTTCGTATTTGATAAAAGTGGCGATAAAATATCGTGTTTTAGAATGAACGATGCGAATCAATTGGAGATTGCTCCTCGATATCGCGATATGTTTACTAATCAACACCTGACTAGCAACCGGTCTCTTCATGGATGGGTTTTGATGCGCGATTTTAACGCAGACGGGAAAAACGACATTTTCACTTATTCCAACGGTGGAATGGCTGTTTACAGAAACGATGGAAATGCCGATACACTCATCTTCACTTTGATGACCCGTAAATTGCTTTCTGATTATGGCAACGGCCTCATTAACATCTACGTAAGCCCAGCAGATATTCCTGCAATAATGGATGTGGATGGCGATTCTGACATGGATATTGTAACTTTTAGTTTGTTCGGTACTGCTGCGGAATATCACCAAAATCAATCAATGGAACTTTACGGAATTCCCGATAGCATGACCATGGAACTGGCCACGCCATGTTGGGGTAATTTTGAAGAAGATCCATCAACAATAGGTGTTATTCTGGATGTTACGTGCAAAGGAAACATCAACGCAGTTCCGACAACCGAAGCTTCGGCTAGCTCTGGTGCTCATTCTGGTTTTTCTATGCTTGGATTAGACATTGAAGGTGATGGTGATAAAGATCTTGTAGTGAGTGTTCTCAATTTCGATGCAATGAACATTCTTATCAATAACGGAGATGCATCTACTGCAAATATTGGGTCTCAAGACCCAACGTTTCCTGCCAATTTTGATAATACGAACGCCATTAACATTTTCACTTTTCCTGCGGCATTTTTAGTTGATGTGAATAATGATGGTCAAGATGATATTGTAGCTGCACCCAATCAAGAAAACAATGGACACAACTATCACAGCAGTCATCTGTATCTAAACACAAGCTCAACGGCAAACTTTGAACTTGATTTTGTAAAGCCCAACTTCCTACAGGACGAGATGATAGAGATGGGAACCAGTGCCTATCCCGTGCTTTTCGATTACGATCAGGATGGATTGAAGGATTTGATAGTTGGAAACAAAGGGTATTCTTCTAGTACCGCAGTATTTTCGTCACAACTCGCATATTATAGAAACACAGGAACGGCAACAGAACCAGCATTTACCCTACAAACGCGAGACCTTGCTAACATTTCTAGCTTAGGAATGGGAAATGTGGCGGCAACTTTTGGTGATATAGATGGTGATGGCGATGATGATATGCTCGTTGGTTCGGTAAACGGCCAAGTGCATTTTTTCGCAAACAGCGCAGGAGCTGGAAACCCTTGCAACTTTTCGTTATCGGCCCCCGGATTTCAAGGAATCACTATCTCGGGACAATTTGCCACGCCATGTCTTTATGATGTGGACGGAGATCAATTACTAGATTTAGTCATTGGAGGGAAAAACGGAAACTTAATATATTACCATAACGAAGGAACCTCCACTACTCCACTTTTCACGCTTGCAGATTCAAATTTCGGAAGCGTTGACATGACAATTCCAGGTTCTGCAGATGGTTACAGCGCTCCATTTTTGTTTGAACATGAAGGAAGATTGCAAATGCTAGTCGGTTCTGAAAGTGGTAAAGTTGATTTATATGACGAAATCAGCGAAGTAGTAGCCGATCCAAACGAAATCGTTGCCAATATGGGTTATGGAACCAATTTCACTTCAGGTTCAGAATCAACTCCTTTTGGTTTCTCAACTCAAAGCGGACGAAATCAATATCTCATTCTCGCCAGCGAATTAACAGCTGCTGGTCTCAATCAAGGCGCCATCCAAAACATGTCTATTACTACTGAAAACACAACTACAACCTCTTTCAGTTCATTTTACATCAAAATGGGATTGACAAATTTGACAGAGCTAAATGGTTTTGTTGGCGGAACAGAAACCGTTTACTACCTGCAAGCTCAGAATATTCAGCAAGGCTCAACCGTATTCGATTTTACAGCTCAATCGTATGGACCGATTGTGTGGGATGGCGAATCGAATTTGGTGGTAGAAATTTGCTGGTACCGTGGACCGGGCAGCACCGGAAACGACCAGAACGTACAGTTTTCAACACTTCCGTTCAATTGCACCGCATACAGTAATTCGAGCAATACCGATGGTTGTGCTATAGAATATTTAGGTTCAACCATGCAACGCCCAAATTTGGTATTCACTGTAAAACCATCGTTTAACAAGGTATCTGAATTTCCAGCCTATGAAGGTGAAAGAAGCGCTCCTTGTTTTGGCGATTTGAATGCTGATGGATTACCAGAGTTAATTATTGGCAATCTTGCGGGCGGGCTGGCTTATTATAAAGGAGATACGGTTGGACTAACCATCAGCGGAGTCGAAGAAATTGATCATATTGAGCAATTTGATTTGAACCTGTATCCAAATCCAAACAATGGAACATTTACTATTGAACCAAAAATTGTCCTAGATGGAAAGGTTCAACTACGAGCCTTCAACACATTAGGTGAAGTGGTTTGGAGCGGTTCAGCAAACAACCTAGTTCGCCAAACATTCGACCTTTCTAATTTGAAAAACGGAATCTATTTATTGGACATCCGTTCAAAGAACAAAATGACGGCCAAGCGTTTTATCATTCAGAGATAATGAAAGGCGAAGGTCCGATACTGCTATTTGACGGTGTCTGCAATTTGTGTGCTGGTTCGGTTCAATTTGTTCTAAAGCGAAACAGGAAAGAGAATATTCGATTCGCCTCCTTGCAATCAGAGTTTGGGCAGAAAAAACTTCAAGAATCCAAACTTCCTGAAGATTATAAAGCTAGCCTAGTTCTTCTTGAAAATGGAAAAACCTACGTAAAAAGTGATGCAGCCCTTCGGCTTTCTAAACATTTGAATGGGCCGTGGAAACTAAGCCCCATTTTTCTGGTTGTTCCCAAATTCATTAGAAATCTGGTTTACGATTGGGTGGCAAAAAATCGTTACGCATGGTTTGGCAAAAAAGAAGTCTGCTGGATTCCCGAACCTAAATGGCACGTACGTTTTCTTGGTTAGGTTTTGATGCTAGGGCTTAATGCTAGGGCTTAATGCATCAAGCCCCTACAGCCTCAACCAAAGCTCCGCACTTCCGTACCGAATACTGGCCGCATATTTTTTTAAAAAATCTCCTCCTAAAACCATATCAATCTGTCCTAGATTCAGATCAGAATAGGAAGCGTTGACGTGACTTAAATCTAGTGATACCACATCAAAATCTTCCAGTACAATTTCCCCTAAAACAAACTGGCAAATAGAGAATTTGAATCCTTCCATGCTGTCTGTCCCCAATCCCTTTGAAAGCTTTTCGGCCATTTCAAAATCCGTCTGGTCTGAAAAAAGATGAATCCGATTCTTGTCAAAAACTGTTTGGGATGCGCCTGTGTCAATAAGAATGTTGGCCAAATTACCGTTCACAAAACCGCTTACCGCGATGTGCACACCCGACTTTTCAATCTCTATAAAACGAATGGGGACAGGAAACTCCATCATATAAAAAAGGGTGTTCTGATTAACAGAACACCCTCCAAAGTTAATTCAGTTAAACTTACGCTGTTGCTTCTTCCAACAAGTCGTTAGTTTTTCTTACACCATCAGCGCTTTCGGCTAGTTTAGCTTTCTCAGCTGCATCAAGCTTAATCTCTACAATTTTCTCTACACCGTTTCGGCCAATAATTACTGGGGCACCAATACAGATATCTTTCAATCCATATTCTCCATCCAACATTACAGAACAAGGGAACATTTTCTTCTGATCGCAAGCAATTGCCTGAACCATTGATGAAACTGCCGCACCTGGTGCGTACCAAGCACTTGTACCTAACAATCGTGTAAGTGTAGCTCCACCAACCTTAGTCTCTTCCGCAACTTCAGCCAATTTATCGGCAGAAAGAAATTCCGAAACTGGAACACCATTTCTTACCGCCAATCGTGTTAATGGAAGCATGCCAGTATCGCTGTGTCCGCCAATCACCATTCCAGAAACATCAGATGCAGGACATCCCAAAGCTTCGCTCAATCGGTAAAGGAATCGCGCGCTATCCAATGCACCGCCCATTCCAATAATTCTGTTCTTAGGAAGTCCAGTTGCTTTGTGCGCCAAGTAAGCCATGGTATCCATAGGGTTACTCACCACAATAATGATGACATCGGGAGAATGCTTAATCAAGCTCGTTGCCACCGTTTTCACAATACCGGCATTAATACCTATCAACTCCTCGCGACTCATTCCTGGCTTACGCGGAATACCACTGGTAATTACAGCAACATCACTTCCTGCGGTTTTCGAATAATCGTTGGTTACTCCCGTAATCTTGGTATCAAACCCAAGAAGAGTGGCTGTCTGCATCAAATCCATGGCTTTACCTTCGGCAAAACCTTCTTTGATATCTACTAAAACAACTTCTGAAGCAAAATCTTTGATGGCAATGTACTCAGCACAACTTGCGCCAACGGCTCCTGCACCTACAACTGTAACTTTCATGATATTATATTTTTTTGAGTTTTCGTTTTATTAAAACGATGACAAATGTAGAAAAGATGCTGCTCCACAAAAACCGGATAGCTGTCAGTTTTAAAGGTGTTTTGAACGATTTTGTGAAAAACAAAAGCAGTGAAAAAAAATGTTTACAACATTCAACATTTGTATTTCTACAAGTGCGACCTTAGTGACCAAAGGCTTCAATTACTAAGTAGCTAATCTTAACCCTCTTCTTACCTTGCGGTGATATTGAGGTAATAGTAGGCAACCTCACAAATTCATCATCGTTATCTGTTTGCGTGCAACCAACCGACCAAGAACTCCAGAATCTGATAACAGGTTGTCTGAAAAACGACCGAAAATGCCAGCAGAAAATCTATGAGTTGTTTTATGGAAAAATGTTGAGTGTTTGCATGAGGTACACGAAAGACCTGGATCAGGGTAAGGAGTTAGTGCAGGAGGGATTTATCAAGCTTTTCGGAAACCTAGAGAAATACAAGAACGATGGTTCTTTTGAAGGCTGGGTGAGGCGCATTTTTACCAATAATGCAATAGACTCTTTCAGACGAAAAAAACACCAAGATTTGGTTCCTGATGATGATTATCAGGTGCTCAATTTGGCAGATGAGAAGGACGAACATGAATTTTTAGACCCAGAAGAGGAAACCATTCAACCAAAGCACGTCATAGAAGCGATGCAACAACTTTCTCCGGCATATCAGATGGTTTTTAACCTCTATGTGATGGAAAATTATTCGCATCAGGAAATTGCCGATGAATTGGGAATTAGCGTAGGAACTTCCAAATCGAACCTTGCAAAAGCAAGAATGAACATGAGAAAATTGTTGAAAAAACAATTTGCAGACCGACTTTAAATAGGAAAATGAGTAACCCATTCGAAAATAAAATAAAGGAGAGTCTCGAAAATTTCGAGATGCCTTACGATGCCAATGCTTGGGCGGAGTTCGAGAAACAACTTCCCAAAAGTGGTGGAACAGCAGCTGGCGGCAGTCAATTTAGCTGGAAGGCCGTAGCACTTGTAGGTGTATTGGCTACTTCAGTCGCCACAATTTGGTATTTGAATTCAGATAAGGAAATCGCCAAATCTGAATCAGTTGTAGTTGAGCAGATAGAAACAAGCCAAGAGCAATCGGTTATTGTTGTGGAAAATTCTTCGAAGTTGTCTGAACCTGTAGTTGTGGCTAAGGAATCGGAAAAGATTTCTAGTTCAGAAATGCCTCAAATTGCAGATTCTAAAAAGGTAGTTGAAGTTGTTTCTAGTCCAAAGTTGGAAATTAAGGACGTGGACTCCGAAAGTGGGGCAAAACCAGCTGGTTCTGATGTTCAGCATCCTGAAAAGAAAGCGGTAACTCCTGCTGAGAAGCCGACTCCAGAAAAAGTAAATGACAAACCTTTAGTAGCCAGCTTCATCCCAACCTTAGAAAATGTTTGTGTGGGAGAAGATGTCAGCTTCATCAACCAATCATCCGACCTGAAAGCCAAAATGGTTTGGGATTTTGGAGATGGAACTAGCAGTTCAGCATTTGAGCCATCCCACACGTTTGTTCTCCCAGGAACATATTCTGTGAAACTAAAAGCTGCTAACGGAAGTAAGACCTCTGAGCAAACAGTAAGTGTGGTCGTAAGCCCAGTTCCAACGGCAACACTGGATGCATTGCAAAAACTACCGGGCTACGATGCTATTCCGTTCTACCGATTTGAAACTGTATTACAGCCAAGTGAAACAGCAACTTGGAAATTCTCGGATGGCTCGGTAGCAAAAGGAGCTTCTACCGACCATTTGTTCCGCGATGCTGGAAAAGCAACGGCAACATTGTCGGTTCAAAACACGTTTGGATGCAGTCATTCTGACGTGTGGGAATCAAGAATTCCAAAGGCATTTGATGACCTTATGGCACCTACTGGATTTAGCCCAGATGGCAATGGAACTAATGATGTTTTCATGCCCGGTGCATTGCAAGATTTGGGAGTTGCATTTGATATGGTGATAATGGATTTGAAAGGTCAAGAAGTTTACAGAACAAGTTCGGCTAACGAACCTTGGAACGGAAAGCTTCACAATACTGGAGCGAAACTTGACGCAGGCACTTATGCTTGGACAGTTGTTCTGAAAGAAGAAATTGTTAGTAAAAAGACATTTAGCGGAACGATTAGCATACTTCCCTAAATGCAACTTTATATCTTTGAAAATTACGCACATGCGCTACCCTCCGATATTGAAAAACACCTTTACATTTACGATCATCACTCTGATATTCTTGTTTACTCAAGCAGTACCTGAATATCTAAATGCACAAACAGTAGACGTTGGACCACCCGACACATCAGTCTGTAATGGCACTCCGATTACGCTTACTGCCATCACTACTGGGGTAACTAGCTCGCCTTCATTTACTTCAGTGAGTGTTCCTAGCGATGACGTTCATTCTCAAGTTCTTGACATCGGTTTCCCCTTTGAATTCTTCGGGAATACCTATACTCAATGCGTAGCTTCATCAAACGGATACGTGACATTTAATCTCGCCACTGCAGGAACTGGATCTCCGTGGGCTATTGGCAACGCTAGCCCCACTCCTGGTGTTCCAGATAATGCGATTATGTTCCCTTGGCAGGATATTAATCCTGGAGCTGGATCTGGCGGAACAAATGCGGCAGACTGTGGCGATGGAACTTTCATTGTAGACTACATTGACATTGCTATGTTTAGCTGTACCAGTTTAAGTTTTACAATGCAGGTAGTACTGTACGAAGGGACTAATATTATTGACACCTACATCACCGATAAGCCACTTTGCACTACATGGAATGGAGGGGCAGCCATACACGGTTTAGAGAATGCTACCGGAACTCAATCTGTGATTGTACCAGGTAGAAATTTCCCCACTCAATGGACCGCAACAAACGATGCTGTTAGGTTCATACCAGACGGATTTGGCAGCTACACCATTGACCAAACTATTCCGTTTAGCCCAATACCAGTTGGACAAGAAGTAATTGAATGGACAGACGATCAGGGCAACATACTTGGAGCAACGAACTCAATAACTGTTACACCAACAGTTCCAACTTGGTACTATTGTACCTATCGATCTGCATGTTCGGCCATCTCTGTAACCGATTCCATTTTGGTCACTTTAGGAAACGTAGACATCACCGTAGCACCTACTGATGCCTCTTGCTTCGGATTTGATGACGGATTTGTGCGAGTAGACCCCATTGGCAGTACCTATCCTGTTTCGCTAGGTTTGATGGATGTAAACGGCAACCCAATTCAAACAGTTAATGGAGTCACTGGGATTGACACACTTAGCGGACTTTTTGCTGGAGATTATGTTGCCACTGTTACAGATGGTGTTGGCTGTACAACTGCCTTAAACTTCACAATTGATGAACCGCCCTTACTAGTACCAAATGCTGGTCATTTCAATATTTTATGCAATGGCGACAACAACGGACGAGCATATTCCGCTCCATTTGGCGGGGTTACTCCTTATGATAGGCAATGGAACGACCCCTTAATGCAAACAACTGACACCATTGAGTTTCTTGCTCCAGGAGCATATACACTTACAGTAACAGATGCTAACAATTGTGTTTCAGACACAACGCTATCCGTCTTAGAACCACTCCCTCTCATTTTAGATTTGAGTTCTGGAGCAGACACGTGTCTTTTGAAAAATGGAGCTGTATTAGCAGAAATGAGAGGTGGGACAACTCCGTACTCTTACAGATGGAATAACCTTGGTGGAGATTCTGCCAACTATTTCGTTGACCACATTAACAAGTTCAGCGTTATCAGCAATCTTTCTCATGGAGATTATTCCGTTTTGGTAACCGATTCTAACGGTTGCGAAATTGATGGCGCTATTTCCGTATCGCTCATTCCACCTCCGATTGCTGGTCTTACAAGCAGGTCAAAACCCGAAGAATTTGTTAACCCAGACGTTCAATTCGAGAACTTAAGTACAGCCTCATTGACTTATGAATGGCATTTTGGTGATGGTGAAGTTTCATACGAAGAACATCCTTGGCACACGTATGATACTTCTGGAGTCTTTTTGGTTATGCTAGTTTCTCACAACGACCCACAATATGGCTGTTCAGACACGGCCTTCTTCTATATGGAAGTGGATCCTTTCTTCACATTCTACATTCCAAGCGGATTCACTCCGGATGCAGATGGATTAAATGATACGTGGGGACCAGTGGGGCAAAGCTTCGAAATCGAAAGCTACAACGTGAAAATTTTTGACCGATGGGGCGGTTTGGTATGGCAGACCGATAATCCAGATAAGCAATGGGATGGCTTGGATCAAGGTTCACTTAAAGAGGTAAAACAGGGCATGTATGTTTATGTTTTTACCATGAAAAAATTTAACACCTTCGAGCCAAAGACCATATCAGGTACCGTGACTCTTTATCGTCACTAATACCGTCACTAGAACATGAACTACTTATTCAAACTGAAAATATTCCTACTTCTACTTCTATGTTGGAACTTACCAGTTCATGGACAAATAACTTCAAATACTTCTGACTATGTTCAACCAACTCAATATACGAATGGAGTAGCAAACGATCAGATTTTTGTGTTTTGTTCGCCAGACATCAACGGAAATACGGTTTCTGGTCAATTAACTGCCACTCCAACAATTGCTGGACCAGGTTTTACTTTTAATTGGGGGTTGTACGACGATATAACTCATACTTACACCACCATACAAACCACTAACGGTCCTACTTCAACAATTTCAAATCTTGCTTCTGGAGGTTACAACGTAACCATCACAAACAACGCTGGCCAAAGCGAAACATTCATCACCTGGGTTTACGTGAGTCTTGTAGATGTAAGCATCTCTCTAGACCTAGACCCGATAAATCCAGGCTGCGAACCATTCGATGTTAACGGAACCATCAACGCTTCTGGATTCACTTACTGGGACCCGGTACCTCCAGGTGCTGCACCGTTCATCATTGATGCGAATACAACAATTACTGTTTGTTTTAGTGCTAACCACACGTATGTTTCTGACTTAGGCTTCGTGCTTGTAGGCCCACCAAGTTGTGGAAGCCCAGCGGTGACTTTATCACCTAACCCTAATGTAATCAACAACGCCAACGGCTGTTGCTGCAATAGTGGAAATAACTTGAATAATCTTTGTTTTAGCACCGCAAACAACAACCAGTTGAACATGTGTGGTTCGGGCACGCCACTTACTGGCAATTTCGGTTTTTATAATGGCAATTTTCCAGGAACTGGCGGTGCAAATTATCCGCAGGGAGGAGTGGCGGGTCTTTACGGATGCAACGCTGCAGAAGGCGGTTGGGCAGTGCAGATTTATGATTGCATTGGGGCTGATGTTGGTGCTTTGACCAACGCAACCATCACTTTCACCAATGGCTCGTCCACCATAAATTACGCTTCTGGGCCAATAAATTCGGTCATAAATGACAATTCCTGCACCCCAGGAAATGCTTCCATTTATGTTGTACCGCTAACAACTCCTATCAATCCTAATCCGCAACAAGTTCCCAATTCAGGGACGTTAACTTATCAACTTGGACTTAACGGTGTTCCAGTAACATTAGCACCAGGAACTAACAATTTTTCACAAACCGTAGACCCCATACCTACATACGATGAATGGTACTACTTATTCATCCAAGATCAATTAGGTTGCAGTGCTATAGACTCGGTTATGTTCGATTTTACAGGATATGCCGATGCCACTATCGACCCGATCAATCCCACAAATCAATTATGCACAGGAAACGGACCAGTACAATTGACTGCGGTTACTGCTGGTGGAGTTTGGTCTGGAACGGGAGTTAACGCCAGTGGAATGTTTGATCCAGCTATCGCAGGTACTGGAACTCATACCATCACCTACACCATTCCTGACCCATGCGGGGATGTTCAAACCATGGATATCATCGTTGGAGATTTGACCGCCAACACGTCATCTACGCCATCAGTTTGCACAGCCGAAAACGGAACTGCAAGTTTCACTCCACTTACAGGAACAGCTCCTTACGCCTATTCGTGGGCAACAGTTCCTATTCAAACTACCCAAACGGCAGTTAATCTTCCTCATGGAAGCTATGATGTTACGGTGGCTGATGCGGATGGATGTTCTCTAACAACTACCGTGATAGTAGGATTTGACCCAAGCGATTTAACTGTTAGCATTCCAAACACTATTGATCCGTTATGCCATGGTAGTTGTGATGGTACCCCTACCGCGGTTGAACTTGGTGGAACAGCCCCATATATCTTTGTTTGGGATGACCCAAGCAATCAGCAGAC
>JAIOYO010000064.1 GCA_021741075.1 Flavobacteriales bacterium | reverse complement strand
CTTGGAATTGTAACACAGGAAGGCATTCTCTTCAATGATACGGTGTTCAACAACATCGCTTTCGGACTTACTGGTATCACGGAATCCGAAGTGATTGCTGCGGCCAAAGTGGCCAATGCGCACGATTTCATTTCTCAATTGGATAAAGGCTATCACACCAATATTGGCGAAGATGGCGGTAAGCTTTCAGGTGGTCAGCGGCAACGAATCAGCATTGCACGTGCCATCTTGCACAATCCACCCATTTTGATCTTGGATGAAGCTACATCAGCCTTGGATGCCGAAAGCGAAAAACTCGTTCAGGATGCCCTATTCAAGTTGATGGAGAACCGTACTTCCTTGGTAATCGCACACCGTTTGTCCACCATTCAGTTTGCCGATGAGATCATTGTGATCGATGAAGGACAGATCATTGAGCGCGGCAACCACACAGGTTTGATCGCTCACAACGGTGTGTACAAGAAGCTGTATCAGATGCAGGCGTTTGTTTAACGCTTAAAAAGCGGCACCGTGCTGCGGGCCTCCGACCGCACAGGCGCAAGCATTAGGCCTCTCCAGCAATCTCAATCTTTAACTTTACGCCTCGTTGGGCATCTTCCTTAAAATACTTTCCATGCTGGCGTTTTCAGTCAGTAATATGCTGTGGAAACACCCTCTACAGTCCATGCACAATAGCGTAGTGATTGTATACAGGGCTGGCATTACAGGCTTTCTGTTTGCAATTATGTTTGGCTTCTTTTATTTCTACCCGCAAGCCACTCCAACAACAGACCTCATCAAACCGCTAAGTAACATACCATGGTGGTTCTGGTTGGCATCAATAGCGTTTGTGCGTGTTCAGCTACTTTGGGCTTTACTACTTTACTAATGCGGTGCAACAGGGTAAGATAAGTCTCGTAGCCCCATTGGGCGCGGTGGCACAGCTGTTTGCTATCCTCACGGCCCTACTTGCTTTTCGCGAAACCATCAGCATTACAAAGGCCAGTGCCTCTGTTTTGTTTGTACTTTCCATTATTCAAGTAAGCTACAGAAAAGGGCATGGAATCAAATTTACCAAGCAGGTTTTTTTCATTGTTCTCAGTTGTTTCTTTTGGGGTATAAGTTTTCCGCTATTCCTTTTTCCAGTAAGAGAAATGGGGGTACTTCCCTTCAGTCTGTTGCTGGAAATTACCGTGCTGGTTACCTCGCTATTCCTTGTAAGAAACAACCTTGGGCGTTTAGATTTTCAATTGGATGAGTTCTCGAAATATGCTCCCATTATTGCGGTTATGGGGTTGGCCGTTTTCTTCGGAGTGCTGTTCAACAATATTTCGCTTACTCAGATACCAGTGAGTCTGCTCATAACCATTGGTTTGGCTGGTGAGGCACTCACCATACTGTACGGTATGCTTCGATTTAAAGAGCGGCTCAGCACCAATGAATGGCTCGCTGTTGCATGGAGCACAGTGGGTATGGCCATGCTTTATTTTTGAAAAAAACACCCACTGAAATCCCAATTCAGTGGAGATAATTATTTTCGGCACTTCTATTTATGATGTATTAAACTTAAAGAGCAACAAAATCAATAATTCAAATGAAAAGAACACTGATGATTTTAGGATTTATCGCATCTGCTTTAACGGCATTGAATGGTTGTCAAGCAAACTGCGATGAATGGTATGAGGCTGATGGACTGAAGTGCATTGAAATGCGTGAAAAGTTCTATGGCACCTATGTTGGAACAGCAACAACTGATGGTCAAACGCAAAATTGGAGCGCGCAACTTTCTGCCCACAACGAGATTGACAAGGTCGTATTGAATGGAACAAACTACATTCAGCTGACTGGCTCAACATCATTCAGTATTCCATTGCAAAATGTTTACGATCAGAACGGCACTTACCAAATTGAAGGCAGTGGTTCGGTAAATGGAAATCAGTTGATTCTGAACTATGTAGCCACATTTCAGGGCAGCACTTCCGTCATCAATTTCACTGGAACGAAATAATATTCACAAAGGAAATAGAAGTCAAAACCCCGCCAAGTGCGGGGTTTTGTTTTTGGGTTAACCACCTACCTCGTCACCCTGAACTTGATTCAGGGTCTAAAATGGTGTAGATGCTGATCCGCCTCAGGCGTACAGCACGACAGCAATGGGTTGGTTAGAGCAGCACAATAAAATCATTGCCAACAGTTACCACTAAATCTTTGGCAACCTTTACATTAGCCCCATGCCCAAACCCAATAACACATCAGAACCAAAGTACCTCGGGCTTCTGCTGCGTTCGTTAGAGAACAAACTGGGGTTCAGGCTGAGTAGCGCGGCCCGATGCCGACAGGCAGAAGCTGCGCTGCAGGCTGCAGGCCATCATGTATCTTATGCAACCCTGCACAGATTCAGCCAGCAGACACCCAACGCACATCGGTTTTACGTATCTACATTAGACCAGCTTGCCACCTTTGTCTGCAATCACAATTGGGATGGTTTTATTCAAAAATGCAACCGCGATGAACTTTTTCTCGAAAAGGCTGGCATTGTAGAAGAACAAGAGGTGCGCTCTTTATTGTCTTATTGTGTGCAGCACAACGAATTGCGCGCCTTGCACGATTTCTCAGAACAACTGCCTACCGACATTGACGAAGACCGCACCATTAGGCTCGGATTTGAATTTTATCAGGCACTACAACATTACCCCGCCCACAACCGCAAGTTCTTCAAGAACTTCAGCCAGCTACCGTTTATCCGTAAGGCATTTTTCGAGTATCTGGCAGATCCCGAATTCCGCATACCTCAATACACATTTGGGTTGCAGCAGTTTGTAAAGAATACCACGGCAGAAGGTGATAAGAAGCAATTACAGGATTTCATCTTTGCCAACACCCTTTTGCTGCGCCATGCTTACCGAACCAACGATATACGCACACTTAAAGAGGTAGGTAAACTTCTGTATGCAAATTCTGAGTTGGAAAAAGCTACCGCACAACTGAATATTTTCCCACGAACGCGCTACCAATGCTACCGCATACTTTGGCTCATGGCAGTAGGCAAAACTGGAACGGCCAACGCACTGAAAATTGAGTTGGCACAGCAATACTGGCTCGTTTCTACAAACGCGCTACCGTATGAGCAGGAGGCCATGCTCAACATATTACTGGATGTGTACCTGCTTACCCGAACACCACGTAACCA
This sequence comes from Flavobacteriales bacterium, assembly GCA_021741075.1. Classification (GTDB taxonomy): domain Bacteria; phylum Bacteroidota; class Bacteroidia; order UBA10329; family UBA10329; genus UBA10329. The sequence goes on along the minus strand of JAIOYO010000064.1, from coordinate 9,124 downwards.
ATGCTTAAGCCTGGTAGACGGTTTTAGAGATGCCAACCTATCGCTTAAACTCAAGCAACCCACCGACCTACAGGCGGTGCTACAGGCCACAGACCACACCCGAGCCAACTGGATGACGACTGGTCAGTACCGCTAAAACTTGAACAAACTTGAACCGGAATAGAGCCTTCTGTTCCGTTAAAATTGCATGGCGCAACGCTTTCGGGGCGCTTATCTACAATGCAATTACACAGTTCTACACCATTTCTACCACTTGCAACAGCCAACGGCATTGCAGCTACCGTTAGGTATTGGGTTTCTACAGTAATACGGTGCATTTCCATAGAAATACGGTGTCTGACAACAGAATTACACCGAATTACAACAGTTATCCGACACATTTCTATCGGAAGATGTAAAATCTCAATGGCTACGCATCAGATTTCTACTGAAACATGCTGTCTTGCAATTACAATGCCCCGAATTACTACGCTAAAACCAAGCATTACAATAATTACTAACCTCTAAACACTACAAACATGGCACGTGTAAAGATTCCTACCAACCCAGAAAAACTATTGTCATTGGCCGATACCGTATTGGCAAAGCATACGGCAGATGGCCCCAGCAGCCCGCTTAATGTACTGCAAGACCACAACTGGACAGATAATGGCCCCAAAGTAGCCGATGCAAAAGCGCTTAATGCGCAGGCCAAAGAGCTTGAAAAACAAGTGGAGAAACTCTACGAACAACGCAATGCCCTGCTAAAATCCATTGAAGCCACCGTACGCTCCAGCAGCCGAACTCTTATGGGCATTTACAAAAGCAGCCCAAAGCAACTGGGCGAATGGGGCTTTGAGGTGAATGATACGGCTGTTAAGAAGGCAGATGGAGGGGGTCAATAAACCAAAAGTAAATTACTACCAGCATGAAAAAGATTACTGCTTCCCGAATTTCTGATGGGAATAAACTATTCCCAGCTTCAATAACAATAGACTCTACAGGTTTGAGAGTTAAAATTCCTGGATTCTGGAGAAATGAAGAGACGTTTGTCTCGTACCATGACATATCAGCTGTATCGATTGATATGCCAATGATATCTGGGGTCACAGGCTTCGCAACAATCAGCTTCAACGCAATGGGCGCACCTGTCGAAGCTCATGGGTTTACCAAAAGTGAAGTAAATGAGATAAAGTCTGCGATAGAGAAAGGAAAGCGAAAGCCAAGAGGTAGCGAGTCAGGTGCACCGCAGAAACAAATTATCAAGCCAAGAAAAACTGCAGAAGAAATTAAAGCAGAGGCTGAAGTAGACCGGATGGAACGAGACGAGAAGGTAGCCCAACCTTGGAAATTCCAAATTAACTTTTCAAGTGCTGACAGCATAGCTAAAATCAACATTCCTGACAACCCAGACGACATCGAAAAAACTATCCTAAGGATAATCAAAGAGGCTGTGGAATCAATCAAGAAAGTGATTCAGATGAGCCATCAGGAATATCAACAGCACTCAATGTATGACCCAAAAGCAATATGGAGTCCTCTGCACTCGGAGGTTCGTTTAGCTGAGACTTGCATAGAAAAAGCCACGGAAGGGTTGCGAAAAATGCGCAGGTATGAGGGACAAGTGCACCCAGCAGCGATGCAAGATTGTGAAGATGCGCTGAACGACTTGAAGAATAATTGGATGGTAAAATTGCTGGATAAGCAAAAAGTAAAGAGCAGGCAGAACAAGATAATGTATGTCGGCCTTGTTGTGGCTGTAGTTGCTTTCTTCGTCTGGGCTTCAATTGCAAGTGATTGAATTTAGTTCCAACGAAAACTCATCTTTTAACCAATTAAATGTTCTCGGATTATGCTGCTAATTACTTCCAAACTTAAGTTGACCTTTGCAAACCTGAACAAACTTGAACAGAAATAACTCCCCTCAGCCTGTTAGTTTTGTTTCTAAGCAAATGCCAAAGGCCATTTAGAACACCTACTCCACACTCACTGATATTTTGTTAACCGATGGCGAAAGCCGTCCTAAAATCATTTTATCATGAGTAACGAGAGTAAAAAAGAGTTGTTTCAACTCGCAGGGAAGAAATTCCCGTTGGTGTTTAACCCTGCAAAGGGAGATGTTTGGGCAGATGTGCATTCAGACGCAGTGACGTTTGCTGCTGCTTACCCTGAATTGAATTTCATTCAGGAACCTGCGGAAAACGGTGTTTGGTTCATCCGCGTTTTTCAGAAATAAATTGAATTGGGGAGCCTTGTGCTCCCCATTCTTTCACAAAACAATCAGAAAATGAGCACACTTTTCATAGACATGGAATATCTGCCCGCAGAAATAGATGTAAACCGTAGTTGGTTTTCACTTAAAGCCATTGCTGATACAGATGGGCAACGGATAACCAAAACATTTTTGATTCAAGCTACCGACACCAACGTACTTAGAGCAGCGCTGAAAACCTGTGGTATTGCGCAAGACGACTATAATGTAAATGCAATGGCAATTACTGATGTCCTCGATTGGTTAAGTATCATCGATTGCAATGTAGTGGCAAGTGATAACATCCATGCTGATGTAGAACTGATCCGTCACCATGCCAACCGACTAGGACATGAAAACATTCCGCTATTGACAGCCACGCCAAAAGAATTGGACTCAGCTGAATTTGAAGAGATGTACCAGAACCAAATTTTAAACCAGGGGGCGGTAAAACGTAAAAACCCGATACTGAGAATAACAGAAGCAAAACCTAAGATCAGGCTGCCTAAAAAGTGAGTTTGACACAGTATCGAAAATGTTTGCAAATGATGCTTTACGTGGATTGGATTTCTGCCATAGCCTTGATCGGCAAGATTGCGTTATGGTTCTTTTTAGGAGTTTCAATCGCAGCGGCACAGTCCATACTGAACGAGAGTAGAAAAAAAGATGAAGAATAGGAACATGCACAGGATAATATTGAACAGTGTGCTCTCCATTGTATATGTAGCTGTTTTTGCCATACCAACTACGGTATATGCACAATTTGAAAATGTTCACTGCTTCAACAATAGCAATAACGAACCCAGCGTTGAGCTTTACAAGATGAACGACCCGCTGGGAGAATACCGCGTTTTCATGGTTCTGGAGGAGCTGAACAAAAACGACTCTGTCTTTTTGAGCAAGTGGCATACATACTCAGCTGCTTCCAAAAGCCATATTACACAGCGGTGGTCCATGGAGGGTAAAAGGATTGAGGTGGAGCGCTATCCCTATCGGGAAAAGCCCTTTACACCTCCACGAAAACTAAAGCCGCCTGTGCTGCTACCTGTAAAGACCGACAGAATTGGGTACGAAAAAGCGGCTGAGCAATGGCTACAGATACCCGAACACATGTGGGATGATATACCCGAGGGGCTTGTGCCTAAGCACCTTATGGAAGAAAGACGAAAACAACTAAAAGAAGGAAAGCCATGATAGATACCACATTAGTTATCGCAGAAGAGGTACAAAGAGGCGCGTTAGATACCGTTTGGTATTGGTTATACGCCATTGCCACTATGGGTAAATATTATTGGTGCACCGGTGCAAGAATTGATCATATTAGGGCGCAAATAGGAAAACCGCCTAGGAGTACCTGATGAGTTGAACCGTATTTTTAACCTAGTTAATCAAATTTGACACACAATAGCTATGGCATTGACAGAAGAAGCAAAAATGAGGGTTCAGAATCTGACCTATGAAGAGGTATATGAGCGAATCAGAACCTATTACATAGACTATATAAGCTACTGGAAAACACTTAGTAATCATCAAAAAGCAAATCATAAATCTGGAAATGGTAGAGCCCCTTTAGTAGATTTTGTAAACAATAGCATTGAATACATAGAGGCGCTGAGTGCATCACCTACGGAAGAAACTGCTCTTGAATTGGCCGAAAAGGTGATGAAGGCAGAACTAGAATACGCATATCACGATATTGACATTCATTGGATTAAAATGGGTGCATATGCTCACTACCTCGAGGATCTTTTAATGAACCGCAAACAATAATCAATGATCACATTTCATCATCCACCTACCGGAACCAATAATCCGTTAAGAGATTTTCAACCGAATAACAAAAATCATTACCCCGGAGATGTCCCCGGAATATATATCTACGGAATTCGAACTAAAGTTGACGGTGATTTGAAGTTTGTGCCATTGGTTGTCGGGGAAACGAAAAATTTCAGAAATCGCTTATTCAATGATCACTATTGCGGGAAATTCCGAATTCCATTTCTTAAGTCACTGGGGTTACCAGCCCCGAGGAATGCTGGAGACAGGAAAGAGGTATGGAATTTTCCGACAGCCGAATCTTCGTTAGCTCATATCATATCCGTGTACAGTGACATCAATCGTTACAACAATTTTAATAATGCCGGAACAAAAGCAAAAGATTCTGCAACCTTGAATCACTTACTGTTCTTTCAAAATACAAACTTCTTTGACTTCAAGTACATTGGTAAGCCCAGAACGAACCAAGGGACAGACATTCCTATTGAAGATGCGGTTGAATACTTGTCAAAACTGGCTATCAACCCATTCGCAAATTGCCCTACCATTAGTTTTGACACATCAAAATTGATTGCCACACTCGCAAACTTTAGCGAGAACTTTTATTTTCTGCATGCGGACAGCATAACTTCTACCAATGGAGGGCAATTGGATTTATCCAAGCATCCAGACAGACAGGTCATTGAGAATACCATAAAAGAAGCGTTGGGCAATAACTTGAAAATCCAGACCTCAGCAAGAGCAGGTAATCGAATTGTTCCTCTCCAAATTGATTTATCCAACATTCAGAGTGATCTTGTAAATGTTGGTGACCATAAATACGTTGACCCTAATGGTGCAGGAGGGTATATAAATCCACTAATACTGTAACAATGACGGTTGATAGCTCTTCCTTTTCTTGGCTTTCTGACATGTTTGTGAGTAATGGCTTCCCAGAGGTACAACCTAGCCAAATTATCAGGAAAGACTTTCCAGATTGGCAAGCAATGGGTTTAATCCCAAACCAATTCGAAATGGATGAACAAAGGACTCCAGACATCTGGCCTGCAAATTTGCTTTGCTGGTTGGAGGCAAGTATAGATGTGCTGGCACAGGTGAGGGATGATGAGATACATGTTTATGATGGGGTTGTGGAGTTATTGGCTAAACATTTCAGTGAACTGCTTAAAACGTCAGAATCAGATGTGTTCCAAAGCTTGGTGCGCATAGCTACAATGCATGGTATGGCGCAATACTGTTTGGAGCAATTGGTCTTCAATACACAAGGAGGATGGATTCTCCGAAAACATAGAGGCCCATATGGTTCGGGTCAGTTGGATAAATTCTATGGTTGGGTACTCTACTCGTTCAGCCAAAACAACGAAATGAATCGTGCTGTGCTTCATCAGATTTTCAGAACAACCATGTACAACTGCGACATTGAAGACCTTAAGAGCAAACCGGTAGAGGAAGTATTTGAAAGTTTTGTAACGCACTTCCTCTCACTCAGACCAGTATTAAACTAAAACAAGTTTAACATGACAAACACAACTTTTAATCTCGAAGACCTCAAATATTTTGATGTGGAAGAGCACCCTTCACCATTCTACAAAGGTTACTATCGCGTTACTGGCAAAAGTGATGTAGGTGAGTCTATAACAGTAAGTGAGCTCATTTTTAAATTGGATAAGGATGAGTTGAAACAAGCAATTCAGCAATTAGGATATCGTGAATCTATAACGGAACACTTCCTTGGTTCTGAATTTCTGAACAGAGCTTTGAATCGATACGCGAATCAGATTGTCCCAAAACTTCATGAGTTTTCCGGGAAGCCAACTGATTATCTGGAAATAAGTGAAATTTTGAATGGAGATGATATTAAAAATGGCGATGCAGATCAATATGACCTATGGGCATGAATAGAACATGGTATTCCATATCAGAACCATTTGCCCACGGTTGGCCCATTGAGCATTGGGACATCCTGATTGGTCATATTCTTGATCAGAGCAAAGAGTTGGATGTACTTACACCGATCATCGGATATGATGAAATGGAGGTAAGAGAGCGGCAACAGGTATTGCTAAGAACAGAACCGGATGATTTTATTGGTATCAAATCAATTGCAAAAGGAGTCACCAATCGCCCTTTCGGTGAATTTGACGATACACTTCATTTCTACGCAACCTACCAAGTAGACCAGATTCCAGCAGAGGTTTTACTAAAAGATTGGAAGGAAGAATTGACACAAGAGCTTGTCATGCCATCAGTCTGCGCCAGAAGAGGTTCAGAAATACTAGTCAATATTCATCAGTATGGAATGGAAATACTCCTTACGGAACATGAGTTCAATGTTTACTCGAACCTTGGGATTGATTTTAGTAAAGGACGATTGAATCCTTAAATCGCTTCCCAAAAAGCTGGTAAAAGAGTAAGTGTTAGATGTTCTTACAAAAACAAAACCCCGCCAATTGGTGGGGTTTTGTTTTTAGCACGTTTACTTCTTGAACAGCGGCACCGTGCTGCATGCTTCTCCGTACATCACGCTTTTGGCTATTGGTCGGAGTTTAGAGACAAATTCAACGTAGGCTGAAGTAGGTACAGGATACTTGCTGCAACCTTTTACAATGACGCGCTCATCTTGGAATTGCAATAGATCGAGGTTGGCAAGCGCTTCTTGGTAAAGAACGGTTTCCAAGGTTTCGGGAGTTCCCATTACCACTCGCTTGGCAACAGGTTGTAAGTAGGTGGCTGCCAGCATGAACGCCCATTGCGGCACAATGGCATCTGCCGAGCATTGAATGTTGACGAACGCATCTTGAAACGCACTCCAATCACGGTTTTTCAATTCTTCGCGGTAATCCTTCTCCCGAAGAATCAATCCTTCAAACAGAAAATCTTTTAGGTCGAATGTAATACGCGGCCCAACTTGGTACAGGTCTTCCAAGTTGAAAGTAATGAGGCTGCTTTCGGCAACCTTGTTTCTTATTTCGCTTTCTTCAGTCATCCTTCAAGCCATTTATAAAATCCTCCGCCTCGTTCCTCGGCACCTCCTTTAAAAGGAGGAACTGCCTCCCCTTTGGGGAGGTTGGAGGGGTTTTACATAAAACCAAGCTCAAGCAAGGCCGCTTCACTCATCATATCCTTGTCCCAAGGCGGATCGAATGTGAGTTCTACTTTTCCGCTTCGCACACCTTTTACCCCACGCACTTTTTCTTCTACTTCCAAAGGCAGGCTTTCTGCCACTGGGCAAGACGGAGAAGTGAGCGTCATCACGACTTCTGCATGCGCGTCATCGTTCACTTTCACCTCATAGATCAATCCTAATTCGTATATATCCACAGGAATTTCCGGGTCGTAAACCGTTCGGAGCACGTCAATAACGCGCTCTTCGATCTGCTTTTTTTCTTCGTGCGAAAGACTCATGACGGGTTGTTCAATTGGGTTTTGAATGCCAATGCATACAATTTCATCTGCTTCACCATGCTTACCAATCCGTTGGAACGTGTTGGAGAAAGATGTTCTTTCAATCCGATCTGATCGATGAAAGAAAGATCGGCATTCACAATCGCGTCTGGTTCTTCATTAGAAAGCACGCTGATCAGTAGATTGATGATTCCTTTGGTGATAATGGCATCGCTATCGGCCGTAAAGATCACCTTACCGTCTTGCAGTTTGGCATGAAGCCAAACGCGGCTCTGACAGCCTTTGATCAGCAGGTCTTCTGTCTTCAAGCTCTCCTCGATCAACGGCAATTCCTTACCGAGTGAAATGATGTGCTCGTACTTATCCATCCAATCATCAAAAAGTGAAAACTCATCAATGATCTCTTGTTCCTTTCGTTCAATATTCGACACAGCTCCTACCATTAAAACATTCGTTTTACTCTATCTATCCCTTCAACAAGCCTGATCACCTCTTGTTTTGTGTTGTACACCGCAAACGAGGCGCGCACGGTTCCTGGCACTTCAAAGAAATTCATTACCGGCTGCGTACAGTGGTGTCCTGTTCGCACTGCAATTCCCAATTTATCGAGGATCACACCAGTATCATACGGATGAATTCCATCCAGAACGAACGACACCAGACCAGCTCGTTCCTTGGCTGTTCCAATAAATCGTAGGCCTTTTATATCGCGCAGCTGACTGACTGCAAAGCGTGAAAGCTCTGCTTCGTGCGCATGGATGAAATCGAAACCGATGCTATTGATGAAGTCGATAGCGGCTCCAAGAGCAATTCCTCCTGCAATGTTGGGCGTTCCCGCTTCAAATTTGTGAGGCAGGTCGTTGTAAGTTGTCTTCTCAAACGTAACACTCTTTATCATATCGCCACCACCTTGGTAAGGCGGCATATCGTTCAGAAATTCTTCTTTTCCATACAGCACACCAACTCCTGTTGGACCGTACATTTTATGGGCAGAGAACACGTAGAAATCAGCATCCAAATCCTGTACATCCACGGGAGTGTGATGAATGGCCTGTGCGCCATCAATCATTACAGGAATGTTCTGGGCATGGGCAATCGCAATCATTTCTTTGATTGGGTTGATGGTTCCCAACGAATTGGAAACGTGCACTAGAGAAATCAACTCCGTTTTTGGACCGATTAGCTTTTTGAACTCCTCAATATCAATCTCACCTGTTTTGGAGATTGGAAGCACTTTTAGGTGCGCTCCTCTTCTTTCACAAAGCATTTGCCACGGCACAATATTACTGTGGTGTTCCATGGCAGTGATGAGAATTTCGTCTCCTTTTCTGACCAAACTGGCTCCAAATGAACTTGCAACCAAATTGATTCCGCCTGTTGTTCCAGAAGTGAAAATCACTTCGTGATCATACTTGGCGTTGATGAACTTCTGTACTTTCTTCCGAACATCTTCATACGCAGCAGTTGCATCCTGACTCAGGGTGTGTACGCCACGGTGAATGTTGCTGTTCTCGTACTCGTAGTAATGCGAAATGGCATCAATAACCGACTGCGGCTTCTGCGAAGTGGCACCATTATCCAAATAGATAAGTGGCTTTCCGTTCACCTCTCTTTTAAGGATCGGGAACTGGGCTCGGATGGCTTCAATATCGGTCAGCAGTTCGCTCATGCACGCATTTCTTTCAGCTTCGCTTGAATTTTCTCTTCGAGAAT
>JAIOYO010000012.1 GCA_021741075.1 Flavobacteriales bacterium | reverse complement strand
ATAGACGATTCGCTCGATCACATTGAGCGAATTGACAATCTCCTGAAGGGCGGATAGACCGATTCTTGAATCTTCCGATCCATATCGCCAAACGCTACCTCTTCTCTAAGAAGTCGCACAATGCGATCAATATCGTTTCGGGAATTTCTGTGGCTGGAGTGGCGGTTGTGACTGCTGCCATGGTTATTGTGCTTTCTGTTTTCAACGGATTTGAGGGCTTGGTCATTTCACTTTACAATGTATTTGAAGCACCCATTGTTGTTTCTGCAGCAGAAGGGAAAACATTGGAATTAAGCACTATTCCAACCGATAAAATCCTCAAAACGGAAGGCGTTATTGGTTATGTAGAAGTGCTGGAAGAAAGCTGCCTCATCCGCTACCGTGATAAGCAGTATTTCGCACGGATTAAAGGTGTTTCTGACAATTTCATGGAACTGTCCGACATGGACAGCATGATCATCGATGGTGACCCCTTCATGCACGTGAACGGTGCTCCTGCCGCGCTGATAGGTTCGGGCGTGGCGTACCATCTTTCAGCTAATGTAAACGACCCAATCAATCCGCTTCAGATTTACGTTCCAAAGCGAAGCACAAGTTCCATCGACCCGTCAAAGGCATTCAATATCAAACAGATTTATGCCACGGGTGTCTTCTCCATTCAGGCAGATTTTGATTTGAAATACGTCATTACGCCCATCAACTTTGCGCGCGAATTACTTGACCACGAAGGCCGCGTTTCATCGCTCGAATTGGCTTTGGATCCAAAAGCGAACATGGAATCTGTCCGTGAAGAAATTCAAGAAAAGCTGGGAAAAGATTATTTGGTGAAAGACCGTTTTCAGCAGAACGAGATACTATACAAGATCATGAAGAGTGAGAAATGGGCGGTGTTCATGATTCTGTCGTTCATTCTCATGATCTCCATTTTCAACGTGATCGGTTCGCTAACCATGCTCATCATCGAAAAGAAAAAGGACATCAACATCTTGCGCAGCATGGGTGCCAGCGAGCAGCTCATCCAACGCATTTTCATCCTCGAAGGCATCTTCATTTCCATGATTGGGGCGGTTGGCGGACTCATCCTCGGACTGCTCGTGTGCTGGGCGCAGATTCAGTTCGAGGTCATCAAACTCAACTCGGGCGGCAATTATATCGTGCAATCCTATCCAGTGGAGGTACAAGCGATGGACGTACTTTCCGTCTTCCTTGTGGTGGGGACCATCGGACTGCTGGCCGCTTGGCTTCCCGTACGCAAGATCATCCGACCTGCCGAAACGGTGAGGATTGTGGGGGAGTGATCACGGAGACCTACTAGGTTTCAAAATCCTAGTAGGTCTTCATCTTCAAGGTCTTTCCTTAACTTTGATTCATGCCAAATTCCAACGCCATGCGAGAAGTCATTCTGAAAGTACCTGAAGACAAATACGAGTTCATCATGGAGCTCATCGCCAACCTTGGTCTAGAAGTGGAAGCTGAAATGGAGATTCCTGAATGGCAGAAGAACATGGTGCGTGAGCGGGTGGAGGAGTATAAGAAGAACCCTGATATAGCACTTGACTGGGATGATGTCAAAGACGATTTTGACCTTGACGCATGAGGTTCGGGTTGAAGATCCTTCCGATTGCGAAAAGTGATATTCAAGGGTCGATCAAATGGTATAATGAACGGCAGGTAGGACTGGGAAAGCGGTTTCATGCCGAGGTCAAAGAAAGCTTCGAACTTCTGCGGACCAACCCCTTCTTCCAAAACTGATACGACACTATCCGCTGCCTACCGTTGAAGAAGTTCCCCTTCATGGTACATTTCAGTGTGGAGGAAACCAAGAAGCAGGTGGTTATCCATGCGGTGTTCCATACTTCACTGCACCCGAAGGTTTGGAAGGCCGAACGATAGTTCTTACTTCTTGGCCGCAAAAATGTCAATCATCTTCTTCAGGTAGCCGTTGTCTTCGCGCAACTGAGCAAGCTGTTCTTTTAGTTCATCAATCTGTTGCTGCAAGGCCTGTTTGTCTGCATTCAGCGCCTCCATATTTGCCTTATCAGGATTAGCACGAATGTTTTCTGGCAGCCTATCGCTCAAAGGGCGAAACAGATCTACCCCAATGGCAATGCTAAGCTCGTGCAAGATGCTTGCCTGAATACTTTTTCCTCTTCGAAAACTTTTTATCGTGTTTGGGTTGCGACCCGTTTTGCGGGCGATGTCAACCTGCCTGATACGCGTCTTGTGCATGGCATCCCTGATGATAGGAGCCGTGTTGAAGCCTTCCGGTATCGGATTGCGCGTTTTCCATGTAGGAGGTTCTTTTGGGCGTCCACGAAGCATGATAAGGCTCTTTAAGTTGTTAATTGTCTATGCCTAAAGCATAGCAATATATGGGTTAAAGATAGCTATCTATATGTAACGCATAGATATCTATATATAATACAGAGCTACCTATGTATAAATCATAGAGCTCTATGATTTATACATAGAGCTCTCAGTATTATGCATAGAGCTCTCAGTATTATGCATAGTACTATATGCCTTACACATAGTCTTCTTTGTATAAAGCATAGTTATCTTTGCAATTTTCGGAGGCTAAGCACTAAAATAGTTCTTGCTCCATGCGCTTCAGAAGCTTTGGATAAGTAAGAATCAGCTACTTTAACATCATGAAACCCTTGGTACTTGTTTTACTGCTTTGCTGCTCCATGGGTGCTCTCGCACAGAACTGGGCGCCTTTTCCATTGCACGAGTCCGCGAATTGGCAGATTGATTATGCATGGCTTGATGGAGGAAGTTGTCTCCATGAACACGAGGTTGTTTACTTTGTAGATGGGGATACTCTCATTTCAAATAATCTTTACGCGGAAATAGATTTCTACGGATATAAATGGACTGAAAGCATATGGGGTGGAAGTTGTGGGTTATCACCTACATACTTTGCAGGCAATGTTGGTTTGTTTAGAGCTGAGGAGGGTAAGATTTTTCGAGCATCAAGTGTAGGAGACGAATTGATGTATGATTTTACCCTGGGCATTGGCGACACCTTGGAGTCTGTCTTAAATGATTATTTCCCTCTAATAGTTGAAGACAAAGACTCGCTCTTGGTTGATGGGGTTTATCGCAAAAGGCTTTGGCTAGATACTCCAGAGAATATTTGGATTCTTGAAGGAATTGGAAGTGCTCTAGGGTTTGACCAGCGTTTAACTCAATTCGAAAATTGGAGCACATTAAATTGTTATAGCCATTATGGCATACCACAGTTAGGAAGCGGAACATTTTGCAACCTGATAAATGAAATTGAAACACAGGAAACAGAAAGTTTAATCTCCCCCAATCCAACCACAGGAATTTTCCAATTACTTACTCCCCGAAACTCGAGTTATCGTGTTTACGACCTGTTTGGGAGAATCATTAAAAAGGGTGAGACAGGGGCTTCGCAGACCATCGACCTCACAGCCCAACCAATTGGCATTTACCTTATCTCGATTGAATCAGAAAAGGGAATCTCAATCGCCAAATTGCTGAAGCAGTAGCCAACTGGTCGCTGGTCGCTCATCACTCTTCGCTTCAGTTCAAAACTTCCCCTTCGTTTTAGCTGCTTTTACCGAATCGTTGTAGGCCTTATCGGGCGCGCCATGCTCAATAATTTTTTTCACCGTAGTATCGGGCATTTTGCCTTCGTACTTCGGTTTAGTTGAAGCAGGTTTCGATTCGGCTTCATCTACCGCTTGGTCAATGGCTGGCTCTTTGGCCGAAATGATGGCGTTCTCTTCCTGTTCGTTCAAAATGTCAACTTTGGCTTCCACAGGAATTTCTTCCTGATCTTCTGTTGCCGTAGAATCGGTTTTGCTGTTGCAAACCGAGAGTAAAACGGACAAGGTGCTAATCAATAATAAGCTTTTCATGTGCCAATGTTTTTTGGTTTGATGTTACGTTGATGATGTAGGTTCCACTGCTAAGGGCATTGCGGTTAAAGTGAAGCGTTTTCATTCCTGGCTTCAAGTTGTCTTGTAGCAAAACTTTTACCAGCGTTCCTTTCATGTCGTAAATACTCACATTGATGTCCATTCGCTCCAGCATTTCAAACTCAACAGAAAAGCGCTCTACGGTTGGGTTTGGGTACACGCGCAATGCAGATTTGTCATTCGCTTCGCTAATAGCTTGCGGTTGTCCTCCATCCGTTAACTCGGCAATCCACGCATTCCAACCATTGTTTACACCCCAGTTATTACCACTTTGACCGTAGCAACCAGCAGCCCAAACGGTGCGATTGGCGCCATTTCTGCGGCTTATTCCTGTGTAATCTCCCCATCTATCAGGACTTTGTCCACCAATATTTACATCATCCTCGCCTGCTTTAACTAATACCGAGTTGCTCCATTGCATACTGTGATCGCAATTCACGGCACGGAATTCAGGGAAAATATCTTGTCCAGAACGCACAAAGGCGATAATGACCGATTGGTCGTTAACCGAAGTTCCCGTAGAAGCCACCGCTGGGTAGCAGTAATCGTAGCTGCCAACCAATCCATACGTGGTTCGTGAAACACTCAGGTTGTTCAGGTTAATTCGGTTGTAGTTAATCCCATTCCAACCCTGTCCAATGTCGCTTGTAAATACCATATGTACGTATCCGTTCATGTAGAATCCGTTCTGAATACGGTTGTCGCCAACATCTAAAAGAACATTGCTTCCATTTTGTGCAGCATTACCACCTACATCAAAAGCGGTGGTGTTTACCGCATAAGTGTTTATCGTTTCGTTGTTCGAAGACATGTCGTTTGTAAGATCAAAAAGGAAAATCCTGTCTGACGGATTGGATGTTTCGTTGGCTACTAAGTAAATGCCGGGGCCGTAATTGCCTTGCTGTCCAAAACTCAACGGAACCATTGTAAATGCTGGTTCGCCTTCGTGCTGCACGTTAGACCAATATTGATAATTGATGTTTTGCCCGCTGTAGCACGCGTTTTTCTCAATCTGAAAAATGATGTTTCCTGAGTTTTGTCCGGCATCAGTAAACATGTTACCAGATATGTATAGTTCATTGTTGCTCACCCCGATATTCGGATAGTCGAACCACGAACCCGGATGTGCTTGATTGGCCTGAATGCGGTAAACCCACCAACTTCCGGTGGCTGGGTTGTTTGTTTGCGAGAAGCAAATGAGCAATTCACTTTGCTGCGAAGATGTTCCGTGCAGAATCATGTAAATGAATCTGTCTGAGCCAGAATCATACAGCACTTTCGGGTCGTAGATGTTTCCTGTAGGTGCCGGATTTAAAAAGCTGAAAAAATCAGAATGTCCTGTGAGGGTAAATAGATACGGATTCTGCGCCCCGCCATCATAGACTTCCATGGTGGCGTTGTCGGCACTTACAATGATGCCACCGTTTGAAACGGCCATCGAATTATCGGAAGGCGTTCCGCCAAATAATTCGTTGCCAAGAAAATTCCTTCCAAGTGTAGGCGTAGTGGCTAATGGATTGCTCACCTCGGGGCTTGCTTCGCGGATATTGTGTTCAAATTTTAGTCTCGTTTTTTCCTCTTTTCTCAGTTCCAGCGCACTTTTGTTTGGTGCGCCATGGATTCTTTTACCAGAGGTAATGGTTCGCATCCACGGGTTGGTTACATCTGCCATGCTTCGCGAGCCAAGACACGGCAACGAGAATTCTTGCGATTTTACAAACGTGCTTGTTTCTGGTTCTTGACCTGCAACATTCGGAGTGATTTTGGCGTGTTGCGCCTGGGTCATTCCGTAAAATCCGAGAAGAAGGAGGAGGGAGGAGAAGTGTTTCATAGTGATATTTTTGGGTTGAACGATATAAATGTAGTTCACCCATTGAACATTGTCAATAGGTGGAATTACTGATTTTTAGCAGTCTTGCATTCAATCGCGAACCAACTATGCCATCCATCTGCAATTCGTTTTCTTTGGCATGAATAAGATGTCCAAGAAAAAGCAAGCAGAAAACGAAGCATCAAAGCTGGTAGCGCAGCTCAAACGCAAGAATCCACGGCAGCTGGATTCTCTATTTCATGATGCGCATGAGAAGGCGTTTTCGTGTATCGATTGCCTCCAGTGCGCCAATTGCTGCACCACCACGGGGCCATTACTATCGGATACAGATATCAAGCGTGTTGCCAAGCAATTGAGGATGAAAGATGCTCAGTTTGTGGCTCAGTACGTACGAGTGGATGAAGATGGCGATCAGGTTTTTAAATCGATGCCGTGTCCGTTTTTAGGAGCAGATAAGTATTGCTCAATTTACAATCATCGACCCAAAGCATGCAGAGATTATCCGCATACAGATAGAGTAAAGCAGCATCAATTGCTTGATTTACATTTGAAAAATGCGAGCATTTGTCCTGCTGTTGAGCAGGTGCTAAAAGATGTTGCCGAAAAAGTGATACCTAATTAAAGACCCAAAAGAATCTCTTCACCGGTCTTACCGCCAAACAGCATGGTTGATGGATTTTCGAGCATGTTCTTCACTTTTACAAGGAATGAAACAGACTCTTTACCATCAATAATGCGGTGGTCGTAGCTCAATGCGAGATACATCATCGGTCGGGCAACAATTTGTCCATCTTCAACAACTGCACGGTCAACTATATTGTGCATTCCCAGGATGGCACTCTGCGGTGGATTGATGATGGGTGTACTCATCATCGAGCCAAAAACACCACCGTTTGTTATAGTGAAAGTACCTCCTGTCATTTCTTCTACAGAAATTTTTCCATCTCTTGCTTTGATGGCCAAACGCTTGATTTCAGATTCAATTTCGGCCAAACTCATTTGTTCAGCATTCCGCACAACGGGCACCATTAATCCTTTTGGAGAACTAACAGCGATGCCTATATCGCAGTAATCGTGAAAAACCAATTCTTGACCATCAATCATGGCGTTAACCGCTGGATAGTGGTAAAGTGCCTCGGTTACTGCTTTGGTGAAAAAGCCCATGAATCCAAGGTTGATTCCGTGAGTATCTGCGAATTTTCCTTTGTACTGATTACGTAGGTCCATAATCGGTTTCATGTTCACCTCATTAAAGGTGGTAAGCATGGCGGTTTCGTTCTTTACAGAAACCAATCGCTCAGCAACTTTTCTGCGAAGCATGCTCATTTTTTCTCTGTGCTGCTCTCGGCCTCCTGCCCAACTCTGACCTGCATCTCCAAGCGCAAACCCTGATGACATGGCAGAAAGAACATCTTGCTTGGTAATGCGTCCGTCTTTGCCAGTTGCTTTTACTTGATTGGCAGAAACACCATTCTCAGACATCATTTTCTTAGCCGCTGGCGATGGTGTTCCGCTTGCATAAGACTCTTGTTTTTGTGGAGCAGGAGCTTCCGATTTTGATGGTGCAGTAGCTTTTTTCTCCTCAACTACAACCTCAGCCTTTTTAGGCTCTGGCGCATTTCCTTCCGGAGCTTTTGCATCTGTATCAATGGTGCAAATTACTTGTCCAACTTGCACTACATCACCTTCGGCAGCAATTCGTTTGATAACACCAGCTTGTTCGGCTGGGATGGCCAACGTGGCTTTATCTGAATCTACTTCACAGATTTCCTCATCTAGGAAAACGTAATCGCCATCTTCTTTTAACCAAGATGCGATTTCCACTTCGCTAATAGATTCTCCTGGGCTTGGTACTTTAATCTCTACTATTGGCATGCCTGTAGTCTTATTTTTTGGTTAGACGGTTACCGAAATATCGGCAAACGCTTGGTTTATCAATTTGGCTTGTTCAGCACGATGGCGCTGACCAGAACCTGTTGCCGGAGCACCCGAAGATGGTCTAGATACTAGCTCCAAATGAACTTGACGCAACTTACGCAGCAAATGCGACCAAGCCCCCATGTTAGCGGGTTCTTCCTGTACCCAAACCCATTTGGCTTTCGAGTATTTTTTCTGAAGCGCTGCAATTTGAGTTCGTGGCAGTGGATCTAGTTGCTCTAAACGTACAATGGCAACTTCTTCGGCATTTAATTCTTCTTTCTTTTCGAGCAAATCGTAATATACTTTTCCACTACATAGAAGCACACGCTCCACTTTTTTTGCGTTTGCAGTTTCGTCATCAATCACCTCTTTGAAACCACCTGTAGCCAGTTCTTTCAGCGATGAAACACAGCGAGGATGACGCAACAAGCTTTTTGGAGTGAAAACCACCAACGGCTTTCTGAACTCGCGTTTCATTTGCCTTCTCAACACGTGGAAGAAGTTGGCAGGTGTGGTGCAATTCACCATTTGCATGTTATCGTCTGCGCACAACATGAGGAATCGCTCCATTCTGGCACTGCTGTGCTCGGCCCCCATTCCTTCGTAGCCGTGAGGAAGCAGCATGGTTATTCCATTCATTCCTTTCCACTTTTCTTCAGCCGAAGAGATGAACTGGTCAATGATGATTTGGGCGCCATTGTTGAAGTCGCCAAACTGTGCTTCCCAAATGGTAAGTGCGTTTGGTGCCCCAAATGCGTATCCGTAATCGAATCCAAGCACTGCGTATTCAGACAGTAACGAATTAAAAATGTTGAATTCTCCTTGTCCTTTACCTAAATGACGTAATGGAACGTATTCTGCTCCTGAATCTTCTAAAACGAGTACGGCATGGCGGTGCGAGAATGTTCCGCGTTCAACATCCTGACCAGAAATGCGCACTTCATGTCCTTCTTTTAGCAATGATCCGTAAGCCAAAAGCTCGGCCATTCCCCAATCGAGTTGATCGGATTCAAAAACCATGGTTTCTCGGTCTTTAAGAATCTTCTGCATTTTGCGGAACACCTTAATCTCCTTAGGAACCGTTGTTAAGACTTTCGAAATTCCTTTGAGGGTCGCTTCGTCAACTCCTGTGGCTAGTGAATTTTCAAACTCTTCTTTTTTGGCAAATCGATAGCCTTTCCAGGTATCCTCTAAGAATTGCGTAACTGTTGCCTTCTCAATTTCTTTCGCCTCTAGCAATCGCTCTTGCAGCATATCACTGAATTCATCTTCCATAGTCTTCACCAAATCAGCACCTACTACTCCAGATGATGTTAGTTTTTTGGCATAAATGCTTAACGGATTTTCGTGTTTGGCAATAAGGTCGTACAGATTTGGTTGCGTAAAACGTGGCTCATCGCCTTCGTTATGTCCATATTTTCTGTAGCAAAGTAAGTCTACAAATACATCGCCCTTAAATACTTGTCGGAACTTCATTGCCATGCGCATGGTGTGCGAAACGGCTTCAGCGTCATCACCATTTACATGGAACACGGGTGAAAGCGTCACTTTAGCAACATCCGTGCAGTAAATGCTCGATCGGCCATCGGTGTAATTGGTTGTAAATCCAACCTGATTGTTAATGACAATATGAATGGTTCCACCTGTTTTGTAGCCATCTAATTTAGCCATCTGAACAAGCTCATAAACCACACCTTGGCCAGCAATAGCTGCATCGCCATGAATCAGAATTGGACACAGTTTGCTGTCATCGCCTTTAAATTTTCTATCAACCTTAGCGCGCGAAATTCCTTCTACAACAGGGCCTACTGCTTCAAGATGAGACGGGTTGGGACATAAATTCATTTTCACCTTTTTCCCACTGTCTGCCGTCATATAAGACGTATAACCCATGTGATATTTCACATCACCTTCAATGTCGGCATCTTCATAATCCTTTCCTTCAAACTCTGAGAAAATTTCTTTGTAGGTCTTGTTTAGGATATTGGCAAGCACGTTTAGTCTACCACGATGTGCCATCCCAATTACGAACTCCTCAATACCTAAGCGCGAGCCTTCCTCCACTACCATATCCATAGCCGGAATTAGCGACTCTGCACCTTCTAATGAGAATCGCTTCTGCCCTGTAAATTTTTTTCCAAGAAACTCTTCGAAAAGTACAGCCTGACTCAATTTTTTTAGCACTTGCTTCTTCTCATCCAACGTAAAATCTGGTTGATTTCTATTGGTTTCGAGCATTTTTTGTATCCATTCAACCACTTCTGGTCTGCGGATGTACATATATTCTACCCCGATACTTTGGCAGTATGTGGCTTCAAGATGTTCAATAATTTGACGCAGAGGCGCTGGGCCAATGCCAATCATTGTTCCTGCACGGAAAGTGGTATCGAGGTCTGCATCGGTTAACTCGAAATTTTCCTTGGCGAGCGTAGGCGTATATTTTCTCCTTTCCCTTACTGGGTTTGTCTTAGTAAAAAGATGTCCGCTCTTTCGATAACCGTTGATGAGGTTAATGACATCAAATTCCTTTTTTACGTTGGCAGGAATACCAAAACTGGCATCGTCCTGGTCGTAGAGTTGTTCGGCAAAATCGAAACCAGCGAAAAACTGCTGCCAATCTTGGGCAACCGAGTCAGGATTTGATTTGTAAGACTGATAAAGATGTTCTACAGTAGAAACATCCATGTTTGAAAGGTATGAGAACTTATCCATTTGTGGGAGAACGGTCTCTGATTGTTAAATTTCGGCAAAGATAGGATTATCGTAGTGCGTAAAAGGCAATAATTGAACTAGAAACGGATTTTTCAGGGCAATTGTTTTCCCGAATAAAAATGCCTTATCACTACTTTTTGCAATTCTCGTTTTAGGATGAGGTCGGTGAGTTGACCGATGGCGTTTTCAACTTCTTCCTTTCCGAACAGAATCTGCTTTACTTTATTCTCATTGAGGTCGATGCCGTAGATGAGATTCCAGAAGGTTTCCGTCTGATTTTCGAGCATGTATTCGATAACGGGAGCCAACTGGTCTGACAGTTCTCTGTAGGCCGTTCCTCCTTCGCCAGAGAAATTCACATCAAAACCTTGTAAGCGAAAATCCTTGTTTATCTGTGCCACTACATCTTGGAGCAGGGCCACGCTTCGTTCGTAGCGGTCAAAATCTTGTGCGGAAAGTGGGAGATTATTCATTTGCAATGCCGACCTAAGTGGTTTTCAAAACCTGTTAGGTTTCGTTCATTAAGATTCGCGATGCATGAGTTTTTCTGAGAATGTGCGAAGTCTTCCAATCCATTCTTCATCCCCTTCTACTTGGTTTAAGCTAGAAACTCCCTTGTTGTAAAATTCCCACATTCGGTCTTCGGCCAATTTTCGAATTCCAAGTTGACTGTAGATTTCGGTTACTGCTTTTACTTTTTCAGATTCAGACTCACTTGCAAGCCACTTTTTTAGTGATTCTGCCTCTTCGCCTCTTGCTAATTCCATCGCTTTCAAAAGCAGAAAAGTCTTTTTGCTTGAAATGATGTCGCCTCCTTTTTGTTTCCCAACTTTTTGGCTTTCGCCATATACATCCAGAATATCGTCTTGCAACTGAAACGCAATTCCAGCATTCAATCCAAAATCATACAGTAATTGTGCTTGGGATCTATTGGCACCGCCAATGGTTGCTCCAATCTTTAAAGAGGCTGCCAAAAGAACTGCCGTTTTGAGGCTAATCATTTTCAGGTAACTGTCAATCGAAACATCTTCCGAAGTTTCAAAATCCATGTCCATTTGCTGGCCTTCGCAAATCTCTAAAGCAGTTTTGTTGAACTCTGTAAGAATGCTTGGAATTACATCTAACCTAGTCTGTAACAGTTCCTGATAAGCCTTAATAAACATGGCATCGCCCGAAAGAATAGCTACATGATTGTTCCATTTTTCGTGAACCGTTTTCATACCCCTCCTTAGCGGTGCTTTGTCCATGATATCGTCATGCAAAAGCGTGAAATTGTGGAACAGCTC
The DNA here is from genome assembly GCA_021741075.1 of Flavobacteriales bacterium. Lineage (GTDB taxonomy): Bacteria > Bacteroidota > Bacteroidia > UBA10329 > UBA10329 > UBA10329. The sequence continues at coordinate 62,004 of JAIOYO010000012.1, read as the reverse complement.
TACGCCAATGGCTGGGTGAATAGCCTCGTTTACCGATTCATTGAAAATGCGACAACCGAGCAACACCAAAAGTGGCCGCATTCGTTTTCCGCCATTGGACAAGGTATAGGAAATAGGCTCGTAGAGAAACTTGGGTTCGCTGGGTAATTCCAACGCCTCCAATGCCTTTTCAAACCGTTCCTGAAGGCCTTGAAGTTGCTTCATTTAATCAATAAGCGAAATAAATTGGCCTTGTTGAATAACCAATTCAAGACCTTGTTCGAGTGGTGTCACATCACGCTTGAGTAGCGTTTTCATCTTGCTCGTATCAGGAAGTCTTCGGGTCATATCGCCTTCTTCCAAAGCAGGGAGGTGAATTATGTTTGAGCTGGAACCGGTGACTTTGATGATAATTTTCGCCAATTCGAGAACAGAAAGCTCGTTTCCGCCTCCAATGTTCACCACATCATTTACATATAAATCGTTCTTGAATGCCGCGTAGCACGCATCAATATTGTCTTGAATAAAGCAGAACGTTCTTGTCTGAGATCCATCGCCATAAATGGTGATGTCTTGGTTTTGAAGCGCCATAGAAAGGAACCGAGATATCACAAATTCTTTGCTTTGCTTGGGCCCATACGTGTTGAAAAAACGGAAAATAGTGTACTCTAAACCGAATTCGCGGTGGAAGGATTTGAGGTATGCCTCTCCCACATTCTTCACAATAGCGTAAGGAAGGCGGGAATTGAGTGGCGTGGTCTCTTCGTTCTGTGGAAATTCGACTGGTTCTCCATAAACTTCTGATGAACTTGAGTAGAATACTCGCTTCACACCTGTATTCTTAGACAATAGAAGTAGGTTGTTGATTCCCGTAATATCGTTTAGCACCATTACGGGGTTTTGGAGCGTACGCTTTACACCTACAACGGCTGCATAATGGAAAACATAATCAAAAGAATACGCATGGAATACACTCGAAATATCCTTGTAATCGTTTACATCGCATTTGATGAAACGCAGATTTCCGTGTTCAGCTTCCGGAATTTTCTTGTGTGATCCTGTAAGTAGGCTATCTACCACAACCACATAGTTTTCAGGATCTGCAATCAGTTTAGAGACCATGCCACTTCCTACAAAGCCTGCTCCTCCTGTAACTAGAATTTTGTTCTTGATGTGTGCTGGATATTTCATCTTATTTCAGCAATTTCATTAAGTACTCACCATAACCGCTTTTAACGAGTGGTTCGGCAATTTTTCTGAGTTGGTCGGCAGTAATGAATTTCTGGCGATACGCGATTTCTTCAATACAACCAATAGCCAATCCTTGTCGTTCTTCTATTGTTTGAACGTACTGCCCAGCTTGCATTAACGAAGCAAACGTACCAGTATCTAACCAAGCAGTTCCTCTTCCAAGCAGACCTACTTTCAGTTTTCCTTCCTTTAAGTAGTACTTGTTGATGTCTGTGATTTCGTATTCGCCTCGAGCACTTGGCTTAAGGTTTTTTGCCACTTCAACTACCGAATTATCGTAGAAGTACAATCCAGGAACGGCATAATTTGATTTTGGCTGTACTGGCTTTTCTTCAATAGACACAGCATTAAAATCAGCATCAAATTCAACCACACCATAGCGTTCTGGGTCGCTAACGTGATAGGCATAAACAACCCCGCCTTCTGGGTCGTTGTTCGATTTGAGTAATTGCTCTAAGCCGTGACCGTAAAAGATATTATCTCCCAACACCAAAGCCACCTTATCGTTTCCGATAAACTCCTCGCCAAGTACAAATGCCTGTGCAAGTCCGTTCGGAATTTCTTGAACCTTGTAACTGAATTTGCAGCCAATTTGCTCTCCAGTTCCGAACAAGCGCTCGAAGTGTGGCAAATCGTGTGGCGTGCTTATGATGAGAATTTCTCGGATTCCAGCCAACATTAATACGCTGAGCGGATAATAAACCATCGGTTTATTGTAAACAGGCATAAGCTGCTTGCTTACTGCAAGGGTCAACGGATGAAGCCTGGTGCCAGACCCACCGGCCAAAATGATTCCTTTCATACTAAGATGGATTTTTAACGCTCAACTCAATTTTTTGTCTTCAGATTCGGGAGAATCCACTACCGTATTTTTCTTGTATTTGTCTGTCATAGACCGCTCTAATGTAAGTAATAGTGATGGTAGCAGTATTAAATTGGAGAACATTGCCACTAACAGCGTAATTGAAACAAGCATTCCTAATGCTTTGGTTCCACCAAAAGTGCTAAGGTTGAAAATGGAGAACCCAAAAAACAGCACAATAGACGTGTAAGCCATGCTTAATCCGACTTCATGCAATGCTAGGATTACACTGCGTTTTATCTTCCAAGCGTTGGCCTCCAACTCTTGTCGGTATTTGGCCAAAAAGTGAATCGTATCATCTACCGAAATACCAAAGGCAATACTGAACACCAAAATAGTGGATGGCTTAATCGTGATTCCTCCAAAACCCATTAGCGCACCCGTAATTATGAGTGGGATGATGTTTGGGATGAGTGACACTGCCACCATACGCCAAGAGCGGAACATGAAGGCCATAAGGATGGCAATGAGTACAACTGCAATTCCCAAACTGACAAACAGGTTTTTGACTAAATAATCCGTTCCGCGCAAATACACCACAGAGGTGCCCGTCATTAAGGTTTTGTATTTGTCTGGCGCAAAAATGCTGTCAACTCTTGGCCCGATTTCAGCCAATAGTCTGTCCATTTCGTCTGTTCCTACATCTTTCATCTGAAAACTGACGCGCGTTACTTGCTTTGCACTGTCTATAAAACTGTTCAGCATGTCATTTCCCTTTCCTTCATCACCATTGTTGTTGGCGTAAGACAGGATAAAACCACGTTCACTTCCGTTTGGGAGGCTGTATTTTGATGGCATTCCACCGTAGTACGCCTGTTTCAATGATTTTACAACTTCTGCCATACTTACGGCTCTCGAAAATTGCGGATAGGCCGAAATAGCATCTTGCAATTTTTCGATTCGTTTCAAGGTGGCTGGTGATAGCGCTTTGTCTGGTTTTAGTGCGTCAATTTGAACTTCAAAAGGCATTACACCATTGAAATTTTTCTCAAAAAAGGCGAGGTCAGCCAGCACTGGACTGTCTTCAGGAAAATCATCCACAATATTGCCGTTCGATGTAATAAGCGTAATACCATAGATTCCAATAACAACCACAATTGCGAAAAACCAATAGACTCGCGTACGGTATGAGAGCACTATTTCTACAATTTTTGAAATAAATGTTTTAGAATAATCGCGATCTAAGTGTTTTACATGTCGCGCTTTTGGTTCGCTCAAAAAGCTGAAAACGATAGGAACCAATAGAATAGAAAGAACAAAAATGAACATGATGGAAGTGGCTGCCACCACACCAAATTCGCGCATTACCGAACTTTCTACTACAGTAAACGTGGCAAAACCAGCAGCGGTTGTAGCATTTGTCAAAAGCGTAGCCCTTCCAACTTTTCTTACCACGCGCTGAAGCCCTTTTATTTTGTTGCCATGCAAGCGGTATTCTGTGTGATACTTGTTGAGCAAGAATATACAATTGGCTACGCCAATTACTATAATGAGCGGTGGCACAAGTCCGGTTAAAATAGAAAGCTGAAATCCGAATAATGATACGAGTCCGATTGACCAAATGGCGCCTATTCCAACCACCAACATGGCCACCATCACCACTTTAAACGAACGGAAGAACAGGAGCATGATAAAGCCTGTGACCAAAATGGCGTAGAGTATAAACAACACCATTTCGTCTGCTACCACTTTGGCTAAAATGCTTCGGATGTAAGGCATTCCTGAGTAGCGCAGTTTTGAACCTAAACGACCCTCGTATTTCTGACCTGTGGCGATGATGCGGTCGGTGAGGGCAACGCGTTTCTTGCTGTCTAACACCTTCGCATTCATGGTGATGGCCATTACCGAAATGTGCGATTCTTCATCCCACATGAGCTTATCGTAAAACTTCAGTTTCACGATTTCGTCCTTGAGGGAATCTAGTTCGGCTTGTGTGGCTGGTTTTCCTTCGCTAAGTAGCTTAAAGTCAAAACGTTTGAGACTATCATTCCTCACCAAGTGATAGCATCGAGCGGCAGATACTACTTGTTCAACGCCTTCTAATTGGCGCATTTCCTCGCCCAAATCGAACCAAGCGTCAAACACATCCTTTCGGAAAAGGTGTTCATTCTCAATGCCAATAACTAGAACATCCCCGTCTTCTCCAAATTTCTGTTTGAAGGCTTTGTAGTTAATTAGTGTGCTGTCGGTCATTGGCAGCAACGCAGCAAAATCGTAGCGAATCTTTACTGATGTGGCCTTGTAGCCCATCAGAATGGTAATTAGTCCGATAATTACCAGAATGGCAATACGGTTTTTAAGAATGATGCGCGCAACGGTTTGCCACATAATGCATGCTGAAAATCAGCGAATTGCTTTTTTTAAACGGGCTGCGAAGCTAAGAAAATCACGCAGTCAATACAATCGCTTAAGGATGCTTCTTTGAGTACTGAATTGCTGCCTCTACAGAGAAATTTTAGTGAATTGTGTTCAAAAAAAAACGCCCCAACATTACTGTCGGGGCGCTTACCATGAAAAGAAACAGGACTCTCCAACCCTGAGACTTTGCCTTTACTTATGCTTTTGCAGTTGCTTTTGGAGCAGCAGCTTTAGCAGAAGTTTTACCGATTTTACTTTCTAGGTCAGCAACTTTCGATTTCAAATCAGCAAGAATTTCTTCTTCAGTTTTCTTTACGATACCAACTTTTTCTTTGATTTCGTTGTATTTAGCTTCGAATTCTTCTTTACGAGCTTCGGTTTTCTCGAAAAGTTCGTCTACCAATTTTTTTCCTTCAACGTCAGAGATTTTACCTTTCTCGATAAGATCTTTTACAGACTCTTCGAATTTTGTAGATACTTCTGCTGCAAGATCAACACCAGCGTAAAGGAATTTTTTGAATGCGTCTTCCATTGTTTTATGTTTTAAATGTTTGTGACTTAATGTTTGACGGTTGGCAGTAGGCAATTACCGTGCACATCCTTGTGCCAAGGTCGTTTTAAGTAAATTAAAACCCGCTGAAACCCCCATGAATAAAAGGATGCAGGAATTTTAGGCGCGGTTTGGCACGCATCCATGCCAAAAAATGGGAATACTGACACGCATGACAAGCCGTTTGTCATACTGCTGTTTTCGGGTCGGGATGTCATGCGTGTCAGGTTTTGAAGTGGCTAGGCAGATAACTAGGATTGCCGTTACATTTACCCCAAACAATAGCGATGCAGCAAATTCTTAACTACATTAATGGGCAGTTTAAAGCCCCGAACTCGGGCCAGTTCCTAGATAATTATAACCCAGCGACTGGAGAAGTTTATTCATTGATTCCTGATTCGGATGCCACGGATGTGGAACTCGCGGTAAGTGCCGCCAAGGCAGCTTTCCCAATCTGGTCGGCACTCTCGCGTGAAGAGCGTTCGGAACATCTGCGAAATGTTTCTAGGCGCATTACAGAACGTTTAGACGAACTAGCCGAAGCCGAAAGCACCGACAATGGCAAACCAGTATGGCTTGCAAAGCGTGTAGATATTCCGCGTGCTTCGGACAACTTCAAGTTCTTTGCCACCGCCATTTTGCACGATAGTTCTGAATTGCACGATACAGATGGAAAGTTCTTGAATTACACGCTTCGGCAACCCGTTGGCGTAGCTGGTTGCATCTCGCCATGGAACTTGCCGCTTTATCTTTTCACTTGGAAGATTGCACCTGCGCTTGCGTCAGGAAACACCGTAGTTGCCAAGCCATCTGAGATTACACCAATGACTGCGTTTCTGCTTTCGCAGATTTGCGATGAGGTCGGATTTCCTAAAGGAGTGTTAAACATCGTTCACGGACTTGGCGGTAAAGTTGGCTCGGCCATTACCGAACATGCCGATGTGCCAATCATTTCTTTCACCGGAGGAACAGAGACAGGCAAAACCATTGCTCGCATTGCGGCTCCCATGTTTAAAAAACTTTCACTGGAATTGGGAGGCAAAAATCCGAATATCATTTTTGATGATTGCGATTTGGAGAACGCACTCAAAACTTCCCTTAATTCCAGTTTTGCCAACCAAGGGCAAATATGCTTATGCGGCTCGCGTATTTACGTTCAGAAAGGCATTTACAACGAGTTCAAAACGCGGTTTGTGGAACTTGTAAAAGAGATGAAAGTTGGCAATCCTAAATTGCCCGATGTGAAACTGGGCGCGGTGGTTTCTAAAGCACATTTCGATAAAATACTTTCTTACTTGGAATTGGCAAAACAGGAAGGTGGCACCGTGCTCTGTGGTGGGAAAGAAGCTAAGACCGAACTTGGAGGTTGGTTTGTTGAGCCAACCGTAATTGAAGGATTGGACGAGCAATGTCGCACCAATCAAGAGGAAATTTTTGGTCCAGTTGTTACTCTTCAACCGTTTGATACAGAAGAAGAAGTGCTGGCTTACGCCAACGGAACGAAGTACGGGTTGGCATCAACCATTTGGACAAGTAATCTTTCCAAGGCCCATCGTGTTGCAGCGCAACTTCACACGGGAATTGTATGGATAAACTGCTGGCTTATCCGCGATTTGCGAACTCCTTTTGGTGGCGTAAAGCAATCTGGTGTTGGTCGCGAAGGTGGTTGGGAAGCACTTCGGTTTTTTACGGAGCCGAAGAATGTGTGCGTTCCACTTTCTTAATTATGGATTCAATTTAAGAGGATACTTCTCACGTATACGAACACGTTTAGAAAATCCTTTGGCATTGCCAACTACAGAACCCACAATTTCCACTTCCAACGTAGATAAATCGTTTTTAAGAAGTGCCGACAATCCCATCGTTAGGCTACCGCTTACTAATTTTTGAGCCGAAGTTCTAAGAGTAATAGACTTTTTTAAGGTCTTATTTGGCTCAATTTCAGTGAATTCTTTCGACTCAGCCGTTCCGAGGGTATTGTTGTTTAAGCGCACATCCAAACAGTAACTTTTCACATTCACGGGAAAGTCGTTTGGATTGTGCAATTCAACCATAAAAGCCACCTCTGCTTCGGTCTGCATTGCTTTTTTAAGATCACAACACACAACAGACCGAATTTCAAGCGGTTTTACTGTCATACAAGAACTCAGTAATAAGAAAATGGAAATGTATAGAAGAACACGGATTTTCATGGAATGATAGTGCTGTTTGAAGCCGTAAAACTACTTTAGTTCGCTCAAACCTACCATGTCTAAAGAATCCATATCCATACGGCCTGAAGAACAAATTCGACTTTTATTACGAGAAAATGAACTCCTCAACAGCATCATTCAGGGTGCTTCCGATTCCATTTATGCCAAGGATTTAGAAGGAAGATATATTTCAATTAATGAAGCATGTGCTGCCTATTTTGGAAAACGAATTGACGAAATTATTGGTCGAACTGACGTTGAATTGCTTGGTCATTTTCCAGTGAAAAAAATTGTTGAAAGTGATGCGAAATTGTTCGAATCCGGTAATTCTGTTTCATACGAAAACCGAGGAACCTTCGGAGTTGGTAATAGCTATTTTTCTACCACTAAATCGCCTCTGCAAGATGCTAATGGTAACTTAATAGGGCTCATTGGCATTTCTCGTGATGTTACCGCTGCCAGGCTTTCCGAAGAAAAGTATCGATTCATATTCGATAACGCCCCGTTTTCCTTTTGGGAAGAGGATTTTTCTCAGGTGAAAAAATTTTTGGATGCTAGGAAAGCAGAAGGTGTATTGGACTTAAAAACCTATTTTCTAGAGAATCCATCGCAATTAGAAAGATGTATTGACCTCATTGAGGTGAAGAACGTGAACAGAGCTACACTCGTAATGAATGGCGTTGAAGACAAAGCGGCATTCATTAAGAAGATTCATCGAAATTTCACACCCGATTCAGAGTCTATTTTTCTCAACGAATTCGTAGCACTTTCTGAAGGTAAAACCTACTTTCAGGCTGAAGGCTCTTTTGTAAATGTTAACGATGATACGATTGATGTTCAATTCAACTTGAATGTCCTTCCTGGTCATGAAGAAGACCTATCGTTGGTGTTGGTTTCCATTGCTAATATTACAGATACGCATAGACTTGCTGATGAGCTGAATACTATAAAACATCGGTATCAGAGCATAGTAGAGGCTCAGTCGGAAATGATTTGTCGCATTAGCCCAACAAGAAAGGTCATTTTCAGAAATCTGGCTTTTACGCGGTTTTTCAAATTCAAAGATTCAGGGTTAGAAACGAGATTTCCATCGTTATTCCCGCCATCTGAACTGGAAAAATGCGAACGAGAAATGCAATTGATTACTGCGCGAGATCCCAAAAGGGTTTGTGAGCTTCGAAATTATGACCAGGATGGAAATCTCATCTGGCAAGAGTGGAATGTAACGGCCTTTTTTGGCAACTCAGGCACGCTTTTAGGTTATCAAGCTGTAGGAAATGATGTCACTAGCCGAAAATTAGCTCAGGAAGCTTTGGCATCGTCTGAAGCACGATGGCGATCTATTTTTGAACATGCAGATGATCTCATTTTAACGGTAAACTCGGAGGGCTACATCCTGTCGGTAAATGATTATTTAGAACTCCCGAAAGACCGAAAATGGGCAGGGAGAACACTAGAAGAAGTCATGCTGCCAGAAAACTCGCAGGCTGCAATGGAACTCGTAAATCAAGTGTTTGCAACAGGAAAGCCAATTAAAACGGAGCTTCGAATTTTACGCAGACAAGACGGACAATATTCAACGTATGGCGTTGCACTTTCGCCTATTTATCATGGAAATCGGGTAATTACGGCCATTTGTATTGCTCGAAATATTTCGGAGACCAAGGAATTTGAAAAGCACCACCGCGAAGCACTCATTGAAGGACAGGAAAATGAAAGAATGCGGGTTGCGCAAGAACTTCACGATGGCCTAGGACAACTCTTTACAGCTATCAAGCTAAACCTACAACATCTAAAATCGGGCATCGGAAAAAGAGGATCAAGCGATGATATGAATGAACGCATTCGTGCCTTGGAGGATAATATTGGCGTTGCCATTACAGAGGTTAAAAATATTTCGCGTAACCTAATGCCAGACGTGCTCTGGCAGTTTGGATTGAAGCCCGCTGTTCAGGATTTGGTAGAAAAATGGAATACCACTGGAGAGTTCGAAATATCATTGGAACTGGTAGATATGGATATTCGATTTGCTCCTGAATTAGAAAAGGCGTTGTTTAGAATGTGTCAGGAATTGGTAAATAATTCGATTAGGCACGGGAACGCTTCCAACGTATATGTTCAATTGATTAATCACGGTAATTCTATTGTATTGATGGTAGAAGATGACGGGATAGGGTTTGACCCAGACAAAACATCGCAGGGCTTTGGATTAAGAAATATATGGTCTAGAGCAGAGGTGTTTGAGGGAAGGGTGGAGATAGATTCTAAACCAAAAAAGGGCACGGTAACAACAGTTGAAATACCTTTGACCAATTCCTTGAAACAATGATACGAGTACTTATTGCAGACGACCACGAAATGATTCGCAATGGACTCTCTTCTCTTTTAAGAGGGGAGCCTAACATTCTTGTGGTTGATACGGCCGAAAACGGTAAGGAGGCTTTGGAAATTTGCTCCTCTAGACAAATAGATGTTGTACTAATGGACATTATGATGCCCGAAATGAACGGAATGGAGGCAACTCTTGCTATTAAAGAGAAATATCCAACTATCAACGTGCTAGCTGTTACTATTAGTGATGAGCCCCGATTTATTAAGGAGATTCTTCAGGCAGGTGCATCCGGATACATTTTAAAGCATTCTACTAAAGAAGAAATAATTAGAGCCATTGTTGATGTGGCCGAAGACAAGCAATATTTTAGCACAGATGTGCTGACCAAAATTTCTGGTGAGTTTGCAAAGGGAGACAAGGCTAAGAATCCTATGCTGACAAAAAAGGAAGCAGAGGTGCTAAGGCTTATCGCCCAAGAATTTACCAATCAAGAAATTGCCGATAAACTCGATTGTGGCATCCGTACTGTAGATACGCACAAGCGTAATCTCATTAAAAAACTTGAGGTAAAGAATGTGGTTGGATTGGTAAAATATGCCTTGAAAATGGGTGTGGTTGCAGAATAATTCTAGAACAAAACCTTGTATTGAAGAAGCGGATAAATACCCAACTGATTCACATTTACCAATTGATTTTTGTCGGGATTATATTGATTGTAAAGCGGATTTGCCTTGTCAGTAACATTCTGACATGAAGCGGTGAATTCCTGCGTCACTTTTGGGCGGCTCATGCGGTAGGTAAGGCCAAGATCCAGACGGTAATATGGCTCAAATTGCTTTGAATAAGCCAAGTCGTCAATATAAACTGCTTGGTTTGCCGCATCAGATGCAACAAGATCAATTGGCGTATATCGCGAACCACCGGCCAACGTAAATTTCACGTCAAATTTGAGGGAATGTTTGGTTGCCAAGCGGCTAGCTTGCTTTTTTTTAAAGCGTTTTAATTGCTTCTCGGTATAGTTTGGTTTTGGGTCGCGCAGCTTTGGATTTTTTCTGTTCAATTGCAATTCATATCCGCCCAGCACATTCAGCACATAATTTCCATTAAATACTGTATTGCGTTCAACTCCATCGCTGGCCGTGTATTTAGAATCGTAGAGCGAAGCTGTCAGTAGCCAATAGTATCCGTTGGTTAGGAATTTCTCGAATGTGATTTCCAAACCATAGTTGGTACCAGTTCCTCCATTCACAATATCGTCTGGGCCATCCTGCGTAAAGCTTCCCACATTTAGAGATGAGTAGGAACTGCTATCTCTATCAATACCTGCATTGTAGATGTATTGGTAATACGCCTCAACCTTAATGCGCATATCAAACGGCAAACTCCAATCGTAGCCTAAAACGGCATGATGGCTACGCACAAAATCGAGGTTACGGTTTGGATTTTCCTTATTTCCCAGCGAGTCTTCCACCACAAGAAAATATCTATCTAGCGCTACCATTTGGCTATGTAAACCATAGGCCAGTGAAAGCCGATGCCTTGGGTTTAATTTCCATTGCAGACCCAAACGGGGCTCCACGGCAAAGGAGCCGTTGAGGGTCAGCACCTGACCGTGAACGCCCGTGTTCAGCGTCCACGCATCGTTCCAGCGCCATTGCCATTGCGCATAAGGCTGAAGCAAAGCGGTTACCCCATCAAAATCGGTTAACGTTTGATAGTCGTTCCACGTTGGGATAAAAGCACTGTCTTGCAAAATGGAATAGAACACAGTGGTTCGTGTTCCAACCTTCAGATTGTGCTTTGCGTTGAATTTCATTTTGTAATAAATGGAACCTTGGAAGCGGTGATCTTGAAAATTCTGTTTGTACCATGTAAACGGATGCTTGGTAATATCGACACTATCTACCACATCTTGATTAAGCTGTGTGCTTGCCGCCAACGTCATTTTGAGGTAGCTCGCATTTTTGAAAAGATAGGTGTGCGTAAAGCCAGTAACTCCAGTCTTGGTTCTGTCATAAATATCCAATCCACCTTGAGAGTAGAAGTTGGTTGAATTATCGGTTGATTCGCTGGCAAGGAAATCAATACTGCTGATGCCGCCCATCCCGAAAACTTCAAAAATGCCGGCCTTTTTGGTTGGAATTCGCACCTTGAAACTAAGGTCTGAGTACTGTGGAGTGGCATCGCCCGTTCCGAAATCAACCCCTCCCAATTTGAATAGCGCCAGGGTGGAATAGCGGAAATTGATGAGGTATGAGGCACCGCTTTTTTTGGAGAACGGGCCTTCTGCGCCCAACTCAACCCCATTAAATCCTATTTGCCCCAAAAACTCGTGCTTCTCGTTGTTTCCGTGGCGCATTTTTAGGTCAAAAACACCAGAAATTCCGTTGCCATATTCGGATGGAAAAGCGGCTGTTAGGAAATCTGAATTAGAAAGTACGTTGCTGTTGAGCATACTCACAGGCCCACCCGTGGAGCCCAAGTTTCCGAAGTGGTTGGGGTTTGGAATGTCGATGTCTTCCAAACGCCAAAGTAGACCTGTTGGTGAGTTTCCTCTAATAACGATGTCGTTGGTGGCATCGTTCGCACCGCGTACCCCCGCAAAGTTGGTGGCCATTCTAGAAACGTCATTCCGAGTGCCAGCATAGCGCGAAGCTTCTTCGGTGGTAAAAACGCGGGCTGAAACGGTTGTCATTGTGTTCAACACCTCTTCCTTTCTGCGGGTGGCCTTTACCACCACTTCTTCCTGCTTCATCACCATTTCCTGCATCTCCACATTCAGCACTAATTCTTTTCCGCTGAAAAGTTCGATACCCGACAGTGTTTTTGGGGCGTAGCCCAAGTAGGTAATCTTTAGGTCTACACGCCCCACCTTCACTTTGGGCAGGTGGAATTTTCCGTCAAGGTCGGTGGTTGTGCCAATTATAGGGTCGCTGTCTACCACCACAACAGCAGCTCCAATAATGGGCATTCGGCTTTCTTGGTCGGTTACCACGCCACGGATGGTTTGTGTTTGAGCAAACACGCACATTGGGGCTAATAGACATAGAAGCTGAAAAATGAGGCGTTTCACTATTGGCAATTTTATCGGGTCACAAAAGTAGTATTCGGGTTTTTGTGTTGGTACGATGAATTGCGTAAACGCTAAAGGAGAGAAGTTGTTTAATCTAGTCTCGTTACATTGTAATAAGTAGCGCGTAAATAATAAAAAGTAACTAGCAATAATCTAGCAAGAAGCCATTGAGTGTCGCTTATCTATTCGTAAAAGATGAAGGTAGGCGGGATTATCATCATACTCTGAACACCTAAAATCACCTGAGCCTTTCAGTAACCTCTAGAATTTATTCTACAGCGCAATCTTCTAACTTCATTTAGTTAAATCCTGCAAGAAGAGCTAATCAAGGGCTGTTCGAATTTCGCACTGTACCAAAACTAAAAATCCCCTCTAATTTTGTAGATTATCATGGCACTGGCCTTAGTAATTATGATGAATGTCATATTTTCTTACGCGGCTCGTCAATTTTTGGCTATTCAGTTAAATGCGATATTTGCACACGATGAAAAACCTCGGAATATATTTTCTGATTGTTGGTTTGCTGGTTCAGGTGATGAGCGCTTCGCTTATCGTATTTAACTATAAAGTGAACACGGCTTACATCATCGAGAATTTTTGCGAAAACTCCGATAAGCCTGAACTTCATTGCGATGGTAAATGTCATTTATCGAAGCAGATTCAAGCAGATTCGGAACAGAAGTCCGAAACTCCTGCTGCAGAAAGTGAAATAATTAATCTCGTTTTAACCGTTGAGAAAACCGCTGGTTTCGAGTTTAAATTCTTCCAAACAGAGATTGCACAAGCAAACAGCCTTTATCTCGAAGGCACGTATTCCAACCCTTTACACTCCATCTTTCATCCACCACAGGTTTAATTGATTGACTCGGCCATTTTCAGCACGAGCTGAGAATCTACATTACGTTAATTCAATTAAATTCTAAAAAATGAAAGTTTCAATGAAACTCCTATTTGTAGGGGTAGCTCTTGTGAGCGCAATATTTACGGGTTGTAAAAAAGATAAAGACCCAGAACCAAACAATACAGAAGGACTTGTCCTAATCGCCACTGGTTATACAGATGCTGGCGGAATTAAAGTGAGTCTATATGCCAAGGATTCGCTCTACTCGCAGTACACGCCTTTGTTTGTGGAAGTGAGAGATTCTGCAACCAATGCTGTGATAGAAGACGCGCACATCGAAATCATGCCAATGATGGACATGACCACCATGGTGCATTCTGCGCCATACGAAAACCCAAGCAGTACGGATGCAGTGAATGGATTATTCCCTTGTGCTGTAGTGTTCCAAATGCCTGGCGATATGGGCTGGACGTTGGATGTTCATGTTCACGAACATGTAAACGGTGGCGAAGGTGAGGTTACTTTTCCTTTAGTTGTTATGAATCCAGATCCCACTAGAACAAGAGTAATAACACCATTAAATAGCTCTTCTTCTCGTTTGGTTGTATCATACGTTCTTCCAACCGAAGGAAAGGTTGGTATCAACGATTTTGAAATCACTTTGCACTCAAGAGAGACCATGATGTCTTGGCCAGCAATTGAGAACTACACAATCGAAATTGAGCCAGAAATGCCATCGATGGGACATGGTTCTCCAAATAATGTAAACCCAACGCATACAGGAAATGGGCACTACGAAGGAAAAGTCAACTTTACCATGACTGGACTTTGGAGAATAAACCTCACCATCATGGACGGAACAACAGTAGTTGATTCTACTGCTTATTTCGACATCACACTTCAGTAATAGCGACATGAAATCGCTGGCTTACGGAATCTTCTTTACGTTAATCGCTTTTTCGGCTATAGCCCAACAGCAAGACAGTATTCTGTTCTTCAATAAGGGAAACATTACCGAGACGGTGTTTAGCGTAGAGGAGATTCTCGTTCGGCCAACGTGTGCATGTGTGGGAGAATGTAGTTGCGGCATGACAGCCGAAGACAATTATGCGGAAAACCGCTTCTCTTGCACAGACGCCATTTTGGCCAAAAACGGACGTATTGAACTCATGAAACGCGGAAATTTCGCGTTTGAACCAGTCATGAACGGAATGGCTTCGGATAGGTTGAATCTGACCATTGATGGCATGAAAATATTTGGCGCGTGCACAGATAAAATGGACCCGGTTACTTCCTATGTAGAGCCGAATAACATGAAGTCTGTCTCTGTGCAACATGGCGCTACGGGTAGCATGTTTGGGTCTAGTTTAGGCGGATCCATCAACATGGAAACCAACGGAGCCACCATTAATGCCAACAAACCTATAAGTGGCGAAGTTGGAGTAGGATTCCAATCAGCTGCCTTGGGTGCAAATGCTTTATTCTCGCTCAATTATAGTCGGGCACGTTGGGCAATTCGCGCAAATGGCGTGTATCGCAGATTTCAGAATTATCGTGCCGGAGGAGGGGAAGAAATTCAGTTCACACAATTTGAAAAGTGGAATGGGGCCATTTCGGCCAAATACATGCCCACAGACAAAGATGTCATTCGCTTTGATTTCATTATGGACGAAGGTTACAACATTGGTTACGCAGCCTTGCCAATGGATGTGCTTTTCGCGAAAGCCAAAATTTACGGCCTTACGTATCAGCATTATCCATCACAAACGTGGTTTGAGAAGTTTGAAACCAAGGTTTACGCCAATACTGTAACGCATTCTATGGACGACACCAAACGCCCCAATGTAGTCATGCACATGGATATGCCTGGTTGGACCAAAACATTTGGCGGTTATGCCGATGGACGTTTAAAGTTTGGGAAGCATAAAATTACCATTAGGGTAGATGGCTACCACACAAATGCACGTGCAGAAATGACCATGTACCCGAACAACGAAGCGCCTATGTTCATGCTCACATGGCCGGATGTTGATAAGCTTGATTTCGGACTTTACGTTCAGGATGATATTCAATTCAACATAAAACGAAGCTTGAGCTTTAGCGGAAGGCTGGAATACTTAAACACGTCTGTGATTGATGATTTTGGCGTGCAACAAGCAGCGGTTTTTAATCAGGATGTATCTGTAACGGACCATCGCCTGCTGAAAAATGCTGCGGTAAGCTACACTGAGATTCTTGGGAAAGGCTTTTCGGGTTGGTTAACGGCAGGCTATACAGAGCGTTCTCCGTCCATTACAGAACAGTACGCCTTCTATATTTTCAATGCCTATGATGGCTTTGATTATGTAGGATTGAATGATGTAAGAACGGAAAAAGCCATTCAGGGCGACC
Source organism: Flavobacteriales bacterium (assembly GCA_021741075.1). Lineage (GTDB taxonomy): Bacteria > Bacteroidota > Bacteroidia > UBA10329 > UBA10329 > UBA10329. The sequence goes on along the minus strand of JAIOYO010000012.1, from coordinate 46,175 downwards.
TTGGTTTTAAATATGATGGTAAGCGGTTTCAAGCTAGAGCCACTGGGTTCTACTACCACATTTACGACTACATATTGGGAGGAATAGATTCTACACTAGATGCCATGACCATTGGCGCGCGTGGAGTGAAAGTTTCGAGGAATCTGGAGTCGGCATACATGACAGGAGGAAATCTCGAATTGAGTTATTCGCCATTGAAGATTCTTACGCTTTCCAACACATCTTCTTACACCTACGGAAATACGTTTGAAGGAGATCCGCTGCCACTTGTTCCGCCTTTTAAAAATGTGAGCGGCATCAAATGGTCGCACAAGAAGGGATTTGTTCAATTGGAGTGTGAAAGCGCAGCTAATCAACCGAGAACCAATCCTGAGTTTGGCGAAATGAAGACACCTGCATACGCCTTATTGAATCTTCGCGCCAGCTACTACTTCAATTTTGGTGAGAAACGATTGACGCTGAATGGAGGAATCGAAAACCTTCTCGACCACAATTACCGAACACATTTGGATTGGGGTGGAATTCCTCGGCCTGGTGTTAACGGGTATTTGAACGTGAGTTTTACGTTTTGATTAGCTTTCGAGACTAAAGTCCTTTGAGCAATGCGTCATTTCGCAAAGCTTGTCCTTGTTGAGGATGCGCAACTTCTTGCCTTCAATTTTTATTATTTCCTCCTTTTGTAGTTCTGCTAAGCTTCGAATTACCGATTCGTAGGTTGTGCTAGCAACAGAAGCCATGTCTTTTCGCGTGAGCGTAAAGGAAAGTAAAGAGGTATCGGTTGGTTCAAACCCGAAATTCTCCATGTTCATTCTTATGGCTTGAGCCACCCGTTGTTTCACGGTCATGTTTAACTGGTTTTTATGCATCCGTTCAGAACGTCTTAGTTCTTCTGTGAAGAATAGCATAAAATAGTAGCAGAATAAATTATTTGCCTTCAGCAGATTTTGGAAAATGGACATAGGCAATACGAAGACTGACGTTGTGGAAAGCGCAACTGCCGATACCGAAAAGGTGAAATCTTCGCCAAAACCCCTATGTCCAATAATTTGTCCGTCTATGGCAAATCGAACAATGGTCTCCATTTCTGGCGTGTAGTTCGAATAAACTTTGACTCTACCGTGTTTGACCATGAAGATGTTTTCGGCCTTTTCTCCCTCCTTAAAAATCAGTTCACCAGCATTAACTTCTATGGTAGAAGTGTTTGACCAAGCCAATTTTCTCCATTCTGGGGTGCAGTAATTCTCAATTAGTTTATCGAGCTGCTTTAAATCTTTCGAGTTCATGTCTTGCTTAATGCACCGCAAAATTACCATGTATGAGGCAACAACAGTGTCGAATATCACAAATGGCAGTGAGTTAACTCTAATTCCGAAAGTTGGCCATTTTGTATGCCAGCAATATGATGATGAGAGTCATGATTTTGGTAAAAATGATGGCGTAAAGTGCTTTAAAGCATTCTAAATAATGATGAATATCAGTTAATGATGTTGGTCATACTGTGTACTTCGCACCAACAAAAAAGGAGTATCAACCAAACTCTCATAATCATGAAAACAACAATCAAATCATTTTTAGCAGTTATCGGGCTTATTGGGCTCGTTTCCTGTGGTGGGGCCGAGCAAGGTTCCGAATCTTCAACGGCTAGTGGCGAAAGCACGGCAGAAACCAACACACCTTTAGGGCAGGCTTCTGTTGTAGACGAGACTTCTGATCCGAACATTCTTCAAGTAGCCATAGGTTCTGCAGATCATAGCACATTAGTAGCTGCTGTGCAAGCTGCGCAAATTGAGCATGTACTTGTAAATGCAGGCCCTTTGACTGTTTTTGCTCCAGTAAATGCAGCTTTTGATGCACTACCAGCTGGAACGGTGGATAACCTACTTAAGCCAGAGAACAAGGCTACGCTTGCGGGTATTTTGACCGGGCATGCGGCTCCAGGTTCTTTCGATGTGGAAGGCTTGAAAAAAGAAGCGCGCAAGGGTCGAAAACTTTACATGGCCAGTGGCACCTACCTGACAGTAACCGTTGAAGGTGAGGACGTGTTTGTGGAGGGTGCAAAAGTGATTGGTACAATTCAGACTTCGAATGGAATTATAAACGTGGTGGATAAGGTGATTCTACCAGGATAATCATAATCTAAACAAATTAACCATCTAATAATAATCAGGATGAAAACAATCAATTTAATAGTAGCAATTGCCACGCTTTCTCTCTTTGCAAGCTGTGGTGGTGGAGATTCTACCCAAGAAGCAGGCACTGCAGCTCCAGAATCAATGGTGAAGAAAGAAGCGGCAGCTCCGGGAAAAGATTTAGGAGTGGGCCCAATTAAGTCGGGTTCGCTAGGCGAAACGGTAGATGAAGCTTTGGCCAAAACTGGAATGGAAACATTCGAAGCAAAATGTACGGCATGTCATAAAATGGGCAAGCGTTTCGTTGGACCAGATTTGACAGGAGTTGTAAGCAGACGCGAGCCAGAATGGATTATGAACATGATTCTTGATCCTGAATTGATGGTTAAAGAAAACGAAGCTGCAAAACAACTTCTAATGGAATATAGCGCGCCAATGGCAAACCAGAATCTTACAGAAGAAGAAGCTCGAGGGATTCTCGAATATTTCAGAACACTTTAAACCAAAATCGACCAAATAATTAATATTAATACGATGAAAAAGACAATATTATCAATAACCGCAATAGCTACTCTAGCAATAGGGTTAATCGGCTGTGGCGGTGCAAAAAAAGACGGTAGCGGAGCCATGTCTGGCGGTAATGCCGAAAAGGTATATGTTGCTCCAGGTGAACATGACGAATTCTACGGATTCATTTCGGGAGGTTTCTCTGGACAGTTAGCTGTTTATGGACTTCCATCTGGACGACTTTTCAAAGTGATTCCAGTATTCTCTCAAGATCCTGAGAAAGCGTACGGTTACAATGAAGAAACCAAGCCGATGTTGAACACATCTTACGGTTTCGTTCCTTGGGATGACGCGCATCACCCAGACATCTCACAAACAAACGGAGAACTTGACGGAAGATGGTGTTTCATTAATGGAAACAATACTCCGAGAATTGCGAGAATCGATTTGAAAACATTTGAAACAACGGAGATTATTGAAATTCCTAACTCTGCTGGTAACCACTCCTCATCTTTCGTTACCGAAAACACAGAGTATGTAGTTGCTGGAACACGTTTCTCTGTTCCTGTTCCACAAAGAGATATGCCGATTGATGAATACAAGGGCAATTTCAAAGGCGCTTTGTCCTTCATTTCAGTAGACCAAGAAGATGGTGGAATGGATCTTTCTTTCCAAATTTTGATGCCTGGGTTTGATTATGACCTAGCGCACCCTGGTCGTGGAGCGTCTCATGGCTGGTTCTTCTTTACTACCTACAACTCTGAAGAAGCACATACACTTATGGAAGTGAATGCATCTCAGAACGATAAAGACTTTATTGCAGCAATCAACTGGAAAAAAGCTGAAGAGTATATCAAAGAAGGCAAGTTTAAAACGATGCCTGCCAACTATGCTCATAACGTTTATGACGAGCACACGCACACTGCAACTTCTACCATGAAAAAAGAAGTGCGCGCACTAGATCCAGCAGAATGCCCTGGATTGGTTTATTTCCTTCCTACTCCAAAATCACCACACGGTTGTGATGTTGACCCAAGCGGTGAATACATTGTAGGTAACGGAAAGCTTTCTGCAAACCTTACCATTCATTCATTCACCAAAATGTTGGAGGCCATCAAGAACGAGAAGTTTGCTGGCGAAGCGTACGGTATTCCAGTACTAAATTTTGAAGATGTTCTTGCCGGAACAGTTGTACAACCAGGTCTTGGACCATTGCACACCGAGTTTGACGATAAAGGAAATGCCTATACTACTTTCTTTATCTCTTCCGAAGTTGTAAAATGGAAGTTGGGTACTTGGGAAGTATTGGATAGAAAGCCAACCTACTATTCAGTTGGTCACCTAATGATTCCTGCTGGAAACTCAAGAAAACCATCCGGAAAATACTTGGTAGCCATGAACAAGATTACCAAAGATCGTTACCTGCCAACAGGTCCAGAGCTTTGTCAATCAGCTCAGCTGTACGATATTTCTGGAGATAAGATGGAATTGCTTTTAGACTTCCCAACAATTGGAGAGCCTCATTATGCTGCTGGTTGTTCTGCCGATCTTATCAAAGAACAACAAACCAAGATTTACAAGCTTGAAGAAAACAAGCACGCTTGGGTTGCAAAGAACGAAAAAGAAGCAAAAGTTACCAGAAATGGGAAAGAGGTTCATATTCAAATGACCATGATTAGAAGCCACTTTGCGCCAGACAACATTGAAGGAATTAAAGTTGGAGATAAGGTTTACTTCCACGTAACCAACTTGGAACAAGACTTTGATGTGCCTCACGGATTTGCAATGATTGGTGCCAATACTTCTGAGCTGTTAATCATGCCAGGTCAAACCGAATCGTTCGTTTGGGAGCCTAAGCAACCAGGTGTTTGGCCCATGTATTGTACCGACTTCTGTTCTGCACTTCACCAAGAAATGCAAGGATATGTACGAGTCTCGCCAGCAGGCTCAAATATTGAATTGTCCTGGTCTCTGGATGGTGAGTAATCGGGATGGTTTATGAGAGGGAACGGGCAGCGTAAAACCTGCCCGTTCTCAATAAACCCCGCAAAAAATACTTGATTGAAATCGATGCAAAACAGCATCGCCAAGAATTGAACTGACCTAATCGAAAAGGAAATGAAAGCTTCAAAAATCATTATGATTATCGCGGCATTATTGCCCGCATCATTGTTCTTCGTTCCTATGTGGACAATTGAATTAAGTGCTCCCCAGTATCCGGAACCATTAGGAATGGAGATTTGGATTACGAAGATTGCTGATATGAAAACAGGCGATCTTCAGAACATCAACCTCATGAACCACTATGTGGGCATGAAGGAAATTCCAACCCATATTCCTGAGTTTGACGTATTTCCATGGGTTGTGGGCGGAATGGTCATTCTAGGCGTACTTCTGGGCTTTATTGGCAATCGCGTTCTGTTTCTCGCTTGGTTCTGGCTGGCAGCAATTTTCGGATCCATTGGCATGTACGATTTCTATCAATGGGAATACGATTACGGTCATAGTTTAGACGCCAAAGCTGCCATCAAATTCATGGATTCAGCGGGCGAATTGATAACCTATCAACCACCTTTGATTGGAACACAGACCATATTGAATTTCGAAGCCACCTCACTACCCGCAATAGGTGCTTATCTCCTATTCTTAGGAATGGTTTTAAGTATTGTAGCCTATTGGGTTGGTCGATACGAAGCCGGACATAAGTTCCCGCCTCTTTAATACAATTCAAACCTTCGAGGTTTTCAAAACCTCGAAGGTTTTTTAAACGATATTTCATGAAAAACTACCATCCAATTTTCTTGATTTTGCTATTGTTCTTAGGTTCTTGTTCAATTGAACCACAGCCTATCAATTACGGTAAAGACGCATGTCATTTCTGTAAAATGAACATCGTTGATAGCCAGCATGCGGCACAATTCGTAACCGAAAAAGGCAAATGCTATAAGTTCGATGCCATTGAATGTATGCTCAACCAAATGAAAGATTTTGATGAAGCTCCTATCGCCTTGCATCTCATCACAGATTATTCAAACCCGGGCGAATTGACGGACGCAACTTCTGCCACTTATCTTATTTCAAACGCAATTCCAAGCCCTATGGGTGCCTTTCTATCTGGCTTTTCAAATCAAGAAAAAGCTAGTTCCACTCAAAAACAAGTTGGCGGCAAACTCCTGAATTGGGAAGAGGTAAAACAGAAGTACGGACTGTAAATTTGAATCATGTTTAGGCTTACCATCCTTTTTCTGACGTTACATTTTTTGGCGTTTTCAAAGCAGATTGATGTGTGCAAAAACTGCACTCAAACTAATATTCAATCGGCCATTTCTGTTGCCGATAGTGGCGATATGGTTTTTGTAAAGGCAGGCACCTACAATGAGTACGATATCACAATTAATAAACCATTGACTCTAAAGGGCGAAAAAGGAACTATTGTCGATGGTCAAAAAAAAGGATACATTTTAAAAATAGAGGCCAACCATGTAACCGTTTCTGGTTTACATCTGAAGAATGTGGGCATGAGTTTTACCAAAGATTTCTCAGCAATTCACGTATATAAAGCCAAGAATTTTAAGATAGAAAACTGTACACTCGAAGCCGTTTTTTTTGGAATGCTGATTGAGAAATCGAACACCGGATTAATTAAAAACAACGTAGTAAGTGGTGAAGGAACTCAAGAGATAACTTCTGGAAACGGCATTCACCTTTGGCATTGCAATAATGTAGTTGTGGAAAACAACCATTGCCACAATGTGCGAGACGGTATTTACTTTGAGTTTGTTACTGATAGTAAGGTCCTCAATAATTTAAGCAATCATAATTTACGTTACGGTTTGCATTTCATGTTTAGCAACCACGATACATACAACGACAACACATTTCGAGAAAACGGAGCCGGTGTGGCCGTCATGTTCTCCAAGTTCATTCATATGGAACGAAATGTATTTGAGAAGAACTGGGGAACGGCATCTTACGGCCTACTTCTGAAAGAAATTTACGATGCCGAGATCATCAACAATCGGTTCGAAGGCAACACCATTGCCATCAATATCGAAGGCTCCACACGGGTCAACTATTTCAACAATATTTTGAAGGGAAATGGTTGGGGAGTGAAAGTGGCGGGCGCCTGCTACAAGAACGTTTTTGAACACAATAGTTTCAGTTCAAACGCTTTTGACGTGAGTTACAACAGTAAGATGAACGACAACAGTTTTAATGAGAATTATTGGGGCGATTACACCGGCTACGACCTGAATAAGGACGGCATAGGCGATGTGCCGCATCGGCCCGTTAAATTGTTCTCGTACATCGTCAATCGAACGCCCGAGACCATCGTTCTTTTGCGGAGTCTGTTTGTAGACATCATCAACTTTTCGGAGAAAGTTTCTCCCGTTTTTACGCCAGATGATCTGGTAGATGAAAAACCATTAATGAGTTTCAAATGATACGAGTAGAAGGACTGAAAAAATCGTTCGGGAAACTCACCGTTCTCGACAACCTCGACCTCAAGATCGAGAAAGGAGGCATTTTCGTCATTCTTGGTCCGAATGGATCAGGAAAGACCACGCTCATCAAAAGTGTGCTGGGAATGGTAGTTCCAAATGCGGGCAACATCAGCATTGACAATCAACCAATTCTCAAAGAATGGCAGTATCGCGGCAACATCGATTACCTGCCGCAGATCGCCAATTTTCCTTCCAATCTGAGTGTTTCGGAACTTTTGAAATTGGTAAAAGAGCTTCGCGATAAACCAACGCGAGACCAGGAATTGATTGCGCTTTTCGGCCTCGAACCTTTTCTCGACAAGAAGTTGGGAAACCTATCGGGTGGAACCAAACAGAAGGTCAATCTCATGCTCACCTTCATGTTCAACAGTCCCTTGGTTATTCTGGATGAACCAACCTCTGGTCTCGACCCTATTGCCATGTTGCACTTGAAGGAGCTGATCAGAGCCGAAAAAGAGAACGGAAAAACGGTGCTGATTACCACCCACATCATGAGTTTTGTGGAGGAAATTGCGGATGAGATTGTCTTTCTGCTGGACGGAAAGATCTATTTCAAAGGCTCTATACAAGAATTGCAACAAATGACCGGACAAGTTGATTTTGAACACGCCATTGCGGCCATTTTAAGGAGAGAGCATGCTTAAGATCATGAAATACAGCTTTTTCGATCTTATTCGAAGCCGATGGAGCTTCGTCTATTTCGGATTTTACTTCCTGCTTGGCATGACGCTGCTATTCTTAAACAACGATGTGTCGAAAGCCATCATCACCATGATGAACATCATCGTGGTGCTTACGCCACTTATCGGAACCATTTTCGGGGTGATGTACTACTACAATTCGAAGGAATTCACCGAATTGCTGATGGCGCAACCGCTCAAACGCAGCACCATTTTCCTTGGCCAATATTTCGGATTGGCGCTTTCGTTGGCGGGCAGCTTAGTGCTCGGATTAGGAATTCCCTTTGCCATTTATGGAGTGGTAGGTTCTGCTGCGTTGCTCAGTTTTGCGTTGCTTTTGGCAGTCGGAGCGTTGCTTACTTTCATTTTCGTGGCGCTGGCCTACAACATCGGTTTGGCAAATGACAACAAGATCAAAGGCTTCGGAATTGCTATCCTAATGTGGCTTTTTCTGGCCGTTGTCTACGATGGCATTTTTCTCATCTCACTTTTCGTTTTTGATGATTATCCGATTGATAAGTTCTCGCTCATTGCCAGCACATTAAATCCAATTGACCTTTCCAGAATTCTCATCATTCTTGAACTGGATATTTCCGTTCTTCTTGGTTACACTGGTGCTGTTTTCCAGCAATTCTTCGGCACTTCGCTGGGCATGATCGCCAGTTTCGGGTTGCTGTTTACTTGGGTTGCGTTGCCTATTGGATTGATAGTAAGACAAGCTAAGAGAAAGGATTTTTAGACCCCGGTCTATTCATCTCTCGAATACGTTATTTCGGATATATTTATCTTAAATAGGTAGAAAGCCTTACTTTTGAGATAAATTCAACACGTAATGTTCTCAAAAGCCTGCGAATACGGCATCCGTGCCACGCTCTATATTGCGCAGAACTCTTCTGCTGGTAATCGCGTCAGCCTGAAAGAAATCAGCGAGAAGATTGATTCGCCCGAGGCTTTTACCGCCAAAATATTGCAGCAGTTAGCGCGCAACCAAATCATCATTTCCTACAAAGGTCCGAACGGTGGTTTTCAGATTGACGAATCCAGTTTGGAAACCATTTGCCTCAATCAGATTGTTGATGCCATTGATGGTGACGCCATTTATCGCGGTTGTGGACTCGGTTTGCATGAATGCAATGCCAACGAACCTTGTCCGCTGCACGATCAATTTATGACCATCCGAAACGAGCTCAAGAAAATGCTTGAAAGCACAACTCTTGGCCAACTTACAGAAGGTCTTTTGGAAGGAATTACGTGTTTAAAACGTTAAACATGAAGCACGACATTATCAATCTTGACGACATCAAATTGCTTGTCAACACATTTTACGATAACGTTAGAAAAGATGAACTTATTGGGCCCATATTCGAAGGTGTAATACAAGATCGATGGCCAGAACACTTGGAAAAGATGTATCGCTTTTGGCAAACGGTTTTGCTTGAAGAACATACGTACTACGGAAGTCCATTTGGGCCGCACGCCAAGCTACCTGTAAGCTTAGATCACTTCGAACGTTGGATCGGAATTTTCACCAAAACCGTTGACCAATTGTTTACTGGAGACAAAGCGGATGAAGCCAAAATGCGCGCCACGAACATGGCCAAAATGTTCCATCATAAGATTGAATATTACAAGAACAATTCGGCCACGCCACTTTACTAAAAAACAGAACTCCAGCCATCCATGGGAATTTCTCAAACACCACTTAAACGAAGCAAAGAGCTTCAGCCATTCAGTCGTGAACATCATCATGGGCTCCTTCTATGTTGGAAGATCAGAAAGGGAATCACAAATGGCGTTGAAAAGGAGCGCATCAAGCGCTATGCGGACTATTTTTATAAGACCAGTCTCCTTCCACATTTCGAAGATGAAGAGAAATATGTCTTTACAATCCTTGGAAATGACCACGAATTGGTAAAGAAAGCCTTGGCCGAACACCGAAGGTTGACGCGACTTTTTCTAAACGAAAAGGACATAGCCCGAGCACTCAGCAAGATTGAAGAGGAGCTGGAAGCTCACATTCGCTTTGAAGAACGCATACTATTTCATGAAATTCAGCTAGTTGCCACTCCAGCGCAGCTACAATGGGTAGATGAACATCATCAGGAAATTAAGGCTTGCGAAGACTGGGATGATGAATTTTGGACCTGATTTCGGCTCAACTCTTTTTAAAACCACCCATCATTAGAACATCTATTTTTTAATACGTGACAATCATCACTTTGTAGTAAGTGAATATTTACTTACTTTGTCCCGTTGATAAAGCACTTATACTAAAAACAAGTATTCAACAGTAAAAACCATGACAATGGAAATCACGGACAGGCAGATGGAAATCATTGAGGCGGCAGGGAGAATACTTACTACCTCAGGAATTAGCGGACTCACCACCAAGAACGTGGCGGCTGAAATGAAATTCACTGAAAGTGCTATCTACCGTCATTTCAAAAGTAAGGAAGACATCATTGTGGCTATGTTGAACTATTTGGCCGAAACGATGGATACTCGTTTGTCTGCTGCCGTTGCTTCGGCAAATGGGCCAGAAGAGCGGTTTAAAGCTGTGTTCAGAAGCCAGTACGGTTTCTTTAAGGCTGAGCCACATTTTGTAGTAGCCGTTTTTTCTGATGGTCTAATGGAACAAAGCCAACGTATCAATCAGGCGATTTTGAAAATAATGGGCACAATTATGCGACAGCTGATGCCCATTGTAATGGAAGGCCAACAACAACAGGTTTTTACCAATGCTATTAGTACCGAAGAATTGTTACACATCATACTCGGTACATTCCGATTGCAGATGTTCAAGTGGCGCGTTGCCAATTTCGGATTCGACATCGAACGTCAGTCTGAAAACATGATTTCTGCACTGCTCACCATCATCAAACACCGTTCATAATTATATAGCGAAAAATTAAGTCATGAAAATCAAACTCCTACCTCTTTTACTTTTTCCGTTCCTCTTTTCTGCCTGTGGAAACGATTCTCATGTTCAGGAGAAAATTGAACTTAATAACGGCCAAAAATGGGCGGTGAATGAAGAAATGAAACCGCACATTGAACAAGGCCGCGTGGTATTGAACACGTATCTGATTAATGGCGATACAGACCATGAAAAATTGGCCAAAGACTTACAGGAACAGAACAGCAAGCTGATAAAAAGCTGCACGATGGATGGCAAAAGCCACGATGAATTGCACAAATGGCTGCATCCGCACTTGGAATTGGTGAAGGAACTTTCAAAGGCCGAAACGCCCGAAGAAGTAACCAAGGTCACGGACAAGCTGAAAGCGTCTTACGAGATTTATGACCAGCATTTTGAATGAGCGGACAGATGTTCCATCAACATAAATAGACATTCTTATTAAACAAATATTCATCTACCAGAACAATCAAAATGAACGGCAAGAACAACATCGCAATTGGGTTCCTGACAATGGGACTTTTTATGGTCTATGGCTTTCTTTTAATCTACTTGCGTGACTTTGCTCCTGATGCAGAAGAATGGGCGAACTCGTATAGTATTGGAAAACACTTTGAGAGCCGATTGGCTCACGTGCATGGTAACCTATTTGCTTTCCTAAATATATTGATGGGCTATCTCCTTCTACATTTTAAAGACAAACTTCAAAATGTGAAAGCTATTTCCTGGCTGGCACTTGCGGGATTGCTCATGCCGATCGGAATATTAAGTGAGGTATATCTTGGACTGCCCCCTGCATTAGTGTTGGTCGGAGCAATTGCAATGACAGCTTCGGTTGTCTGGATGGGAATTGCTTTTTTGAAAATGAAATCAATCGCTTAGTAAATAATGATCTCTAAAGAGGGATGAAAAATTAACACATGGAAAAGCATTTGTATAACGTAGAATTAACCTGGAAAGAAGGTCGAATAGGAGAAATGAGTTCGCCTGAACTGCCTACAAAAATTGAAGTTGCCACACCGCCCGAATTTGACAAAGGCGTAGCCGGCATCTGGTCACCAGAGCATCTTTTTACCGCTTCGGTTTTAAGTTGTTTCATGACCACATTTCTGGCTATTGCGGAGTACTCAAAACTGGAATTCAACAGCTTTGATTGCAGTGCAGAAGGCGTGCTGGAAAAGGAAGATGGTAAATTCAAAATGACCGAAATAACCTTAAAACCTGTTTTGGTTATTGATGACGAGACCAAACGCGAACGTGCGGTACGCATTCTTGACAAAGCAGAAGCTGCCTGCCTCATTAGCAACTCCATCAAAACTGTTGTCCATTTGGACGCCTTGGTGGAAATTGGTGCTCGTGCATAACGAGATGAACAGTAAAAACAGGATAAAAGACACATTTAGCGCGGGCGTACTCCTGTGCTGGATGTCTCTTTTCCCACACTAAAAAAAATTTACACCATGAAGTTAGTGAACATTCACATACCGCTATTGACAGCAGCCCTTTTCCTCCTTGGTAATCAGGCTACCAAGGCGCAGGAAACATGGTCCTTACAGCAATGCATTGACACGGCCTGGGTACACAACCGCAGTTTGCAGATGGAGAAGAACAACATCGCCATGGCGGATGAAAAGCATCGCGAGGTGAAGGCTAATCTTATCCCAAAAGTGAACGCACAGGCGGATTACCGCTACTTTTTTGAATTACCCTATCAACTCATGCCGATGTCAATCTTCGGTGGTCCCGAAGGGCAGTATAAGGCAGTGCAGTTTGGAGTGCCGCATAATATCGGTGCGAATGTCAATGTGGGAATTCCGCTTTACGACCCGCAATTGTATGGCGGCATCAGCGCCACCAAAGAGGCAAAAGTCGTGAGCCAACTTCAGTACAGAAAAACAGCCGAGCAGGTTTATTTCGATGTGTCCAATCTGTATTACAACGCACAGATAATGCAGCATCAGTTGGCCTTTATCGACAGCAACCTCACGAACGCAGCAGCATTGCTTAAGAATGTTCAGTTAATCCATTCTCAAAAAATGATTACTGGCACAGAAGTAAGCAAGGTGGAACTGCAATTGGCACAACTGAAAACAGACCGACAAACACTTGCTTCCAAACAGCAGAACGTGCTCAATCTGCTCAAACTCTCCATCGGAATTCCGTTGGGAAGAGAAATGATGATTGAGAAATCTCCTTTGGAAAAACCCGTTCTGGAATACACACAAAAGTCTACAGTAGAAATGGATATGGTGCATGCCAAATCTCGTTTATTAAACATAGAATTATCGAGCCTCAAACGTTCGCGCATTCCTTCGGTATCGGTTTTTGGATCGTATGGTGTAAATGGTTTTGGCTATGATAAGACACCCAACGATTTTCTTGATTTCTATACCGTTGGATTAGCAGGATTAAAGCTGAGCGTGCCCATCTTCAACGGAACCGTTACCACACGCAAAATCAACCAGAAGAAACTGGAGTTGAAGAATAACCAGTTAATGACGGAAAGTCTTACCGACCGCACCGCTATTCAGCTTGCGAACGCGCAAGAACAGAAGCTGACGGCAAACAGCACAATGCAGAATTACACGGCTCAATCGGAGTTGGCGCAAAGCGTGTATCAACAAACGCTTCTACAGCACAAGCATGGTACTGCTGGCCTTACAGAGGTGCTTTTGGCCGACAATGAACTACGAAAAACACAACAGAATTATCTCAATGCCCTGATCGATTACCTCAAGGCAGATCTCGAATTGAAACAAATCAGTGGCAACATCTCAATCAACGACAAATGAAAACTTCACTATTGAAAAAAGTACTTTATGTGGTCATTCCTGTGGCAATTATTGCTGTGGTGGCCATCCGCCTAAAAGGAAACAAGGAGATTACCGAGGAGAAGGTCTATCAACATGACAAACAGGCCGCTTTGAATGTGGGGGTGGACACGATACGGCTCACTGTGCTCAATTCAGGCCGTGGTCATCTCGGAAATTTTGAGCCTTATCGCGAAGCAAAAATCGGAGCAGAACTTCCCGGAAAGGTGAATTCCATTTCCGTTGAAGAAGGCAGTTTTGTGAATAAAGGGCAGGAACTTATCCGTTTGGATGATGCGTTGCTGCGCCATCAGTTAGCTGGAATTAATGTGAAGATTGAAGGTCTGGAGGCCGATGTGGCGCGTTTTGAAGTGTTGGCCGCTGCCGATGCCATCCAAGGTGTACAACTGGAAAAAACCCAGCTAGGACTGAAGGGTGCACGCACCGAAAAACAAACAGTAGAAGAACAATTGAGCAAAACAATAATCCGCGCTCCGTTTGATGCCATTGTAACGGCCAAACTCACAGAATTGGGAGCGTTTGCTGCTCCCGGAATGCCACTTTTGCAGCTCACAGACATCTCGCAATTGAAACTCACCATTCAGGTTTCAGAAACCGATTTGGCACATTTCCGCGAGGGACAAAAACATCCCATCTATGTAAAGTCGTTGCAAGAAGAGCCCTTCAGCGGAACGCTTAGAATGATTGGCAGTAAGGCCAATATGGCCAACAGCTTCCCCGTCAAATTCTTGGTGCAAAACACATCGAACCACAAACTGAAAGCCGGAATGTTCGGTGAGGTGAGAATGAACAATGACGAAGCCACGCCACAGATTGCCGTTCCAGCATCAGCCGTTATCCGTGCAGACGGAAAAAGCAGCATTTACAAAGTGAGCAACGGAAAAGCTGTGCTTCAAACGATCACCATCAGTGGACGAGATGGAGACTTGGTAATCGTTTCCAGCGGGTTAAAAGCTGGAGATATAATCGTTACCCAAGGTCTCACCGATTTGACCGATGGCGCCAACATCAACCTTAAATAATTAGGAAGGATGAACATTACAGAAATATCCATCAATAGACCATCGTTGGTCATTGTGCTGTTCAGCGTTTTCACGCTGCTCGGCTACATCGGATTCACCAATCTCAGTTATGAGCTGATGCCCGATTTCAATCAGCCTGTGGTCGTTATCAAAACGGTTTATCCAGGTGCTGAACCTGGCGAAGTAGAGAATTCCGTTTCGCGCAAGATTGAAGATGCACTCTCCAACTTGGAAGGCGTTGATTATTTGGCCACCAAATCGTTACCAAATGCCTCGGTGATTATCGCCAACTTGGAGTACGGTACCGATTTGGATAAGACCATGCAGGATGCGCAACGCTACATCGAGAACATCCGAAAAGACCTTCCGGCAGACATTCAGAATCCAGTAATGAGCAAAGTGTCGCCAAACGACTTGCCCATCATGTCTATTAGTGCTTCGAGCAGTTTGCCTGCAACTGAGTTCTATCAGAAAATGAAGGACGAATTCCTTCCAGAAATTCAGCAGATAAAAGGCGTTGCCGAGATTACACTTTTGGGTGGCGAGGAGCGCGAAATACAGGTTGAAGTGGACCACAACCGCTTGCAGCAATATGGCATTCCGCTCGTTCAGGTGGTGGAGGCCATCAACCGTGCAGGCATCGACCTTCCTGCCGGGGAAGTGCAGACAGATAAAGACCGTAGTTCCGTACGACTAACAGGAAAGTTCCGTTCCATCGAAAACATCGCCAACGTGCAAGTGGCAATGCCCATGCCCGGAAGTCCTGTGTTGGTTAAGGATGTAGCAATTGTGCGCGATGGCGTAAAGGAGCAATCTTCTATCAGCAGCTACAACGGTGCGCAAGGCATTGGCCTCATGCTGAAAAAGCAGGGAGATGCCAACGCGGTGGATGTATCGCGACTTGTGAAGGAGAAATTGAGTTCCATCGAGCAGCAATACAGCGGTGCCGATGTCAAATTTGTCATTGCTGATGATAGCACCGACAACACCATTGCAGCGGTTAACTCCGTAGTTGTTGACCTCATCATGGCCGTAATTCTGGTGTCGTTGATCATGCTTTTGTTTTTGCGCAACCTCCGAAATTCGCTCATTGTATTGGTGGCCATTCCCACATCGCTTGTTACGGCCTTTGCCGTGATGTGGATCTTGGGCTACACCCTCAACCTCATGACCCTACTGGCCATGTCGCTCATCATCGGTATTCTGGTGGATGATGCAACCGTTGTGCTCGAAAACATTCAGCGCCACTTAGATATGGGCAAGGAAAAGCACCTCGCATCGTTGGAAGGACGTATGGAAATCGGTTTTTCCGCCATTTCAATCACCTTGGTAGATGTGGTGGTATTCGTGCCTATTCTTTTCCTGCAAGTGTTTGTAGCCGACATGCTCAAGCAGTTTTCGGTGGTCGTTATTACCTCTACGCTTACCAGTTTGCTCGTAGGTTTTACACTCACTCCGTGGATGGCTTCTCGCATCGGAAAAAAGGAAGATTTACAACCTACAAACTTCTTCAATCGGTTCCTGCTTTGGTTCGAAAAACAGCTCGACAGCTTTACCAATTGGTATGGTCGGCAGTTGGAGTGGGTGCTCGATCACAAACTAATTTTCATAGGAATTGTCCTTGCATTGTTCGCCTTCACGGGAGTTGTGATGAAGCAAGGAATTATTGGAAAAGAACTTATCGCCACAGGCGACCAAGGAAAATTCAAACTCGGTTTAGAGTTTGACAAATCCACATCGTTGCAAGAAAACAGTCGTGTTTCGCAACAGGTAGAAGCCTACATTCTCCAACAGCCCGAAATTGCATCGGTGTTCAGCAACATTGGTGGACCAAGCACAGGCATCGGAAGCCTCGGGGTAGGCTCGGCCAACCAGACCGAATTCACCATTCAGCTCAAATCCGATAAGGAACATGCCGATTTGGTCACCGAAACTTATATGCGCCAATTGCGCGAAGAACTCAAAGAACGCTACGCTGGCATCGGCTATTCCATAATTGGGTTAGGACTAATACCTCGTTCGGCACCCATCGAACTCACGCTCAGCGGAAGCAATACCGAGCAGGTAATGCAAACAGGAAAGCAGTTGCAAAAGATGATTTCCGGTATTCCTGGGGCAGATAATGTGCAGCTTTCTGTAGAAGCGGGAAATCCCGAATACAGAATCATTCCTGATGAAGATAGAATGCAACGTTTGGGACTCAATACAGCCTACGTAGGCATGAATGTGCGCACGGCCTTTGCAGGAAATGACGATGCCACCTTAACCGAAAATGATGTGGAATATCCCGTTCTCATCCGTTTGGCCGAATTCGATAGAAAGAATTATGACCATGTGCGCCAACTCAGCATCATCAACCCAAAAGGAATGTCTGTGCAGGTAGCGCAGTTTGCAGACGTGGTACAGGCCAATTCGCCTTCCAGATTGGAACGGCTCGATCGTCAACCAGCCGTAACCCTTACGGCCGATGCCTTGGGCCGCCCTTCAGGCACCGTAGCCGATGAAGTGCTGGCTTATCTATCCGAAAACCCGCTTCCACAAGGCATTCAAATGGAATGGGGAAGCGATATAAAACGGCAGAACGACAGTTTCGGTGCCTTAGGTTCCGTGCTGCTCATTTCGTTCCTGCTCATCTACCTTATCATGGTGGCGCTTTACGACAGTTTCATCTATCCCTTCGTAGTGCTTTTCTCCATTCCAGTCGCTGTTATTGGAGCATTTTTGGCGCTCAATCTTTCCATGAGCCACCTCAGCCTCTTTGCCCTGTTGGGACTCATCATGCTCATGGGATTGGTAACCAAAAACGCCATCCTGATTGTCGATTTCACCAATCAGTTAAAAGCCGAAGGAAAGCCTTATCGCCAAGCACTTATTGAAGCCGGAAAAGGACGAATGCGCCCCATACTCATGACCACCCTTTCCATGGTAGTAGGCATGCTGCCCATTGCAATGGCAACAGGCTCGGCTGCCGAATGGAAAAACGGATTGGCGTGGGTCATCATCGGTGGATTGCTCTCTTCCCTCATCCTCACCGTTTACCTGGTTCCCGTTGTTTATTACGCGGTAGATTCGGTCAAGGAAAGGTTCGGTAAAAACTAGAAAAAACGCCCCCTTCTTTCCACGGCACATGTCACTTCCAGCAATTTTAAGGAACAAAAAAGCGTAACCAGCAGGCTTTGGGCGTGTCCCTCCCCACCGCACAAACCCACCCAAAGTCGGGTCAGGCTGTACGCTATATCTTTTTTGCCCAAAAGCAAAAAAGGATGCCGCTCCCATCCTTCACGCACGCCACCTGCAAATCCTAGTGCGTCATTGCGAGCGAGGTACGAGCGTGGCAATCTCTCAGCTACAACGCTCCGCGCCCACAACACCAGTAGGGGCGTGCCGCGGCACGCCCTTTATTTATGTGCTTTTACCAGTATCACATGTATTACTTGTTCATACTGAAACAGTTCGTTAAACAGACCCCGTATTTCTCTAAACGACCTACGTATTTGTCTGAACCACCTACGTATTTGTCTAAACGACTTACGTATTTCTCTAATCGACCTACGTACATGCCTAAACGACCTATGTATTTCTATAAACGACCTACGTATTTGTCTAAACCACCTATGTATTAGTCTGAACCACCTACGTATTTCTCTAAACGTCCTACGTACTTGTCATAACTGCTGACGTAATTTGCATAACTCTCATCCCAGTTGGCATTTCGCCCATCCCTAGTACATATACAAGGGTTCCAATCAACCTTTCGTAATCAAATCAGCATAATCAGCCCACCAACAGGGCCACCGCTTCATCAAACCACAACCATGATATAAATCATATTTACAATTCGGACAAAATCATCCTTTATTGGTGCTTCGTGTTTAATTTTGGCATCAGAAACGAACAAAACATATATAAAATGGAAGCATTAGCAGAACAAACAATTGGCGAAATGGTAGCCGAGAACTACCGCACCGCACCAGTATTCAAAAAATATGGCATCGATTTTTGCTGCAAAGGCGGCAGAACCATAGAAGATGCCTGCGCAGCAAAAGGAATAGACCCACAACCATTGCTTGCCGATTTGGAAGCTGTCACTGGCGAAAAAGACACCAACGCTGTGGATTATACCACTTGGAAGTTAGACAGACTAGCCAATCACATCGAGGATGTTCACCACACCTACGTGGTTCAAGCCACAGAGCAACTAAAGCCATTCCTCGATAAAGTGGCGAAAGTGCATGGAGATGGTCATCCATATCTGATTGATATCCGCGATATGTTCTTCGAAAGTGCAGGTGCGTTAGCTCAACACATGAAAAAGGAAGAGCTCATTCTTTTCCCATTCATCAAGAAAATGCAAATGGCAAAAGACGCTGGAGAGGCCATGCCAAAGCCGCATTTTGGAACAGTCGAAAATCCGATTGCCATGATGCGTGAAGAACATGAAAACGAAGGCGAGAGATTTGAAGCAATGAGCGTGTTGAGCGATGGTTTCAACCCACCAGAATATGCCTGCAACACATGGCGAGTGACTTATAGCTTACTCAAAGAATTTCAGGATGATCTGTTTCAGCATATCCATCTAGAGAACAACATCCTTTTTCCAAAAGCATTGGAAATGGAAGCAGGAATAGTATGATTGGTTGAATGGATGATGGAGAGGTGATGAGCGATGAACGGCCCTTTTTTGGGCCGTTTTTCGTTTACTTCGAAGCAGAATGAAAAGCACTGTCGTGAAATCGGAATTCCTGCAACGGAAATGGGTAATTGTTGCCTTTGCCAATTTTGGCATTGCAGCGCTGATGGGGCTTTTGCTGCGGTCAGCCGCATTGGTCGATTTGCCTTGGCTCAACTTCCGTCACATGACCCATGCGCATAGCCATGCTGCCATGATGGGTTGGTTGTACATGGCCATTTTTGCGCTGCTCATGCACTTTTTCCTTTCTGAATATGAACAGAAAAAGAGGAAATATCAGCGCACTTTCATCGCCTCACAAATTGCCGTAATTGGCATGATGGCAAGCTTTCCTTTTCAGGGATATGCTGCCATTTCCATCTCCTTTTCGGCACTTCATCTTTTCTGCAGCTACGCCTTTCTCACCTTCATTTGGCGAAATGCAAAATCGGAGAACCATCAGGCGATTATCCTACTGAAAACAGGCATTATGCTGATGATGTTTTCTACGCTTGGCGTGTATGCACTTGGACCCGTAACCGGCAAAATCGGAAGGTTAACAGATGCTTACCATCTCTGCATTCAGTTTTTCCTTCACTTTCAATTTCATGGATGGTTTGTGTTTGCTACTGCTGCGCTCTTCATGCAGCAGCTTTCCAAATTGGGAATTGGGATGAAAAGAGCTCAGTTCAAAGCGTTTCATCTTCTGCTTCTTATTGCCTCAATCGGCATGATGGCTTTGCCTGCTGCGCAATACTTGCACCTGCCCGAATTACTTCCGTTGAATACAATTGGGTCGATGGCACAATTAGCTGCGGTTTTGGTGTTTTTCAACTTTATCAATCAGAATAAACTCCAAATCGACCTACAGGGAAATTGGGTTCGCTATTGTGCGTGGATGGCGCTCGGTTCGATCCTACTGAAAGCCATCGGACAAGCAGCCTTGAGTTGGCCAGAAATTGCCCTTGTTCCATTAAACATCCGCCCAATGGTTATTGGGTTCATTCATCTGCTTATGCTTGGAATGATAACGAGTTATTTGCTGATGGTTCTGTTGCAAACAAACGTTCTTGATGCTTCCAAACGAGCGTTTCGAAGTGGAGTTCTGTTCTTGTTTTTGGGAATTATCGTGACCGAACTGTTATTGTTTGCTCAAGGCATTTCCAACTGGACAGGTTTCGGAGCGTGGTCGTTTTACAACGAAGCGCTTTTTGCTGGAAGTGTTTTGCTTGTAATTGGCGTTTTTGGGCTTCTTGCAGCCATCATTTCAAATCCTAAAACCCAAGAAACCCAATGAAACTCCGCTTGCTTCCTCTGCCGTTGGTTTTGATTTCCATTATCACAGGAATTGTGGGTGGATGGATGCGTCTTGGATGGCAAATTCCGTTGCCCGAAGCTTCTTTTCAGCACGGAGTTCTTATGACCGGTGGCTTTCTCGGGACGCTCATCACTTTAGAACGAACTGTTTCCATGCCTTCTAATTGGTGGCGACTTTTTCCTGCCGTGGCTGGACTTTCTTCCATCCTTCTTCTATTAGGAGAACGACAGTTTGCACTTATGGCTTTGATGGTTGGAAACGCGGGATTGCTTGCCATTTACATCATCCAAATGGCGAAACACAAAGACGCGTATTGGTACATGCTTTTGGCTGGCGGAACATGTTGGCTTTTGGGAAATATCGTCCTTATGAAAGTTGGATTGGTAGCCGCTGCAACCACATGGTGGATTGGCTTCATCTTCCTCACCATCGTTGGCGAACGCTTGGAATTGACGCGTTACCTGCCCGTACCAAAATGGGCAAAAGCATTGCTGTGGTTTTTTGCCGTCATGCTCATTATTGGCATTGCGCTTCCGTTCCATTCGGTTTATGGTCGGCAGTTGATGGGGGTGGCTTCTATCGGAACTGCTTTATGGTTGATGAAATACGACATGGCGCGCATCGGTATTCGTAAAGCGGGATTTCACCGATACGTTGCTACCGGACTTTTAGTCGGGTACGGATGGTTGCTTCTCAATGGCCTTACCGTTTTCCTAATTCCTAACCATCCACTTTTCTACGATTTATATCTGCACACCTTCTTTTTGGGTTTTGCATTTTCGATGATATGGGCACATGCTCCCATCATTTTTCCAGCAATACTTAAAACCACACATCGCCCATATCATCCTATTCTTTGGGTCATTTGGGGGTTGTTTCAACTAACACTAATAGGCAGAACAATCTTCGCCTGGAATGGAAATCAGGAACTCAGAAAGTGGCTTGGTGGCGCCAATGGGGTAGTGATTCTGATGATGTTTGCTGCTATGGCGACAATCATGATTTATCGCTTAAACAGGAAACCTCAAGCATAAAAATTGAGCGCTAGGATTTCACGATACGCTCGCAAAGAGCAGACAGACTGTAGAGCATTTCGCGATGGTTTGAAAGAACGTTGTATTGCTTGGTCCCAAACATCAGAGGCAAGTAGTATCGGGCTTGTTCTTCAATGGCAAAAGCATGTGTTGAAATGTGCATTTCATTGAGTTCTCCCAACGCTTTTTTCACATCGGCCAAGCCGTATTTCCCTTCGTATTTATCGTAATCATTGGGTTTGCCATCCGACAGAAGAACAATCCATTTTGAACGTGATTCGCGTTTACTCAGAATATTTCCAGCATGGCGCAAGGCTGGACCAATCCGCGTATAACCTTCTGGTTCTATGGCTGCAATCTGACCGCGTTGGGCTGCCCATCTGCCATCAAAATCCTTGTAGGTGGTGTAGGAGCAATAATTCCGCGTCCGAGAACAGAAACCATCCACCTGAAAATCAATTTTGTATTCGGAAAGCACTTCGCCCATCAACAGAGCAACCTGCTTTTCTACATCAATAATGCGACTTCCGGCAGCATAACCATCACTCGAAAGACTTCTATCCAACAAAAACAGGATGGAAACATCTCTATTTCGCTTTCGCTTGCTCGTGTAAATGCGTTCGTCCGCTGAATGTCCTGAACGGATATCAGCCACCAAATCGGTCAGCGCATCGGTGTCCAACTCTTCTCCCTGTTGGAGATGACGAACCGTTTCCAAGTCATTAAAAAACCTTGCAAACATCTTGCGCAAGGCACGAAGCGTGATGCCATTGTCTTTAAGTGCCGTTTGAACATACGCTTCGTCCGATTTCCTACATGGCCAAACATGCACCTTGCAGAAATCTGGCTTATAGGTGTTCTTAGCATGGTCCCATTCAGGATAAGTGCAGACCACTTCTTGTTCTTCCAGCTCCGCACTTTCGGCCACTTTGGCGTTGGCTACAAAATCAGATTGGTAGATGGAATGCGTTTCCTCATCCACCCGAACGGTGTGCTTCAGGCTGAGGTCGTTGAGTGCTTCTGAGTGCTCATCGAGTTCGTCAGAACCGTCAAAGTCACGCCAGCTACCATCAAATTCTTCGGCAGTTTCCACCTTCTCAAAATTGTGAGTAAACACATAATCTTCTTGCTCCTTCTTATCCACTTGAGTAGACACAACCTCATCAGCATGCTTTGCCTTTATCTCCGTTTGTGCCGAATTGGCTTTGCGTTGCGAGGGAGCATGATTCGAAGCCATGGGTTCTGGCGTGCCGATCAACTCCGAATACATTCGTCCTGTTAGCCAACTTTCATCAAGCGGTTGATTTTGAGTTTGAAAATGCTGTGTAAGCTGCTTAGAAAGTTCGGTGTAGATATCGCGCAGGACAGGATATTCTTCCAACAGAAATTCCAAGATAGCCGATTCGCTGGGTGATTTTTCGCTTGTACACAGCTCCCATTGCACACTCATGTACATCACCCGAAAACGGTAATAGAGGTCGTTGAGGTTGGCATCAGAAAATAGCAACATGCGCCTCGGAACCAGAAAATGCATGCCTTTAAAACCGCCTTCGCGCTCTGCCGGAATGACATCAATTGCCACTCCTGTTAAGGCACGCGCTAATAGAGTAAGTTGCTGCTGAATATCGGTGAGATGAACAACACGCGCTTGTTCCGTATCGGACAAAGTATTCTTCCTCCGCTTATGAAAACGAGCTAAGAGCTTAAATATTCTTTCATCGAGGTCCATCATTTACTTGGACTTAAATCATCAAATCAGACAGCGTAATAAGTGTTTTCAATACTTCCTCATCATCCGTCAATGGCTGTATCATTCCTGCTTGAACGGCAGTCCGATTTGGTAAACCGGCATTGATGAGTTTGGCAGCATCGACAATCAAACGGGTTGAAACCGTTTCCGTTAAACCAAGTTCAGTCAGATTGCGAATTTTACCCGCGATCTTCACCAATTTGGAAGCCAACGATTTCTCGATGCCTGTTTCCTGCATCAGAATTTCCATCTCGATATCAGCACTTGGATGCACAAACGACATGGCCACAAATCGCTGTCGTGTGGATGGCTTCAATTCCTTAAATCCTTTCTGATAACCAGGATTGAAAGAGGTGACGAGCATGAAGTTTTCGTGTGCTTTGATGGCTGTTCCCAACTTATCGATGTACAACATTCTGCGATGGTCGGTAAGCGAATGGATAGCCACAATGATATCTGGTCGTGCTTCAGCAACCTCATCCAAATACAAAACGTGACCTTCTTTTGCCGCCTTGGTGAGTGGCCCGTCTTGCCAAACAGTTTCGGTTCCTTTCAGGATAAATCGACCAATAAGGTCGGTGGCGGATGTCTCTTCGTGGCAAGCAACGGTTATGAGTTCAGATTTCAACTCATATGCCATGTGCTCTACAAAACGTGATTTGCCTGTTCCAGTCGGACCTTTCAACAAAATGGGCAGCCGATTTTGATAGGCCGCCATGAAAATTTCCTTCTCCTTTCCTACCACTCTGTAATAGGGTTTGGTGTCTTTTTGGATGCCGTTCATTGTCTTCTCTAAAATCTCCATCACTTTCCAATTAATCAGTTACAAACTCATTTAAAAAAATAAGAGCAGTGCTATGGAGTCACCCACAACACCGCTCTCATAAACATGCTTTTTAAGCCATTACTTCGCCTTGTTCTGTGTCTGTAATTAGCGCTTCATCGGTAGGTTGTCCGTACTTTACGAAGTTGTAAATGAACAGGCAAATTCCGATTGTGAACAGCGTTGCCGCCAGCACAAGACCGAAGAAATGCACTTCAATTTCCTGCTGTACTTGCATGAAATCGAGACCGATTTTTCTTTCCATGTACACTTGCGCAATACCTGCTACGGCAAAGGCACACGTCATACAAACCATGCCGATGTTCGATAGCCAGAATGCGTACATGCTTGCTGCGTTATCGTACAGTTTTCGGCCTGTAAGATTTGGCAATGCGTAGCTGATAATGGCAAGAACCATCATGGCATAGGCTCCCCAAAATGCAAGGTGACCGTGCATGGCCGTTACCAACGTTCCGTGCGTGTACAAGTTCACTTGTGGTAAGGTGTGAGCAGCTCCAAGCAACCCTGCTCCAACAAACGACATAACGGCTGAACCAATGGTCCAGTATAGTGCCGATTTGTTTGGATGGCTTCTGCCGCTTTTTCGGTACATGTTAATAGCAAACAATGCCATTGCTAAGAATGCAAGTGGCTCAAGAGCCGAGAAAATTCCACCTACAATCAACCAATATTTAGGTGCACCTATGTAGTAGTAATGGTGTCCTGTTCCCAACACGCCAGACAGGAATGTGAGGCCGACAATTACATATAACCACTTTTCGATAACCTCCCGGTCAACACCGGTTAATTTGATAAGCAGATAGGCAAGAATACCGCCCATAATCAACTCCCAAACACCTTCGACCCAAAGGTGGACAACATACCATCGGAAGAAACTATCAAGCGTTTGGCTATCGAACCAGATCATACCCGGCAGGTAAAGAATGGCCGCGAAGAACAAGCCCATGGTAAGTACCAGCGATGTGGTGGTTTTCTGGCTTCCTTTATATAGTGTGCCAATAATCAGCCCAAGGAAGAGCAACACGTTTATTACCACCAGAAAATCAAGCTCGCGTGGTATTTCCAAGAACTTTCGTCCTTCCCACCAGTTGAGGTGAAAACCAATGATGGCTGTAACGCCTACTACCGCCAAACTGATTAGCTGAACATATGCCAGTTTTACACTGATTAGTTCGTGCTTACTTTCTTCAGGAATGATGTAGTAGGCAGCGCCCATAAAACCGCTGAGTAGCCAGACAACCAATAGGTTATTGTGTGTGGCACGCGCAGCGTTGAAAGGAATAAAGTCATGCAGACCATCAAAACCCATATGGGCAAAACCCATGATGAAACCGTAAGTGATCTGTAGCGTCAGCAAAAGCATACTTAAGGCGAAAAACCAGTATGCAACTTTTTGTGATTTGTATCTCATAATAGTTGGTTTTAAGGGTCAATTAATCAGGTTGAAGACTTTCATCTGGTTCTGGCGGAAACCCGTTCAGATCCATTTCATTCACCCATTTGAAAAAAGCTACCATGTTATTGGCTTCTTCTTCTGTCATTTCGTAAGCCACCATTTTCCGTTGGGCTGCTCCACGCCACGCAACTGGTGACATAAGCACAGCTTTGATGTAGCCCTCGCCTTTTCGTTCGTAAACCTTGGTGAGCTCTGGGGCATAGTAGGCTCCTTCGCCCAAAATGGTGTGGCATCCCATACAGTTGTTCTCATCAAAGAGTCGTTTCCCAGCAATTACTTCAGGCGTAATATTCTCCTCATGGGTTTGCTTCGGTATCTCCTTCACAATGGAATGCCAGGTCATGGCAAGGAAGACCACCGACACTACAAAGGTTCCCCCCAAGAAGAAGAACCTCGCTTGTTCTTTTGATAGCATGGCTTATGGTATTGGTTAGTATTTGGTTGATTACAGAGCAACCAAAGCCGAATTATTGGCTGAGAGGAAGAAGAATTCACAAACAGTTTCATAGCACCGACTTTGGGTAATGGTTAGTTTGGATGGTGAGCCAAAGAGACGGAAGTCATCTATTCGCAATTGTGACTTTTGCCTTGCTTAATTATGATTTACATCATTAAATAGCTTTTAATGCACTTCTAATTTCGCCTTCGCCACGCAGTCGATTACACGAAATCTCATCGAAATGAAAGTGACACGTATCATAATATTGGCAAGTTGCCTTTTCATTGGCTCACAAGCATTAGCACAGTTCACCGTTGATGGTGAATTGGTAACAAGAGGAGAGGTTTATCACGGTTTTAAGGCACTTGCAACCAAGAATCAGGATGCTGGTTTTTCAATCAGCCAGCGAACGCGACTCAAATTCGGTTATGATTCGAAATGGGCAGAATTTCATGTTTCGCTTCAAGATATTCGAATTTGGGGAAACACTCCTCAAATGACGATTGCAGACGGAAACGCAACTTGGCTTCATCAAGCATACGCGGTGGGTAAGCTTGCAAAATGGGCCGATATAAAAGTTGGTAGGCAAGAAATCATCCTTGACGACCATCGCATTTTTGGCAATGTGGATTGGGCCCAGCAAGCACGAAGTCATGATGCCTTGCTCTTGCGTTTTGCGCCCGATAGTAAGACCAAAATTTGGATAGCTGCAGCCTACAACCAGTCGAGTGCCAATCTGGTTGGAACACTTTACACAACTCCAAATAATTACAAAACCATGCAATTTCTGTGGGCCAACCGCAGCTTTGGAAAGGTAAAAGCGAGTTTACTTTTTCTGAATAACGGTTTGCAGGTGAATGCAAATGATAGTCTTAGATTTCTTGGAACCGACACCGTTTCTAGTTTGATTGGATATACCGAAAAAGCAACTTATTTCAGTCAAACCTTAGGGTTAAGAGTTGGATACGATGGCGAAAAATTTAAGGCATTTGGTGCGTTCTATTATCAACTTGGGAACAATGGAGCCTTTAGAATTGACAGCACAAATACTTCTACTTCTGGTGAGTTTGCTTTTAACCGGACAAAACTAAACGCCATGTTGGCGAGAATTGATCTGATGGGAAAACTCGGACCGATAACGTTGGATGGTGGGTATGAATATCAAAGCGGAAATAGTCAGGTAAATCCTTCTTCAGAAGATCGGGCTTTCAGTCCGTTTTACGGCACCAACCACAAGTTCAATGGACTTATGGACTATTTCTACGTTGGAAATCACGCCAAAAGTGTTGGCTTACATGATGCCTTTTTAGGAGTAAAATTCACGCATAAAGGTTTCTTCATTGGAGCAACCGCCCACTATTTCTTGGCTGCAAATGATGTGAATGACCCAAGCAATCTTGGTACAGCACTAAACCCAGGTTTGGGAGCTGAACTCGACATCTTAACTGGCTACAAGTTCAATGATGTTGTTTCTCTGCTGGCAGGCTACTCAAACATGTTTGGGAGCTCAACCATGGAAGCCATTCGTGGTGGAGATAAAGAAGCACTTTCAAATTGGGCGTTCCTTATGATAACCTTCAAGCCCACAATGTTTAATAGCGAGAATTTCATGCAAAAGCTGCAAGACAAGAAAGCCGATTGACAAGCAATTACATTAATCAAAACATATCAACCATAACTAAATTAATAATCATGAAAATCAAGCAATCAATCAATAGGGTTTTGCCTGTGTTGACCGTACTTGGACTAGCCTTGCTAGCTTCTTGCGGCACCGAGGGAACAAAAAAGGAAGGGTCAGCCGTAGACCCACTAAACATTAAGGTAGAAGGTACCATGGACGCAGAACTAACTGCTCCTCCATTCGTGCCCGCTCCGGTTGGAGATCGTCCGGCCAAAAAATTGTTTGTTGACATGGAAATTCTTGAGCAAGAAGGCACCATGGCAAACGGTGTCACTTACGTTTATTGGACTTTTGGGGGTAGTGTTCCAGGAAGTTTTATTAGAACAAGAGTGGGTGATGAAGTGGAATTCACGCTTAAAAACCACCCAGACAACAAGTTACCCCACAACATCGACCTTCACGCTGTGACCGGTCCAGGTGGAGGAGCTGCTTCATCCTTCGTAGCACCTGGTCATGAGGTAACATTCTCATTCAAAACGTTGAATCCGGGTCTTTACGTTTACCATTGCGCAACTGCACCAGTTGGTATGCACATAGCAAATGGTATGTACGGCTTGATTTTGGTGGAGCCAGAAGGAGGACTTCCTCCGGTAGATCGTGAATACTACGTTATGCAGGGAGATTTCTACACTGCTGGCGAAAATGGGCAGCCTGGTCTTCAGCCATTTGACATGCAGAAAGCTGTTGATGAAGATGCCGACTATGTAGTTTTCAATGGTAGTGTTAATTCATTAACTGGCGACAACGCACTTACCGCAAAAGTGGGCGAAACCGTTCGTTTATACGTAGGTAACGGAGGTCCAAACTTGGTTTCTTCCTTCCACGTTATTGGTGAGATTTTCGACAAAGTTTATGTTGAAGGTGGAAGCATGATAAACGAAGATGTTCAAACCACATTGATTCCTGCTGGAGGCGCGGCAATTGTCGATTTCAAAATTGACGTTCCTGGAACATTCATTCTGGTTGACCACTCTATTTTTAGGGCATTCAACAAAGGTGCTTTAGGAATGTTGAAAGCAGAAGGAACGGAAAACAAATCTGTTTACTCTGGAAAACAAGTTGAAGGCATTTACAACCCAGAAGGCGGTTCAATTCAATCTATGCCAGGTGAGGCAAAGGCGCCAGCTGCAGCTGTTGCAGTTTCTGTAGAGGAACGAATTAAGCTTGGAAAGCAGATTTATTCTCAAACCTGTTTCGCTTGCCACCAAGGAGAAGGACAAGGTATTGCAGGGGCTTTCCCTCCGCTTGCAAAATCAGATTACTTGAATGCAGATGTTGACAGAGCAATTGGAATTGTATTGCACGGACTTACTGGCGAAATCACGGTTAACGGAGCGAAATACAATAGTGTGATGACTGCTCAAACGTTGACCGATGAAGAAGTTGCAAACGTTCTTACCTTCATTTATAACAGCTGGGGAAATAACAAGACTGAGGTAACACCAATGATGGTAACCAAAGTTAAAAGCGCGCATTAATTGAGATTAAAATCGATAATTCTGTTCGGAATCCTGCTGCAAAGTGCAGCAGGATTTGGACAGGAACCGTCAGAGATGAAAAAAATCAAAGGGGGAACATTTGTTCCCCTTTATGGTACCGATTCGTCTGAAATTTATGTTCGAGATTTTGAGCTGGATGTTTATCCTGTCACAAACGAACAGTTCTTAGCATTCGTGAAAAAATATCCAAAGTGGCAACGTTCCGAGGTTAAAACTCTTTTTGCCGACAACAACTATTTGCGAAAGTGGGAAAGCGACACCGAACTTGGGAAAGAAGTTGTTGCTAAAGCTCCTGCAACCACCATTTCTTGGTATGCCGCCAAAGATTATTGCGCCTGTCAGGGTAAACGATTACCATCTATGGATGAATGGGAATATGTAGCCATGGCCAGTGAAACCAAGGCTAATGCACAGACCGACAGCATCTTCAACAAGCGAATTGTTGAGGGCTACGAAAAGCCAAAAACGTATTTGAAACCTGTTGGTAGCACCTTCAAAAACTATTGGGGTATATACGATATGCATGGCTTGGTATGGGAATGGACAAGCGATTTCAATTCTGTTCTCATTTCTGGCGAATCGCGGCAAGATGTGGATACAGAACGCAATTTATTCTGCGGAAGTGGCGCAGTAAACGCCAGCAACCTAATGGACTATGCAGCATTTATGCGATATGCATTTAGGGGAAGCATAAAAGCCAATTACAGCATTCAAAACCTGGGTTTTAGGTGCGCAAAAAGTTTAAAACAATGAAATTTCCAAACAGTATTCTTCTTGCATTCTGCTCTATCATGTTGATGTTTAATGCTTGTTCCAACGGTCCGACCGAAACGAGTGAAAACGCCATTTATCAATGTCCGATGGAATGTGAAGGCGACAAAACCTACACCGTTGAAGGTTCTTGCCCAGTTTGCAAAATGGATTTGAAGTTAACTTCAGAGGAAACAATAGTTGATGATGACGCTGATTTGGATAATTCTATTTTCAATCTCACTTCAAAATGGAATACAGAGGAAGGGGAAACAATTCAATTAACCGAACTCAATGGAAGCGTATTGATTGTGGTAATGATTTACACTACTTGCAAAGCTGCTTGTCCAAGATTGGTGGCGGATATGCGAAACATTCGTGAGAAAGTTGGAGATTCTTCGGCCCGTTACATTCTGGTAAGTATCGACCCAGAAAACGATACTCCTGAACGATTGAAAGCCTTCGCTATCGAAAATCAGATGGATGGCGAAGAATGGACTTTTTTGCAAGGAACGGTTGATGATGTACGGGAGTTTTCAAATGTTCTAGCCGTCAAATACAAACAGATTTCTCCAATCGATTTTTCCCACTCCAACATCATTTCCGTGTTTGATGAAAACGGTGTCCTTAAATATCAACAAGAAGGTTTAGGAGTGGATAATTCAGTTCTTGTATCAGAGGTAAAGGCGCTGCTCTCGGAGTAAGTATAAATTCTGGTTTATCGATTTTTTTCAATTATGATTTAAATCAGAACAGAAGCCTAATTATTGTTGACTATCAAGCACTTACAGTTATTAACAGTCAGATTCTTAGTAACGTTAACCGACTCACTTCGGATGGTCTTTTTTGGTTAATACTTTCATAGCCATCAACTTCTAAAAGAGGAAAACATGGCCAACAAGAGGAAAAGCAAACCCAGCACCGAAACATTGACAAAAACACCAACATTTCTTTATCAGGAAGTGCTGAAGAAGTGTCTGAGTTACTTTGATGGAGACGAATTGGCAGCCACCACTTGGATTAACAAATACGCCATGACCGATGCGAATGGCAAGTATTTGGAGACCACGCCAGACGATATGCACAAGCGCATGGCGCGCGAGTTTGCACGAATAGAACAGAAGCACGGATTAGCAGCTAATTTGGGAGCAAAAACAGCTTTGCTTTCTGAGTATGGTCAGCAGCGTCATCCAATGACGGAAGATGAAATCTACAACCTATTTCGCGATTTTAAATATGTCATTCCGCAAGGAAGTGTGATGTCTTCGTTGGGTAATTCGCACGTGCTTGCTTCGTTGAGTAATTGTGTTGTTATTCCTGAAATTCACGATAGTTATGGTGGCATTATGTACACCGATCAGCAGTTGGTGCAACTGTTTAAAAGACGCTGCGGGGTTGGAATTGATATGTCAACCATTCGTCCTGCTGGGCTAAGGGTTAATAATGCTGCTGGAAGTACATCAGGTGCAGTCTCTTTTATGGAACGTTTCTCAAACACAACCCGTGAGGTTTCTCAGAACGGAAGACGTGGTGCGTTGATGATTACGATGGACATTGCTCATCCAGATGTGGAAGATTTTGTCACCATCAAACAAGACCTTTCTAAGGTGACGGGGGCCAATATTTCTGTTCGGATTTCGGATGAATTTATGGAAGCTGTTCGTGACAATAAAAGCTACACGCATCGTTGGCCATTTGAGAGCTCCGAACCACAAATAACCAAGAAAGTTAATGCACGCGAGTTGTGGAACACCATCATCAAATGCGCACACAACACGGCAGAACCGGGGCTCATTTTCTGGGACCGTCAGCATTATTATTCCACTTCGTCTGTTTACCCAGGATTTAAGAATACGAGCACCAATCCGTGCTCAGAAATTGCAATGCAAGGCGGTGATAGCTGCCGTTTGATTGCCATCAACCTGTATTCGTTTGTAGAAAATCCGTTTACGCCCCAAGCCAGTTTCAATCACAAGAAATTCTGGAAAACCACTTACGAATCGCAACGCTTGATGGACGATTTGGTTGATCTTGAATTGGAGGCAATTGAGCGGATTTTGAATAAAGTGAAAAATGATCCTGAACCCGAGAAGATCAAGCAAGTTGAGATTGAAACATGGGAACTACTCTACAACGCAGGAAAAAACGGTCGGAGAACTGGGCTTGGTTTTACAGCCTTGGCAGATGCAGCTGCTGCAATGAATTTGAAATTCGATAGTAGCGAAGCCTTATTAGAAATGGAGAAAATGATGCGTACCAAGTGTGACGCAGAATTCCACTGTTCTATCGACATGGCCATTGAAAGAGGAAAGTTCAAAGATTTCAATCCAGAAATCGAGAACACTTCGGAGTTTGTTCTTATGCTCAAAAAGGATTTCCCGAATGTGTTTGAGCGCATGATGCAGCACGGACGGAGAAATATTTCCATCAGCACCGTGGCCCCTACAGGAACCTTGAGCATGTTGGCGCAAACATCTTCAGGTATTGAGCCCGTATTTCTTACAAGCTACAAGCGAAGAAGAAAGATTATGCATAGCACACCAGAAGCGCAGGTTTCGTTTGTAGATGAAATGGGCGACCGATGGGAAGAATTCACCGTGTATCATCCAAAATTGAAATCGTGGATGAACATCAACGGAAAAACGAATGATGACGGCAATCCGTACATCGGTTCAACGGCCCCGGAAATTGATTGGATGCAGCGCGTGAAGTTGCAAGCCATGGTACAGAAATACGTGACTCACTCCATCAGTTCAACCATTAATCTACCTGAAGATGTTAGCCAAGAAAAAGTGGGTGAGATTTACTTGAGTGCATGGCAGCAAGGTGTGAAAGGTATTACCGTCTATCGTGATGGTTCGCGCTCGGGTGTGCTCATTTCAAATGATGAGAAGAAGGATGCGCCCACGCTGGAAACGATCATGGAAACGCGTCCACCTCGCAGACCTAAAAAGCTGGAAGCCGAGATTGTTCGTTTCCAGAATGAGAAAGAAAAATGGATTGCAGTGGTTGGATTACTGGATGGAAAACCCTACGAAATTTTCACGGGAAAAACAGAAGAGGCTTTTCATTTACCAACATGGGCAGATAAGGGTTGGATAATAAAAGACCGTGACGAAAAAGGTAACGCCCGCTACGATTTTCAATATGTAGATAAGGATGGTTATCGTGTAACTATCGAAGGTCTTTCGCGCAGCTTCGATAAAGAATTCTGGAATTATGCCAAGCTCATTTCTGGTGTTCTCAGACACGGAATGCCATTACCCTACGTGGTAAATCTTGTTTCGAGACTAAACCTCTTTGATGAGAACATCAACACATGGAAAAACGGTGTGGAACGTACGCTTAAGCGTTACATTCCTGATGGTACCAAAGCAGACCACAAATGTCCTTCATGCAGCGACCCAGACGGTTTGATTTACGAAGAAGGCTGCCTGAAGTGCAAAAGTTGCGGGCATAGTAAGTGCGGGTAGAATACTGCTTTTGAATGGAGCATTATGACTGATAAAAAATGGGTCATAGCATGGCTCGTTGCTGGCGCTGTGATGGTTGCTAGCATGGTGCTTATTGGAGGAATAACCCGACTTACGCATTCGGGGCTTTCCATCACCGAGTGGAACCTCATTATGGGAACCATACCACCATTGAACGAAGCTGATTGGAACGCAGTATTCGAACAATACCAGCAGTTTCCAGAATATCAGAAAGTGAATAGTCATTTCACGCTTTCTGAGTTCAAATCCATCTTCTTTTGGGAGTATTTACACCGTCTTATTGGACGTTTAATAGGAATGGTTTTCATCATACCATTCGTCATTTTCCTTGTCCGAAAAAGTTTAAGTCGAGAACTCATTTTTCAGAGTTTGGCCTTGTTCGGATTGGGCGCTTTACAAGGTTTTCTTGGTTGGTTCATGGTGAAGAGCGGATTGGTTGATCGCCCAAGTGTGAGCCACTTTCGCTTGGCCATTCATCTCAGTGCAGCCTTTCTCACGTTCTGCTACATTCTGTGGGTTATTTTATCCATTCAACGGCCAAACAGGCAAATTCAAGCATCAAAGCGCATTGCTGTTCTTTCACGCGTGCTGGTTGCGGTCGTATCGCTGCAAATCATTTTTGGTGCATTTGTGGCTGGACTGAAAGCCGGGTTGGTATTTCCAACTTGGCCCAAAATGGGAGCTGATTGGATTCCGAGCAGCGTGATAGCTGATATGCAAAGCGGAGGCATATCTAGTCTGTTCACGCAAATTGTTTCGGTGCAATTTGTGCATCGCACGTTTGCTTACGTGGTTGTACTCCTAATAGGCTATCTATGGTTTGCATCTCGGAACGAGGAACTGAGCAGTTTTCAGAACAAAACCATCCGATTTTTGGTTGTGATGGTGCTGATACAATTTGCACTTGGCGTTTTTACATTGATTTACTTGGTGCCAGTTTCATTAGGCGTCATTCATCAGTTTGGCGCGTTACTATTACTGTCGGCCAGCGTGGTGTTAATGCATGGTTTTTCGATTAAAAAGTGAACGGTTTTCAAAAAAATGCTGCGTATCATTTTAACATTGGCTTCACATGGTGATCTTTGTGCCTAATGAATAATCTTACCATCAAAAAAAATACGGTCGATTTAGCGCTGCTAAGGGAAAAAATTGATACGCTCCGAAAGGAGCGTAATGCTGTAATCTTGGCGCACTATTATCAGGAACCGGCCATACAAGATATTGCCGATTTTGTGGGCGATAGTTTGGAACTGGCGCGGTGGGCTGCTACTACAAATGCCGATGTAATTGTGTTTGCAGGTGTACTTTTCATGGCCGAAACGGCCAAGATTCTCAATCCAACCAAAACGGTTCTTTTGCCCGATATGAAGGCTGGTTGTTCCCTTTCGGATAGTTGCCCGCCAACGGAATTCCGAGCGTTTTTAGATGCTCATCCCAACCATATCGTTATTAGCTACATCAATTGCTCCATCGAAATAAAGGCGATGAGCGACATCATCTGCACGTCATCTAATGCAGAGCAGATTATCAATAGCATTCCCAAAGATCAGCCCATCATTTTTGCGCCCGACAAGAATTTGGGTTCTTATTTGGCAGGCAAAACGGGGAGAGATTTGCTGTTGTGGGACGGTGCTTGCATGGTGCACGAAGCATTCTCGATTGATAAGCTGTTGGATTTGCACAAAGAGTTTCCTAATGCCGCCATCATTGCGCATCCGGAAAGCGAAGCACACGTGCTGAAAACGGCAAGCTTTATCGGTTCTACAGCCGCTATGATTCGGTATGTAAAAGAGAGCCCGAACGACCAATTTATCGTAGCTACCGAAGCAGGTATTCTGCACAGAATGAAACAAGATGTGCCAGAGAAAACCCTAATTCCTGCCCCTTCTGTAGAGGATAATACTTGCGCTTGTAGTGAATGCGGCTATATGAAATTGAATACGATGGAGAAACTCTATTTGTGTTTGAAAAACAATCGGCCAGAAATTATCATTGAAGAAGAATTACGCCTTAAAGCACTGAAACCGCTACAAGAATGCCTGAGACACATTCCCAAAAAATAGCATCGACCGACTTTTTGGTTATTGGCTCGGGAGTGGCAGGGTTTACCTATGCCATAAAATTGGCTGAACGTTTTCCAGAAAAGCAGATTACGGTTATTACCAAAAGCAAAACGCTAGAATCAAACACGCGCTATGCCCAAGGCGGCATTGCGGTGGTAACCGACACCAACTCGGATAGTTTTGAACGCCACATAGAAGATACGCTGATAGCCGGAGACGGACTCTGCAACCCAAATGTGGTTCGTGCCATCGTTACCGAAGGTCCAGAACGCATTAAAGAAGTAGCAGATTGGGGAACACATTTCGATTTTCAGGACGGACACGTGGCGCTTGGCAGAGAAGGCGGCCACACGGCCAATCGAATTATCCATCGAGGAGATAAAACCGGGAAGGAATTATCAAACGTGCTCCTATCGCGGGTTAAGGGTTTGTCAAATATTCAATTACTTAAAGGCCACATGGTGCTGGAATTGATGATGAACCATGCAGGAGCGTGTTGTGGCGTAATAATAGCGGGCGCCACCGGCCGCGTATCAATTATTCAAAGCCCAACAACCGTGCTTGCCACAGGCGGAATAGGGCAAGTATATGCTTACACCACCAACCCCAGCATTGCCACGGGCGATGGCTTGGCAATGGCGCACCGAGCTGGGGCTACGGTGAGCGGAATGGAGTTCATTCAGTTTCATCCAACCGCGTTGTATCATCCCGATTTGAAAGGACCGTTTCTTATTTCCGAAGCTGTGAGAGGCGCAGGAGCTCGATTGAAAAACAGCTTGGGCGAGTATTTTATGGAGAAATACCATGCGCAGAAAGACCTCGCCCCACGCGACATTGTTTCGCGGGCTGTGTTTGCAGAGATGGAGCGCACTGGTGCTGACTGCGTGTTTCTCGATTGTTCGAATATCGATAAGCACGAAATGAAAACCCATTTCCCAACCATTTCTAAGAAATGTGCGGAGCTGGGAATTAACCTACAAACAGATGCTATTCCCGTAAAACCTGCTGCGCATTACCTGTGTGGCGGAATTGATACGGATTTGAATGGGGCTACATCCGTACCAAACCTCTACGCCATTGGCGAATGCGCCAACACCGGATTGCATGGAGCCAATCGTTTGGCTTCCAACTCGCTGTTGGAAGCGTTGGTAATGGCACATCGGTGCTACTTAACCACTTCATTGGTGCCGGCAAAGCGCGAAGCACAGCCATATGAAACAGTGCTCTCAATTGGAACCGAATTGTTGCAACCGCTGCGCGATGAGTTGAGAAATAAGATGGAAGCCAACGCGGGCATTCTGAGAACCACCGCCAAGTTGGAATCTGTTTTACTCCGATTGAAGGAGTTATCGACTGTGGTCGAAAGCAGCTTGCAGAAAGGCGAATTATCTGTGGAGGGTTACGAACTGCGCAACATGATTGCCGTTTCTACCTTAATTGTGCAGCAATCGTTGCACCGGAAAGCCAACGTGGGCGGTTACTTTAATACCGATTTATTGACGGCCAATCAGTTATCGCAGGCGAACCATTCGGCATAGCTCGAAGGCGTTTCTACCAATTTAAGGGAATGCAATTTCACCTCTTGAGGGAGTCCATTGCGGATTTTCTCCGCAATATCTACGAGCATGTGTTCGCAGGTGGGTTGGTACGGAACGTACACCACCCGTTCAAACAAACTACTTGATTCGGGATTCAGTTGAGTTGATTGTGTGGATAGGAGCAAGGCGTGGTCTAAGGTGGAGACAATCACTTCATTCACCAACTTTTT
The DNA here is from genome assembly GCA_021741075.1 of Flavobacteriales bacterium. Classification (GTDB taxonomy): domain Bacteria; phylum Bacteroidota; class Bacteroidia; order UBA10329; family UBA10329; genus UBA10329. The sequence continues at coordinate 8,819 of JAIOYO010000012.1, read as the reverse complement.
GAGCACGCCAAAATCCATCACCATGCCCAGTTTTGGGTTGGATGTATCGGTTATGGGTGTGCCGATGGCAGTAACCGAAAGCGCATAAGAATGGCCGTGAATTTGTGCGCATTTGCCGTCATAACCGTGCAAGGCATGCGCCATTTCGAAATGAAAAATCTTGGTAATTCGGATGGTTGACATGCGGTTAAATCTGTTCGAAATGAGCCGTAAAATGGCGTAGAAACTTCGGTTCCTTTACAATGCGATAGCCTTTTACGCTGGTTCGTTCTTTCATGATTTGCGCGAAAGTTTCTATCACATATTCGATGTGGCTTTGGGTGTACACGCGCCTTGGAATGGCCAATCGCACCAACTCCATAGGAGCAGGAATAAGCTTACCTGCATCGTCATATTTGCCAAACATCACCGAACCAATTTCTACCGAGCGAATGCCGCCCAAACGGTACAACTCGCACACCAATGCCTGTCCGGGATATTGTTCGGAAGGAATATGTGAATACAGTGATTTGGCATCAATGTAAACCGCGTGGCCTCCTGTAGGCCAAATGAGCGGAACGCCCATATCGCGCAGCTTGGAACCCAAATACTCGGTGCTCTTAATGCGATACTGCAAATAATGCGGGTCAAAAACCTCTTCTAGCCCAATGGCAATGGCTTCCATATCTCGGCCAGAGAGCCCGCCATAGGTGGTAAAGCCTTCGGTGATAATGAGCAGACTTTTGCAGGCATCTGCAACCGTTTCGTCTTTGAGCACTAGAAAACCACCCATGTTTACCAATGCATCTTTTTTGGCACTCATTACTGCGCCATCTGCTAGGGCAAACATCTTCTGTGCAATTTGCTTGTAGGTATGGTTTTCAAAACCAGCTTCGCGATGCTTAATGAAGTAGCTGTTTTCGGCAATACGGCAGCAATCTAAAATGAAAAGAACGCCATTTTTCTTGCAAATGGCCGCCACTTGCTCGGCATTTTCCATGCTTACGGGTTGCCCTCCGCTGCTGTTGTTGGTAACGGTAAGAATAACGGCACCTACGTTGGCAGCACCTTTCTCGGCAATAAGCGCTTCTAATTTCTGCACGTTCATGTTTCCCTTAAAGGGATGAAAATTGGCCATGTCGTGAGCGGCATCAATGGGAATATCGATGGCTTCGGCACCCGAAAATTCAATATTGGCTCTGGTAGTATCGAAGTGTGTGTTGCTTATAAAGGTCTTACCTGCGCCACCCAAGTAACCATAAATGATGCGCTCTGCGGCTCGTCCTTGGTGCGTGGGAAGAATGAACTCAAAACCAGTAAGGTCTTTGATAACGCGCTCCATCTTTAACCACGAATGCGAGCCGGCATACGCCTCATCGCCTTCCAGAATACCAGCCCATTGGGCCGAACTCATGGCCGATGTTCCGCTGTCGGTGAGCAGATCAATGATTACTTGATCAGAGAGCAACAAGAACGGATTGTAATGCGCCTGCTTTAGGTTTTCAACCCGTTGTGTTTCGGTAGAAAGTTGTATGGGTTCCACACTTTTAATGCGGAATGGTTCGATAATGGTTTTGTGTTGCATAACCTATTTTGGACGAAGATGAGGGCAGCACTGAATAGGAAAAAGGACTTAGGTCAGTGTAGACCAAAAGTGGTGCAATACGTGAAGGTTTTTACTTTATGGGTGGGGGAGGCTTGTGTGAGAGGTGGACGCGAAAGGCTAAAGGTGCGCCATTGGGAGGCCCGTTTTCTCTATACAAGACCTACTAGGTTTCTAAAAACCTTGTAGGTCTCTTTGAGCGTCATTGACAGGGAGGAATAGCCTGTTTTGAGTTGGCCGAAGGGACCGAAGCAATCTCCTACGGAATGCGCGTAATCTTTGTAAGATCAGTTACAACTTAGCAAAGCAACCTCTCTGCCGCAGGCGGAAAACGGATCGTGTTTCATTCCACACGAGAGATTGGTTAGAAGAGTTGTGGGGGCGGGGGGGGGTAGCCACAGAGGACACGGAGATGCACAGAGATTTATCCTGTCTTTACATTTTCACAAACCTCAGGACAGAAGACGAATTGTTCGCCTCAATTCTCATGAGGTAGATTCCCTTTCTGAGGCTGGATATATCCATTGTCTTGGAGAACTTGGTTGTTGTTCCGACCGATTCGGACCATTGGGTTCTTCCCTCCATATCCAATATGGTGAGCTGAACTATGGCAGAACTTGGCAGTTGACAGTTCAGAGCAATCTCATCTTGTCCGATGTTTCTTATTTGAGCCTCTATGCTCACCAGTTCATTGATGTCGGTCACGGTTCCAACATTCAACAGAACGGTTGTGGCCGTGTCGAAACATAGATTGCTACAGGTTAAAGTAACCTCGTAATCTCCCGGTGCCGAATACGCGTGAAAGGGGTTTTCCTCCTCGCTTGTCTGACCATCGCCAAAATCCCATAAATAGGCATCTGCTTGAAAGGACTGATTCTGGAACTGATAACCATTCCCCCCTTGGTCTTGTGCCACAAACTGTGCATACTGAAACCAGGTGTTGCCACAAAAACTCTCCGATTCGATGAAAACTCCTGAATCAAAAGCATCATCTCCGATGTCTGAGATGGCGATCATAAAATGATAGGTTTCGCCTGGGATAACCGGATACTCCAAGCTCATGACAGTTGTAAATGCATCATATTGAATGTATGGACCGCTTGAATTGTCGATATAATATTGGCAGTTGGTGCAGGGGCCAGTTGCTGGTTCTGATCCAGAGTAGCCATTATTGACATTATCGATGGCAATAGGAACACTCGAATTAGGCACAAGGGCTATGTTCTCCGCTCCGTTTGAGTATGGACCGGAGATTCCCGGCCCCGAAATGAAGAATCCAAAAAAGTCATTGTACCCACCATTTACATACTCTGGGTATTCCTCCGAACCAAAGACAAAATCAGATGCGAAGATGGTATCTGCAAAGGGGGTGAAATCAAATTCAACCCAAACCGCATCGAAGGATGAAAACCCACCACTTAAAGCAGTTAAGTCGGGATGGCCCGAACCCTGTTGATTATACCCAGCACTATTGGAGTCGTCTGGTCCAAGTGCAACGTTCGCTCGTCCAGTAGTAAGTAGTATTCCCCCGTTCATTCCAATGGCATCCACACTATCGATGAAGATGCCGAAAGCATTTGCAGGGCCATGGAACTGAAAGTTGGAAACTTGCACACAGCCGCCTACTATGATGGAATCCAAGAGCGAAGCCGTCACGGTATTCAATTGGTTGATATAAAACCCCGTTGGAGGCGTTGCTCTCGAATCAGGATAATAATCGGATACGCGGGTTTGTGCAAAGACCGAAGTACATGCCGTTATAAAAAGGATGGTTGTCAAATGTTTCATGATAAGGGCGCTTTGCCTTATAGACGCATTTTGTAATCAATTAGTTACAAGAGTCTCCATCGTCTCCTTGCTTTGGTGGGGTTAACTTTGGGCTTCTGGACACCCTGGGTTAAGCTATCCTAATAATCATCTCTTGGCTTACCTAAGCGAGGTCTTAGCATATAGACCCGTTCAATCTGGTCAACAGGAATGCTGTAGTTGCTGCCCAAAGGCGAACGGATAAATACCGTATCGCGTGGAAGGATCTCGGTGATGAAGCCAATGTAAAAGCTGCGGTCTTTAAGCGGTTGGTATCGGCTTGCTTTGGATCATTCCAAACCGACCAAAGAGAATCGTTAACGGCTTTGGGTAGAACGCTTTGAGCAACTGTTTGCTTTGCAAAGCTCAGGCTGAGTATTGTAGCCAAACATGCAAATCGCACAAGTAAAATCGTATTCCGCATCATAGTGCTCTTAAGGTAAAGGAGTTCTGATCATTGATGCGGATATGAAACAAACACCCAAGGTTTTCCAACAAAGAAAATCGAATTTTCGCTAAAAGGGTCAGTCGGAGACTGATCGTGCTTAGTTCCACACAAGAGATCCTTTGGAACTCTTGCGCGAGCGGGGGGGTCAATACCCTTTGTTCTTCTGTTGTCATCTTTCCAGTACTTTACTTCTGTACACCACCAGTTAGAGCATTCGGTATGACTTTTTTAAAGTCATAGATAAGATTTGATTTCAAGACTATTCCAAGATTCGTTGGGATTTTGGAAGACACTCTGGTAGAATTATCTGTAGGTAAAGGTTCCACAATCATTTCACCCTGTGCATTGTATGTATGAACTGCAAAAAGAATTCCAGCAAGGAAGAAGTAACTTTTCTTTCCCGCTAATTGGGTTCCAGCAGTATTCACAACATTTAAACCATCACGATAAATGAAAACGGGACTTCCGCTTGATCCCGGATACGCAGCGATATCGACCAAGAACTTAGGCTCGCCTAAGTAATTCACTCGCGCATTGGTCGCAGTTATACCTTTTCGGTAGATAGGCCTATTGTTAACGCTGTCCCAAATTCCGTTTGGATAGCCAACCATAATAACGTCTTCTACCGAGGAAATAGCATCCCAATCTTCTTGTTTGGGCATGTTCTCTTCTGTCAAGTAATTCCAAATCACTTTATTCTCTGGAGGAATCACATTTAAAACTTGAGCAAATGGCATTGCACACAAATCTACATTTGGGTCTGGATGATTTATCCAAGCAGTGCTTGCTATTCCAATATCTATCATTTCAGTCACAGACTCCTTCAATTTCTTAACGCTCAGTTTAAAGAGGGTTTTCACGGAGCCTTGTACGACATGTTTGTTGGTGATGATTATTGGTATTGTTTTTTGTTCGGTTCTATGCAAGGCAAAATAGAATCCAGTGCCTACAGATTGTCTTCCATCTGTGAAGGTGCTGGTTAGCCGAACCACGTTATGTGTAATGTTCTCTAGAGCACTCATTTCCCCTTCTTCTTTTCAATTTTCAATAAAGGAGCCGTATACTCCCCATACAACTCAAACAGAAACTCAATCCGTTCCGTTTCATTGGCAAAAGGCTTGCTGCGGTAGCATTTATCTACAGCCTTGTCTAAAGCTTGGTGCGCTTTTACCAGATCGGGCGGCATGGTAAGCGGGTCATACAGATCGGCCAAACTGCTGTTAGGGTACTTAAGCCGTGCATCAAGCACCGCTTGCGCCCGTTCTTCCACTTCCTTTTTCTGCGCGGCTGTGGGCTCTTTCGGCCAGGGGTAGTTGTTGTAGACCACGGAATTTGAATACCTATAGTCGCTTTTGAGTCTGCCCCCGACATATTTGACCCAAGACATATGCATATCAGATGTAAGGATGCCAAAGTGAAATATTCCGGCATCAGGAACCACCAAACAAAGATTGCTGGTTATAACTTCGGGTGGCATAAACCCAATTGGTATATATTTTCTCCGTTCAGAAGAGACGCTTGGTATAATAATATATGGAGTTCCAGTGTGGGAGGTAAAACCAAACAGCGTTGGGGTGCTAGCTAAATCAACAGTTGCGGGTCGCGTGCTACTGAGTCTGTGATTCTTTACAATCTCAATTCTTCCCATTACGTGTGGAAGCTTTTTGAGTTCTGAAGGATCTGCTTCTCTTAACCACAAACACCAGCGTCTTACATTATTGATGTATTCATAGCTTCCAACAAACGGTCGAATAAATTTCGCTGCTTCTGGTTCCTTAGTAACGAAATCCTTGTATTCTTCATCAGTGAAAAGAAAACCACCTCCATCATTTGGTTGATTACCAAATGCAATTTTTGGAACCTGGCTTAGTGCTTTACTGCGTCCAGCGATCACTAAATCATCACCGATTACTAGATATGGGTTGATGTTTTTGCCCTTTATCTCGTGGGGTTCACCCTTAATATCCTCATAATCATATATCAGCTTGGAAGGAATATCAAAAGCTCCAAAACCAATTATTACGACATGTACCGCAGCATTTCCTCTAGCTTCATTGCTCCAGTTGAAGGTCCTATGTGCAAAATGAATTTTAATCCCGTAATTCTTGAACATCTCGCCCCATAACGCGCTAACCTGTTCTCCTTGGGTTATCGAGTTTGTACTTACAAAGGCTGAAGTAATATTTGTTCCACTTATATAGTTTGCGGCCTTAATGTACCAAGCACTCACGTAATCCAGTGTTCCTGAGCCTTTGCTATTGTTAAACGCGAGAAGCAAGTCAGTACGTTGGCCCGTGCTCATCATTTTTGACCCGATAAAAGGCGGATTCCCCAAAATAAAACTCAACTCCGTTTTCGGCACCACACTCTCCCAATCCACCCGCAGCGCATTGCCATGCACAATGGTGGCGCTCTTCTTCAAAGGCAGCCGCACAAAATATTCCCCAAACTCCTCGCCAATGCGCATGTTCATCTGGTGGTCCATCAGCCACAAGGCCACTTCGGCAATTTTCGCAGGCCATTCGTCATACTCAATGCCATAGAACTGGTCTACATCTATCCAAATAATATCGCCAATGCCAATTACCTGTTGGTTCTTGTGCTGCACCCGCAGCACCTCCAATTCCAAGAGTCGTAGTTCGCGGTAGGTGATTACTAGGAAGTTGCCGCAACCACAGGCAGGGTCAAGGAACTTCAGCGTGCCCAACTTGTGGTGGAAGGCCGCCAACTGCTTGCTGTTCTTCTTAACCCGTTCAAATTCCTCCCACAGTTCGTCCAAGAACAGCGGCTTGATCAGTTTAAGGATGTTCGTCTCGCTCGTATAGTGCGCCCCAAGGTTTCTGCGTTCCTCGGGGTTCATCACACTTTGGAACATACTCCCGAAAATGGCGGGCGATATTTTGCCCCAATCCAGCCCGCAGCACTGCAACAGCAACTCGCGCATGGTACTGTTAAAGGCCGCAATGGGCAGCATCTCTTCAAACAGGCTCCCGTTCACATACGGAAAGGCGGCCAACTGTTCGTCCAAACTCTTCTGCCGCTTGTCCATGGGCGTATTCAGCACTTGGAAGAACTGCGCCAAGGCCATGCCCAGATCGCTGCCATCTTCGCGCGTGCGCTGCTCCAAGTAATCCTTGAACGTGTCCTTTTCAAAGATGCTCGTATCATCGGCAAACAGGCAGAACAGCAGCCGCACCAGAAAAACCTCCAAGGCATGGCCCTCGTAGCCGTTCTGCTCCAACTCATCGTGCAGCTTGCCCATCAGTTCGGCAGCCTTCACATTTACAGGGTCTTCCGCCTGGTATTGCTTTTTCTGATACCCCGCAATAAAACCGAACAACTTTACTTCCTTATGGAAATCCGCTAGCGCAAATTCATGCTCCGTTTTCTCATCAAGGTCATAAAGCTTGAAGCGTGCAAAATCGCTTACCAGTATATACTTAGGTAGTTCGTGTTCCTTGAGGCCAGCAAAATAATCGGTGGCCTGCTCAAAGGCCGAATCCAAGTTCTTGCCAAAGCTCTTGTGCTCCACCATCAAGGTGCCTTTCCAAAAAAGGTCAATGAATCCCTGATTGCCCGTCAATTTCTTAATGGGTTCCTCAAAGGTGGCAACCCGTCTTCGGCTAATGCCGAATACATTGAAAAAATCGTTGTAGAAGGAGTCTTTCTCCGCGCGTTCGCGCTTTTCCCCTTCCCAATCTTTACTGAAGCGCAGGGCGCGGTCCTTTATCTCATTCCAACTTAATGCCATGTTTTAACATCGTTTGCTCAAAGATATACTGAAACGTTATTTGCGCTGGAAAGTGTTGAAAACTATGAATTAGTTATCGCACATCCGCAATACCCTCATCCCTACCCCGCCAAACTTTCCTTAGAACTGTAATTTATGGCCACATTTTTTTGTTGTGACTTTGTGATGGGCTTTTTATTTTCGTGTCAATGTCCAACCGACCTATGCGCAAACCCCTGAGTTCTGCCCCTGCAAAATGACCGAAAATGGCTATTGCTCGCTTATTTGTCAGGAAATAACTTTGTATTGACCAGCGGTGTGAGGGTTTGGGGTTGGTAGGCTGGAATTGCAGTTTTCAACCAGATTCTTGGAACATGAAGAAGAAAAACCCTCCACGTGCTGCGCGCAATGCAGATGCAGCCCATCTTGCCATCATCGGTGGCCTCTGTGCCCTCTGTGCCGAAAGGATTGAAAAGATACAGAAGACAAATTCGTTTGTTCTCATCAATGGAAAGGAACAGCTGAAGTTCGAGTATGCCAAACTGCTGTATATAACGGTGGAGGAGAACTACTGTTATTTTTTTGTGCGGCACTCGAAGGCCTCAAATGAGGTGAAGAAACACTGCATGCGCACAACATTGGTGAGTCTGAAGGACCTAGAAGAGTTTGGTCTGGTGCAGGTAACGAACAAGCGCATCCTCAATCTGGCCCATGTGAATCGGGTGTTGAAGCATGAACTCTTTTCCAAGAATCTGACAGAAGGCATAGAAGTGACCAAGGCCAACTTGAAGCGCGTGGCCGAACTGCTGCCGATGTGGTCGGGACTGCAACTGCGCTGAGCATTTGAAGCATGGCTTTTTCGCGTTCCGTCACTAATACGGGTGGTTCGGTCACAGAAAGTGGCGTTTCGGTCACAATTACCATTTCCGCATTTTCCTTTCCCGCAGTTTTGTAGCGGGTTCTTTGAATACGTAGCAACAATACTGCTGCATGCTGCAAACTAGTAGCAGGAGTCAGCTGCAAACATGCAGGAGCCAGCTGCAAGCATGCAGAAGCCAGCTGCAAGCATGCAGAAGCCAGCCGCAAACATGCAGAAGCCAGCTGCAAGCATGCAGGAGCCAGCTGCAAGCATGCAGGAGCCAGCTGCAAGCATGCAGGAGCCAGCTGCAAGCATGCAGAAGCCAGCTGCAAGCATGCAGGAGCCAGTTGCAAGCATGCAGGAGCCAGCCGCAAACATGCAGGAGCCAGCTGCA
>JAIOYO010000011.1 GCA_021741075.1 Flavobacteriales bacterium | reverse complement strand
ATTTTCTCAAAGAATTGATTGAACTGCAATTGCTGTGATGGGGTCAAAGAAAAGTGTACATCGGGGTTGGCTTGTAAAGTTTGGTACAAACTGAAAAAGTCATTGCCCAGCTTTTCAAAATGCACATCTAAACCGTTCTCGGTTTTAGAGGCAAATACATCTTTCCAAATCAATTTCATATTCATTACATAGAACACAAAACGGCTGAACAAACCATTTTCAGCATTTGGAATGAGGGTTGTAATTTGCTTGGGTGTACCTGAAAGTAAAGCTGATAAACAAGGTCTGTCAATTTCTACATATTCCTTGTCTGTCCTGCGATAATATGAGATAGGCTCGTGTTGAAAAGCATTGCGAAAACCATCGCTAAAGTCTCCGTAATCGCTTTTAAATGCTTTGGCAAGGGTATCACCCTCTGTTTCAAAAATAAGCCCTCTTTTGTCGCTATCGCCCAATATTTCTAAAAAGCCTGTTGCACTGTTATTGGCAGGAATGAACAACATTTTTTGAGGTGGTTTCTGTGGCTTTTCGGTGTTGGCATCTTTGCCCTTGTTTGCGTTGTACTCTTGCATATCCACCTCAAACTGTTGCTTCATTATCTTGGCTTGGTTTCTTAATGCTAAGTGTATGGGTTCAACCAATTTTCGGCAATGAATTAAAATGCCTTTCCCTGCTGATGCTTTGGCAGAAATGAAAATGAACAGATTTGTATTTACTGGATTGTCGCCATACTTACCAATGAGTTTTGGAAATGCCACACTTAACGTAACCAATGACCCTAACAATAAAATATCCCTTTCCTCTTTGGTGGTGGCTACTTGTGTAATGTGTTTTAAAAACTCTGGTATTGTGTCAAACACTGCATCGGGCAAAGTAGGCATTTGTTCTTCGGGCTGTGTTTCCTCTTGATCCGTTGCCTTTTGCTTGGGTTCAAACTTTTTGTGTTCTTGGGTGTGGTGTGAATAGGCACTATTTACGGCAGTCTTAATTTCTCTTTCAGATAAATCAAAATGCTGTGTACATAGTATTTCAGTATCGGATTGCGATAAACCAACTCTGTTGCAATTAGAAGCAAGCAGATAAATAAAATTATTTCTGTTTCCATCGGTGTATGATGCTTTTTGTTTTGTGAATTGAATTTGTTGATTGAATAAAAATGTAATGTTGAGGTCTTCGGGTTCTGCCGTTTCTATTGGAACAACTGGAGCAATAGCCGAAGGCGTTTGCGATTGTTGTTCTTGAATGAATTGGGGCAAAGCCACAATGAATTTCTCGTTTTGGATGGTTCGGTATGCGTTGGGGTCGTGGCTCATAAAACAAAGCCTTGTAACATCTTTGCAGCTTGGGTCTGCCTTTAGTCCTGTGGCATCTTCATAATACTTCTGCACTTGCAAATAAGCTATGTCGTGGTGTTCCAGTTCGGTGCTTACCTCAACTAACACTTTTAAGCCGTTGCCACTTGGGCTTATGAAGCAAAGTGATGTGTAGGAGATTTTACTAATGATTGCAAACGCAGTTTGCAATTGCTCTGGTGTTAGTTTGTCAAAATCTAAATGCACAAAGCCACTGTACATTTCAAGAAAAGGCATTTGCCTTTTTTCGCTGAATACAGCCGAAGGCGTAAAAGCTAATAAAGTTTTCTTTTTTTCATTAGCTGCCTCCTTATTGCCCTGTGCAATAAGATTGCGGATTTCTTCTACTTCCGTTTTGTACTTGTCGGAAATAATGTCTTTACCTATCAACAGTAGAGATTTTTTTTCTACCGGGATAGTAAAGTTTCTAAATATGGTACTTGATGCCATTTCTTTTCTTTCTTATCGGTTAAAAAATTCTATTTGCGTTTGTTCTTGAGTATGTACTCGGTAGCCATAGCATCAATTTCATCGGTTGATGATTGACGGTTACGCTGCAACCAGTCGTCTAACTCGGAACGCTTGAAATAGAGTTTTTTACCCTGTGGGCAGAAATGGGGAATACTCTTTGTACTTGTAAGTTTGTACAAATGTGAGGGGCTTACATCAAGGAATGTGCAAGCCTCGTTGAAGTTTAATACTGTTTTTTGCAGTAAGTTTTGCTCATCTAATTTGTTTGCAATTTCTGTGAGCTTGTCGAGAATTAAATTTTCTGTTGCCATCTTTTTATATTTTTAAAATTGATGGAACAAAACTCTACAATGCAGCAGGGGCAAAGGATTAGAGTGTTATATCTCATTGAGATAACTCCCTAATCTCACTATTTTTTATTTCATTTGGTTGATTATGTTGTCAATGGTTGACTGATTTTTAGGGCTTTCAATTTTATTAGAATACAGATTTTGAGCCTTTAAAAGTTTGTTGGTCTTTGTATAAAACAAACCTGATTTTTCAAGTGCTGTTGGGGTTAGATTATTGAAGCTGGCACTAAGTTTATCAATGATGTATCTAAGCTGCACCGTTTCGCAACCAAAATAAACCTTGTGCATTTTACTTGTGAGTGCCTTTGATGTTAGAATAGTTACCAAATCCTCGTTACTACATTTGCTCTCATTCAAGAACTCAACCTGATTGTTTAGCAATGTTATTACTGATTTCAGTTTTGCTTCTGTTCCTTTAAAGCCAAATGATAGTTTCTCTTTGGTGGTTTGTTTCTCTGCTTTCTCTGTTTCAATTTCAACTTTTACTAACTCGTTTATCTGTGCCTTTGGTAAATTCAAATCCAACAAATAAAAATCTTCAATACTTGTGGGGCTGTCAATACTGTCTTTGCTCAATTCCTGTATATCAAAAAACAAAATAGTGAGGTGTTGCCTTAATAACTGCAATACAAAATGAGGTAAGGTGCTTTGCTCGGTGGGTGCTTCCTCAAATCCTCTTTCCTTAATCTCCTTAACTGTGTTTACTGTAAGTGCTTTGATGTTCTTTAATGCAATGGTGGTGTGGTACACTATATCCACCTTTTTGCTGTACTTCTGCATCTTGGTATTAAAAGCATTGTAAACACGAAGTGTTTCAAGGCTGATAACGGCATTATAAAACTTGCTTACTGCATCGCTGTATGCTGGAAAATCTATTGCGTAGCAATGGTTTTTCAAAGTGCTTGTACCCTTTGTATTTTGCTTTGTTAGCCATTTAGAGAGGTCGGAATAATCAGCTAACAATATTTGAAGCTGTTGCACCAACTCGGCTTCTGTTGTGGGGTCTTTGCTGCCTACCTTTTTTATTTTCTCGTTGATGGCTTTTGTGCCTATGGCATCAAAAGTCCAGGGCATAAGTTCTTTGAACAAAATGCTATTCAATATTTTTATTTCCATTATAAGCCAATATTTATTTTGTTAGCTGCTACTGTTTTCTTTTCATCAATTACATTAGCATAAATCTGTGTTGTTTTTAAATGCCTGTGTCCAAGCAACTTTGATACTGTGAAAATATCAGTACCTAAAGTAAGCTGCAACGTGGCGTATGTGTGCCTTGCACAGTGGAAAGTGATGTGCTTTTCAATACCTGCCTTTATCATCCATCTGTACAAATCAGCATTGCGACTATCGGAGTAAATCAAATCGGGAAATACCGGGTCGGCTGGCTTTCCTTTTTCTCCTAATAAATTATAGGCTTCATCAGATATTGGCAATGTTTCAGATCCTTTTGTTTTTTGCTGTACGAAACGGATGTAATGCCCTAACTCTGTTGATTGTTGCATTTCACTCCATTTCAATTTCTGAATATCGCTGAAACGCAAGCCTGTAAGACAAGCAAAAATAAAAGCCCTTTTCATCAACTCGTTTTTACATTCGGTTTTGGCTAAGGTCTTTAATTCATCAAGGGTTAAAAACTCTCTTACTGGTTCGCCTTGTGGCAAGCCTTCTACCATTTCGGCAGGGTTGGTTTTTAATATGCCATCCCTCACAGCTTGTTTGAGTGCTGCTCTGAACTTATTGAAGTAACTGTATTTGGTATTGGTTGAAATTGCCTTTTTGGTTTTGGTACTGGCTTCTTTCAACAGGTAATCCCTGAAGCCATCAACAAAGGCTTTATTGATTTGGCTAAATTGTATGTCTCTTGGGCAATACTTTTTCAAGTGCTTTATGGTACTATCCCAATTGCCATAATTCCCTTTGCTGTCTTTTCTCTTTTCAGCCAATGCCTCCATATACATAATGAAGTAGGTTTTTAGCTTCTCCTTATCGTGGAAATCGTAAGTGCTGTTTTGTATCTCCAAATGCCTTTTACTGCGGATGGTTTCAGCTAATGCCAATATCTTTTTATTTTCTTCTTTTACTGCATTGGTGAGCTTTCCTTTTTCGGGGTCGGGTGTTAGGTACAAATTCAAATACTCATATTGGCGTTTGCCATTGGAGTAGTACTCTAAATAAAGGCTTATTTTATCGCCTTTGAGCCGTTGTCTTAATGTTACTTTCATTTTCTTATCAGTTAAATAAATTATCAATTGAAGCCCTTTTGATGATGGTACGACTGCCCAGCTTTGCCACCGGCAAACGATTACTTTTTATCATCCGTTGAATGGTCCATCTGCTTGCACCCAAAAGGGTAGCCACTTCCAGTATGCTTAAAAATTCTTTCTCTCTTAAATTAGTGTGATTACCTGCTATCGGGTTGGATAGGGTTTTAGTAGCAACTACTGGAGAAGCGGAAACAATTTTGCTTTGTTGGTTCTTAAATTCTGCGTTTACTTTTTCTTCTCGTTTGGTTTTCTTGTAGGCAGCACTGTTGCACTTATGGCCACAATACTTCGTTGTGGTCTTTTGGGCTATGAAAGCCTTACCACAATGATTACAGAATTTAGGAAGTTTAATTGTACTACTCATTTGTTGCTACTTGTTGCAGTATGTTGCTGGGTGGTGCTACTTGGTGCATTATTTCGCCTGACTTCCATCAAACTGATATGTGGGCAACAAAATAGCCAATTGGGCAACAACCGGGCAACAAATATAAGTAAAAAAGTAGAGTTGGGCAACAAAAAAGAGAAAGAAAAGTGTACTGAAACTCAACAAAAACAGGCACTTAACAAACAAAAGAAAGTAAATTACTTTCCGATACAAAACTTAGAAAAGATGTTCCCCAAAAGATCATCTGTAGTAATCTCGCCCGTAATTGAACCAAGGTGAAAAAGCGACCTGCGGATGTCGATGGCAACGAGGTCGCCCGACATTTGATTTTCAAATCCCTGAAGGACCTCTTGAAGTGATTTCTTAGCACCGCTCAAAGCTTCAATATGGCGTGTGTTGGTGACTATTGTTTGGTCTTCTTTCAATGCTGAAAGATTCACGAATTCGGTTAGTCTGGACTTCAATTCTTCAATACCTGTTTTCTCTTTAGCAGAAATGGAAATAGCGTTGATATTAGCAAACTTGGTAGCAACCGATACTGCTGTTTTGTCTGTTTTATTAGCAACAAGAATCAACCGTTCTTCTAAATCTGATTTTCTTGTTTTTAGTTCAGAAATCTCGCTTTTGAGTCTTTCTTGTGTGTAAGTGCACGCATCAAACAGAAACATTACAACATCGGCCTGTTCGGCCTTTTGCATGGTACGTTCAATTCCCAGGCTTTCAATCGTATCTGTGGTATGTCGAATGCCTGCTGTGTCGATAAATCGGTAGCGAATTCCTTCAATCACCATTTCGTCTTCCACCGTGTCGCGCGTTGTTCCTGCAATGTCAGAAACGATGGCGCGGTCTTCGTTTAGTAGCGCATTCAGTAAGGTTGATTTACCTGCATTTGGCTCGCCAATAATGGCAACTTGAACACCTTCCTTTATCACATTTCCCAACTCAAACGAGCTAATGAGCTGGTTAATTTTGGTGATGATGCGATTGATGAGTTCGGTCATCTGTGTGCGGTCCGCAAACTCAACGTCTTCTTCTGCAAAGTCGAGTTCTAACTCAATGAGTGAGGCAAAATGTACCAACTCTTCGCGTAGCACTTTCAGCTCATTGGCAAAGCCGCCACGCATTTGGTGCATGGCAATTTTATGTGCGGCTTCAGAAGAAGAAGCAATCAGGTCGGCAACAGCTTCTGCTTGCGAAAGATCCATTTTTCGGTTGAGGAAAGCGCGCATGGTGTACTCTCCCGGCTTTGCCATTCGGCAACCGTTTTTGCTCAAAAGATTCAGAATTCGCTTCTGAATAAACGTTGAGCCATGACACGAAATCTCTACGGAATCTTCGCCAGTAAACGATTTTGGATTGCGAAAAACGCTCACTAAGACCTCATCTACCAATTCCTCACCATCCAGAATGTCTCCAAAGATGATGGTATGCGATTTAGCTTCGGAAATGGTCTTTTTTCCTTTAGCTCTAAAAATTTGGTCTGCAATCTTGAATGCATCTTTTCCGCTCATACGAATGACCGCGATGGCTCCCGCACCCGTGGGTGAGGCAAGTGCCATAATTGTATCGTCAGGAGAATAATTTATCATTGGGTGCAAATGTCGCTATCATTCATACAACGTTAATACGATGTATAACTTTATAAGCTTCTATGTAGGTTTTTCCTTCTGCCTCTGCTTGCAACCATACAAATGGATCAAAGAAACCAATAGGCCGGAGGTTATGCTTCGATAATTTTGCTGCAGCGAACCTCACGATTTCCTTGCGCTCAAATTCAGGACTGCTTATCAATTTTTTCAGTGTTGTCATTACCAGTTTCTCTGATTCTGAGAACTGATTCTGTAATGATAGGCGGGATTGTGCAGAGTCAAGAATCTGTGCAGCCGTTGAAAAATTCTCCAACTTATAATGACAGACAGCTAAAAGAAGTTCTAAATTGGTTGTTAGATCTTGCCGTTGGTTTATTTTGATTTCGTGAAGTAATTTGTTGGTTTCTTTGATGCAGGTGCGAATGGCCGAATCGGCATACATCATGTGCACCAGCTGACCCATTAGAGCCCATCGAACATGCGGCAGTAGGTGGTCGACACTTAAATTGGACAATTGATGCATAAATTCCTTCCAACGATGGAATTCTCCGAAATGCAAGGCGGCATTAGATTCAGTTCGGAATAATTGACCAGCTGCAAATCGTTTAACTGTCAGGTCCGCAGTTGGCCATGATCGGAGTGTTTCTATGTATTCGTAATAGTATTGAAACTGGTTTGAAGATAAACCATCATTCATCAGATTAGAAAGAAGTGCTACGGGCAATTGAGGACGTCCTATGCTCATTTCTGGATAGTTTCTTACAAATTGAAAGGCTTCTTCCGTATGTCGCAAAGCAGATTCTGCATCGGTTAATGTATGTGCAATTATCTGTCGAATCATTATCCTATTGAAATGGGCCGCTGGAAGACAAGCTTTTAAGTCTATTTGGTCTGCCACATGCTCAATTTCTTTCAGTTTTATTGCCATTAGCTCCTTATCCTCGCGCTTTAGTCCCATTGTTCGTTGCGTGTGAAAAGCAAGTTCGTAGCAGCGGGCTAATTGGGTAAGTTGTTCCGAATGTCTTAGAGAAGTAAGTTGAAGGTCAATAGTTTTAAGAATGTCTGCGTGCGTGCCTTGGCGCGTTTCAATAAAACTCATTTCCTTAGCTAGTATGGCTTCCCATTGTGGTTTTTGCTGTTCGCGTGCCATTTGCAACCCTTTTCGAAGTGTTTTTCTGGCGTCTTTGAAGAGTCCTTTTTCGCTAAGTACCCTGCCATGGAGCAAAATGCTAGAGAAATGGTGTATGTCATGTTTGTTTCGTTGATGGTCGCTAACGCTAATTACTAATGAATCAAACAGCCTGGCACGCATCCGGATTAGATCGTTTCTCTTCGTTTTAGCGTAGCTTTCTTTTACATACGATTCCAGATTCGATACTTTCTTCCGTTGCCCATCTCGGATTATTTCAAAGAGTTCCATTTCGGCTTTTCCACCATGCAGACTTTTAAATCCGAATTTTCTGAAATGAGACTTTTCCGTCCTCGTCATTTTACTGATTAGCTCAAAAAGTCTATCGTTCATGTTTTATGAATATGAATTATTATGAATACAAAATAACTATATACTAGACTGTATTTATTACTTATGAATATGAATTATTGAACCAATTTCCGTTTTACTGGGCAGGGGCATAGTTTGAGTTTTGCAACACAAAATCTTAATAATAAAAACATGAAAGCTTATATCAAACACTCCGGAATCCTTGCACTGTGCATTGCAACACTTAACAGTTGCACACCAGAAGATCCACTATCTGGCACAACCATTACCTTGGATTGCGATTACTTTAATGAAGATAGGGTATTGGTAGACGACCCTGAGGTGAGTATTGATTATCTAATCACCTGCGATATGTCTGTGAATGCGGATGTTACTGTAATGCCTGGTGTAACCATTGCGTTTGCAACTGATGCGGGTATTACCATTGAGGAGACCGGTTCTTTTAGGGCAGAAGGAACTCCTGCACTCCCTATTACATTCGAAGGGGAAGATGGTTTAAAGGGTTCGTGGAGAGGTATTATCGCATACTCTAATGACCCTAAGAATATTTTTGACCATTGCATAGTAGAACATGCAGGTGGAATTGCGCACAACAGCAACGGAGATAGGGGAGCCTTTGTGGTTTGGGCAGAAGGAAGACTCAGTCTTACCAATTCTATCGTAAGATTGAGCGCGTCACACGGATTGAACGCCACCTACAGCGATGCTTGGTTGGAGTTGGGAGGAAACACCTTTACCGAAAATGATGGTGCTCCTTTGTACCTCGAATATCATTACGTAAACGTTCCCAGTGCAAGCGATTCGTACATTGGAAATGACAATCCACGCATCCTGTTAGAGTCAAGTGGTTCAACCGTTAATGTCAATACCACGTGGAAAAAAGTGAACGTAGACTATCAGGTGGAAGGTGGAGTTGAAATCCAGGTAAGAGACGCAGCAGCTCTTACAATCGAACCAGGTGTAAATGTCTATTTCGAGTCTGGAAGTTCAATGTATGTAACAGACGAGGCAGCGTTGGTGGCTGTTGGTACCGTTCAAGCACCGATTGGACTATATGGTTTTACGGCTGCAAATGGCGCGTGGGGCGGTTTGTACTACGCTTTTACTTCCAATGTTCAGAATGTGTTAGACCATGTTACATTGCAGCATGCCGGCAATACGGAATTTGAAGGAGCCGTTTATATGTGGGCAGACCCAAAACTAACCGTACTGAATTCGGAGATAAGCAACAGCGGTTCGTGCGCATTCTTTGCGGGAGGAGCTGGCGCAGGGAATGCAAATCTTACAGTTAATGATGTTGTTTTTGTTAACAATGCTGGAGCTGATTATTGTGTTGATTGATGGCTAATAAAAGCCAATTATGAAGAGCTCCCGAACCATCTTTGACATGAGTGGTTCGGGATGCTTTTTGATTACCGATTAATCAACTGAATGATAGGTGACAACTTTGCATAAATACATTTTCAATTGCAATGAGTGTACGCTACATTTGCCGCGCACAAAGAAATTGAACTTAGACCATGAGTGTATTAGTAGATAAAAATTCGAAGGTGATTGTTCAGGGATTCACAGGTAGTGAAGGAACATTCCACGCTTCGCAAATGATTGAGTATGGAACCAATGTAGTAGGAGGCGTTACTCCCGGAAAAGGTGGGCAAACGCATCTTGATAGACCCGTTTTCAATACCGTTGCTGATGCCGTAAAAGCTACAGGAGCCAATGTTTCTATCCTTTTTGTGCCACCAGCATTTGCTGCCGATGCCATTATGGAAGCTGCCGAAGCGGGCATCGCATTGGTTGTGGCCATCACCGAAGGAACGCCAGTTGCAGATATGGTAAAGGCCGCCAATTACTTGAAGGGAACAAAAACACGGTTGATTGGACCAAACTGCCCGGGAGTGATTACACCAGAAGGAGCTAAGGTTGGTATTATGCCAGGATTCGTATTCAAAAAAGGCCGAATTGGTATCGTTTCTAAGTCAGGGACTTTGACTTACGAAGCTGCTGATCAAGTTGTTAAAGCCGGAATGGGAATCTCAACAGCTATCGGAATTGGTGGTGATCCAGTTATTGGAACGACCACAAAAGACGCTGTTGAGCTATTTATGAACGACCCAGAAACGGATGCGATTGTAATGATTGGTGAGATTGGTGGAACCTTAGAAGCAGAAGCTTCTCGCTATATTAAATCAACCGGAAATAAGAAACCAGTTGTTGGTTTTATTGCCGGACAAACCGCTCCAAAAGGAAGAACAATGGGCCACGCAGGTGCTATTGTTGGTGGTGCAGAAGATACCGCAGAGGCTAAAATGAAAATCATGGCCGAGTGTGGCATTCATGTGGTGGCATCGCCTGGCGATATTGGCGAGACCATGGCAAAGGCGATGGGCGTATCTGCTTAAGCAGGTTAGCTAATTAGCGCTTTAGGTTTTAGAATAAGTAAGGGCGTTCCGATAATCGGAACGCCTTTTTCATTTTTCGTTAAGCAAAGACTAATCGTACTTAGACTTGCCTTTCTTCGCACGCTTTTCAGCTGCTTTTTCTTTTGCACTTTTTACTGGCTCTTTTTTTACAGCCTTCTTTGCATCTTGTCCTTTTGCCATGATATAAAGGTTTAATTACGCCTCAATTTTAAGAAATATCTGTTTATTCAACTACGCCCGATTTAATTCGTGCAAAGTGATTTCTGGTGGCATTCCAACTCGCCCAGGAAATATGAGGTAACCCATACCTCTGTTCACATACAAATGCTGTTTTCCTTCTGAGTAAAGTCCAGCATAACGCGCATAAAAGAATTTGGCCGCGCTTATCTCCACCAATCCCGGAATAGAAATACCAAATTGCCCTCCGTGAGTGTGGCCTGAAAGGGTGAGGTCAACTTTTGTTTTGTTTAGAATATGATGGTCAAAATGTGTTGGATCATGACTTAGTAGAATCTGAAACGGAACCTCTTCCATTCCATCAATCGACTTGTGGTAATCGCCACGTGTAGGAAACCATCCTTCTGGTGTGTAACCCCAATTTTCAACTCCAATTAATCCAATTTTCTCTCCATCTCGTTGCAAAATTTCGTGTTGGTTAATAAGAGGTCTCAAATCCATCTTTCTGAATATTTCCGTAACACCTAGTGCGTTGCGTGTCTTATCCTCTTCGGTTAGTTTTCCTTGTCTTCCCCAGCCGTAATCGTGGTTTCCGAGTATGGCGTATTTGCCACTTTTAGCTTTAAGCTTGCGGAAGACATCAATCCATGGCTCGGCTTCTTCGGGGTCGGCATTTACCATATCACCAGTAAAGAAAATGTAATCAGGATTGAGCTCGTTAATCATGGAAATGGCTTCTTCTATTGGTTCAAAATTCTTGTTGAAACTTCCCAAGTGGAGGTCAGAAATTTGTACAATCTTCAGACCATTAAACGTCTTAGGAAGATTAGTGAAACGCATTCGGTTTTGCATAATTCGCCAACCGTATTTGCCTTTGGTCGTTCCCCAAAGCACCGATCCTAGCACCAATCCGCCAACACTCAAAGCAATAGCATTCATAAATGTTCTGCGGGTCATTTCGCGCGTTGCTTCTTTGCGCGAGCTTCGGTAATGAATGTATCGGCCAAGCAGCACAAAATCTGCCAATAATTGAAAAATGCAGATACTCAAAAGTGTAACCGAAAGGGTTATGGCGCCAATGATGGTGTAATCCATCAGGAACTGATTGTCGCGGTATTGGTCTCGATTTACACCAAAATAGGAGGTGGTGGCGTAAATGAAAACGACCACAAAAAGAAACAATCCCCTGAACATCCATTTAGGACCCGGAAGCAATTTGTAGGTCAACACATGAATGGTGCGGTAAGCATAAAGGATAAGCGCTGCTGTTCCGAAAAGGATGAGGTAGTAGACAATCATTGGTGGCGAATTTACTGCTTTGAAAGAGTCAGTATTGTAGCCATTGTAAACGAAAACGTTAAGAAATGCAATATCGGTGGGCAAGCGCTGTCGGAAACAATGACTTCTAAAGCCCTCTCTTCGTTTCTTTGTGTTTTATTGATGGTGAATAAATTACTTGCATTGAGAAATCTGCTTATGCTTGTCTTTTTGGTTTGCTGTGCTGCTGCCTCAGGGCAAAATGCGGTAGACTCCATTGCTAGAAAGAACATCTTCTCGCTTGGGTTGCGAGTTCATGGAGGATATTTTCTCAAACATTCATCTTCCCTCAATCCAATAAAAGATTCTTATCCGTGGGGATTTGAAGCAGACATGGCCTGGCAGCTCACGGGAGAAAAGGCCTACGCCTTTTGCAGTTGCTACCCGCGAGTTGGCGTTTCTGTGAATTACATGAATTTTGACTACGGGCCTGTGCTCGGTTCAGCTTATTACGCCTTAGCGTATGTCGAACCTGTGTTTTTTGTCCCCAAACGTTTCAATCTCTCGTTTAGAATTGCCCTTGTTGGTGTTGCCTTCATGGATCGTCCGTTTAATGAAGATTCCAATCCGGCTAATTTGGCATATAGTACTTACGTTGCGTTTCCGTTGGCCCTTGGCATCGGGTTCAATTATAGGGTTGATAAGCATTGGAATCTGCGCTTGGGCGGCAATTACAATCACATTAGCAATGGCGGCATTAAGAACCCCAACAAGGGATTGAATTATCCGACTGCTCATCTTGGGGTCGATTACTCTTTCACGCCAGTGGAGCTGAAATACAGGGGCAAGGTGAGGCGGCAACCGCCCGAAAAAAAGAACAGGATGGAACTCGACATTGGCAATTCATTGAAGAATGCTGATCCTGGCAATCCTGCACAGTTCTGGATTCTGAACACCAACCTCCAATATTCGCGGTGGTTGCACCGCAGCACGGCCATTGCGGTGGGCACCAACTTCGAGATGGACAATTCGAGAAGGGTGAGGATACTGAAATCGGATGACCCTAAAAGAAGCCACTTGCGGCTTTCATTCTCAGTCGGTCACGAATTCTGGCTCGGAAAAGTTCAGTTCGGACAACACGTAGGGTTTTATGCTTTTGACGAGTTTCCTGTGAACGAGTTCTGGTACCATCGCCACGAGCTCACATTTCAGATTTTGCCCTATCTCTACGCAAGTTTTGGCCTAAAAGCACACAATCAAGTGGCAGATTATTTGGATTTAAAGATTGGGACAAATTTGAATTGGTAGTTGACCAATTTGGTTTGCCTACCGCTGTTATTAAACGTCTTTTCATTAAAAAAGCACGTTCCGTTGCGGTCAACTTTAATCACGGTAGAGCAGACCGTTCCGTAATCGGGCGTGTTGATGAATTTGGCAGAAAGGACTTTTTCAAACTCCAGACCAACGCCTGTGTTAGGCAACTCTTCCTCCTTGGCAATACTGCTATCGGATAGAATAGAGAAGAGGCTAGCTGTATCGAGTGCATTCTCAGCTAAGGCGGCTTTTAGTTTGGCCTTTCCATCATCAACTTTAGGCCAAGAGGTATCTAAAAACGCATTGCTCAAACCATGAATTCCTGACGTGATGGTTTTGATCCTGTTCTCCACATTAGAAAAGAAGAACAACTCTTTGGCTGTGCCCACCACCAAGTTAAAACCGTTGTAGGCTTCGGGGTTTTCAATGGCTTTTAGGTAGCCGTCTCCACGTACATCAGAAGTCAGAAAATTAGAAACCAGTTTACCGCGTGTAGGGCCTTTACGGCCAAAGAAATCGGGATGGCGGTAGTTGGTCAAGAAAGCAATCTTACCAGCGGTATTGGTTCCAAGCCATGTGCCCATTCCTTCTAAATCTCTGCCAGCTAATACTGTTGGTTCATCTTCCCAAAAGTCTGCCTTGGCGGCAGGGCGTTTTCGGAATTCATCCCTATTGGCTATCAGGATGAGCGGAAATTCATCGTGTTCATTTATCGCAAATAGGCAAAGACACATCGTTAATTAGGAATTAAGAATGAAAAATTAAGAGTTGTCAGCCACTCGCGTCATTGCGAGGAACGAAGCAATCTGTTTGCTCTACTGCGCCAAAATAAGAGATTGCCGCGCTCGTACCTCCCTCGCAATGACGGATGCGTTAAAAAACTTTGCATCCTTTGCGAATACTTTGCGGTTAGTAACTACTTCAATCCTAAATCAACCTGAATAGCCTCAATCTTGCCTTTTAATGCCGCACGAACCGCATCATACTCAGCCTTGTCTTTCAATTTGCTGTTTACAGAAAAGTAGAACTTAATCTTAGGTTCCGTTCCAGACGGGCGAGCCGTGACAACCGTTCCGTCAGCCGTCTCAAACTGAAGCACGTTGGAAGAAGGAAGCCCAGTCCCGGTTTGGCTTCCGTTAGTCAAGTTGGTCACTTTTCCAAGTTTGTAATCGCGAAGCGTCAACACTTCCGAACCAGCCAATTGCTTAGGTGGATTGCTTCTCAAATCCTCCATCATCTTAGCAATTTCTTCCGCACCAGACATTCCCTTTTTGGTAATGCTAATAAGGTCTTCTAGATAGAATCCGAATTCGGAATGAATGTCTTGTAACACATCAAAAAGACTCTTTCCTTGGTCTTTGGCCCACGCGCACATTTCGGCAATGAGTACGCAGCTAAGCACCGCATCTTTATCGCGTACCAAGTCTCCTGCTAGGTAGCCGTAGCTTTCTTCACCACCTCCAATAAACTGCTCTTTACCTTCTAGTTTAAGAATCAGTTCTGCAATGTATTTAAAACCCGTAAGTACATCGTAGCATGGAACGTTCTGCGATTCAGAAATCTTCTTAATGAGAGCTGAAGTCACAATCGTTTTCGCAGTAAACTGCTTTCCGTTCAAATTGCCTAATTCGCTCCAACGCTGAATGAGGTAATAGACGAGCAAAGATCCAGTCATGTTTCCATTCAGCAATTGCAATTCTCCGTTTGAGTTACGAACAGCAATCCCCACACGGTCAGCATCTGGGTCGGTTCCCATTACTAAATCGGCACCAACTGCTTCGGCTTTTTCTAAAGCCATTTTCAAGGCTGCAGCTTCTTCTGGGTTTGGAGAAACAACTGTTGGGAAATTTCCGTTCGGTTTGTCCTGCTCGGCAACCGTACTCACATTGGTAAAACCAAGTTCTTTTAATGTTCGAGGAACCATTGTTCCGCCCGTTCCGTGTAGCGAAGTGAATACAATATTTAAATCAGATTGATTCTTTACTGCTTCAGGAGAAAGACACAATGATTTCAACCCAGCGATGTACGCGTTATCGATATCCTCTAAAACTGTTTCAATCAACGATTCATCCGCATTCCATTTCACGTCTTGCGGGCCAGCAATTTTCTGAACCTCAGCAATGACGTTCTTATCGTGTGGCGCAACCAATTGTCCGCCATCTTCCCAATAAGCCTTGTAGCCATTGTATTCTTTCGGGTTGTGCGATGCCGTGATAACAACACCGCTTTTGCAACCGTAATGTCTGATAGCAAACGATAACTGTGGAGTAGGGCGGAGCTCGCTAAACAAATACGCTTTGATGCCATTAGCTGCAAAAACCTCTGCCGTTTTGCGAGCAAAGAGCGAACTGTTGTTTCTTGAATCGTGTGCAATTGCTACACTGATTTCTCCTTCAAATGAATTCTTGAGATAATTGGCCAATCCTTGCGTAGCCATTCCCACAGTGTAAATATTGATGCGGTTGGTGCCAACGCCCATAATGCCGCGCAATCCACCTGTTCCGAACTCAAGTTCCCTGTAGAAACTCTCGGTCAGTTCGGTTTCGTTGGTCTCTATAAGTTTTTGAACCTCTTTACGCGTTTCTGCATTAAATGCGTCAGAAGTCCATTGTTTCGCTTTCTCTAGAATTGTGTTGTCCATTAGCCTCAATTTGCGGCAAAAGTACAATCGCGGTCGAACTAAGACATACTGGGTTTTAAAAACCTAGTAGGTCTCCCAGGGTGGTTACGAAGCCTTCTTCATATTCTCCTCAAACATCTTAATCAAATCCTCATCTGATTTGCCCATGTTTTGAATTGAGAATTGCGCATCCTCGGCCAATTTGTGGTCAGGAAAACCAGCAATAAATGATTCGTAAAAGAAGCGAGCTTGAGCAGTATCTCTGTTGATGTTTTCTTCGCAAAAACCACTCAGAAAAAGTGCTTCTGGAGCTTTGTGAAAAGTGGCGTGGTCTTCCGTTATAGTTCTGAAATACTTTACAGCCAAATTACCTTGGCCAATTCCCATGCTTACTTCTCCAGCCTTGAAAAGCATGTCTATCGCTAGGCTATCTTTCTCACTTAATTGATAAAATTTGGCGTAAGAACGAACCAAGGTTATGCCTGCTTTTTGGTCAACATCGGCTTCGGAATCAGCAAAAAGAATCGTCTCTAAACTATCAATTTGCGCCAATGTCTTTTCAGATTCGGTGAGTGGTTTTGCTGCTTCTTGGCACGCAAACAGTCCTATTGAAACGATGGACGCAACTGCTACTATATTTCTCATTTCGGGAATCTCATTTTATAGTCGGCATCAACAATGCCGTTGGTAATATCGGTTAGCTTTCCTTTCAACATTCTTCGTTTCAAGGCTGGAAGATGGTCGGTAAATAGAATTCCTTCGATGTGGTCGTATTCATGTTGAATGACACGTGCGGCCATTCCGTCAAATTCTTTCTCTTGCAACTCCCAATTCTCATCATAATATTCAACCAGAATCTTTGGCTTGCGCGATACATCCTCACGAATTCCAGGAATACTTAGGCACCCTTCGTTAAAATCCCATTTCTTCCCTGTTTCTTCAAGAATAATTGGGTTGATGAACACTTTTACAAAGCCATCGAGTTCAGGGTGGTCTTCACAAAATGGCGTAGCATCCACAATAAAAAGGCGAATGCTCAGGCCAATCTGTGGTGCGGCCAATCCAACTCCCGATGCTTCATACATCGTTTCAAACATATTATCAACCAACTGTCCGAGTTCAGGATAATCAGGTTCAATTTCTTCTGCCACCTTCTTTAAAACGGGGTCGCCATACGCCACAATCGGCAAAATTTTGGTCTTACTCATCTATTAAGACTATTCTGTTGTTCCATATACGATTGAAGAATAATCGTAGCACTCATTTTATCTACTAAGGCTTTGTCTGCCCGTTGTTTCTTCGTCAAACCGCCTTCAATCATGGCGCTAAAAGCCATTTTAGAAGTAAATCGTTCATCCATTCTGTCAACCTTCACATTAGGAAATTGTTTTTGGATGTTGGAAGCAAGCAAAGTTGCACCAGCTCCTGCTTGGGCGGGTTCGTTATTCAACCGCTTGGGTTCTCCAACCACAATACAATCAACCGTTTCGGTTTTCATGTATTCTTTTAGGTAGGTAATCAGCTCGTTCGGATGCACGGTTGCCAACCCAGTTGCGATAATTCGCGATGGGTCTGTGGTGGCAATTCCTACACGTTTTGTTCCGTAATCGATAGCGAGAATTCTACCCATTTCCTTGCTTTTTTAAAGCGCGGCAAAGTTAAGGATTATCTTTGCCGCATGCAGATAGATGAATTACGAGAGATAGTGGAGCAAACATGGGAAAACCGCGAGTTGCTTAGTTCGGAAAAAAGCGTGACTGCAATTAGAGATGTTGTTGCCCTTTTGGATGGAGGAACATTACGTGTTGCCGAACCGAAAGGAATCGATTGGCAGGTGAACGAATGGGTGAAAAAGGCGGTCATTCTGTATTTTCCTATTCAAAAGATGGAAACTATAGAGGTTGGTCCGTTTGAATTTCACGATAAAATTGCTCTGAAAAAAGGTCATAAAGAAGCGGGAGTTCGCGTTGTGCCTCATGCTATTGCGCGCTACGGTTCGTTCTTGGAAAGTGGGGTAATAATGATGCCATCTTATGTAAATATTGGTGCGTATGTCGCCAGCGGAACGATGGTTGATACATGGGCAACGGTCGGTTCATGTGCCCAAATTGGTAAAAACGTTCATTTAAGTGGAGGCGTTGGCATTGGTGGCGTTTTAGAACCTATTCAGGCTGCGCCCGTGATTATTGAAGATGACGCATTTCTTGGTTCAAGAAGTATTGTGGTCGAAGGTGTGAGAGTAGGCAAGGAAGCTGTCCTTGGTGCGAATGTGGTTCTTACGATGAGCACGCGAATTATTGATGTGACGGGCTCAGAACCAAAGGAAATGAAAGGCTATGTTCCACCTCGTTCGGTGGTTATTCCAGGAACGTACCCGAAGCAATTCCCTGCCGGAACGTATAATGTTCCATGTGCCTTTATCATCGGACAGCGCAAGGAAAGCACGGATAGAAAAACTTCGCTCAACGATTCACTTCGAGAGTTTAACGTAGCAGTTTAGGTAATGGATAAAGTGCTGGTTATTCAAACCGCCTTTATCGGTGATGCCATTTTGGGAACTTCGCTTCTCGAACGGCTCCATCAAGATTACCCAAACGCCAAAATCGATTACCTCGTCCGTAACGGAAATCAATCACTTTTCGATGGACATCCTTTCTTAAATGAAGTACTTGTTTGGAACAAGCAAGATTCGAAATATGCTGAGTTGTGGCAGATGCTTCGTGAGGTTAGAGGTCGGAAATATGATGCCGTTTTCAACATACAGCGGTATTCCGCAAGCGGAATTCTGACTGCCTTTTCAGCCGCGAAAAAAACTATCGGTTACCAGAGTAATCCGCTGTCATTTTTGTTTTCCAAATCGTTAGAGCATCGTTTCGGAAAAGGATTTGAAAAGGTTCATGAAGTAGATCGGGTACTTGATTTGATTGGTTGCAATGCTACACGCACGAATCCAAAACTTTATCCTTCTGAAAAGGACTTTCATTTGGTCAAAGAATTCCAATCGAAACCATACGTAACCATTGCGCCCGCTTCGGTTTGGTTCACTAAGCAATTTCCCATTGAAAAATGGATTGAACTCATCAATCAAGTTCCATCCTCTTATAATGTTTACCTGATAGGTGCCAAATCGGATGCGGCAATCGCCACCGAGATTATCGAAAGTTCGAGTAGAATCGTAATCGATGTAACTGGCGAATTGAAACTTCTTCAGACGGCTGCATTGATGAAAGACGCAGCGATGAATTACGCAAACGATTCTGCACCTGTTCATCTTGCTTCAGCGGTAAATGCACCAATGTGCGAAGTGTTCTGCTCCACTGTTACTGAGTTCGGATTTACACCGCTTTCAGAAAAATCATTCTTCATTCAAACCAAAGAGAAACTAGATTGCCGTCCCTGCGGAATGCATGGAAGATTGGCCTGTCCGAAAGAGCATTTTAAGTGTGCTTATTCTATTGATGTTAGCGAAATGTTGACCGTATTGCCGTAACGATTTTGTTGTATTTACACATTTTCTTTGCGCCTCCGTGTCTCTGGGTGAAACCTTAAATTCGCGCCCCCAATGCAAATGCAGCAGCACATAACGCATCCCATTTTCAAGCTTATTTCTGAAGCGGCAAAAGAGCTGAACGTGGAAGCGTATGTAATTGGGGGTTATGTTCGAGATTGTATTCTCGATAGAGCAACGAAAGACATCGATGTCGTTTCCACGGGAAAGGGAATTGAACTGGCACAAGCGGTTGCAGCACGATTAGGAGGTTCTAAAATCAGCGTTTTCAAACGCTTTGGCACGGCCATGATCAATCACAAAGATTTGGAGGTTGAATTTGTTGGCGCTCGAAAAGAATCTTATTCGGAAGATTCTAGAAAACCTGCTGTAGAGGATGGTTCGATAAAAGACGATCAAGACAGACGCGATTTTACCATCAACGCTATGGCCATCAGTTTGAATGATGGAAGTTGGGGAGAATTAGTAGATCCATTTGATGGAGTGGAAGATTTGAAGAACCAAATTCTCAGAACTCCTCTTGAACCAGCCAAAACCTACAGCGATGATCCGTTGCGCATGATGCGCGCCATCCGCTTTGCAACGCAGCTAGATTTTCAGATTGAGGAAGAATCATTTCAAGCGATTTACGAGAATCGTGAGCGGATTTCAATCGTCTCGCAAGAACGAATTACAGACGAATTGAACAAGATTATTTTAGCAAAAGTTCCTTCTAAAGGATTCAAACTTTTG
Organism: Flavobacteriales bacterium; assembly: GCA_021741075.1. Taxonomy (GTDB): domain Bacteria; phylum Bacteroidota; class Bacteroidia; order UBA10329; family UBA10329; genus UBA10329. Next base: position 55,578 of record JAIOYO010000011.1, on the reverse strand, counting down.
TTCAACACAGGTCTGCTACATCTCATTTTTCCTAAAATGACAGAGCTATTTGGAGTGGATGTCATCAACGGAAGAGCGCACAAAGACAATTTTTACCATACGCTTCAGGTGCTTGACAACATTTCGGAGAATACCGATAACCTGTGGTTGCGCTGGGCGGCCATTATGCACGACATAGAGAAACCGATTACCAAACGCTTTCATCCTAAGGTAGGTTGGACATTTCATGGGCACGAAGACCGTGGTGCACGTGCTGTTCCCGAAATTTTCCGCGACCTCAAACTTCCACTTAATGAGAAAATGAAGTATGTGCAGAAGCTAGTTTTTCTACACCTGCGTCCAATTGCTCTAGTTCAGGAAGTCGTAACCGATTCTGCTGTGCGCAGATTGCTTTTTGAAGCTGGCGATGACATTGAGGACTTGATGACCTTATGCGAAGCCGATATTACCAGCAAGGACGACAATCGCGTAAAGCGTTATATGAAAAACTTCGCCATCGTTCGGGAGAAGATGAAGGAAGTGGAGGAGAAGGACCGAGTACGCAGCTGGCAACCGCCCGTAAGTGGAGAGGAAATTATGCAGGCTTTTGGGATTAGACCTTGCAGAGAAGTTGGCGCCATAAAAGATGCCATAAAAGATGCCATCATGGATGGGATTATTGAGAATAGCCGAGCTGCGGCAATCATTTTCATGGAAGAAAAGGGAGCAGAACTTGGTCTTGTTGTAAGTTTGAAGTTGATTTGAAAAACAAAAAAAGTGATGTTTACGAAACCATTATGATGAATGGGGGTTTAACATCCATTTTTCATTTTTCTGTAATTCGTCTTTAGTAAAGAAATCAAATGGCAGTATATAGATTTAGAGTTTGTATAGAAGATGATCACGAGGTTTTTCGGGATATCGATGTGCTTGGTAAACAGCGCTTTGCAGATTTACACAAGCAAATCGTGCAAAGTTTTAATTTCGAATTGGGGCAACCTGCGGAGTATTTTAGTTCAGATCAGCAGTGGTATGAAGGTGACACAGTGGTTGCTTTAGATAAAAACCTAGATGGTGACCATCAAAAGATTGTAAATCATATCAACGTTCCTCGTCAGCGTTTTTTGTGTGTTACTACGAGTCACAAGGAAGTTGGACTTGCATTGGAGTTGCAAAAAATTTTTCAGGAAGAAGATGGCGTGACGTATCCTCGTGCTTTTAAAAGCCAAGGTGAGCCACCATATTATACACAACCACCTCCAGAGCCAATCATTGATTCGCATTCAGAGGATTCTTCACACGAAGATGAAGCGGATATGTTTGAGGGAGATGGGCCATCGGAAGAAGAAATAGAGCAAATCCAAAAAGAGGCCGAAACCGCAAGCAAGAAGACTGATTTTAAAGCGCCAGCTATTGATTTCAGTAAGTTGGGTGCCATTTCCGATGACGATGATGAGGAGGAAGACGAAGATGATGACGACTCTGATGACGAGAATGATGGAGGCGGATTTGACGACTTCAACATGGATGATTTGTAGTTAGCTGAGTAGAGATTAGGGAATTAGTTGATTAGTTTGGTGAATGCTTATTCAGCGTTTTAGTCAATTGCAAATTGGAAATCATCAATCGTCAATCGAAAATCTTAATTGTTGTTTGTGGTCCAACGGCAGTTGGCAAGACCGATTGTGCCATTGAGTTGGCAGCGAAGTTCAATACAGAAATCATTTCGGCTGATAGTCGGCAACTTTATCGCGAGATTCCTATAGGAACGGCACAGCCGAGCAAGTTGCAACTCATTCGGGTTAAGCATCATTTTATAGCCGAGCGTTCGCTCAATGAAGATTACAATGCTGGAATGTTTGAGCGTGAGGCTTTAGAGCGTCTCGAAATGCTCTTCCAAAAACATGATAAGGTTGTGTGCTGTGGCGGAACGGGACTTTACATCAAAGCACTTTGCGATGGATTGGACGATGTGCCGAAAGCAGATGAAGAACTACGCCAACAATTAACCGAAAGACTACAGAATGAAGGATTGGAATCACTTCAGGCTCAATTGAAACAACTAGATCCAGTACATTTTGAGAAAATGGATGCGCAAAATCCACAACGCGTCATTCGTGCGTTGGAAGTTTGTCTTTCTACTGGTAAGCCGTTTTCTTCATTTCATGTTGGTGAAAAGATTCAACGGCCATTCAGAGTTGTTAAAGTTGGATTAGAACTTCCTAAGGAAGAACTCAACGAACGTATCAATCTGAGGGTTGATTCCATGCTTGAAAATGGTTTGCTTGAAGAAGTGAAGGCCGTGTTTGAAAAACGGCATCTCAATGCCCTGAATACGGTTGGCTACAAAGAGCTTTTCGCTCATCTTTTAGGCGAAATGACATTGGAAGAGGCGACTGAGAAAATCAAAATAAACACAAGACGTTTTGCCAAACGGCAAATGACTTGGTTCAAGAAGGATGAGGAAATCAACTGGTTTAAACCGACCGATTCCAATATTCTAGATTCTATTTAAGACTAGAAATCAAACGCATTCTTTCTTCTAGACAGCTTAAGATCTTGCAAAACGCTTGATTTCACTTTTAAATCAAAGCTCCACATTTGCTGCGTTCCAAACGGAACCCATGTCATACTGAATTCCCAGCAATGCAAATCGCGGTAAATGGTCATAGAGGTATAGCTAATATCGTTGTTCACAAAATCGTATCCCGATGTAATTCCGAACTTCCATTTTGGGGTGATGTTAATATCACCCGAAAACTGAAGTGCTTGCACAAATCTTCGTTTTGGGTCAACGGTTTGATTATCAACCGTAAACGTGTAGATGAAATTCGCATTCCACGGAACATTGAAATCTACATAAAGGTTTTTCTGAGCATTAATTTGAGCCAACTCTTCAGGAGTGGCCACCTCAGACTGGTAGTCGGTTTGCCTACTTTTTCCATTCAAAGCAAGCGTAAGTGCAACACGCGCATTGGTTAGTCGAGTTAGTTGTCCAGTTTCGCTAACTAACCACTTGTTTACTTTTCTAAGATTGGTGTCTTGAGCATAAGGCGTAAGGTTTAATCCGAAGTTTACAGTCAATTTATCTAATAGCCGTGTTACGCCATTGATGGAAATGTCAGATAAGTTGAGCGAATCAGCGAAGAAGTTGTAGCCGCTGCGAACGTTGAGTTGCTCAAGTATTTTTATCTTTTTAAAACCGGTGATGGTATCTTTTTTAGAACGCACCTTCATTTCAAGTGTATTTCCAAATCCGAAGTCAAAAGAACCAGTATTTTGCTTTGGGGCCTGACCGTAAAGACTTAAATCATCGTGATTGTATGAGCCGAATGCTCCATTGGCACCATAATATCCAACCTCATCTGAGTTCAGTTTTGGAGTATATCTAAACCCCACAGTTGGACTTAAAACATGTCTAATACCTCGTATTGCTCCTTTTTTGAACTGAATAAGTCCGTAAACAGTAGTGCTCATGCCAACATTTGCAGTTACATCTCGGTTACTGTAAAAACCGTAGGTGGTATCTACTTCAAGCTTTTGAGTTTTGTTATTCCACTGCTTATCTAATGTTTGAAAAAACCATCTTTCGTTGTAAGAAACCGAAGGATTCACCGTAAAATATTTAAGCAATTTGATGTTTGTAGAGATAGAAGCAACATGCCTGATTCCATTTCGCATTTTATCTAAAGTTGCCCTTGTGAGAAACGTAGAATCAATAGTCGAAACACGGTTTTCCATGTTCAACCCATACGTAACACCAACTTTTTCGTACCAGCGTTGTTTGCCAATCTGATTTTTGCGCATAAACGGATAGATTCGTTGCACATTGAATGCAATTTGCGGAAGAGTAACCTCTACAATTTTTGTTTGTGTGTTCTGGCTATGATTGAAATTGACGTTAAGCGTAAATGGCTTACCTATCCATCTTTTGGAAAATGCAATACTGGATCTGAACGTATTCGTCAAGAAGTCTTGAGCGCTATTGTTTAATCCGTTTGAGAAGTTAGTGGCTGTACCAAAATTTACATCTGACGAGAATGAAGTACTTGGCCGGGCTTTTGGGTCTTGTGTGTGCCTCCATTTAACGAAGAAGTTATTCTGAATGCTGTAGTCAGGGAATTCTTTTCTACTGTTTCGTAAACTATTATGACTCAGTTCGATATGACCGTTAAACTTATAGCGTTTGTTGTAGTTTGATGTCAGCTTTACACCGTAGCTACCTCGGGTATAAATGTCTCCAGTCAGTGCTAGGTCTATTTTGTCTCCCAAGTTTAAGTAGTAACCAAAGTTTCGAAAGAAGAAACCTTGTGTCGGTGACTCACCATATTCAGGAAAAATGATTCCCGATTTTCTTCCCTGTTTGGTCGGAAACCATCCAAACGGAACAACTAAAGGTGTGTAAACGCCTTCAAACATGAGAAAAGCGGGGCCGCTCACAATCTTGTCGTTAGGAATAACCTTTAGCTTTTTTGCCTTAATAATAAAATGTGGCTCTTCAGCATCACAAGTGGTGTAGCCGCCATTCTTTATATAGTAAGACTCGTCTTCCGATTTTTTTACCTGTTCTCCACGCAAATTTCCTTCGCCTTGCTTGGTTACAACCTCTAAAATCTTCCCTTTTTTAGTGTTAAAATTGTAACGCATCCGATTGGCAGCAAAATCTTGATCACCACTTTTAAACTGTGGCGTTCCAATCGTATTTCCTGAAGAATCTGTGACACCTTCGGCATAAACTTCCTTTGTGTTTTGGTCGATAACGATATATGCTGCTTTCAGCTCAATATCACCATAGTTTATTTGTGCTTCGCCATACAAATAGACCATTTTCTCTTCAACACTAAAGCGAATAGAGTCGCGGGCATGATATTTTATTTCTGAAGTGAGTTCGGTTCCTTTTTGTAACGGTTTTTTTACCACAGTTACAGCATTACTGGAATCAGAAGAAGTAGCATCAATTTCCTCCGTTATGGTCAAGTTAGAATCAGGAGTGGCAACAATAGTTGGGTCACTAAGTATGACTTTTGGACGGTCTTTAAATTTTCTAACGATGATATTTGTAGAGTCAGATTCTGTTTGTGGGGTCGAATCCTGCGCTTTTACCAATATGGAAAGCAGTACAAACAACAGAATTAACAAACTGGAATTTTTCAACGATGCCACTCTATTCGGTACTACCTCCTGTTATTCGGGGAAAAGGCTTTATTTTTAGGCGCTCAAAGCTAACCATTTCATCGGGGTCACGGGTTGGATAATGATGCAGTCGAAACCGATCGGTAAACGGTCAATTCTTCTTTTTCTTGTGTTCATGCTTATTCATTTTTATGGATTAGCTCAAAACGCAGCTACCCCATACCGCATGAAAAGTGTTGTGATTGATGCTGGTCATGGTGGAAATGACCCAGGTAACCTCGGCACGGGCAGATACAAAGCAAAGGAAAAAGATATCGCGCTTGAGGTTGCATTAATGGTTGGAGGTTATATTCAAACTCAGTTTCCTGAAATTAAGGTAATTTATACCCGTAGCAAAGATGTTTTTATTGGTCTAAGCGAACGGACAGACGTAGCCAATAAAGTCAAAGCTGATTTATTCATTAGCATACATTGTAATGCTGCCAGCAATCCCTCTGCCATTGGAGTTGAGACCTTTACGTTGGGTTTGCATAAAAACAAAGAGAATTTGGAAGTGGCAATGAAAGAGAACTCGGCCATTTTCTTAGAAGACGATTACAAGACGAAATACGAAGGTTTTGATCCTAATTCGGCAGAGAGCATAATTGCACTAACCATTATGCAAAGCGCATACTTGCAGCAAAGTCTTTCCATTTCGTCCTATATTCAGAATCAATTTAAGAACCGAGTTGGTAGAAGAGACCGTGGTGTGAAACAAGCTGGTTTTCTGGTGCTCCGAAAAACCACCATGCCAAGTATTCTTGTTGAGTTGGGTTTCTTGACAAATGCATCTGAAGAGGATTTTCTGAACTCAGAAAATGGTAAATCCTATATGGCTTCAGCCATTTTTAGAGGTTTTAAGGAGTACAAAGAACTGGTTGAAGATCCACTTCCGGATGGTAGCATAAAACCAACCACTGATAGCAAAACTGAGACGCCTGTGAAGGTGGAGGACAACAAGTTGAAGGAAGATGCGCAGGCAGCTGCAGAAAAAGCTAAGCTAGAAGCCAAGAAAAAAGAGGAGGAACAGCTGGCTGCCGAACAAGTAAAACTCAATGCAAAGAAGAAAGAGGCAGAAAAGGCTAAACAAGATTCAACTCAACTAGTGCTTAATCAGGCAAGGTTGAAAGCCGTGGCAGATTCTCTGGATCGAGTAAAGAGTAACCTTCTTGAGGAGAAGAAAAGACGTGATGAAGAGTTGGTTCAAAAAGCCAAAGAAGCTGAAAAGGCAAAATTGAAAGCCAAAGTAGATTCGTTGGAGACCGAGAGACTTGCTAAGATTGCTGCTTTTGAAGCTGAAAAAAAGGCAATGGAAGAAAAGAACGCCAAGGAATTAGCCGATAAAAAAGCGAAAGAGGAAAAGGAACGTTTAGCTCAAGAGGAAAAAGACCGAAAGGAAATTGAGGCGAAGGAAGAAGCTAAAAAATGGCTGGAAGAGATTAAGGAAGTAAAAGAAAAGGAGCTCGAGGAAGCCAGAATTAAAGCTGAATCGGATAACGAAAAAGCAAAGTTCGAAGCCATTAAGCTGCAAAAGCAGCAAGAATTGGCAGAAGCTCAACGCTTAGCTAATGAAAAACAGGAAAAAGCAGATTCGGATTCAATTGCCGCACAAAGGTTGATTCTACAACAGTCCAAAATTGACTCCCTTTCTAAGGCAAGGGCAAAAACTGAAATCACGAGACAAGCTGACCTTGCTGAAAAGCAGAAGCAAGACTCGCTGAACTTGGCTAAGGCTTCGCAAGAGCACGAACGTCAAAAAACACAATATGCAACTGAATTGGCCGAGGCACAGAGATTGGCTAAACAAAAAGCAACGCAAGATTCAATTGCAGCTGTAAGGAAGGAAGAAGCAGAAGCATTGGCCATAACTATTAATAATCAGAAGGCAGCCTCTGCAGAAGAGGCTGAGTTGTTGTTTCTTCAACTCAGGAAGAAACAATTAGAACAACGGATTGCGCAATTGCGTGGAAAAGACGTAGAGGTTTTGACCATGACAGAGATAGAGGAGAGAACCAAATCAGAGCGTCCTAAAGAAAATATTGCAGTAGAAACTAAGGAGCAAGGAATAATACTTCGTGTGCAAGTGTTAACTTCTCCAACCCCACTTGCAAAGAATGACCATCAGTTTAAAGACAAAGTTGTTTGGCAGTACCAACAAGATGGTCTTTATAAGTATACAGTTGGAGACACTCAGGACTTTGATGAAATTACTAAACTGCAGAGCGAATTGAGAAGCCTCGGATTCCAAGGTGCATTTGTTGTTGCCTTTAAGGACGGAGAGCGGATTAAGGTTTCAGATGCGCGCGAATTGTTAAAGAAATGAGCATGAAATATTCAAGAGAATTACGTACAGGATTCATTGCCATAGCTACGATTTTCGTTTTTGTTTGGGGATATAATTTCCTCAAAGGGAACGACATTTTTAGCAAGCAGCGTGTGTTTTACACTACTTACGAAAACGTTGGAGGTCTCACCAAATCCAATTCTGTAACCGTTAATGGGTTTAAAGTTGGTTTGGTGAAGGATGTTTATTTCGAGCCGGTTCACAGAAAAATGCTGATAGTGGAGTTTATGTTAACTGCCGACAATTATGAGATTCCTAGAGGAACGGTAGCTACGTTAGTGTCCGATTTACTAGGGACAACGAGCATTAATTTGGTAACGGGAGTTGGAGATGGTTTCTATCACGAAGGCGATACATTACCTTCTGAAATTGAAGGCGCATTGATGGAAAGCATTTCCGATTTGTCTTCGAGCTTAGCTTCAACAAAAATGAAAGCAGACCGCTTATTTGACTCTCTTGATTCACTTGTTGGTGATGTAAGGGATGTCTTAGGTCCAGGAACTCACGAATCGAATGTTAATACGGCCATTACAGATTTAGCAGCAACATTAAAAAATCTAAAACAAGCATCAGCTAAGATTGACCATATTTTGGATAAAGACGGTCAGTTGGGAAGAATATTGGCCGATGTAGAAGCATTCACAACCACATTGGATGAGAACAAGGATGAAATCGACAACCTTTTAAATAATCTCTCAACCTTATCAGATTCTCTGGCAGCTGCCGAGTTAGCATCAACAATCAACAACGCCAACAAAACCTTCGAAGAATTGGCTATAGCTATGGAAAAAATTAACAAAGGTGAAGGCACAATTGGAAAACTGTTTAAGGACGAAAGTATTTTCAATAACCTAGAAACAGCCACTGCAAACCTAGATAGTTTGTTTGTAGATATTAAAGCCAATCCAAATCGATACGTTCATGTTTCGGTATTTGGTAAAAAGGAAAAGAAAGAAAAAAAGAAGTAGAAACTACCAATGGAATACATCTCGCAAATACTGTTTCTGATATTAATTGTCGCAGGTTTTGGCTTGTTTGGCAAGAGTGTCATGCGTATAAGACGCAACATCCTTTTAGGTAAGGATTTGAATAGAACTGACAATTCATCATTACGATGGAAAACCATGGCAAAAGTGGCCATGGGACAATCTAAAATGGTGGTGCGTCCAATTGCTGGAACTCTTCATCTCATCGTTTATATCGGTTTTGTCCTAATCAATATTGAGGTGCTCGAAATCATGATTGATGGTTTATTCGGAACGCATCGGGTTTTTGCTCCAATTTTAGGGGGATTGTACACCGCAGCCATCAGTTTTTTTGAAATCTTAGGTGTTCTTGTAATCGTTGCTTGTGCCATCTTCCTTTATAGAAGAAACGTGATGAAAATTGGCCGTTTTCATTCAACAGAAATGAAAGGCTGGCCGTTTAAGGATGCCAATTACATTCTCATTATTGAGATTGTATTGATGTCAGCGTTACTTATTATGAATGCTGCCGAAGCAAATTTCCCTGCTGATCATCGCGCAGCTGGACCATTTCTCATTAGCGGTATGCTGTCCCCAGCGTTTGCTGGAATGAGCTATGAAGCACTTCACATGATTGAGCGAGTCTGCTGGTGGGCTCACATCATCGGAATTATGTTCTTCTTGAACTACTTGCCGTTCTCAAAACACTTTCACATTATGTTGGCTTTTCCGAATGTATTCTATTCGAAACTTACACCAAAAGGCCAGTTTAATAATCTTGAATCGGTAAAGAAGGAAGTTGTGTTGATGATGGATCCGAATGCCGATCCGTATGCTGCTGTGCCAGAAGCTGACCCAAATGCTGCACCACAACGATTCGGAGCTAAAGACGTTCAGGATTTAAACTGGGTTCAATTGATGAACGCGTACAGCTGTACCGAGTGCGGAAGATGTACTTCTAACTGCCCAGCAAATATCACTGGCAAGAAGCTTTCTCCACGAAAAATTATGATGGATGTGCGTGATCGATTGGAAGACGTTGGCGCCATTATCGATATAAACAAAGGAACGTTTGTAGACGATGGAAAATCATTGCTCCACGACCACATTACGCCAGAGGAATTATGGGCTTGTACTTCGTGCAATGCGTGTACGGAAGCCTGCCCTGTGAATATAGACCCATTGAGTATCATCATTGATTTGAGAAGGTATTTGGTAATGGAAGAATCGAGCATGCCAGCAGAACTTGCAACAGTAATGAGCAATATTGAGAATAACGGAGCGCCTTGGCAATTTGCGCAAGCTGATAGAGCAAACTGGGTAACCGAAGACTAAAGAAAGGACATGAGTTTACAGGTAAAAACAATGGCCGAATGGATGGCCGAAGGAAAGGAACCAGAAGTGCTTTTCTGGGTTGGTTCTGCGGGAGCATTCGATGACCGAGCTAAGAAAATTACACGAGCATTCGTTAAAATCCTTAATCAGGCAGGTGTTGAATTTGGTATTCTAGGAGCTGAAGAATCGGCTAGTGGAGATGTTGCCAAACGAGCAGGAAATGAATTCTTATTCATGATGCAAGCTATGACCAACATTCAGGTGATGAACGCCTACAATGTGAAGCGTATTGTAACCACTTGTCCGCATGATTTTAACACGCTCAAAAATGAGTACAAGGAACTTGGTGGCAAGTATGAGGTAATGCACCACACCGAGTTCATCAAGAAATTGATTGAGCAGAATAAATTGAAGGTGTCATCTTCTTTGGCAGGAAAGAAAATTACGTTTCACGATCCGTGCTATTTGGGCCGTGGAAACGAAATTTTCGATGCGCCTAGGGAATTACTCAAACTCACTGGAGTTGAGTTAATTGAAATGAAACGTTCGAAAAGAAATTCGCTTTGCTGTGGCGCTGGTGGTGCTCAAATGTTTAAAGAAGCAGAGCCGGGAAACAAGGAAATCAATATGGAAAGGGCAGAGGAGGCTTTAGCCTTAAAGCCAGATGTTATTGCTACTGGTTGTCCATTTTGTAATACCATGATGACCGATGGTGTTAAATACAACGACAAGCAGGATGAGACTCAAGTGCTGGATGTAGCTGAATTGATTGCGCGAGCAAACGATCTTTAAAGGCAATCAGACCACCGACCACGGTCAATAGAAACAATAAGAGATATGGACTGTTGACCATGGACGATCGACTTTTAATATGAATACAACACTCGAAACATTCCAAGGCTTTGCGCCCAATTCCAGAACTTGGGTTTATCAAGCATCGCGCAATTTGACCAATGCTGAAGCCTCAGAACTAAAGCAATTGGCGAGTGGTTTTGCTGCCGAATGGAAAAGCCATGGAGCACCATTAAAAGCTGCTGCAGATGTGCTTTACAATCGTTTTTTGGTGATGATGGTTGATGAAGATGCTGGTTCTGCAAGCGGTTGTTCTATCGATAGTTCAGTTCAGCAAATTCGTTCCATTCAGCAAAAGCTCAATATCAACCTTTTGGATAGAATGGATTTGGCTTATTTGAATTCAGAAGTCGAAGTGGAAACAGTTCATGCAAGCAAGGTTTCCGATGCTTATGAACACGGAGCTCTAAACGAGGAAACCACTGTGTTCAATAACATGGTCACTTCTAAAACTGAGCTGGAATCAAATTGGAGAATTCCTTTGGTGAAGAGTTGGGCTGGGAGTAGGCTTAAAGTTCAAGGATAACACGATATCGTGGTGATTCTATCTAAGCCAAAAAAGTTTCGTTCACAAAAAGACCGTCAGCCCACATTATCTTACCATTTGCATCATATCTAGCGTGATACAATCTGAAAAGGTCAAATCCGTACTGATGCATTTTTTCCAAAATTGACAAGTAACTTTCTTCATTTTCATACTGTTGTTGAAAGTTGATTTCAACAAATGCAAGGAAGATTTGATTAGACCGAAGTGTTCTGTCAAATCCTTCAAACACATCCATTTCATGACCTTGAGTATCCGTTTTAAAAAGATGGATTTTCTTGATATCTTGATTTTGACAGTAACTATCTAGTTTAATCGTTTCTACTTCATACTGTTGCGACATCATCGAGTCAGCATTTGAGTCTATAAGCTTATTAAGACTACTAAGGTCTGATTTTGTATAATCAAAGAATGATGCTGTGCCATTAACGGAACTTGCTGCAACATGATTAAGGATAATGTTGTTGTTCGAACTAAATTTATTAGAGATGGTTTTAAATGCCGTCCGGCCAGGCTCAAAAGCGTGAATTATGCCAGTCGGAAAATAGTTTGTAAGAATGTCAATCGTTTGCCCGTGATTAGCTCCAACATCAAACATAATTGGATTATGAATAGATAGTCTATCCAAAAGCATTTTCACATCATCGTAAGGGAATTTGTCATACCAAAACTGACTCTTAGTGTTGACTAAGTCGTAGCCTAACGAACGAATAAAGCGTAGAATTAGAGATTTCAATCCTAATAATGTTGATTAATGGGTTTAAAGATGGTAAAATACTGATATTAATGTCATTTAGCTTACCACACAAAAATATCCTCCACCTTTTCGGGTCTGTCCTCAATTCGCCAATTGAAACCTTCAAGTTTCATGTCGCTGAGTTTGACAAGATTCAAAGGATAAAGCGTAGCATCGGGCTGCGTGAGGAAAGTTATGTCCTTGACCTTGTTTGCTTCTATCTTGATTAGCAGATTGCTTGCCTTTGCTTTATTTACATTATCGGGCGTTCCGCCTTCTTCCCCAGCAAAATAGATGGTTTCGCCATTAGCTTCCACGTAAACCCGTCTTAATTTCTGCTCCTCAAAATAGCCTGTCATATAACGGCCTTTTATCTGATTGAACATGGCGCTGTCTTCCTCCGAAACAATCATTGAGTTCTCCTTCATGTACAGCCGATCGATCTTGCTGTTCTTGTTCTGAATCCACATGCTATCCGCTGTAAGTTGATTCTCGTCTGACCATAGGATCGGGTCGCGGTAAAGCCGAATGGTGGAATCAGCATACGAATACACCAGTGAATCGCACTTCCCACGCATATCAGGTTTGAAGAACTTGGCGTGATGGAACGCGAAAAGGATCCTGCGGTCAATGACCGTGTCGATGATACTCAGCAGCGTATCGGCATGAAGGAACAGCGAATCGGCTCCCATATCCTGAATCATCACGGCACTATCGGTCAGCAGAACCATATCGCCTACCTCGTAGTACTTGGCTTTTTCTCCTGTGAGTATGATATTTTGAGCCGTGTCTGAGATGACCACATTTCCGATGGCTATCCCATAGCCGTGTTTCTTATTGTAATACAGACTATCGCCAAGAATAGATTGATCTGAACTCAGAACAGTCGCCTTTCGGCTGAACTGAGCGATATCCAGTTCTGTGTCATACCAACCGAAATTGCATAGAATTGTGTTCTTATCGCTAATAATGGTGGTTGGTCCAAGAAAAAAAGCCACTTCGGTTTGGGTATTGTAACGAAGTGTATCGCAATAGAGTGTGTATTGCTTATTCACCAGTTTCACGCTGTCTTTAAAGAACAGTTCTTCCAATGTGCTGTAGTAATAACCAATTCGACTAGTGAGCGTGTTTTCGCTATCCACAATCTTGCCTCCCGTGTTGTACCACGCTTGCTCAGTAGCCATGTTATAATCTAACTTTTGGCTAGTAAGGGTCATTTCCCGGTCAACGAGCTTTACGTTGCGTTTTGCCTTGGCAAATTCCGTATTGCCGTTGTAATTCAACTCATCGCACCACATTTTAATGCTGTCGCCTTTATTGATGAATACTCTCGAAAAGGCATCCATACTGTTGTCTTCGTACAGATAGGCGCTGTCGCAGTCCATTATCGCACCCTCATGTTCAAACTTTACTTTTCCAATAAGACGTTTTGCCTTGTGGCCTAGGCTTTCATCATACTCCAACACATCAGCATTGAGCAGTTCAATACGCTTATTTTTCGCTTCCTGTCCGAGGGAAGAGAATGACATGCTGATAAGTAAGATAAATAGGGGCAGATGGCAGCGCATTGGTGCCAAAGTTACGTTGCTTGATTCCTTTCGACCGTGCTTTTCCAAGAAAGATACATGGCGTTGAAATGAACTAAACATTCCTTTAGAAAGGATTCGTCTACCAACTTGTGAAGATTGCCCAAGTTCCCAATTTGGTCGATGGTAATCTTGTAAGATTGCTCCATTGGACCCGCCTCTAGTTTCAGGGTGTACTTTTCGTTGTACTCAAAAATAGTAATGCTAATACTTGGATGTGGTATGCGACCTACGACTCTCATCAGAACTTCACCACAATTTTGGCATTAATACGCCTTGCCGTCAGGTAATTCGGAACGGCATATTGGCGGTTGGTGATGTCAGAAATCCACAGATAACTGAGCGTGTTGTTTGTGCCAAGAAGGTTAAAAACCTCGAAGCTAAGCCAAACTGATTCCAAGTATTTAAGTGGGTTTTTTGGGCCAACAAATTTCTTCTTCTCGCCTAAAAGCATGTAAGAGAAACCAATATCAACTCTTCTATAAGGAGGAATACGAAGCGTGTCTCTGTAACGCGTATTGTCTGGTGGCCCGAACGGCATTCCCGAACCGAACACCAAATTCAAGTGCATCTTAAGCGATGGCAATTTTGGTACATAATCTTGGAAGTAAAGTGAGAAGTTCACACGCTGATCCGTTGGTCGTGGAATAAATCCTGGCGTTTGTTTGATACTATCAGTTGGAGTAGCGTTTTCGGTAATTCCATATACTATTTTCTCGCCATCCGAATTGTAATAATCGTAGTAGAAATCGTCTAGAATGTCTTCCTGAACGGTCATAACCGACATACTTGCCCACGACTCAATTCCTTTCACAAATTCACCGTTCAATTTCAAGTCAATTCCGGTTGCATATCCGCGAGAGTTGTTTTTAGCGTAATACCTTATTCGAACGTTGTCAATCTCGTAGGTTACAAGGTCGTTGAGGTATTTGTAATACACTTCTGCCACCAATTTGAACGGGCGTTTCCATGCTTTAAAATTGTAATCCATGCCAATAACCGCATGATAGGATTGCTGCGCACGTACGTTTGTATTCAACTCACCGTTCAGGTCGCGCAGCTCACGGTAGAAGGGAGGCTGGTAGTACATTCCGCCCGAAGCTCGGAAAAGCATATCGGCCTTTTTCCATCTTGGATTGAACGAATAATTGGCCCTCGGAGTAGCAAAAAACTGTTGGTTCACATTCCAATAATGGAAACGAACACCAGCCGTAAGTCGGTGCTTGCTTGTGTCAGAAAACATCCATGTGTTTTGTATGAATCCGCTACCGCGATGGCTTTGTAGCTTGATAGTGGTTTTAAGCACGTTAAATACTTGAAGCTCATTTGGATTGAGCGGTAATGAAAAACCAGAGGAATCAATCATGTTCCACTCGCTAAGCTTATCTGTTATGTCTTCGTATTGGTACTTGATTCCCCAATCGAGAATACGGTAGCCATCAAACCATTTACCAATGTGGCGAAGTGAAAAAACATTAGCAGTTAGATAATTTCGTGCATGGTCTAGGAACGTACCGATGCCGCGATTGAAGGCCACCTCTCCCAAATTGTCTGAACCAAAGTTGTTTTCTAACTGACCAAGGAAATATTGCCCTTGCACATCAAAGGTTTCTGTTTCGTTTGATCGGAAAGCGGATGCAATCAACTTGAATTTTAGCGTTGGATCTGGACGATATTCTACCGTTAACGCCCCAAGCATGGTCTCAAACGTATTTACTTCTTGTCCATCAAAATACACAGTAAACCGCAATGCATCGCTGATCGTTCCGAAGTCGGTTTCGCGGTTTTCAGGAATGAATTGGTATTTGTTTTGGGCGTAGTTTACCAATGCACTAACGCTCCATTCCTCATTGATATCAAAATTAAGAAGCCCTTGCGCATCCATAAATTGAGGACGATACGCACCGTCCGTATCTAAACTTCCCAAGATGTATTGATTGGATCGGTAACGAAATCCGCCCAAATAGGAAAATCTGTAATCCTTAGAGGAGCCCTCCAAATGAACAGAACCACCAAGCAAACTTCCGGCAACGGACCCTGCAAACTTGCGCGGACGCTTGTATTTTACATCCAAAACAGACGACATCTTATCGCCATACTTGGCTTCAAAACCTCCAGCCGAGAAACTCAAACTGCCAACCAAATCGGGGTTTATGAAACTTAATCCTTCTTGCTGGCCAGACCTCACCAAAAATGGACGGTAAATCTCGATGTCGTTTACGTAAACCAGATTTTCATCGTAATTACCACCTCTAACGTTGTATTGCGAACTCAATTCGTTGTTTGAACTCACGCCCGCGAAGGTTTTTATTACGGCCTCAATTCCTCCTCCGGCCGAGGGAATTTCAATTGCAATTCGCGGGTCAACTCGCGTCATGGTGTTGTTCCGATTGGCATCGTCATTCACCACCGCCTCGGTAATCAGGTTTTCTTTGAATTTGAGAATTCGGTTCAGGGTTTTTACTTCGCCTTCGGCCAGTTCTAATTCAAAAAGTTGGGTGTCGTAGTTTAAGTGCGAAAACGATACTTTAAGCTTGGTGTTGGCCAGAATGGTTAGAGAATAGTTTCCTAAACTATCGGTTGTTGTTCCGCCAGTAAAACCAACAGCTGCTACGGCTGCAAACGGTATTCCTTTGTTATCCTCGTCAAGTAGTTTTCCGGTTACGGTTGCTTTTTGGGCAAACAGTGTTCCACTGCCAACCACTAGCACTATGAGCGTTACAAGAAGCGCTTTCGCTTTTATCGAGAGAAATTTGACCAAGATTAATATCTATCCCGTTTTTTTCTCTTGAAATCTCCGTTTTTCCATGCTTTTATGAATTTGGCCCAAGCCAATGGATTAAGCAAGTTGTTTGGTGGAAGCTGACCAGCGTAGTATAATTGAGCACCACGTTGCTGCATGGCGTAGGTAAAGTTCTCGCTTCCATCCATGCCCATGTTTTCCATTCGCTCTTTCAAGTCGGCACGAGCCAAATTGCGCTGGGCGCGCTGCTTATCGTCTTCGGGTAAACGCAAATCCAAGAAGGCTTCGCGAAATTGTTCTTTGGTAGGCCAAGGATAAATAACTGCTTCTTGTAGGGTAATAGTATCGCCATCCATCATTTGAATGAGCGAATAGTTTCTTTTATCGAGCGAATCTGGTATAACAAACAGGGCATCTTTAAATCCGATGTACGAGAATTGGATGGTATCGCCACGCTCAGCGACAAACGAGAAGTAGCCAAAATAATCGGAAATGGTTCCGCGTTTTGAGCCTTTGATAAGGATGTTGGCAAACGGAACGGCAACAAGGCTATCGCGCGTAAGCAGAACTCCAGAAAATTGCAATAGGCTGTCGCTTTTGGTTTGGGCTTGGGTGGTGGTTGCCACAAAGCACGAAATAACCGAGATTGAAAAAAGAAACTTTTTTAGAATACGTTTCATATTACAAGTTAATGGCTCGCTAACGGCCAAGTTCATAGACTATTGCACAACAAATTTTTCCATTTCCTCCATAATGCTGAAAATCATCTCATCGTTTTCTGGAGTGTCTGATTCTGATAAGAACGCTTTTAGGCGGATAATTTCGTTTTCGAGCATTTCCTGATTTGCAATGCCTTCCCAATTTTCTACAACTGTTAGCACCTCTAAGCACTCCATGTAGTTGCCAGTTGAGGCAACAGTAATAAAATCTGGTAACCGATGACTAAGGTCGATTCCTGATTGCCAGCAGGCCGAAAGCATGAGAATTCGCACATCCGAAAACCTTGGATTTCCTAGCTGATTCACAATTTCTTCCATTGCATCTTTGTCTTTTAAGTCAAAAAGCAACTGAGAAATAGCGTTTTCAATACTCACGTCCGTGGTGTCAACTAGTGCCTGCAGCAGGTCACTTATATAAGAGGCATCACCTCCCTTTTTGATTTTTTCAATTGCCTTTAGCGCAAACGTTTCATCGTTGCTCTTCAGATCTTTGATAACCGCTTCACGGTTTGTCTTTGAAATTTTTGCCATAATTCGAGGCGCGAATGTACTCAATCAGCTTCGACTACCGAAGATGGAGCTTCCAACCCGAACCATCGTGCTACCTTCTTCAATGGCAATCTTGTAATCGCCAGACATTCCCATAGATATTTCTTTAAAAGAGGGTTTGGTAGAAAAGAACTGGGACTTTAGCGTACCGAAAATGGATTTCAGGGTCTTGAATTCAGTTCGAACTTGCAGTTCATCATCTGTAAAGGTGGCCATACCCATGACCCCAGCAATCTCAATGTTTCTCAGTTTGGCAAATTCAGTAGAAGCCAAATACGTTTCGGCTTCCTCCAAAGTCAACCCAAACTTGGTATCTTCTTGGGCAATGTGAAATTGAAGCAACACCAGAATGCTGCGCGAATGTTTGGCAGCTTGTTTATTAATCTCGGCAAGCAAATCAACCGTGTCAACCGATTGAATGCAACTCACAAACGGAGCAATGTATTTTATCTTATTGCGCTGCAAGTGCCCAATCATGTGCCACGCTATGTCTTTTGGCAGCGTTTCTGATTTTGGTACTAGTTCCTGCACGCGGTTTTCTCCAAAAATTCGCTGACCAGCATGGTAGGCCTCCGTCAACAATTCGTTTGGTTTGGTTTTAGAAACAGCAACCAACGTAACGTGGTTTGGTATTTCTGATTTTACGTGGCGTATGTTTTCTGCAATTGTTGTCATGTTGAGCGCAAAGTAAAAAAGGATAAGAACAACCATCGAGTTTGATAAATTTGAACCATGAGCATTCTAAGAGAAATGGAGAAGCACGGAGCGTACGCTCAACTTTCTAACGGGAAGGTTCGGTACGAGTTTGCTGGGCCCGAAAACGGGGAAGTAGTGGTGCTTATTCATGGACTTATTGGTCACATGCACGTGTGGGACAAGCAATTTCACTTTCTAATTGGTCAAGGTTATCGTGTGCTGCGCTTTGATTTGTACGGGCGCGGATTTTCGGATCGAGTAAAAGGCGAACACGGAAGCGAACTTTTTATGGCTCAGGTTTCTGACCTGATTGCATTTGTTGGTTTAAAAGAGAAGTTTCATTTGGTTGGACTGAGTATGGGTGGTGCCATCAGTGCCCGATTTGCAAGCCATCATCCTGATAAAATAAAATCCATCTTTTTAGTCGATTGTTATGGCATTCCAACTCCAAAAGACCCCGGAATACGCATAATGCAGCCCAAGTTAATTGGCGAAGCATTAATAGGAACAATAGGAGGACCCATTTTAAAACGCGCTCCCATCAAAGGTGTATTCGACAAGAAGAAGCATGGTGATTTTGCCAAATGGTTTGCAGCTCCAATGGATATCAAAGGTTCTAAGCGGGCATTATTGAGCACACTCCGAAACTTTATGCTCGAAAATCATGTGCCGCATTACGAACGGTTAAATCATCTCGATTTCCCAAAACTCATTCTTTGGGGAAAAGAAGATGCCATTCTTCCTTACGCATACGGAGAACAAATACATGCTTTGGTGCCCAATGCGCGTTTCGAAACCTTCGATAAATGCGGACATGTACCGCAATTTGAAGAGCCAGAAAAGTTCAATCAATTGGCATTGCAATTCTTAATTAACCAAGCTTGAGGTTTAGCGTACTCTTCTTGGTCATTCTCCTTTCAATTTCTGCTAGAGCGCAGAAAATTCAGGATATGCTTCATCTTATCAAACTCCCCGAGGGTTTTAAGATTGAGCTTTATGCAACAGAAGTTGAAAATGCCCGGTCGTTGGCGCAAGGCCCGAAAGGAGTGATTTTCGTTGGTAGCAGAAACGAAGGAAAAGTGTATGCAGTTGTTGATGAGGATGGAGATTGGAAATCTGATAAGACCTACGTGTTAGCTGAAGGATTGAATCAGCCAAATGGTGTAGCTTACCGAGATGGCGATTTGTATATAGCCGAGATTAGCGCGGTTTCGGTGATGCGCGGCATTGATGATAAACTTGCAAATCCACCAAACATGCAAACCATTCGCGATGATTTTCCGACCGAAAAACATCATGGTTGGAAGTACATTGCTTTTGGTCCAGATGGAAAACTGTATGTACCAATTGGCGCGCCTTGCAATATCTGCTTAAGTGAAGATGAGCGCTTTGCTTCCATTACTAGAATGAATGCGGATGGTTCCGATTTTGAAGTGTTTGCCCACGGAATACGCAACTCGGTAGGGTTTGATTGGCATCCAAAAACGAAAGAACTTTGGTTTACGGATAATGGCCGCGACTGGTTTGGCGAGAACAAACCGAATGATGAACTGAACCACGCTCCCGAAAAAGGAATGCACTTCGGTTATCCTCATTGCCATGCGGGTCAATATGCTGATCCGAAATTTGGAGACAAGCGTTCTTGCGATGAGTTCATAGCTCCTGCTCAGAAACTTGGCGCTCACGTAGCTTCGTTGGGAATAACCTTTATCGAGAAAGATGTTTTTCCAGAGGAATACAGAAAGTCGATATTTATAGCCGAGCACGGATCTTGGAATAAGACCGTTCCGGATGGATACAGAATTACCAGAGTTGAACTCAATGGCAATGAATCTGTTAAGTATGAAGTATTTGCCGATGGCTGGCTTAATGGAGCAGAACGTTTGGGTCGCCCCGTTGATATTCTCGAAATGGAAGATGGAAGCCTGCTTGTTTCTGACGATTACGCCAATTGTATTTACCGCATAACCTATATAAAATGAACATTCTCATAAAGATTATTATCTCATCATTGGCCGTATTTCTCACGGCTTGGCTGCTTCCGGGAGCAGACGTAACGGATTACACTGCGGCTATTTGGGTTGCAGTTGTTTTGGCATTGCTTAACGGTTTCCTTAAGCCACTACTCATAATCCTCACCATTCCAATCACTATTTTCTCGCTTGGGTTATTCCTGTTGGTCATCAATGCAGCCATCATCTTAATTGGTAGCAATTTAGTCGATGGCTTTTACGTAGATGGATTTTGGTGGGCGTTGCTTTTTAGTTTGGTCTTATCAGTAATCACCTCCATCATGGAGTCGTTGGGAGGGCAGAAGAAAGAAAAAACCCGAGTTAATTAAGTACAAATAAATAGAAGTAAATGATTCCTGAAAAGGCAAAGTTTTACATTACTCAGCTTCAAATGCTCAAGCATCCCGAAGGTGGCTGGTATAAAGAAACCTATCGCGCTTCAGGCGTAATTTCAGCAAAAGAACTGAAAGGAATTGATGGTGATAGGAATTACTCCACTGGTATATATTTTCTATTAACCGCGGATAATTTCTCCGCTTTTCATCGTATAGCCAGTGACGAAATGTGGCATTTCTACGATGGCGATGGATTGACCATTCATGAAATTCAACCAAACGGAAGTTATGTTATTCATCAACTTGGCTTAGACATAGAAGGAGTAGAGGAGCCACAGTTAGTAGTGAAAGGAAAAAGTTGGTTCGCATCTGAAGTTACGGATGGAGGAAGCTGGTGCTTGGTCGGTTGTACCGTTGCCCCAGGATTTGATTTTCGGGATTTTGAAATGGCGCAACCATCTCAGTTGGTTCAGGAATATCCAAATTTGGAGGATGTCATCGAACGGCTGTCACGGTCAGAGTTTTAATTTCGCGCCCAATGGCTAAATACGCAAAGTGGTTAGGAGGAACGGCAGGTTGGGCATTTGGTGGTCCAATCGGTGCGTTGATTGGATTTGCACTGGGTTCCTTATATGATAATGCCAGCGGTGATGTAATGACGTGGGGCGACCCGCAGGTTGGAACCGGTAGGACGCAGCCGCGCACAACTGCAGGAGATTTTGAAGCGTCTCTTCTCATTCTTACCGCAGCGGTGATGAAAGCCGATAACTCTATCAAGAAGTCGGAGCTTGCATTTGTAAAACGGTTTCTAGTAGCGCAGTTTGGCGAAGAAAAGGCGCAACAGCAATTGCTCTTGCTTCGTAAGATTCTCAAAACCAATATCGAAATTCAAAAGGTGAGTGTTCAAATTCGAACATTTATGGATGCTGCTTCGCGCCTTCAGTTGCTGCAATACCTGTTTCAGTTGGCCAATGCAGATCAGGAAATTCATGGAAGTGAGTTGGACATGCTTACACGAATTGCCTCCTACATGGGAATCAGCAAGGCCGATTTCATGAGCATTAAGGCTATGTTTTTGGTTCAGAATGACGAAAGTGTGTATCAAATTCTGGAGATTCCAAAATCCGCTTCGGACGAAGAAGTGAAGAAAGCCTATCGCAAAATGGCGGTCAAATATCATCCTGATAAAGTCAGCCACTTAGGACCGGAACATCAGGATGCCGCCAAGGAAAAATTTCAAAAATTAACGGAGGCTTACGAACGAATTAAAAAGGAGCGAGGATTTAAGTAAGAATTACTCGAGGTTCATTCTTCTAGTTAGAACCTCACTTCGGTTCTTATCAATGATTTGAACCAAATAAAGTCCCTTTTCAAGTCTTGAGAGGTCAATTTTAGCACCGTGATCGCCAAGAATCTCCATTTCAAATACCTTTTCTCCAAGGATATTGAATACGAATACTTCGAAGGCAGCAGAGCTTCCTGTTATCATCAAACTGAAAACACCGTTGTTCGGGTTTGGATAAATCTTCGCATCCCAAGTAGGAAGTGAATTTTTTTCTCCTCCCACCACGATTTCGTTGCCATTGTTGGCAACTGCAACGCCTTGTACAAACAAGAAAGCAAGAAGCAAGAATAGTATAGTTCGTTTCATGGGCAGCTAATGTATAGTTGCAATTGGTGACTAAATATACGCGTTTAGTTAATAAAGGTTAAGTCATTGGTCTAAAACGCAATTCATTTGGGCAATAATGGTCATCATTTCTTGTTCAATGCTAGCTCCCTTATCCTTTGCGTACCATTTCTGTACCATAATTCCGATTTCCTCAGAATTCATTCCTTTTTCATGTTTTCCAACACGAACCATGTCCTGAATCTCGGCTGGTCTGGGGCCCCATTGGCCAATTTCGTTCATGTCGGCATCAAGCGCAATTAATTTTGGAATGGCTCTACCGCCATTGGTAAGATATTGGTCCATAATATCTAAATGTTCATCTCGCAGCAGAATCCGAAGGTTAATGTTGGGAGAAGCTTCGGCCATTTTGTTTAAGAACGGAACATTCTGAGACGCATCGCCACACCAACCTTCTGCCAATACCAACCAGTTTATTGCACAAGGCAACTCTTTCAACTGCTTCTCTATGGCAGCACTCAGTTCGATGGTTTTGTCCCATCGATTCATTCGGTGCACATTCATTTTGGTGTGTTCTAAGTATGTTGGGTCTTCCGATGAACCGGTGGTTAGTCCTTGCGCAAACTTATCGTCTACCAACTTCCTGTATTCCTCGTAGGTATAACCGCTTTCAAATTGTTCCTTCGTAATCATATCTGTTTTCTTTTTTGTCTTATGTAAAATGAGCGAGTCTCTACTAAAAATCGTTACTACTAAAGATGGTTCTCAAACCATACTCAACGAAGAGTTGGGTTCTACCTATCATTCTCGACATGGTGCGCTCACGGAGTCTCAACACGTTTTTATCGCTAAAGGTTTAGAAAAGGTGGTTGAAAGTGGTATGACAGAAATCACTATTCTGGAAATGGGCTTTGGAACTGGGTTGAATGCACTACTCACATCCATCATTGCTGCCGAACGAAGCATCAGAATAAACTACCATGCGCTCGAGCTTTTTCCGTTGCCAGAATCTGTTTGGATGGAATATCAATTACCAGAAGAGCTTGCTGAGAGTCGAAGGTTATTTGATTCATTTCATGGCGCTTATTGGAACACGGAGGTTTCCGCTAACTCAAATTTCTCCATCACTAAACACCACATGTCGCTCTTAGATTTTAAACCAGAATGGAAGTTCGACCTTATATATTATGATGCGTTTGAACCAGAAACTCAGCCCGAACTTTGGACCCAAGAAGTCTTTGAAAAACTATACTCTTGGATGAGTCCAAACGGGATACTAACCACCTATTGCTGTAAAGGATATGTGCGCAGAAACATGCTTGGCGCAGGATTTGAAGTAACCAAAGTTCCCGGCCCGCCTGGAAAACGTGAAATGATTGTGGCAAATAGACCGTTATAACTTAGTTTGTAATGGTTTGTCATGGCAAACCCCAACTGTATCTTTGCACAACCTATGAATCTACAATTGCGAATAATTTCTCTTTCAGCCATCTTGCTTTTCACTTTTTCTGCACTGTCGTTTTCGCAAGATTTGAACCAAACAGATGCCAACGGATTAAAGCAAGGAAAGTGGAAGAAACTGTACAGTAATGAACGTGTACGATATGAAGGCCAGTTCAAGGATGATAAACCTTATGGATTGTTTCAGTATTACTACGAAACGGGCAAATTGCAGGCAACCAATAATCACATTGGTAATGGGCAGGTGGCAAACCACGTCTATCATCCGAACGGAAAAATAAAGGCCAAAGGTATTTTTCGAGAACAGAAAAAGGACAGTTTGTGGCAGTATTTCAATGAGAATGAACAACTTGTATTGGAAGAGACCTACATTTTAGGTAC
This sequence comes from Flavobacteriales bacterium, assembly GCA_021741075.1. Taxonomy (GTDB): domain Bacteria; phylum Bacteroidota; class Bacteroidia; order UBA10329; family UBA10329; genus UBA10329. The sequence goes on along the minus strand of JAIOYO010000011.1, from coordinate 31,539 downwards.
GCTTCATGGCGCGCAGAAAACATATTACGAAAACAAGCAATTAGGAGAAGAAACCAACTTCAGTTATGGTATGAAGGATGGTGTTTGGCAGAAGTTTTTTGACAATGGAAAACCGTGGGTTGAAGCCAGTTATGTGAAAGGTAACCTTGATGGAAAATTCGTTATGTATAGAGAAGATGGCAAACGGAAAGTGCAAGGAACCTATGTTCTGGGAATCAGAATTGGAACGTGGCTGAATTTCAACGAAAACGGTTCAGTTTATACCCAACAGGTTTACAACAATGGAGTGCTAAAAACCACGAAATATGAGAACGGTGAGTTCACCGAGTATTATGACAAAGAGATTCCGAAAAGTACTTACAATTACAAGAAAGGCAAGAAGGAAGGTGAGTTTCAGGAATTCTTTAACAAAGGAGAATGGACCTACGTAGAAACGCCAGGTAAAATGGGCGGGCCAGACGAGATTACGCAACAATTGGTAGGTACGCAGGTTAAAATGAAAGGCTGGTATCATGAAGACCAGCTTAATGGAAAAGTGACTTATTTTAAGGAAGATGGCAGCACGGAGCGTGTCGAAGTATGGGAGAACGGAACGCTGATAAGTACAATTGATTGGGAGCCAAAAGGCAATGAGTAAAGGAAAAGTTTTAGTGGCGATGAGTGGTGGTCTCGACAGTTCGGTCGTGGCCATGATGCTACATAAGGAAGGTTATGAGGTAGTTGGAGTAACCATGAAAACTTGGGATTACGCTTCCGCTGGCGGCAATACAAAAACCACTGGCTGCTGCAGTTTGGACGACATCAACGATGCACGACAAATGGCTGTTGACTTCGGATTCCCGCACATCATTATTGATATTCGTGAGGAGTTTGGAGATTACATCATCGACAATTTTGTGGATGAATACATTGCCGGAAGAACGCCAAATCCTTGCGTGCTTTGCAATACGCACATTAAATGGGACGCGCTTTTAAAGCGAGCTGATCAACTTGGTTGTGAATTCATTGCAACTGGACATTACGCTCAGGTTCGTGAGGAAAATGGACGTTACGTTGTGTCTAAAGGAGTAGATCAATCAAAAGATCAATCGTATGTGTTGTGGGGCTTGAGTCAAGAGAACTTGGCTCGTACCATATTTCCATTGGGGAAAATGCACAAGAAGGATATTCGTCATGTTGCATTGGACAGCGGTTATGAAGCCATTGCCAAAAAGAGCGAGAGCTATGAGATATGCTTTATTCCTGATAACGATTATCGTGGTTTTCTGAAGCGTAGAGTAAAAGGTCTGGAGGAAGAGGTTGATGGCGGCCTTTTTGTAGATAAGGAAGGTAAGATACTTGGTAAGCATCGCGGTTATCCATTCTACACCATAGGTCAACGCAAGGGCTTGGAGATTGCTTTGGGTGAGCCAATGTATGTTACTGGTATTCATCCAGATACAAACACTGTTACGTTGGGTGTAGAGGCAGATTTATTGAAGACACACATGAGTGTTCGTGGTCTCAATCTTCAGAAATACGCAAGCCTTCCCGATTCAATGGAAGCATTGGTAAAAGTGCGTTACAAACATGCTGGGAGCATGGCGCGTTTGGAGCAACGCGGAACCGAAATGAACGTCCATTTTTACGAAGAGGTAAGTGCTATTGCGCCAGGTCAATCAGCCGTATTTTATGAAGGCGATGATGTGCTTGGTGGTGGATTCATCAAGAAAGACCACTAGAATCAAATTGTAAATCCGAAATTAGAGACCAGAAACACACGATTTGAAAAACAAGGTTCTGTTAGTTGGTATTGTCTGTTCGCTACTTAGCGGATGCTATCGTGAGGATGCTGACCTGCCTTTCATCGGATATGAGTACTTCCCAACTGAGATCGGACGTTTTATAGAATACAAGGTCGATTCTGTTTGGCAAGATGATGAGGCAGGGCAGTTGGGCTTTGCCGAAGCGCATTATTTCCTCCGTGATTTGAGCGAATCGCCATTTACGGACGAAGAGGGAAGGCCTGCAACGCGGGTCGAGCGTTATTCTAGATTGTCTCCTTTTTCTGATTGGAAAATCAAAGATGTTTGGTATCGGGTGAGGACTGAAAAAATTGCTGAACAGAACGAAGAAAACATCGTTTTTGTCAAACATAATTTTCCTCTAAAGGACGGTAAGAAATGGGATGGAAATAGCAAGAATACGCTATTGAGTTTGCAGGAGTTGTATCTTCAAAATACAGTACCAGAAGTGTGGGAATACGAATATCAAAATGTCAACGAACCGTATGCGATAAATGGGTTGACTTTCGATTCTACGGTAACAGTTGTTCAGTTGAATAGACCTGCTCTAGTTGGTTTAGATATTTTTGCCCAAGAGGTTTATGCCAAGAATGTCGGTCTCATTCACAAGCAATTGAGAATGTATAATATCCAGGGAGCAGACACAGTTGGGTTCGTTTATGAAATGGTCATAACCGATTTCGGGGAATGAGATGGTTGGGGTTCATAGCCATTATACTGATGCCAATATTGTGTTCTGCTCAATCATTTCAGAAGCAGCATTGGATTCAGTTTACAGATAAGGACAACACGCCTTACGAACTTACGCAGCCTTTAGAATTTCTATCTCAACGGGCGTTGGATAGGAGGGAGAGGCAGAATATTCAGCTATCAGAGAACGATCTACCTGTTAATCCAACTTACATTCAAGCGGTTTTGAACACAGGCTCGGAGTATTTGACCCATTCAAAATGGTTCAACTCTATATCGGTTCAAGTGCCTGATTCTGCAACGCTTGTTGCAATTAAAAACTTACCGTTCGTGCTTAATACGGAGCCAGTAGGAAAGAAGGAACAGAATCAGCAATCACATGATAAGTTCGAATTTGTTGGAGCTGAGAAATCAGTTGCTTCAAACGGTTTTTCGGAAAACGATTACGGAATCGCCTTTAATCAGATTGATATGTTGGGTGGCGTTTCACTTCACAATCTTGGTTTCAAAGGGGAAGGCATGTTGATTGCCGTTTTGGACGCTGGTTTTCCATCTGTAGATGTTTTCCCAGCATTTGATAGTCTTCGCAATGATGGCAGAATTTTGGGCGGCTGGGATTTCGTTTCTCGTGATGGTTCCATTTATGGCGATAATCCGCACGGCATGTCCGTATTGTCAACGATGGCGGCAAACGTTCCGGGAGAGTTTATTGGTACCGCACCAAAAGCAAGCTATCTCCTAATAAGAACGGAAGAAGGAGCTACCGAATTACCCATTGAATTGGATTATTGGATTGCGGGTACCGAGTTTGCAGATAGTGCGGGCGCTGATATCATCAACTCTTCGCTAGGCTACACAACCTTCGATAATTCGCAGTATGATTTCTCCTATTCAGATATGGATGGAAACACCGTTCGTGGTTCCATAGGTGCAGATGTTGCAGCATCCAAAGGAATTTTGGTTGTGAACAGTGCTGGTAATTCTGGAGACAATGCGTGGCAGTACATCGGTGCTCCTGCCGATGGAGATAGCGTTTTGGCAATTGGTGCAGTAACTCCAAATGGCTACATCGCCAACTTCAGTTCAATCGGTCCTTCGTCTGATGGTGATATTAAACCCAATGTGTGCGCACAAGGTCAAGCGGCAGCCATACTTGGAAGTGGGGGAACTTTTGGGGTTGGAAATGGGACTTCCTTTGCCGGACCAATCATGGCAGGAATGTTGGCCTGTCTTTGGCAAGCAAACTTGGACTCTGCAACAAACATGGACGTGTTTCATGCCATTGAAGCAAGTGCCCATAAGTTCAAAGTTCCAGATCATTTATACGGTTATGGCATCCCGAACTTTGCGAAAGCAAATCTTATTCTGTCTGGTCTAAGTCCAACGAACTTGGATAGGAGCGAGTTGTTTCAGGTTTATCCGAATCCGTTCTCAGACCAAATCAGGGGAACGTTCTACGCTTCAGGAAGGCAGGATGTGGTTATTCGTTTAGTGAACAGCTTGGGGCAGGAAGTGAGAAGAATTCAGCAAACAGCCGAAAACTTTAGCGGACTTAACTTTGAGTTTTCAGGATTGCAAGGGCTAACGCAAGGCCTGTACACGCTCCAAATAGAATCAGATTCTGGGAAGTTTTATCAGAAAATGGTGAAGTTGAGAGATTAGATATTCTCTTTTACACATTCTCTGATTTTCTCCGTTTTATTCTTTTTCACTTTCTCTACACACTCGAAAAGAGGTTTCAAGGCAGCATTTTCTCCGAATGCTTTGCCTGCCTTTGCTGATGGAAATTCAATAATCTCTGAATTCAGATTCTCCGAAAGAAAACTGTATCCGCCCAATTCCACATCCGATTCCTTCTCATCACCAATGAGCATGTTCAGGTGGGCAACTCCATTCTCACAATAAACTACTTTTCCTTGCATAAGAACGCGATACGGTCTTCCATCCATCACCCGGTAAAGTTGATCACCAATCGTAAATCCCCAAACCGTTGTCACTTTCACCTTGCTTTCCTCTTTCTTTTTCACCCTGAAAAAAAGATGGAGCGAACCCATCGTCCAATCATATCCAATGAATTCATAAAGCGATTTTCCGCTCTTGTTCTGATAGTCAGCGTAGGTTTCATACACGGTCAATGAGAAATCGTCCTTTGCCAAAGATTGGAAGGAGATGGCTGTTAAAAGGAAAAAAGATAAAACGTATTTCATGTGTTCAAAGTCTAAAAAGTGAATTGTTTTTGTTCGGAACCAACCGCCCGAAAATAAGAAAACCCTTCCCGTTTCCGAGAAGGGTTTTAAAATAATGAGTTTGATGTTTCGTGCTCGTTAGGGCTTGATGCATCAACCCCTTACTTCTACGCGTGGTGCGAAACCTTTGGCGCAGCGGCCATGATTTCTTCGTTTGCGAGATCAGCGTATTGCTCAAAGTTCTTCACAAACGAAGCAGCCAATTTCTCAGCTTTCACATCGTATGCAGCTTTGTCTGCCCACGTATCACGAGGGCTCAGCAATTCGTTCGGCACATCTGGAATGCTTGTTGGCATTGCCAATCCAAAAATGCTATCCGTCTTGTATTCAGCTTTATCCAACCCACCGTTCAGCGCAGCACTAATCATAGCGCGCGTATATTTTAGTTTGATGCGGCTTCCAACACCAAACGGACCACCAGACCAACCCGTGTTCAACAACCAAACATTTACCTTATGTTCTTTCAATTTTTCGCCCAACAACTCCGCATAGCGAGTGGCTGGAAGCGGCAAGAAAGCCTCTCCAAAACCAGCAGAGAAGGTCTGTTGTGGTTCGGTCACGCCCACCTCAGTTCCAGCAACTTTTGCCGTGTAACCAGAGATGAAATAATACATCGCCTGTCCGGGAGTAAGCTTTGAGATAGGAGGGAGGATACCAAAAGCATCTGCCGTCAAAAGGAAAATGTTCTTAGGGTTCTTTCCGTAAGATGGGTTCATCACGTTATCGATGTGATGAATAGGATAAGCAGCACGTGTGTTTTCGGTCTTTTCAATGTTTTCGTAATCGACCGTGCTTGTTCCTTCGTAGAAATTGATGTTTTCCACCAATGATCCAAACTTGATAGCATCGAAGATTTGCGGCTCTTTTTCTCTCGTCAGGTCAATACATTTCGCATAGCAACCACCTTCGAAGTTGAAAATGGTATCACCATCCCAACCGTGCTCATCGTCACCAATCAGTTTTCTCTCCGGATCGGCAGAAAGTGTGGTTTTTCCAGTTCCAGAAAGACCGAAGAAAATAGCAGTATCGCCATCCTTTCCAACGTTAGCCGAACAGTGCATCGAAAGCACGTTTCTTTCGTGTGGAAGCACAAAGTTTAACACAGAGAAAATACCCTTTTTAATCTCACCTGTGTAAGCCGTTCCACCAATCAAAATCATCTTTTTGGTGAAGTTCAGCACGGCAAAATTGTGCTGGCGAGTTCCGTCAGTTGCCGGGTTAGCATGAAAACCAGGAGCACAAATAATTGTCCACTCTGGGTCAAAATTGGCCACCTCTTCAGCAGTCGGACGCAAGAAAAGATTGTTTGCAAACAAGTTGCTCCAAGGAAGCTCAGTCGCAACTCGGATATTCATTCTGTGCTTATCACTTGCACAGGCATAAGCATCGCGCACATACACCTCTTTCCCTTGAAAATAGGTGCAAATCTTCTCGTATAGATGGTCAAACTTCTCTGGCGTAAACTTGATGTTAATGTTACCCCAACCAACCGCATTTTCCGTCTTTTCATCACAAACAATGAAACGATCTTTTGGCGACCTACCGGTGAACTCTCCAGTGTCAACCGCCAATGCGCCCGTATCGGTCAGCGCTCCCATTCCGTTAATGATTGTCTCTTCAACAAGCTCGGCAGGCGTCAAATTCCAATAAGCCGCAGCCACGTTTTTCAAGCCAAGGTCAGCTACAGTTGCACCCTCAGCTTTTCTTCCGAATTCATCCATTTATTGTGTTTTCGTTTTTAAAAAAGAAAGGTGCAAAGGTAATTCTAAAATGCTTAGTACGAACTTGTTTTGAGGCTGATTTGGCTCAGTTTTACACAAGCTACGCAATGTGTTCAAAAGAAATTCAGAGGCCGTAAATTGTTGAATACTTCTTATTCGCGTAATCCATAAAGTAATGAGAGTTCAACGGTTCGCCACTAATTCGTTCACACAGTTCTTTGGAACTGTAAAGTTTTCCGTACTGATGAATGTTTTCTCTGAGCCAAGCCAACAAATTTTCTAAGTATAGTTTGGGATTGGCAGGATCTAAAGTTCCAATTTTTTTCTCTGCTGCAGCGTGAAATTGTGCTGCATAAAAACTACCAATAGAATACGTTGGGAAGTAGCCGATAGAACCGTGGCTCCAGTGAATATCCTGCAAAACACCTTGGCTATCAATCGGAACTTCAACACCCAAATATTCCTTGTACATGGCGTTCCATGCCGATGGAAGGTCAACGGCATTCAACTTGCCTTCCATGATGCTTTTTTCAAGCTCATATCGGATAAGAATGTGGAAATGGTAAGTCAACTCATCCGCATTTACGCGAATTAAACTTGACTGGACTTTATTCATCGCTTTGAAGAAATCCATAGCTAAAACACCGTCAAACTGAGTTGGGAAAATCTCCTTCAACCGCGCAAATTTCCACTCCCAAAAAGCAAGCGAACGACCTACGTTATTTTCCCACAATCGGCTTTGGCTTTCATGGATTCCCAAGGAAACGGCTTCGCCACTTGGCAAACCATATTCGCTATCGGGCAAACCCTGTTCGTACAACGCATGACCACCTTCATGGATACAACTCCATAACATTTCGTTGAAGGTATCTTCCGCAACTCTTGTAGTTACTCTTACGTCTGTTGCCGAAAAATTTATGGTGAACGGATGGCTCGAAACGTCCTGTCGTCCCCCTTCAAAATCATAACCCATATCCTTCAATACCTCAATGCCAAAATCCCACTGCTTATCGTGGTTAAAATACTGATCCATAAAGCTGTCGTTCACCTGTGGCTTGGCTTTGATGGCATCCAGCAACGGCTTCAAATCCTTCTTTACGCCTTCAAAAAGCACATCCAATTGAGCAACGGTGCAGTTTGGCTCAAACTCATCGCAAAGCGCATCATACGGATGACCTTCATAGCCTACAATCTCAGCTTCTTTTCGCTTAAGGTCAATCACCTTTTGCAAGAATGGCGCATACAGCGAAAAATCATTCTTCTTTTTTGCCTCTTGCCAATGAAAAAAGGCCTCGCTCGTAGCACGGCTCATGTCTTCCACAAACTTGGAATCAAACAAGGTTTTTCGCTTCAAATCCCGCGCGGTGTGCTTGATATTCGAAGCTTGTTTTGCATCAGTAGGAAGATTTGCAGCCAATTCATCCACCAACTTTTTCAGTTCTGGATCCGTACTTTTTATGTGCGCCAATTTGGAAAGTGTTCCAATCTGTTGCGCTCTCCGTGCGTGGCTTTTCTGCGGCATATAAGTTTCCAAATCCCAATGAAGTAGGGCAGTGGCGTGCGTGATATCGGAGATTTCAGAAAGTGCTTCGGTGTATTGCGTGTATTTGTCCATAACTGATTTGATAATTTGATAATGAGCTAATTAGTCAATGTGCCGCGAATGTAATGGTCTTGTTGATTTCAATCGGTAATGTCAACTATCCTTTAAGCTGGTAGCTCGTTTGGGTTATTTTTGCCTAAAATCGAACTGATTTTCAGCGGGTAATTACAGAAAACATGAGCAAGACAAAAACGAATGGCGCAAAAGCGTTGATAGATACACTAACCAACGCGGGAATCGATACCTGTTTTACCAATCCTGGAACTTCAGAAATGCATTTCGTTGCGGCCTTGGATAATTCTGAAATGAAGGCCGTTTTGACTTTGTTTGAAGGTGTAGCAACAGGCGCTGCGGATGGTTATGCTCGTATTGCTGAAAAGCCTGCTGCAACGCTTTTGCACTTGGGCTGCGGCCTCGGAAACGGTCTCGCTAATTTGCACAATGCACGTAAAGCACGCGTACCAATGATTAACATCGTTGGAGACCATGCCACATACCATACTCAGTACGATGCACAGCTTCAGTCAGACATTGAAACCGTTGCACGCAATTGCTCCACTTGGGTTCGAACCACGCAGGAAACCAGCAAGATTGGCGCAGATACAGCTGAAGCCATCAAAGTTGCCGCAAGTCAACCAAATCAGATTTCAACCCTCATTCTTCCTGCCGATGTTTCGTGGGGAGAGGGCGGTGAGGCGGTAACGGATTTCTCGCAACCTGAACCAAAACCAGCTTCGGATGAAACTGTAAATAAGATTGCCGATGTTCTGAAATCTGCAGGCAAGAAAACCGCCATTCTTTTAGGTAGAAGGGTGATTTTGGAAGAGGGTTTGAAGGCTGCTTCTAAGATTTCGGAAAAGACAGGAGCCAAACTTTTCACAGAGGTATTTCCAACGCGTTTGCAGCGAGGAGCTGGCCTACCAAACGTAGAACGCATCGCCTATTTGGCCGAAATGGCTTCGGTTCAACTGAGTGGTTACGACCACTTAATTTTGATTGATGCCAAAGCGCCTGTTTCGTTTTTCGCCTATCCGGGCAAGAAAAGCTACTTGGTTCCTGATGATTGCCAACTCCACGATTTGCTGACGAAAGAACAGGATGCGCTCAAGAGTTTGAATGCTTTGGTTGATGCAGTTGGAGCCAAAGACACCGCGCCCAAATTGCAGGAAGCCAAACGGCCAAATCTTGCTCAGGGTAAACTGAATGCAGAGAAAATTGCGCAAGCGGTTGGCGCATTGCTTCCAGATAACGCCATCATATCAGATGAGTCACAAACCTCAGGATTGAAAATTCCATTCCATACTGCGGGTGCTCCAAAACATGATTTGCTAACACTTACAGGAGGTGCTATTGGGCAAGGCTTGCCTGTGGCAATTGGCGCTGCTATCGCAGGTAGAAATCGACCCGTTTTGGCCCTTGTGGGCGATGGCTCTTCCATGTACACTATTCAATCTTTGTGGACAATTGTTGCCGAGAAATTGGATGTGACAACCGTGGTGATGAACAACGGTTCTTACGCCATTCTCAATATAGAATTAGAAAGAGTGGGAGCGGAGAAGGCTGGTCCGAAGGCATTGGCGCAATTGGATATTTCTGAACCCGGAATTGACTTCGTATCCATTGCCAAAGGAATGGGAATGCCTGCCGAAAGAGTGAGAACAGCCGAAGAATTCAACCGAGCGTTAGAGAATGCATTCAGAGAACCCGGCCCGCATTTGATTGACGCGGTTGTGCCAAGCGAATACGAAGGTTTTAAGTTGAAAGCATTACCTTATTTGCTCAATTCGCTGGATAAAATTCCGAGTTCCATTGCTAAGGCGTTGAAGAATAAGTTGGCTCCGTAGGGTAAGAGACAAGAAAAAAAGAGACAAGAGCTAATGGCTTCGGAATGCCACTAGATTGCTATTCCCCCTTCAAATGGGGGCAAGGTACGAGGCGGGGGATTTAAAAAAGTAACTACTTCTTTCGTATAAACTGCACCGCCACACTCAACCACGCGGCAACCAAAATCAATCCGCCAATTGGCGTAGCCAAACCAATGGCTTTCACGCCTTCCATTCCATGAACTGGAATGGTTGAAAGCATGTAGATTGAACCAGAAAAGAATAACATTCCAAAAGCAAACAGCCAAAGCGAAACATTCAAATTCACGTTAAACTGTTTAGAAAGCAACACACATCCCGCAATGGCGAAAATGTGCCACATCTGATACCGAACGCCCGTGGCGAAACTGTTCAGTTGAACGTCTGAAAGCGTGTTCCTCAACGTGTGCGCGCCAATCGCTCCTAAAATGACGGTGAAAGCTCCGAGAATTGCAATGAAGATAATCCAATTTCGCATGGCGCTAAAATAGTAACCAGCGACCAGCGAATAGTCACCAGTAATGCGGCAGCGACAAAAGCGCATAAATTCTGGTCGCTGGTCGCTCTTCACTCTTCGCTTAATACTAAGTTTGCCCTCGATGAAAAACATTTTTGTAATAGGAGCAGGACGCTCAGCTACCACGCTGATCGCTTATTTGTTGGAGAATGCCGAGCGTTTCGATTGGCACATTTCGGTTGGGGAGTTGGATGTTTCGCTGGCAGAACGCAAACTAAACGGTCATCCACGAAGCCGTGCAATTGCATTTGATGTGTTCAATGCTACGCAACGCGCGGAGGAGATTTCAAAAGCAGATATTGTAATTAGTATGCTTCCGGCAAGCATGCACATTGAAGTGGCAAAGGATTGCTTGGCGCAGGGAAAGCACATGACCACTGCATCTTATATTTCGAAAGAGATGAAAGCGCTTGATGGTGCTGCGAATGAGAAAGGTTTGATATTTCTGAACGAAATTGGTCTTGATCCAGGTATCGACCATTTATCGGCCATGAAACTTATTGATGAAATTCGTGCGGATGGTGGCGATATTCAGCATTTCGAAAGCTTTACGGGCGGTTTAGTTGCTCCTGAAAGTGACGACAATCCTTGGCATTACAAGTTCACGTGGAACCCACGGAATGTCGTGCTGGCCTCTCAAGGCGGTGCGGTAAAATTCATCCACAATGGCAAGTACAAATACATTCCCTACAACCGCGTTTTCCGCAGAACGGAATACATCATGATTGAAGATTTGGGCGAGTTTGAGGGTTATGCCAATCGCGACAGCCTTTCTTACCGTGAGGTTTACAATCTTCAAAATGTAAAAACGCTTTATCGCGGTACACTGCGCAGACCTGGTTTCAGTCGCTGGTGGGACACGTTTGTTCAGCTCGGAATGACCGATGACAGCTACATTATGGAAGGCTCAGAAACGATGACCAACCGCGATTTTATCAATTCTTTTTTGCCGTTCAGTTTGCGAGATAGTGTGGAGTTGAAGGTGCGCGCCATGCTTAAACTCGATCAGGACGACCGTTTGATGGAAAAACTCACGTGGCTCGGCTTGTTTGATAAAAAGGTAATCGGATTGAAAAACGCCACACCAGCCCAAATACTTCAGCACATTCTGGAACAGAAATGGGCCATGAAACCAAACGACAAAGACATGATTGTGATGTGGCACAAAATCGGGTTTCTGAAAGACGGTAAGAAGTTTGTGACCGAAAGTTCAATGATGGTGAAGGGCGATGACCAGCACAATACGGCCATGGCCAAAACGGTAGGACTTCCATTGGCAATTGCCACGCAAATGGTTTTGGAAGGAAAGATTAAGGAACGAGGGGTTTGTCTGCCGCTTTCCCCCGACATATACTTACCAGTACTAAAAGAATTGACCAAGAATGGCATATCTTTCACGGAGAAAACCTATCCGGTAGAAGAATTTGACACGTAAATGAAACGAATTGCAGTTTTCCCAGGGTCGTTCGATCCAATCACTAAAGGACACGAAGACATCATTCATCGTGCCGTTCCCTTGTTCGATGAAATCATCGTTGCCATTGGAACAAACTCCAGCAAGAATTATTATTTCAGCTTGGAAAAGCGCTTGGAAATGATCCGTTTCACCTTCAGAAATGAACCTAAAGTGAAGGTGGAAACCTACCTTGGAATGACCGTGAACTACTGCAAAGAAGTCGGTGCCAATTACCTTTTGCGTGGCTTGAGAACTTCAGCCGATTTTGAGTTTGAACGAAGCATTGCACACATTAATCAAACTCTTTATCCCGAATTGGATACCGTATTTCTGCTCTCGCTTCAAGAGTATTCTGCAATAAATTCAACGATTGTCCGTGATATACTTATCAATGGAGGAGACGCCCAGCGTTTCGTTCCCGGAGGACTTGATCTGAGCAAATAATGAGAATTCTTTGGCTTTTGTGCTTGATGCCGCTTGTTTCGAGTGGGCAGTATGCAACTATTCGTGGTGTGGCACCCTTGGCCATTGGTAAGGAAATTCAGCTTCGCGTTTATGACGATCCCGTAAGCGGAAAAGAGCGCATTCTTACCAAGCAAACTGTCGATGCGGACGGTAGTTTTGAACTCAAAGCTGTAACAAACGAAACCCAATACGCGTTCTTGCAGGTAGGTCAGAACTGTGCCGATTTCTTCATCGAACGGGACAAGACCTTGGAATTGACCTTCGTTCCGCCAGCAAAAGACCCCAAAAAACCGGAAGCATTTTACGAACGACATTTCTTCACGCCAAAGATTTTGGGTGGTAAATCGGCTAAGATGAATGAGCAGGTCATTCAGTACAACGATTCGCTCGATGCATTTTTGGAAGCATTGTATCCAACCTTGGTCAATCGGAAAAGTCCTGCCATTGTTGCGAAAGGATTAGAAGTATTTGAGAAGAAGATTTCTAAACAATTCAGCGCAGCAGAACCTTTTGTAAAAGAGTACATCAAGTACTCTATTGCTGCGGTAGAACAGACATTCTTGAGTGATAGAGATCGACTTTTTGCCAAGTATCTAAATGACGTAAAACCGCAGTTCAACAATCCAGCATATGTAGATTTCCTGCTTCAATTCCATCAAGGAGCGGTTCACAAACTGGCAGTTGTAAATAGGCACGAAGAATGCAAAAGGGTCTTGGCGGGAAAAGAGGCGTTCGCGGTCCTTGAACAAATGCTCTTGGAGCAAGAACCGTTTTTAGAGGAATCATCAGTGAGACGAATGGTGCTGGTTGAAGGAATGGATGGCCTTTTTGGTCAACGCGAATTTGAAGACGAACACTTAATCCGTGCATTGAAGCAAATTGCAGGATTTTCTTCCAATGCATACCTCGGCAACGCAGCCAAAAACATTGCGGCTAAGCATGAGAAACTGGCAAAAGGAAAACAAGCACCCGAAATCGTTTTCAAAACGGTAGATGGAGTTGAAAAGCATCTTTCCGATTTTGAAGGAACCCACGTCTTTCTTGAACTTACGGATGCCAAGAATGGCTATTGTCAGCGAGAAACCCACGTCATTCCCAATCTCAAAGAGGAATTCAAAAACATCCGCTTCGTTACGGTTTGTGTAGGAAATTCAAAGATCGAAATGCAATCGCTTCAAAAGCGATTGAGTATCAATTGGGAGTTCGGAGGAGTGGAAATTTCCAGCTCCCTCATCGATGATTACAATGTCAAGAGTCTGCCACTTTTCTTCATCATCGATCCGAAAGGAAAGTTTTACAGCGTACCCGCCAAAGATCCATCAAAGGGTGCACAAGGCGAGCTCATGTCGCTAAGCGAAAAGCTAAAATCCGAAGGTCGGAAAGGGGTAGGGAAGTAAGCTTCTAATGAATGCCTTCGGCTACGACCAACTTTATAGACCCAAAACTATCCTTTGCAAGTTTAATTGCCTCCTTTGTAGCAATCCATTTTACTTCGGAAATACCTTCGTCCGTTTGCGGAATGAGTGTAGAAGTATCAGCACTTTTCATTCGAAACCAATAGGTCGGTTTCAATATTCGTTGATCTTTTAATTTATATGAGTGGTAGGTAGTTGAAAGCGGTCGGACGATTATCGGTTTTTCAATGCCGCATTCTTCAGCAACCTCGCGCACCGCACATTCCCCAATACTTTCACCCTTTTCCAACTTGCCTTTTGGCAAATCCCACATGCCGTTGCGATGAATAAAAAGCCACTCTCCATTCTCGTTCTGAACCAATCCGCCTGCGGCTTCGATGGTTTTGAAGTAAGAATTGAAGATTGCCCAATTCTCTGCCGTGCTTCCCTCGACCAAAATTCTCAGGCTGTTTCCGAGCTCAAGTTCTTGAATGAGTTCTAGCAGTTTTTCGGCTGTTGGATCAGTGAATTTTCTGTTGAAAACTAACCCGTTTTCTGCTTCGTTCCCAAACAGGATGAAAGAGCTTCCTATGAAAACTTTGTAGCTTTGCGGCATGGACATTTTGAACTCGGAATTGGCCGCTAAAGTAGCCAATGAACTGCTAAAGATTAAGGCAGTAAAACTTCAACCGAACGAGCCATTTACCTGGGCTTCTGGCTGGAAATCTCCCATCTATTGCGATAACAGGAAGACGCTTTCCTATCCCGATGTGCGAAAGGTGATTGCAAAAGGTTTAGCACAAGGCGTGAAAGAGAAATTTGCCGATGCGGAAGTTGTGGCAGGAGTTGCTACAGGCGCAATTGCCGTTGGTTTGATGGTGGCTGAGGAATTGAATTTGCCATTTATTTACGTCCGTCCAAAGCCAAAAGAGCACGGACTCGGAAATCAAATTGAAGGTTATTTGCCAGAAAACAGCAAAGTGGTAGTTATTGAAGACTTGATTTCTACCGGAGGAAGTAGCTTAAAAGCGGTAGATGCGCTGCGCGAAACATCTGCAACTGTGCTTGGGATGATGGCCATTTTTACCTACGGATTTGCAGATGCTGATAGGAATTTCGAGCAAGCAGATTGCAGGATATTCACCCTTTCCAATTATTCCGAATTGGTGAAATTGGCTGCTGCTTCTGGCTATGTGTCTGAAAGTGATTTGGAGCAATTGAACGAATGGCGCAAATCGCCATCCACTTGGAAAGCATAGCATCGTTTTAAGCTAAAGAAAGCGGCCAATTCCTATTCGGGAATTGGCCGCTTTTTTCAATAGTAATTGCTTACTCCTTAATGAACGTGTTCGAGAATAATCCTTTCTCCGTAGCAACCATAATTTGGTAAATACCTGTTTCTAAGTTGCTTACATCAATGGCGTTTGAAGCGCTAGAGAATTCCTTCACCAATTGACCTGTTGTATTGAATACAGACACATTCAAAATCTTGGCCTCTGTATTTTCAATTCTCAAAACGGCAGAAGTTGGGTTTGGGTAAATGCCAATCGTTGCAATTGTGTTTTCTGTAATTCCTGCAGGAACAAGATTTGTTGGGGATAATCCGAGGAAGAACTTCCAAATTTCGGTTGTATAAAACACATCGTTGCTCGGTCCTAACCAGACGTGATTAGCACCATGAACTTTGTAATGTACGGTCCTAGCGTTATTGTCGCAGCCAGCATATTCCACGTAATCCACCGTAAATCCATCATTCGCAGAATTTGGAAATTGTCCTTCAAGCGTAACGTTTCCGCAACCGTTGTTTGAGTTCCAAAAAGAAATCCAATCAACTACGTTATTTCCAAATGAGTTGTCCTGAACACCACCGCCAGCAATCCCATAGCCAACTTGTGTGTCTGAAGTTCCATGAAAATGACAAACGGGAACATCCTGTTCTGGAGCGCAAGTTAACGTGCCTCCAATTGTGCCGGCAACTGAAGCAATGGATGCAATTCGGTGGCTGAGTTCGCAGGCTAGTCTGTTGCTCATAAATGCGCCCATACTAAACCCAGTAGCGAAAATTCTGCTTTGATCGATATTGTAATGGTCACTAATTGTATCAATCAATGCGTTGAGGAATCCAACATCATCTACATCAGCATTCAAACTAAAACCAGCAACTCCAGCGCCAGAGTTCCATGCGGTAGAACCAGTAAACATTTGGTCGATAAGTGCTTCCGGAGTCACCACAATAAAATTGGCAGTATCGGCAACCTGACGGAATCCAACCTGAGACATGTTGGTCATATTATCGCCAAGACCGTGTAGCACAATTACCAACGGAACCGATTCACTTCCATCATAAATAGAAGGCACGTATTGAATGTATTGGCGATTGGCGCCATCAAAATCCCAATTGTGGGTGGTTTGCTGCGCGAAAGAGCTGAAGCCGATAAAGCAGGCAAAGATTGAGAGTAGAGCTTTTTTCATTGTTTGATTAGAATTTGGACGAAGTTAGAAATTGTATGCAACCTTACTCAAGGAACGGTTGCCAATCAACTGTTAACAAATCTCGATATTCATTGCCAACTATTCTACGACTTTGACCGTAATTTGTAAGGTGAAAAATTGGCTATTAGATATTCCTTTTATCCTTCGCATTCGTAAGGTTGCCGGTGAGTATTTCCTTCGTAAGGATATGCGCATTAGAACACGCGAAGTACAAGGAATGGGGCTAGATTCAGCACGGAGCATTGGAATTATATTCAATGCCAAAGACGAACGAACTTTCAAACTCATTCGCGAGTTTTCAGATAAGTTACGTGGTGGTGGCTTAAGAAAGGTACAAGCATTGGGATATGTTCCTAAAGGAGATGTGGCATCTTTTCTTCAATCCAGCCAAGATTTCGACTTTTTTACCCGTGAAGATTTCAATTGGTACTACAAACCACAAGGCAGGAAAGTGGTTGCATTTATGAGTGAGCCGTTTGATATTCTTATTGATTTACGCCTAAATAAATTCATCTCGCTTCTTTTTATAGTTGGCCTTTCGCGCGCCCATTTTAAAGTGGGGCGACTTGGAAAGGGATATGAAGAATTCTACGATTTAATGATTGATGTAGAAGCTAATTCTGATGTAGCATATTTCATTGAGCAGATTCAGCATTATCTGAAAATGTTGGAAAGCGGAAAGAAGTAGTCTGTTTGATGTAATTGCTGATTTACAAGTTTCGCAAATCAGCACTTCGTAATAACTTTACTGCATGAAAGAACTGAAAGGAACAGGCGTGGCAATGGTAACGCCCTTCAATAGTGACGACTGCATCAATTTCGAGCATCTCGAAAAATTAACCAATCATCTCGTTGAAGGGGGAATAGACTATTTGGTAGTATTGGGAACCACAGGTGAAAGTGTTACTCTCACTAAACAGGAAAAGGATGATGTACTTGATTGTGTAGTACGGGTAAATGATGGTCGTGTTCCTGTAATTTTAGGAGTTGGGGGGAATAATACAGCAGAGGTTTGTGCTCAATTGAACAACCTTGATACTACCGGACTGACCGCCATCCTTTCGGTTTCGCCAGCATACAACAAACCCACGCAAGAAGGAATTTATCAGCATTACGCTTCCATTTCCGATTGTTCTCCGCTGCCAATCATACTTTACAATGTTCCCGGAAGAACAAGTTCGAATATGACTGCTGAAACTACACTTCGATTGGCGCATGGTTTTGAAAACATCGTTGCAATTAAAGAAGCTTCGGGAAGTTTGGATCAATGCATGAAAATTATCAAAGACCGTCCAGCAGGATTCTTGATGATTTCTGGCGATGATAATTTCAGTTTACCGTTGATAGCGAGTGGAGGAGATGGCGTAATTTCCGTAGTCGCTAATGCGCTTCCAAAAGAGTATTCTAATCTGATTCGTGCCAGTCTTTCTGGTGATTTTGAAACGGCAAGAAGTCTTCAATATCGCTTGTTCGATATTGTGAATTTGCTGTTTGCCGAAGGAAATCCCGCAGGGGTCAAATGTGCCCTACATGCTTTGGGCGTTTGCGAAGAAAACGTGCGCTTGCCTCTCGTTCAGGTTTCTGATAAGCTACGAAGCGAACTATCTGCGCTAGTCAAAAATGTGTGATTATTTGCCGTACCGGTAATTCGTTTGAATCTCAGGATTTGAACTCCATTTGACAACCACTTCCTTTCCACCACTGTATTGCAATGGTTTCATGTTGAACCGTAAGGTATCAAATACCAGCGCCCGACATCTATCGTTGTTTGGATTGAGATGTTCCAATGTAATGGCAGCCTGAGGAGGAAGACTCTTGGCCCATCCACCAGAGAAATAAGCATTGAAATCGTGCTCTTCGCAACCACCGCCATAACGTACAATTACCGTTAGTACGTCATTCTCGTTACTCATTTCGAGTACAGAAAAGTCTGGTTTTACTGGCGTTCTGTTATTGTCGATGATGATTTCTTTCACTGTCTGAACATCCGTTTGAACCATAGCAGTTTTAGTCTGACCAGTGCTTTGTCCGTTGTTTTTGCAAGAAACAACGGAGACAATAATGAGCGATAAAAAGAGGAATTGCCTCATTGGCTTTTCGGTTTTAGTCTCTTAACAGAACCACTTTCTTGGAGGTAATGCCTTTGTCGGAATTTAGGTTTACATGATAAACACCATCAACCAAATTATTGAGGTTAATAACGGTTTTCGTGTTTCCAAAAACTGAAAGCTGAGCAACAGTTCTGCCAACCACATCTACAATTGAAATGCTATTCAAATCGTCTGCTTTTTCCACTTCAATATTCAGAACTCCTTCCGTTGGATTTGGGTAAACTCTGACTATTCCAAGGCTCGCTTCTGAAACAGACAAACCTCCAACCATTCCAAATTCAGATTCAGTCTCCTCTTCAAATTCATCTCCTTGGGTCATTATGGTATTATTTCCATCGCGAAGCGTGTAGTTTCCATTTCCAGTAAATCCACAGCAAATACCATCACCATAATCATCAACAATCAAAAAAGTGTAGCAACCATCTCCAACAAGCTGAATAGTTTCGGTAATTGTGGTGTTGTTTGCATAAGCTCCAGGGTCTCCTGCTTGAGCTGATTGATTACCACCTCCATTTGCACCAACCTCTGTGTTTCCGCCAGAAGCGACTAGTTGATTATTGGGTCCGCGTAATTCCCAATAGGTTTCGTATCCGTAATTATCTGTTCGAAGAGTTAGATTGAGGACCTCTTCACCCACATTTAACTCAAATGAACGTGACGTAGAATTGTTATTCACATTCTCATCTATTTGACCATTTGGAGCGGAAATGCTTACATCAATTGTGTTCGTGCCTAAGGCAGCCGTGAAGTCGGACAGCTGAACATTTGCCGTTGCATTTTGAGCTAAGCTTCCAGTCCAAGCTATTGTCTGGTCATTTCCGCCATTGTAGCTATACGTAATGGTGCAAGATGTAAGATTGGTTAGGCCATTATTCTTGAGAACGAAAATGGGCGAAATTGACTGCGCTTCGCATAAAACTTCTGGTACTCCCGTTAGTCCGTTGTTCGCTGCATCTAGGTTATATGAAACAGCTCCAGTAGGATATCCATCAAGCGTTGTCACTCCTGTGTTTTGTGGATCAAGCCAATCTCGCAATCGAGTTGTTGAACTGTTTCCATCCCAAGAAACCCCAAGTCGGCCATACCAATCTGGTTGTCCATTGTTTGTGCTTCCATTGCAGGCTGCTCCCCCTCCGTACAATTGACCAATAATTCTGTGGTCTTGGTTGAATAGCGGACTACCAGAAGAACCTCCTTCAGTTACTCCTTCTTCCCATTCTCCAATGTACCACACCTCAGCACCACCTTGTGTATTTTGTACTGGCCCATCTGTATCATGACAAACCTTTTTGAGGTCGCCAGAAGGATGATGAATTCCGGTAACGGAAGTTGCAGAAGAAAGATTATCCGTGTTATCCCAACCTGCCCATTCTGCATTGAAACTTGCTGGAATATCATTGCCGCCATTAATTTCGAGCAGTCCGAAGTCAGATCCTGCATTGCTGGCAACTACGGTTGCTCCCGAAACTGTTTGGTTGGTGGGACCAGTATTTCCTCCACAAGTGGAAGATTCATGGTTGAAATAGAACACCCAATTGGCAACACCACCTAAGCAATGGTTGGCGGTAAGAAAATACGGATGACCATCATTGGCAGTGTTGTTAATCAACGCTCCTGTGCAAATGGCGCTACCACCGCTAGCAATCAATGCTACCGACTTTTTCTCAACTTGCCAATCATCACCTTCCGGACAATTGATATTGATATTACAAGCACCACTATTGCCAAAAGGTCCGCGAGCTAAGGCCTTCAGCTCTTCAAACCTAGAGTCAAGTCCTCGGTAGGCGTGAACAATTTGATTAATAGAAAGCTCCAGTTCTGTTAAATCTTGAGAGACTGGGATTTGAAGTTCGATGACCACATTTTCGCCATAAACTAAACTGGTGGCTAACATGCCATTTTTCTGCTTGTTGGTATGATTAAATGAACCAATGAAATGGGTTTTTTCTAGGTCATAAATAAACAGACTAGCAGATTTAGGCAGATTAAATTCGTTGAACACGAAGCTGACTCCTTTTGCTTGCGGTGCATTCACTCCTAGTCGCCAAACATTCATGTCGTTTTCTATGCTCCAAGTTCCGTTGGTTTCGATGTTCAAATTGGCAGAATGTTCTATACCAAATCGGTATCCGAATTCCTTGTATTGGTCATTTTCGGCATCCTCTGTTTGAATAGCTTCCAAATCCAACTCAGGCGTTCGGATAAATTCAATGGAAACGGCTGTTTCTGTTCCCCAATTAAGCGGCTCGCCACCATGATTTACTTGGGCGAAAAGTGTTAATGATGAAAATGATGCGGCAATAACCGCTGCAATTATTTTTTTCATTCGAAGAGATTGATTTGTGGCGAATATAGAAATGTCGTATTCCGAGAAATGTCTTTTACCGTCTTTCTGGAAGAACGCTAGGGGTTTTAGCGGTTAACAACTACTCTCTTTGTCGTGTTCAAATCATCGCCAATTATTCGCACAAAATAAATCCCATTGTCAGCATGTTTCATGTCAAATTGTTCTTCGTAAAATGAATTGATTTCAACCGTTTTTTGAATTATGGTCTGACCTAGGTTATTGATGATAGCAACGAAGTATTTCCCATTTAGTCCAGTCATTTCCAATCTAAATTCTCCCTGGTTTGGATTTGGATAAACCTCAATGAGCCGTTCTTTTTCCTGATTGTCAAACACACTTGCAAGCACACCAACCGAGAAACCGTGAGTAATTAATCCACCAAATTCAGCTTCAAAGTATTCATAATATCCTCCACCATTTTCTTTCAATCGGCAGTAGCCACTTCCTTGATTTGGCCATGCCCAGTAAGAAAGACCATCGTCTTCGGAATCGTATAGATAGAATGTGTAGCACCCGGGTTCTAAGTTCAATGTGTCTTGATAAAGTGTGTTTGCATCTGCGGTATATCTTGATGCAACCACGTTTCCATCGATATCTTTAATCTCCCAATAGTTTTCATCTGGGTAATTGTTGCTCTTGTAACGAACAATCATGTTGCCTTCGTAAACTTCAGGCATTTCAAAGTTGGTGGTGTATGTGTCGTTGCCAGCATATTGATCTGTTCCTCCATTAGGCGCACTAACGGTTGCAATAAACTTCCACGTGTTGTCTCCTTGCCAAAAAGTCCCTTCATCAATTGGTAGTTCAACTTCTTCCGTTTCCATGAATTTCAAGCTCCCAGTCCACTGGAATGTAGATGATTGACCACCAGAGACTTTGTAAGTAATTGTGAGGCTGGTCAAGGTTGTTTCTCCAGCATTGCGAATCACAATTCTGGCATCATCGCAATACGGATTTATACGAGAACGATATTCCCAGTTTGTAGGGGATAATACTTCATAAACCTCAGCGTCAAGCGAATGATTGGCAGTTCCATATTGAAGAAAGTGCATAGCGGTTACGTAGTTTCCACCTGCCATTCCAGGATTATTGGCTGGCACAGGTGTGATGTCGTAATCAAGATTTACGCTTGAACCAGAAACCAAGTTGGTAACGATGAATTCGTTGTCTTTAACCACATCTCCAGGGCACCAGCCTTCGCGCGCTCCGGGCCAAGTTCCGCCTTGCGGATAAACAGGGTTTTGAGCGCATTCGTGTGTTTGCCAAATGTGCCAAGATGCGGCCTGATTGCCATTGACCTTCAAATAATGCGTGTTGTCTTTCCATTCGCAGCAATGAGGATATGCTCCGTTGGCGTTGCTTGTGTTATGGCCATGACCAGTCAACCGTGTTTTCATCTTGAAATGCTCAGCATTGGGATTTACAGCTACATCCACAGGAGGTAATGAAACATCATTATCCAAATTTCCATAAGAGAGTGAAGCCGATTGTCCCCATGGACGGGTGAATTCTATAATATCAGCCATCGGTGTTCCCTTTATCATGGCAAACTTTACATCAATTAATTCTTGTTGATTTCCATTTTCGATATCCACAGAATCCAGCAAAAGGTGAGCATAGTCGGTTACATCATAAACCCACGTAAAACCTTGAGAACCAAGGCTGAGATTAATGCCGTAAGGTGTAATGTACCTTGCAATTTCGTAGCGATCTACAACTTCGAATGGCTCTTGATAAAACCAAAGCGTGTCGTTGTATGAAACGGCATCTACAGTCATAAGTGTCGAATCGGCAGTGCCATCAGCATGGTATGTATAAGAATAGCCTGCATACACATTTGTATGACCAACAGGCTGTATTCCGTTACCAACAATTTCAAATTCCGAAATGGTTATTGGTATTTGAGGAACCGTGGTTGTAATTAAGGATGAATCTAAATGTGTTACATAATCTCCTTGAATGAAGGTTAGCAACGGCCTGTTGGAAGTTAGCGTTGCATCCAATCCGTAGCTATCTGTTTTTGATTCGATTGATGGTGCACCCACAAGGATAGGAGTGTTTCCGTTTCCAGAATTATCAATTAGTTGGTAACCTTGTTGGTCAAAATTGTAATAAGCTAAGAGGTCGGTGTAGTTTGGGTGAGAACCATCAATCCGCTTATTCATCCACGCAGCAATGGTGCTTGCATCAAGTTCTATATTCCAAACTTGGAATTCATCCATTTTACCATTGTGCGAATTAGCTCCGGCAAAAGCCTTTCCAACCACAAACCGGTCAATTTCGCCAATCGTTCTAGTCAGACCAGTGCCAGAATGCCACAATCCGCCATTCTTGTAAATTTTCATGCTCCCTGTGGTTGCATTCTTTGTGAAAGCCCAATGGACCCAGTTTCCTTCATATTCAGCTACAGTTGCAGCCTTGTTTATGCGGTCGTAACTGCTTCCTTCACCGGCATCCCAATAAATATTTCCGTTGCTCCACGGAAGGTGAACGTTCAAAACCCGCTGATTTGAGGAGTTCACTGCTTCAAACGAATAAGAATCGGCAGGTTGAATG
The DNA here is from genome assembly GCA_021741075.1 of Flavobacteriales bacterium. Taxonomy (GTDB): domain Bacteria; phylum Bacteroidota; class Bacteroidia; order UBA10329; family UBA10329; genus UBA10329. The sequence continues at coordinate 8,294 of JAIOYO010000011.1, read as the reverse complement.
TCAGAATTACCGTAAGCCCAAAACGAAACTGTGATTTCATCTCCGAAGTCTGTTCCTCCTAAAGGAAGCTCTATGTATTTAGAATGCTCAAATACAATCACATTGTCTATTCCAGTTGCATAAACGCCAGAAGTGTTGTCTGTGGTGAAAAAGCTTGTTTGATTCAAACTTGAACTTTCATCCATCTCGTAGGAGAATTCAACCAGAATACTTGACGTTCCATCCCAAGTAAATGGTGTGACTAAATCCAGATTATAAATGTTTGCTCCATTTGGGAAAGTTGTGATTTGGTCGTAAACGACTGTTCCTCCTAATTCGAATCCAATTGGAATTAATGTGGATGAATTTTTCATTGAAATTGTCAGCCTTCCAAGGTCGGTCTGATAGTCTGTGATTTGAATCGCTAGCCGCTGAATATCACCAGCTAATAATCCAGCGGTGTTCAGCTCGGAAGCTGTCCAGATGAATTGAGATCGTGATTTTGAATATCCACCAAGAGGTTGAGTGTAAGATCCCATAACATCACCAACAGAGAAACCCAATTCCGAATTCACAGCATCGATTACAGGGAAGTATTCATATGACTCGATGGTGTTAAATTGCGCGGTTGACGTATACCAGAGGGAATCTAAATTATCACCGCCATACAGAAACCGAGGATGATTCTGCTGAATACTGTCCAATACTCCTGTGTGGTCGTACACGAATGAATAGGTGAGGTAATCCCACTCGCCACATGGGTAACTGTCTTGGGTTGTGGCGGCATCGCATTTCAATGTATAGTACATCAATATTTTACGGTAATCTTCCGACCCATCAGGAAAAACGTACCAGTCTCTTCGTTTCGTGATATCACTAAAATCTAAAGTCTGAATCCAGGTTGTATCCTGGGCAATTAAGGATTGCGAAATAAGGAACGCGCAGAAAGGCAGCAAAAGTCGTTTCATCTATAAGAAATTAGAAAGTGAATATAACACGGATGAATTTGATGGAAGACCCACTTTTACCACAATGGTCCAATCGATAAACTTAATACAGTGCGTGATATTAATATGAGAATCCCAATTCCAAAGGCCAAAAGAACAATTGGCAGAGGCTTCATTCCTCCTTTAATAATTGAGATGTGTTTGGTGCTGAAAAGTTGGGTTCCAATGGCTACGATGAACGCTATTGGTAAAAAGCTTAGGATTCTCACTAGTTGATATCCGAATTCCATTGGAAAGGTAGCTGCAATCACAATTAGCACTCCAATTAAGAAAGGAATGAAAACAATGTTTATCCAGATTATGAACTTGCCGTTTTTCTGCTTCAGAAGAGAACTTGAATAGTTGAGGCTTAAAACTAGCCTCCCGAAGTACAATAGAACTGGAATACATAGCAATACTTGGAGAAGCAGAACGCCATAAATTGTAATGTCCTTCCAAAAGAGCCATGCATAAAGCCCTACGAATCCCGTGAAAAATTTCGAATTAAAGTTTACTCCTGATAGATATCCTGTGGCGATATAAGACATGTACATCAACAAGCCGTTCAATGACAACCAAAACATAAAGGTTCGTAAATGAACTTGTTTCGTGCGAGCTATACGAAGCGCAATAAATCCGATAATGAGCGCAAGAATTCCAGTTGCTGCTGGCATCAAATAGATAAATGCAATTCTTTTCGGGCTCCATCCTGTCGTGCCAAGCAAGCTATCCATGCCATTGTAAGAAAAGAATGGAGAGTAGCCTTTAAGGTGAGCATTATAGGTGCTCCAAGCGTGTCCTATATAATGTATCGCGATAAATGTTATCGCAAAATATAAACCAGATAAAATTAAGTTCAGGAAGTGTTCTTTTCGATTTTCTACCGATAAGAAAATTGTTTTGTCAAGAAAGTTAGAAAGTTGACTGGCAATGCCTAAATTCAATTCATTTACACTTTGAACTGTTAAATTTTAAAGCACTATAACCAATTCCCAAAAGCATAAGCAAACCAGAAAATCCATCTATTGGGGCGCCAGCGTTCGAAGCAGGTGGTACCACCTGAGCGAAAGCGCCTTGCGTGAATAGCACGAAGCAGAATATACCAAATAAAAGTCTGATGAACCTACTCATCTACATTACCGCATAAAAACTTTTTGCGAAAGTACTTGATCTTTATTAACCACACGTACTATATAGTTTCCTACACTTATTCCTTTCACCGAAACTGAGGCTTTATTGTTGCTGAAGTTCAGTTTAGATTCAGATAGAACAAGTCTACCACTCATATCTAGCAATTCTAAGGTTGAATTTCCCTCTAAATTTTGGCTTAATTGAACAGTCAATTGGTCTCCAAAAGCCCAAGTTCTAATACGTATATCTTCATTTTCATCAACACCCACGGTGAGATTTGGTGTAAAGTTCAAATAGAATCTATTCTCGTAATGTCCAGAAGTCAAATTGATATTTACTTCAGTTCCTTCTCCCAATAAAGTGGAAGAACCATGTATGGGATCTATATCATTTAGATAGACATCTAAATCTTGAAATCCAATCATTTCATCTGCTCTAAACGTGAAGGTTCCGTTTTCTCCAACAAAGACATTTAGAGGAATAACCTCTTCTAAAGCTGGCGGAGGAAATGCCAAAATCCCATAATTACTTTGACCTTGAGTTGCCGAAAGTGAAACACCCGTATTTGCAGGAAGTCGAATGGCATCATAAAGCAAGTCTTCCCCGCTAGTAGCATCCTCTGTTGCACCTACAAGAATTTGACTAAAGAATTCTACTCCAGTTCCGTTCAAGCTCAACCAAAGTTTTGATTCTTCCGCATTTGCTCTAAAAAATGCGTTTGAAGCTGTATTAGCAACTCGCTGTCCATTTCTGAATTGCAATTGACTAGGTCCAGTATTTCCATTACGAACTAAAAATCCTTGACCAGTTTTGATTATTCCGTTCGGAACAGGACTACCGTTTGCGTTTGCAGTATTGGGTATGGTTCCAAAGAAATTCCAAATGGCGTAATCAGCTGCAGAATAGCCACTACCTTGGGTTGCATCATCAACCCAAAAATAAAGCGAGCCATGAATTCCAGTGTTGTCTAGTACAAGTTGAGAACAGTTTAATCCACTTGGGTAAGGATTTCCAACCAGATTAAAAGGAGTTCCCGGAACACCCGGTGCAGGAGTAGGGTTAAACACTGAAATATTCATTGGAGCATTCACATTTCCATTGTTTACTTCGTTATCGGTAAAAGTTGCCAAGTTGGCACTCCACCCAGCGTAACCATCTCCGGGAGTCATGTTGCCGTTGTAGGCAAACCAGCCCGGATCCGGATTTGGGTTGTTGTCATCATTCGGGTCTTGCGTACTTAATGCTTCATCGTAGCGGTAAGAAGGATTTCCCGGCACGCTACCTGAAGCAGCTACTGGTGTTCCCCAATAGTTATATGCTAAGGAAGATGTTCCTTGTCTTTTTACATAGAACGTTCCAGAACCCGCGTCTGCAGTCACATCTCCTCGTAAAAGAGATGCGTCATTTTCCATTGTGAAGGTGCCGTTGTTATTCATGTCGCCTCCAACGTAAAGAAGTGACTGATTGTCCATCGTAAAGACGCTTCCGGCAGTTGAATTGTTGAAAGCGCCTAGCACATGCACATTGGTTCCTGGTCTCAAATAAACACTGGTCTGGTTGTTTACCTGAGCAAAACTGGCAGATAGTCCAACTAGCATAAGAACGAAGGGAGAGTATAATTTTCTGGTCATGGTCATGCAGAATTTATCGTACTAAATTAGTAAATAATATTTCCGGTTCACCACGGAGTTCGACATTATTATCGAAAGAAAAATTGCAGGTGCTCATTTTTCTCACTTTTGCTACTGCATCTTCAAAGACATAATCCATTCTATGAAATACCCACGTTTAATTGTTTTTGCGCTTTTTTATTTCAGAGTATCCGCTTCAAACGATGTTCATGGTCAGAAATAGCCGACATTAGCATTTTCCCAAATCCTACCAGCGGAAATGTACGTGTGAATCTAAATTTAGAAATAGCTATCAACCTATCTATGGAAGTAATTAACCTTCTTGGTGAAGTGGTTTTTGATAAGAGTTACGGAAACCTATCTACAGGCAATCAGACACTGAACATCGACCTCGGTTCTGTAGCCAACGGCATCTACCAAATGCGCTTTCTTACAGAGCTGGGACAGGTAGTAAGTAGGATGGAGGTTATTCGGTAGCATTCTGATAACAGGGTTTCAAAAGAGCCGCCATCTGCCTTGCTCGGATGGCGGCTTTTGTCTGCGCTTAGACGTAGAATGTCTCGTTGATTCTAACGGTTTACTCGTTGCTCCCAACGGTCGGCCCGTTGCCTGAAACCAGCAATGCGGAATGGTAAATTTTCTACTATTTCATTTTTACATTTTCCCAATACAATTTTCCTATTAATTAAACGATTGAACACCTTCGCAGTCTTAAGCAGCCATAGCGATGGTAATGAGAAGATGGATAGTTGTTCTTGGTTTGATGATGCTGGCCACGCTTGGCATAGCCCAAACCGGTGGAAACTACACCAGTCAAGGTAGGTACGAGATTGAGAAAGGCCGATACGCTTCTGCCATCGAACTCCTCAACCGATCCATGCAGTTCAGTAAGTTTAATTCTGAGGCGTATTTTCTACGAGGAATAGCCAAGTACGAACTAGAGGATTTTATTGGTGCAGAGAAGGATTTAAGCAAAGCCATTGAGCTTAATCCTAGAAATTATGAGGCATTTCTCTATCGCGGAGTATGCCGTAGCCAAATGCATAACTACAAAGATGGTTTTACAGATTATAGCCAAGCCATTAAGCTCAATGATGAGGATTGGCGAGCGTATGCAAATCGCTCGTTGTCTAGCCTGCAAGTAGAGCGATTTGTGGATGTGATTTCTGATTGCAACAAAATAATTGACCTCAAAAAAGACATGGCCGACACCTATTTGATTAGAGGTGAAGCCAAATCTGGGTTAGAGATGTACAACGTGGCCATTGAAGATTTTGAGCGTGCCATGAAGATGGATTCATTAGACATGCGCCCTGTGCTTCATCGTGGCATTGCCAACTTTAAGTTAGAAAAGTACCAAGAGGCGATTGTCGATTTTGAAACCGCAATGAAGCTGGATGCACAGAACAAATTGCCTGTGTTTCATCGGGGAACGGCCTATGCCGAAATGGGCAAACAAATGGAAGCACTTAAGGATTTCAATGATGTGTTAACTGTGTTTCAAGATAATGCCATCGTTCTTTTTAATCGAGCTATCATTCTTTCCAATATGAAAAAGCCTACAGAAGCCATGGCCGACTATGACCGCGTTATTCAACTCAATCCAAACAATATTCTCGGTTTCTACAATCGTGGAAACCTGCTTTACAATCAGAAAAATTACGATGCTGCGTTGATCGATTTCAACAAGGCGATTGAGTTGTTTCCTGAATTTTTGGAAGCGCATGAAAATAGAATTGAGGTATACCGATTACTCAAAGACCGCGAGGGATATGACGCTGCCGTTAAGGAATTAGACGGAATAAAACGCATGCTTTCGGTTTCAGATGAAGATGTAAAGTTTGAACAGAATATTAAGCTGATGAAACTAACCGAGCTGAAGGGGGATTTTGAACCAGCGCAGCAAGAAGTTGGCAAGTTGCAGCAGCAGAAAGTAGATGTGCGCTTATTGCCATTTTACCGCATCTCTGCCTTTCCCGAAACGGACCGGAATATTGCGGTATATGACGGGTTTAATAAGCCGTTTTACAACACAGGAGTCATCGCATTTATCACTAAAAAGGAAGAAAGAGGCAAAGAAGCTGCCGAGTTGCTAAAGAAGTTGTCTGAATATCCACCTTCCGAACCATCTCAGTTCATTCGTCTTGCGTCACTTTATGCCCTCGTTGGCGATTATGTTTCTGCCTATGAATTATTGAATACGTGCTTAGAAACGGGCAGCAATCAGGTGACATGTTATTTTGAGCGAGCATCGCTTTTGCAAACAGAATTGGAGCATCATCAAGAGAATTTTGAGTTACTTGTGGGTTCGGCCAATGTGGTAGATACAGCCTATCAGGCCAGAACAGAATCGCTATTGGCTCGGGCAGAAATGGATTACCGCAAGGTCATTGAGTTGGATAAGGAAATGAGTTTCGCCCATTTTAATTTGGGGCTCTTACTCGTTACTGCCGAACGTTATGAAGAAGCCGAAACACAGTTCGGACTAGCTGCGTCATCAGATGGAAATTTCATAGAAGCCAATTACAACCGTGGACTTATTCGTATTCTACTCGGCAAAATCGCTAAAGGCTGCGAAGACATGAGCCTTGCTGGCGAGTTAGGCTTCACCGATTCCTACAATATCATAAAGCGGTATTGTGAGTAGTTTATCAGGAAATTAGGGGATTAGTTTTTGAATATGTTGAAAATCAATATTCTAATTAGCTAACTCCCTAACTAATACCCTCAAAAATAAAACTGGCACACCGTTTGGTTTTGGTAATCACACCAAAACACCAACGCCATGAAAAGTTTATTCAAAATTGCAAGTGTAGCTGTCGGAATCGCAACGTTTTTTGCTAGTTGTACATTCATAGTAGATCCAGTTCAAGGTCCAGATGGCCGCCCAGGTGATGCTTACTTCGGAGTAGATTACGATTACGCCCTTCCGTATAGCTATTGGGACAACAATCCAAGCATTCCGAACAACCCAGTCCTCGGTTCATTCTATCCAACAAATACGGGCGTTTATGAGTTCGAATACTTCATCAATCCTTACGAGTATTGGTATGGAACGTATCGCGTCTTCCGTAACCTTGGTGGTCCAGGTGGTGCTAACGGACAGGTTGGTTACCCAGGAGCCGACACCTACCTCATGTTGATTTGCAATCCAGATGGATTCTACGAAGAACGTTCGAACAACAAACGTACTCCCGAAATGGGCGAATCCATTGTAATTGAAGAGTTGGTCGGTGATAACAAAATCCGAATCGAAATGACCAAAACCACTACGGATATTCGTCCTTCAACCAAGGAGCCTAAATACCTCAACGGTCAATTTTAAGACTGATTATATATGTTGAAAAGCCCTGATAAACCTGCTATTTATCAGGGCTTTTTCTTTATCCACTTTCAGTCCTGTTTCTACCTTTGAGCCATGTCAGAAAGAAAAAGGCTATTCGTATCAAATAGGAATGAATCCCCTAAAATGTTTGAGAACAAGTTTCTCGATTTTTTCTCGCGTATTCATTTTACCTCAGTGCCAATTTTGTTTGTGCCAATCACAGGTTATTTCATCTATCGTTCTGCGTTTGAATTTGGTGTAAGCTGGCCAATTGTTGCGGCACTTGCCTTTTCTGGATATGCCTTTTGGACCTTGATGGAATACTGCATCCACCGCTTCTTCTTCCATAAAGAATTCACCACCCCAATAGGTAAAAAGATTCATTACATCGCCCATGGTCTTCATCACGATTATCCAAACGACTCGTTACGATTAGTTATGCCGCCAGCCATCAATCTTACGTTGGCCGTGCTTTTTTACTGGGCCTTTTATGTGGTGATTATGGACAAAGGTCTAACAGCAGGTTTCTTTGCTGGATTCACTTTTGGCTACATGATTTACGATTTGATGCATTTTGCAACGCATTTCTTCAATTTCAAGAATATGTGGTTTCAGCGCATAAAGCGCAGTCACTTGCTTCATCATTACCGCGAACCAAATAGCGGTTTTGGCCTTAGCACAATTTTTTGGGATCGTGTTTTTGGTACCATGCATCCGCCAGAGGTGATGGATAAAGTGAATATGAACGGCTAGAAGAATTTAAATTCTTGCGCAGGGCGAATTGTCTTTTTGATAATCTCTACGTCCTTCATTCCTTCCAAAATCGTGTTGAGTTGCTCCAGATTGGCTGATACCTGCAAACGAGTAATAACATCTGTTCCAGAATCTGACCATTTATCAATGTCGGTGTCAAATACCAAGAGATCAGGAATGTGAGCAATAAAACGTTCGGCTTGCTTTCGAGACCATGCCCTAAATTTAAACTCATTAATGGGTAGATGTGTCATGGCGTTTAATTCTAGTTCCTATTATGTCTGTAACGCAGAAAAACGCAATTTTAGTTTACCGTTTGTCGAAAGGGTACTTGATAAGGTCAAAACCCAGTTCAAAAACTTAATTGGAAAGCCGTTGTTTACGTTTGCATAGATGAATAATAGCACACGCATAGCTTTTGTACTCGCCATATTCTTTATGGGGTGTTCAACTAAGGAAGACCAGAATCTCGCACCCGAGATTGAAACC
>JAIOYO010000010.1 GCA_021741075.1 Flavobacteriales bacterium | reverse complement strand
CGGAAAGACCTTGATCCAATTCCCTATGACAAGAACACTTGATTTGAGCCAATTGGCCGATGGTGTTTACCTCATTCGCACCGCAAGCGGAACGGTAAATCGCATTGTGAAGAATTGAAAATAATGATGGTGGGTTTGAGAGCCTCGGGCGCGAAAGCGTTCGGGGCTTTCTTTTTATTTGGTATCTAATTGTCCTTCTCTACACCACCATTGTCCTGCAGAAGGCGAGCATTGTCCTTCTCTACAGCAAAATTGTACTCTTCTAGACCAGCATTGTCCTACAGAAGGTGAGCATTGTCCTTCTCTACACCAGCATTGTCCTACAGAAGGTGAGCATTGTCCTTCTCTACAGCAAGATTGTACTCTTTTAGACCAGCATTGTCCCATAGAAGCACGTAACTGTCCTCCATTTGGAGCAAAACGTCCTATTATCGGACGGTTATACCACTATTTGTGAAGCAACTAGGGGGTTATAACTTCCAAAAAATGTGTTCGGCAATTTTAGGAGTGGCCATCAGGCGCGAAAGCGTTCGGAGCTTTCTTCTTTAGAGGAAAACGACTGAACCGGTTAGAATGAGTGTTCCAAGAACAAAACCAACATACACCTGAAGTGGTGTGTGTGCATCCAATCTCAATCTAGAATAGCCCACAATTCCGCTTAAAATAATAAGTGTCATAATTAGCTCGGTGGCACTTACCTGATAGCGAAGCGCAAGGCCCAGTATGGTACCGACAATTCCGCCCATTCCAAGCATATGAATGCTCACTTTCCATTTCAAATTGATGACAAAAGCCACCGCCACCGAAAATGCTGCGCCTAAAACCAAATTGGCAAAAAGACTGGGCATTGGCGCTTTTGTGAACAAGTAAAACGTGCTCATGTGGAATACGATGGTGGTGAGAAAAGGCAACGAACGCTCTTTGGACGTGTGCATGTGCATACTATCAATCAGCTTGGCGCGATAGAAATAATAGAACACACCAATTGGAAGGATAATGGTGTTCAAAAACGTGATGAGAAAGATGAATTTCCTTATTTCGGGCTGTACACCATACGTAATAAAGGTATCGGCATGGAACAGAATAATAAGCGAATAAAGCGGCACAAAAATGGGCTGAAAAATGACCGAAACGGCCATGGCAAATTTCTTCTCTATCTTATCCATCACAGTTTCAATTCAAATTCATCTGCATCATCCAACGGGCGGAATTTGGCGCGAAAATCATCCAACTCCATTCTAGAAAGCACAACTGTTTCAATGGCTTCTTCGCCTTCTTTAAACGAACAGATTATCTCTCCCTTCGGGCTCACAATTAGCGAACTTCCATCATATTCAATTCCTTTTCCGTCCGTTCCCACACGGTTCACGCCAACCACGTAGCATTGGTTTTCATGCGCTCTACCCACAAGCAGACTTCGCCACGCGGAAGAACGTGCCGCTGGCCAATTGGCAACATAAACCAACACATCATATCTGTCCGATTTCAGGTTTCTGCTGAAAACAGGAAACCGCAGATCGTAGCAGACTTGTGGCATGAATTTCCAACCATCCTTTTCGATGATGTTGCGCTTTTTGCCAGCGGTAAAAAACTTGTGCTCATCGGCAAAACTGAAGCGATGACGTTTATCGTACCACGTAAAGCTTCTATCCGGATTGGCCCACAGCATGCGGTTGAAGAACTTTCCGCCCGAACCGCCTGTGGTACACTCTTCGCGAATAATGATGCTTCCGGTGATGGACGCTCCAAGTTCTTCTGATTGGTTTCGAAGCCACGCAACAGTCGGCCCGTCCATCGTTTCTGCCAATTCACGCACATTCATGGTAAAACCTGTGGTAAACATCTCAGGCAAAACAATCAAGTCCGTTTGTCCCCGCCTGCCGGCCGGCACGGCTTTCAGCGGACGAAGTTTCTCTTCCCAGAATTTCAGGTTGGCTGACCTGTCTTCCCAAAAAAGCGGTTGCTGACAGACCGTTACGCGCAGATTACTCATGCAAAGAAATTTTATAGCCACAGAAACACAGAGTTCCACAGAACGAGCACAGAAATAAACCCTTGGCTTCTGTAGTTTTCGTTTTTTCTGAAGATACATTCATTTTCATCAGGCTTTCCCCCTTTGGGGGATTAAAGAGGGCTTAATTTCATGAGTTTTTCTGCAGCCTTTTCTAGCGTTTCGTCTTCTTTCGCGAAACAGAAACGCAGAAATCGGTCTTCATTTTTTTGATGATAGAATACGGACACGGGAATGGAAGCAACGCCCACTTCTTTGATTAAGCGAATGGCGTAATCCGTGTCTTTTTCTTCCGAAATCTTCGAATAATCTAACAACTGAAAATAGGTGCCTTCGCTTGGTTTTATCTTGAAGTTAGATCCTTCGAGCAATTGATTAAATCGGTCTCTTTTTTCCTGATAAAATGCGCCAAGCGATAAATAATGGTCCTTATCGTCAAGAAACTCTGCTAAGGCATGTTGTATGGGCGTGTTCACCGAAAAAACGTTGAACTGATGCACTTTTCTGAACTCAGACATGAGTTCGGCAGGCGCCAACACATGTCCAATCTTCCAGCCGGTGTTGTGATAGGATTTACCGAAAGATGATACGATGATGGATCGCTCGGCTAACTTCGGATAGCGCGCAATGCTCTGATGCTCCATGCCATCAAAAATGATGTGCTCGTACACTTCATCACTCAAAATGATGATGTCGGTTCCATTCGTAAGTCTTTCCAGCTTCATCATATCGGCAGCAGTCATCACTCTGCCAGATGGATTATGAGGCGTGTTGATGATAATCATTCGAGTTCGTTGATTAATCAATCGCTTCACTTTTTCCCAATCAATGAGTTCGCCTGCCAAGTTCATCTGAATGTACATGGCTTTTCCTCCGTTTACCTCAATGGCTGGAACATAACAGTCGTAGGCTGGTTCAAAAATGATGACCTCATCGCCTTCATTAATGAATGCCGAAATAGCCGTAAAAATGGCCTGTGTTCCACCTGCGGTGATGTTAATCTCGCTATCTACATCGTAATTGGCTGAGTATAATTCCGATACTTTTTCGGCCAGTTTCTGTCGCAAAGCAGGCACCCCTTGCATGGGCGAATACTGATTCAATCCCTTCTTCATGAAGGAATGCGTCAGCTCAACCAATCTTTCCGGAATGCTGAAATCTGGAAAGCCTTGAGAGAGATTGACCGCATTATGTTTGAGCGCCAAACCGCTCATAACCGTAAAAATAGTGGTGCCTTGCTTGGGCAATTTAGAACGGAGTACGCCTGGGAATTTCATGGAGCGCGAAGATAGTTTTCGGGACGATAAGTGTGTGCAAATAGCGCCTGCGTTAGGGATGGAAGCGGCATCCTTTTTTGCTTTTCTGCAAAAAAGATACAGCGGACAGCCCGACCCCGATTTTTCATCGGGGGAAAGCCCAAATAATTAAGCGAATCGCGTAGTTAATGACTGGTAGCCTATACCTTTGTGCTACTTATAAAAGCATGAGAATAATAATTGCAGGAGCTGGAGATGTAGGGTTTCACCTTGCCAAGCTGCTTACTCAGGAGAATCAGGACATTACGCTGATTGATACGGACGCGGAAAAATTGAAGTACGCGGCCGAGCATTTCGACATTGCTACAATTCGAGGTAACTCCATTTCGTACTCTATTCTAGATGAAGCCGATGTAAACAGAGCTGATCTTGTGATTGCTGCTACAAATTCGGAAGAGACAAATATTTCGACTTGCATTATTGCCAAGCATTTGGGCGCCAAGCGAACGATTGCTCGTGTTAGAAACACGGAGTTTTTGCTGAAACGCGAAAAATTGGACCTTGAGAAATTGGGGATTGATGAAATTATTAGCACAGAAACATTAGCCGCTCGGGAGATAAAGCGATTGCTGAAGGATGTTGCTTTTACAGATTCGTTTGAGTTTGACCGTGGGTTGCTGAATTTGGTTGGAATTTCGATTGAGGCCGCAAGCCCAATGGCTGGAAAAACGGTTTCAGAAGCCGCATACCTAAACCCTGACAATAACTTTCTAACGGTTGCAATTCTGCGAAATAATCAAACAATTATTCCGCGTGGCGCTGTGACCTTTCATATTGGCGACCACGTTTATTTTATTGCTCAGCCAGATGCAATGAACCATATTCTTGAACTTTCTGGAAAGGAACGGAAGCGCATTAAGAATATCATGATTCTTGGTGGGAATGAGGTTGGAGTTCATACGGCTAAAAAACTGAGCCTCAAGTTCAATGTAAAACTTATTGAAGCCGACAAAGACCGCTGTTTTGAATTAGCAGATGAACTTAGAGGAACCTTAATTATTCATGGCAACGGTAGTAATGTGGAGCTATTGGAAGAAGAGGGAATAGATCAGATGGACGCGTTTATTGCGGTTACGGACAACTCCGAAACCAATATTATTTCGTGTCTTGTAGCTAAGAACCACAAGGTTCAGAAAACTATTGCGCTGGTTGAGAATATGGATTACATCCATCTTTCGCAGAATATTGGGGTTGATACAATGATTAATAAAAAACTGATTGCGGCCAACTTCATTTTCCGTCATATTCGTAAGGGCGAAGTGCTCTCTCTGACAAGTTTACATGGCGTTGATGCCGAAGTGGTAGAGTTTGAAGTAAGCGAAAAATCGGCCGTAGTTGGTAAGGTTTTGAAAGGGATAAATTTTCCAAAATCGGCCATCGTTGGTGGCGTTATCCGTAACGGACGAAGCTACACGCCTAATGGAGATTTTGTTTTTGAAGCTATGGATCATGTGGTTGTTGTGGCCCAACCAGAATGCATTCACAAGGTCGAAAGTTATTTCTAGATGAACATCAGTTATCGAATTGTACTTCACGTTCTTGGACTTCTTTTGATGTTCAACGGACTGTTTATGGTTCTGTGTCTTCCCGCCTCGTTTTATTTTAATCTTAATGATCTTGTTCCCATGGGATTATCCGTTGCCATAACCTTTGGCACTGGACTAGTTGCCTGGGTTTTAACTAAATCTTCCGAAAAGCCCAATATTCGTAAACGAGAAGGTTTCCTAATAGTAAGTTTCGGTTGGTTGGTAATGTCGCTATCGGGTGCACTTCCCTACATTCTGAGCGAATCGGTTGTCAGTTTTACAGATGCTTTTTTCGAAACGATGTCGGGCTATACAACCACTGGCGCATCCATTATTACCGATTTAACCACCATTCCGAAAGATATTCTCTTTTGGCGAAGCATGACACAATGGATTGGCGGCATGGGAATTATAGTGCTTGCTGTGGCCATTTTGCCCATTTTGGGAATTGGCGGAATGCAGCTTTTTGGCGCAGAATCTCCAGGTCTGAAAACCGACAAACTTGCCCCAAAAATTCGAGACACCGCAAAGCGATTATGGTTGGTTTACCTTGGACTCACAGCGGCAGAAATTATTGCCTTAAAAATTGCAGGAATGAGTTGGTTTGATGCGCTTAACCACGCCATGACTACCATGGCAACGGGCGGATTCTCCACCTTCAATTCCAGTGCGGCAGAGTTTTCACCGGCCATTCAGTACATCATCACGTTCTTCATGTTCATGGCTGGTACTAGCTTTACACTCACCTATTTTGCCTTGGTCGGAAATCTCAAAAAAGTATTGGAAAATGAGGAGTTCCGATATTACGCTGGAATCACCCTGTTTACAACTATTGGTGTTTCTGCCGTAGTTGCCAGTGTTTCAGATTTGGGTTTCGAAAAGGCATTTCGAGACACTATTTTTCAAGTCGTTTCTCTTATTACTACCACCGGATTTGTGTCTGCAGATTACACCAGCTGGACTCCATTCATTACAATGGTTTTCTTCATTCTTCTGTTTTTTGGAGGTTCGGCAGGGTCAACTGCTGGCGGAGTAAAAATCGTTCGTCACATCATTCTTGTGAAGAACAGTATTCTTGAATTAAAGCGGCAATTGCACCCTTCGGCCATTATTCCCGTGAGGTTAAATGGTCGCGCGGTTGATCCATCCATCACTTACAACGTTGTGGCATTCATCATGACCTACATAATCATATTCGCTCTCGGGTCTGTAGTTATGACCATGTTTGGCGTTGATTTACTAACCGCTATGGGCTCAGTAGCAACATCGCTCGGAAATGTTGGACCTGGCATTGGAGACGTTGGCCCCGTAGACAACTTTGCATGGTTGCCCTCAGGCGCTAAATGGTTTTTAGCCATTCTCATGCTTATTGGAAGATTGGAGCTCTTTACCGTGCTAATTCTGTTCACTCCGTATTTTTGGAGTAGGCATTGATGATTTTCAGCACACAACTGAGTAAAGACGATAATTCCGACCTATACCATTGGTTCTTCCCGGTTCCGAATGAGATTGCTAAATCTTTTATTGAAGGAAACGACCGAAGAGTAATTACCAAAGTCAACAGGACGGTGAAATACCATTGCGCCATTTATGGCGATGGTGCTGGTGGCTTTCGTATTCTCCTCAACCGTGAGCGTGTGAAAAAACTAGGTCTGATTAGAGGTGAAACTATCAACGTGGAATTGGAAAAAGACCGGTCGGAATACGGTGTGCCAATGAGCGAGGAACTTCGCGAAGTCCTTGATCAAAATCCCGAAGCGGATAAGCTGTTTCACAAACTGACCAAAGGCTCGCAACGCACTTTGATTTATTGGAGCGACAACGTAAAACGTTCCGAAATTAAAATCAGACGTGCTATGGTGATGACGGAACATTTATTGAATCAAAGCGGCAAACCTGATTTTAAGTTGATGAATGTGGAGATGAAAGAAGCAAATCAGGCTGCAAAACGCTGCTAAGGCTTTACCTTTATGCTCATGCCACCTACCAAATTGCCCAATATTAGCCCTGAATTGCGGAAGCAAATTTTGGAAGAGGACGCACAGGCATTTTCCAGTTTTCTTCCCTCTACTAGGCATCTTTGGCTAATTCTTCATGAAGTAATCTTCGGCACGGATACCAGCTGGGGCAAAAGGTTCGATGTAGTATTGCTTTTGGCAATCGTTATCAGTTTGGTTGCCATTATGCTCGAAAGCATTCCCGACTTTAGGCTTCAACATGGCAATTCCCTTTTCATCCTTGAATGGGTTTTAACAGCCGTTTTTACGCTTGAATACTTGTTGCGCGTCTGGGTTTCGGATTCGCCTCGGGGTTACGTGTTCAGCTTTTTCGGCATTATCGATTTCTTGGCTGTCATCCCAACATATATCAGCCTTTTTGTGGCTGGTACTCATTTTTTATTGGTAATTAGAGCAATTAGACTTCTTCGCGTTTTCCGAATTCTGAAGCTTGCACGTTACGTAAAAGGTGCACAAGCCATTGGTGCTGGCTTGAAAGCAAGCAAGGAAAAAATCTTCGTTTTCTTGACGGCTGTCGTCACCCTAGCGGTCATTATGGGAACCCTCATGTACATGATTGAAGGCGGTGAACATGGTTTTGATAGTATACCCAGAAGTATCTATTGGGCAATAGTTACGCTAACAACCGTTGGGTACGGAGACATTGCGCCTGAGACAACCTTGGGTCAGTTTGTGGCAGCGTTTGTCATGATTCTTGGCTATAGCATTATTGCCGTTCCAACCGGAATCGTAAGTGCCGAAATGAGTAGAATGTCAAAAGACTCTTCTAGTCGTGCGTGCCAGAGATGCGGAGAAACCGAACACTATGAAAAAGCTCGCTTTTGCCATAAGTGTGGAGAAAGAATCGTGCTAGATTCATGAGGAAACTCGCGATTTTCGTTCTTGTTTTTTCAATTTCTTTCATCGCGCAAGCTCAAAATCCTGAACCTCTTTTTATAGGAGATAAGGCTCCGAATATACTCGCGCTCGATCAGTTTGAACAACGAATTTCCCTAAAAGACCATCTAGAAAATGGGCCGGTAATTGTGGTTTTTTACCGTGGCCAATGGTGTCCACATTGCAATCGGCACATGAGCAATTTGCAAGACTCACTGCAGATGATTCGGGATGCTGGCGCTAACGTAATTGCCATTACCCCAGAAAAGGGAGAAAAAATTGATAAAACGATACAGAAAAGCGGAGCCACGTTCAGCATAATCTACGATGAAAACCACCGCATTATGGATAAGTACCACGTTACATTTAAACTTAGCGGTTGGAAGCGTTTTATTTATGGAATTGTAGGAATCAACATCAACAAAGCGAGCGGCAATAAAGACAGTGCACTGCCTATACCAGCTACCTACATCATTGCCCAAAATGGAACAGTTTTTAGCTCACATTTCAATGAGGATTACTCTGAAAGGATGCCCGTGAAAGAGATATTGGTTATCCTTTCAAAAATGAGATAGGAAGAAGGCCTCAGAACCAATTCTTGGGTATGCCGTACACTTGGAGTTAATTTAGCGCAGAGTGTTTAACTTGCTTTGTTCAACCGTCTTGTCTCGCATTGTAGTATTCATATCGTTTTTTGTCCTGTGTAACGCAGGAAGGGCTGTTGCGCAAATTGCTTGTCCAGCTATGGCCATTACGCAGGTAAATGTGAGTAAAAGCCAACGGTTGAGCGGGTTCAGTTCTGCGGTTCGAAATGGCAGAAAAAGTACCAGAATGGGCGATTTTTTCACCGCCAAAAAACATAGTGGTTCTGGGTTTTCAGGGAAAGATCCCTTCTCATTCAAAACCAAAAAATCGGGAGCTAGAAAAGAGTATTCTGAGTTTCGTTCTACATCTAGCAGAAGAAATCTGTTTCGCGATTATGACGAATTCGCTGGCAAAGGCCGAGGTCGCGGCAGTTTTTTTGATAAGGATGAATTTGCTTCGCGAATCAGGAAAAAAGGGCGTTTCCGAAGCTATGACGAGTTCGCTACTCGCTCAAAACGTAGTGGACAATTCCGCGATTTTGATGAGTTCGCATACAGCAGGAAAACTAGACGTGTGAACATCGATTCGCAATTCGCGGTTGGTTCTACCGAGAAACGATTCAATCGGAGTAAGAACCAAAAGGACGAATTCAATTCAAAGAAAAAACGCGCCAAACAAACACGCAACGAATACACTCCATTTGCAAGTTCTTCATCGCCATTTGCGGGAGAAAAGCAGCATCGCGAGCCTCAAATGGGACTTTGGGGAGGAACCGTGGGTAATCGTTCGGGAAAAGACTCGCGGCCAACTACTCCATTGCCAGATTCAACAAAGAAAAAGGCAGATTAACTCAGTCTTTCTTTTTTCGTACTGCAGCCTTGGGTTTCGCTGTTAACGGTGCCTTTGATAATGTCTTTGTTGGTCGTGCTGGCTTCGCGTTCGGCTTAGAAATATTCGGTTTAGCAACCTTTGGTCTGTCCATTTTTGCAGCTTCCTGAACCTTCTCTTCCTTTTTGTCCTTTCCAGCAACAATTTTCAACATCGTAATCTCTTTTTCTTTAAGATGACGCCATTTGCCGCGCGACAAATCCTTTTTTGTGAGATTGGCATAAAGAGAGCGGTCAAGTTTTGGAACCTCATATCCGAAATGCTCAAACATGGCTCTAACAAACGTGTTGCGCCCAGAATGAAATTGCGCGCCAAGCTGCGTTCCATCTTCCACTTCTTGAACGTAGTTGACGATGTCTGGCTTTACAGATTCACCTTCAATTTTAATTCCATCCATCAGCGTGAGAATGTCCGACTCTTCCATCGGTTTGTTCAGGTAAACATGATAAATCTGTTTCACCTTTGCCGCTGGCATTGTGAGTCTTTTTGCTAAATCACCATCATTGGTAAAGAGAAGAAGCCCCGTTGTGTCCCGCTCCAATCGCCCCACAGGATAAATACGCTCTTTACAAGCTTTCTTAACCAAATCCATCACGGTTTTCCGGCCCTTTTCATCAGAAACGTTGCAAATAAATCCTTTCGGTTTGTTGAGAAGAACGTAGCGAAGTTCCTCTCCCTGCAAAACCCTTCCTTCATATTCAACCTTGTCATCAATCTGAACCCTTCGGCCCATTTCGCGGACAATCTTTCCGTTCACTTTAATCTTGCCCGTTGCTATGAGTTCGTCTGCCTCGCGCCTTGAACAAACTCCTGCTTTGGCCACGTATTGATTAAGTCTTGGTAGCGTATTCGCGCCTTCTGCCACGACTGGCTTTTTCTTGCCTTTTCCGTACCCATCAACACGTTTTAATGGCTTCTCTTCAGCTCTTGCAGGTAATTCTTGCTTTCTAAATGCCTCAAACGGTCTTTTCGATGACCCACTTCCGTTGTTCGTGTCACGATTTTTCTTTCCGAAAGGCTTTTTTCCTTGATCTCTCATTGCGCGGCAAAGATAGGTCAGGCCATGGGAAAGAATGCGTCTTCTATATGGTCGAGGTTCGTTTTGCTGCCAAAGACCACAATGGAAATGATATCGAACCGAGCTTCCAAATCGATTTTGAACTTTTCGAGGTAGGCGTTCGCTGCTTGAATAGTTCGTTTTTGCTTCGCTCGCGAAACCGATTGGCTTGGGTCTCCAAACAAGTCTGTTGAACGGGTTTTAACCTCCACAAAAACCATAGTATCGCCAATTCTAGCCACAATATCTAGCTCATTCTTTCCAAAACGCCAGTTTTCTGCCAAAATGGAGTATCCCTTTTTTTGGAGCAATGCTACCGCGAGATTCTCGCCTTCGTTACCAAGTTCGTTGTGGTCGGCCATAACAGGACGAATTTATTGTTCTGATTTCAAAGCAATGAAAGACCCAATCGCCAGTACGTCCATTTCGGTGTTCAGGAATCCGTTGATTGCATCTACTGGCGAACAGACAATCGGTTCGTTGTTCACATTGAAACTTGTGTTGATGGCAAGTCCGTGACCTGCTTTCTGCTTCAGATTTGATAGAAGCTGGTGCATTAACGGGTTTGTGTTTTTACTCACGGTTTGAATGCGACCCGACATATCCACATGCGCTACGGAAGCAAACTCCGAACGAACAGTATCGAGTTTTTCTTTCCAGGGCAAAGCCGAATAATTTTTGGGCAGCGGATTGTGCCATTCGTCCTTCCATTGGTGTACTTGAAGCATGTAGGGCGATGGCAGTTTCACATCGAAGTAGCGCTGTAAATCTTCCTCCAACAGAATTGGCGCGAACGGCCGGAAACTCTCACGGAACTTGATTTTCAAGTTCACTTTTTTCTGCATTTCTGGGTTCCGAGCATCGGCTATAATGCTGCGGTTTCCCAACGCGCGCGGACCAAACTCCATACGTCCTTGAAACCAACCGATGACGTTTGCTGAAATGATAAGCTCGCTTACTTTTTCGGTCAGTTCGTCTTCCGTTCCGACTTTCGAAAATTTGATGCCTTTTTGGTTCAGTGCAGCTTCAATTTCATCATCAGAATATTCCGAACCGAGCAATGAAGCCGACATTGAATCAGGCCGAATGGCCGTTCGTTCTTTTCCTTCAAAAATGTGATATGCAGCCAAAGCCGCGCCTATCGCGCCACCAGCATCTCCAGCCGCTGGCTGAATGTAAACTTCATCAAAAAGTCCGCTGTCGATGAGTTTTCCGTTGGCCACGCTGTTCAAAGCCACGCCTCCGGCCAGACAAATGTTCCTGCATCCCGTTTTCTCTTGGGCTGACTTCGCCATTTTGAAAAATATGTCTTCAGTAACTTGCTGAATAGCCAACGCCATATCGCAATGTTCGCTCAGCATTTCGTCTTCGGCTTCTCGCTTTTTCAGCCCAAATAACTTTTCCCATTTGTCATCTTTCGCCATTCGGAGACCTGTGGCGTAATTGAAATAATGCTGATCTAACCAAATGGAGCCATCGTCATAAACCTTTACCAGTTTGTCTGTAATCAGCTTTCGATACTTGGCGGTCCGTTCTCCTTCGGGGTTTCCGTATGGAGCTAATCCCATCAATTTGTACTCTCCTTTATTCACCTCGAAACCCAAATAATAGGTGAAAGCTGAATAAAGGAGCCCAACCGAGTGAGGGAAATTCATGCTAGCGAACATCTCAATGTCTTTTCCAGAACCTTTGCCAATGCTAGCCGTGCTCCATTCGCCCACGCCATCAATCGTAAGAATGGCGGCTTCATCAAAAGGCGAAGGATAAAAAGCCGAAGCCGCATGAGAAAGGTGGTGGTCGGGAAACCGAATTGGAATCTTTTTCGCCTCTTTAGAATCGGAAATTTCCTTCAGTCCATTTCTGATTTCCCGTTTGTGAAACAGCTTTTCTCGAAGCCAAACCGGAACGGCTTTATGAAAGGAGATGAAACCGCTTGGCGCGAATGCGTAATATGTTTCGAGCAATCGCTCAAATTTGAGCAACGGCTTATCATAGAACGCAATGGCATCCACATCTTCCAACTTAATATTGGCAAATTCCAGACAGAAGCGAACCGCATTTACTGGGAACGAAGCATCTTGCTTTTTCCTAGTAAAGCGTTCTTCTTGCGCTGCCGCAATAATCTTTCCATCGACAATTAATGCAGCTGCAGAATCGTGGTAAAAGGCAGAAACGCCAAGGATTTTCATTTAGCTATTCTCCCAATTCATCGTACGTTGAACGGCTTTCTGCCAACCTTTGTAAAGCTTTTTGCTTTCTGCCAACGACATGGTTGGGCTGAATGTTTTGTCGATGGCCCAATTCTTAGAAATCTGCTTTTTCTCGTAGAATCCTACTGCAATTCCAGCCAGATAGGCCGCGCCCAAAGCCGTGGTCTCAATCACTTTCGGGCGCTGAACATCCGTTTGAAGCATATCTGATTGGAACTGCATCAGCAGGTCATTGGCACAGGCACCGCCATCAACTCTAAGTGCATTCAAAGTGATTTTTGAATCCTTTTGCATGGCGTCCAGAACATCTTTGGTTTGATAAGCCAATGACTCAAGCGTAGCACGAATAATGTGTTGCTTGGTCGTTCCCCTTGTAAGACCGAACATGGCGCCACGGGCGTACATATCCCAATAAGGCGCGCCTAGGCCAGCAAAAGCTGGAACGACATAAACACCATCTGTATCAACCACTTTCATGGCGAAATATTCAGAATCGGGAGATTCATCAATCATCTTCAAGCCATCACGAAGCCACTGAATGGCTGCTCCAGCAATGAATACTGAACCTTCAAGCGCATACTCCACTTTTCCGTCCAATCCCCAAGCAATGGTGGTCAAAAGACCTTGTTTTGATTTAACAGGCGTTTCGCCTGTATTCATCAGCATGAAGCAGCCCGTTCCATAGGTGTTTTTGGCCATACCAGGTTCAAAACAAGCTTGACCAAATAAGGCCGCTTGCTGATCACCTGCAATTCCTGCTATGGCAATTTCTCCACCGAATAGGGCTTTTTCCGTCTTTCCATAAACCGAACTGCTGTCTTTTACTTCTGGTAGAACGGTCTCAGGAACATCAATCGCTTTTAGCAATTTCTTATCCCATTTTAGTTCATTGATGTTGTAGATCAACGTCCTTGAAGCGTTCGAATAATCGGTGACGTGCGTTTTTCCGCCTGTCAAATTCCAGATCAGCCACGAATCGACCGTTCCGAAGGCCAATTCGCCTGCTTCGGCACGTTTTCGAGCACCTTTCACGTTATCAAGAATCCACTTCACTTTAGTGCCAGAGAAGTAAGCATCGACCACCAGACCTGTTCGGTTTCGAATCTCTTTCTCAAAGCCATCAGCTTTCAGTTTATCGCAGATGGAAGCGGTTCTTCTGTCTTGCCAAACAATAGCGTTGTAAATTGGTTTTCCTGTTTTTCTATCCCAAACAACGGTTGTTTCGCGCTGATTGGTGATGCCGATTGCGGCTACATCTTTCGCAGAAACACCATTCTTTTTGAGAACATCCTGCGCAACTTCCAATTGGCTGCTCCAAATTTCCATTGGGTCGTGTTCTACCCAACCGGCTTTGGGGAAAAACTGCGTGAATTCTTTCTGCGAAGTCGCAAAGATTGCTCCGTTCTTATCGAACAGAATTGCTCTGGAACTGGTGGTTCCTTGGTCGAGCGCGAGAATATATTTTGCCATGATTTAGGTTGAAATTTAGTTCAATTTGAATGAGTTAAGAATTTTCTCGCCCATATCCGAGAACGCATCGAATTGGTTGATTTCGCAGGTGAGGGTGAGAACATAAGCGTTGCCATTGACTACCCAATAATATTGTTCGAATTTCAGATTGTAAACCCCTTGTTTTCCTGAATAAACAACCTTTTGGAATTCCTGACCATTTTGCTTCAAACGTTCGTTGGAAAACAGTTTTCCTTCTGTAATCATTGTCTCAATCTGACCTGTGGATAATTCAGAATATGAATCCAAATCGAGATTGTGACTGGAAATGTCCTGAATAACAAGATTGACATTTTCTCTGAACGCATCCTCGTCTGAAGATAATGGGCTAAGCAACAAGAAACTCACCCCCATTATTCCGGACTGATTCAATTCCCAGTCACCAGGATATTCGATAGAATAGCTGTCTTCTGTGAGCGTCTTCCAATCTGTTTCCAAAGAAAAGAATGGCTGGCTTACAACTATTGAAGCCAAAACTGTTAGCGAGGCAATTTTTAGCATGTGTAAAATTGAATCCGTATTTACTTGAGTTTTACTGTCATTAAAACGGGCTGATGATCGGAGAATTTGAAGTCGAGGTTTATCACGTTTATTTCTTGTAATTCAACATTCGGACTACACAGGAAAAAGTCGATGACATGCGTTTCGGTTTCGCCTTTGATGTAGGCCGCTTTCAAGTCGCGATTGGTTGGAAATGTGGTGTCGTAAAACCAGTTCCATCCATCGATGTAATCGTTAGGAACTTGAGGCTCACCGGTTCCGGGTGCGTGCTGATTCCAATCGCCACCCACAATTACGTAATTCCCCTTTTCCTCTTCGGCCCTTAAGAAAGTTTTGAAATAATCCATCTCTGCTTTTTTAAGCGTTCCGTCTTTGTCGTAAGCCGATTTGTGGGTATTAATAACCACTAATTCTACATCGTTGTAGGGCATTCTATTTACGAGAAAACATCTGTCTAAGAAGTAGATGCTGTTTGGCCAAGCAAAGCTCGATGGAAACTGATAACGCTTGGCTTCCGTTACCGTGAACCGATTGTATGTGGCCAATCCGCCCATCACTTTTCCCATGGGATCTAGGAATGGAATCGGAACAAAATTGACGTTGTAGTTGAGCGTGAAAGAACTGTTGTGCTCTGGCAAAATCTGCCCGATACTATGGTATTCGTTCAACTTCCAGCTACGTTTTGAAAGCGTGTCTACTTCCTGTAGAAGGATGATGTCGGCTTCGTCATAATACTTCAAGGTGTTCATCACTCCGTTCAAATTCTTTTGAACGATGCCTTGGTCCATCCTGACAGTTGAACCGCCATCATAAAAGAAGTCGCTCTCTTCGCCTAAACCGCAGTAGCCAATGTTCCAATTGAGGACGGTAATGATGCTGTCGGGTCGCTGCGCATTTACCGCATCGATGGCAATCGCCTCTACTTCTGGTGGTTGAAAATCGGTGAGTGTGCCGTAAACCAAGTTGCCTCCAACCCACAAAAGCGGGATGAGGATGAGAACCAGAACGAGTTTTAGAATTTTTTTCATGACGATGCGTTCGACCAAAGATAGAAGAATCAACCGCGTTGGTTAATCATATATTTGGAATCAAATCAGGGAAATGGAACACAAAGAATACACATGGAAATCGAAGACAGGGATTTCCGTTTATGGTCAATCTTGGTTAGTAGAGAGTCCGAAAGCAGTGGTTGGAATCATCCATGGCATGGGAGAACATTCTTCTCGTTACAATTATTTGGTGGATGCTTTGACCGCTGCGAACATTTCAGTTGTATCGTATGATCAAATTGGTCATGGTAAAACTGGCGGCAAGCGCGGTCATGTTTCGAGTTACGATATGTTGCTTGGTTGTGTGGGCGAATTGACGTCCAAAATGGTTGAGCTGGTGCCTGCAAAGCCAACATTTTTGTTCGGGCACAGCATGGGCGGAAATGTACTTCTCAACTATCTGATCAAACGGAATCCAAAAATCAGTGGGGCAATTGTTTCTGCTCCTTGGTTGAAATTGGCTTTTGACCCACCCGCAATTCAAGTGAAATTGGCAAAGCTGGTAAGTGGATTTCTTCCTAGTTTGGTTCAGTCAAGTAACTTGGATGTAAAAGCCATTTCCAAAGACCCGAAGGAAGTTCAACGTTACGTTGACGACAAATTGGTGCACGATAAAATCAGCACAGGCTTTTTTGTGGGTGTTTACAACCAAGGATTCTGGGCTTTGGAACACGCTTCTGAACTCAAAACACCAACACTACTTTATCATGGAACAGCCGATACGCTTACCTCACACGATGCCTCAAAGCAATTTGCTTCTAAGACAACGGGTGATATGACTTTCAAATCCTTAGATGGTGGCTATCACGAATCTCACAACGAGCCAGAAAGAGAAGAGCTTTTTAAGGCGATTCTGAGTTGGATTTCAGCTCACTCCAAGTAACCTTTTACTCCGTTACGTTTTCTGGATTCACCTCGTTTCGAGCGTTTTGCAACTCGGTCTTGTAGAGCGCATCTGTAATGATTGCTTCGCCTTTATAGTAGAACACATCGCCCCAACTATGAGCAACCTTCTTATAGGTGGTTTTGACTCCGTAGATATCGGCTTTGGCGATTGTAATAACGTCCGAACCTTTGGTTTCAGTTGTGATGACGAGCGTGTTTTCCTTACGCTGTTCGCGAACACGAGCAATTTCAGCTTGCTTGGCAGCTTCTTTTTCTGCTGCAATGGCTTCTACGCGTTCCTTTTCCAACCTAGCTGCCTCTTCTTGTTGACGCAATCTTTCAACCCGTGCTTCCTCTTTTGCTGCCGCCATGGAATCCACTCTCGCTTGTTCTGCAACAACTTCTAGTCGTTTAACCTCAGCAATTGAATCTTGAACAGCCTTTTTTCTAGCCTCTTCTGCCAAGCGCGCTGCTTCCTCTGCCAACCGTTGCGCCTCTTTTGCTGCTGCAATTGAATCTGTTACCGCCTGTTTGCGCTGTCTTTCCAGCTCTTTTGCAAGTTCTGCCGCAACTCGTGCCGCGTCTTTTGCCGCATCTATCGAATCCTTCTCTGCTTGGCGCTTGGCGGCATCTTGTGCTGCAAGTCGCTCTTGTTCTTTACGTTCTGTTTCTGCTACCAGTGCCAAGGAATCTGCTTCGGCTTGTTTACGCTGGACTTCCAATTGCTTAGCCAATTCTGTAGCCAATCTTTCTGCCTCTTTTACCGCAGCTAAAGAATCCTTTTCAGCAAGTTTTTTCAGCCGTTCGGCTTCCTTTTCCTGTTGAAGTGCGAGTTTATCCGCATCGCGCGCAGCGAGAATTGAATCCTGTTTGGCCTGTTCTGACAGTTCGCGTAGCCGTTTTGCTTCGGCAATAGAATCTTTTTGGGCCTTTTCGGCTGCCGCTAACGCATCCGCAGCAGACAATTGCGCATTCTTTAACGAATCTGCCTTGGCCGCTTGCAACGCTGCCAATCGCTTGCGTTCGCGTTCCGCAGCCGCCAAATCATCCAGCTTTTTGGCCTCATTGCTCAATTCGTCTTCCCGCTGCTTGGCGAGTTTAGCCTTCATTTTTGCCAAATGAGCCTCAACAGCTGCAATTGAGTCTATCCGCGCCTTTTCCTTAGCAGCCTTCAACTCTTCCTGTCTAAGTGCCCAATTGGCGATGGAATCAGCAATAAAAAGTTCGCGTGCACGAGCAATCGAATCCAATCGTGCATTTTCGCGAGCAATCACCAACGCTTTTTGGCGCGCAGCTTCCCTGATTTTTGCAGCTTCAGCAGCAGCAGCCATTTCCTCTTCAATACGGCTGATGTCTCGTGTAACCGTCACGAAAGTGCCTGCCCCTTCGTTAAACATAACGCCTCCAGCCGTTTCCTCCCGAACAGGATTGCCTTTGTGATCCTGACGCATGCGCTGAAGGTCTAACGTTACCGATTGAGCGTACTCCCCTTTAGCTCCTGAAGGAACTTTCGTTACTACAGTAATCGTTTTTGTAGCGTAGCCTTTTTCAGAAACGCTCACCACATACTCGGTATTGAGGTCAAGCGATGTCACGAATTTCCCAACATTATTAGCATAGGAATACTTAAGGCCGCCATCAACCCTAAAAATCTTGATTTCGGCTTCTCCCAGAGGTTGACCTTCTTTAGTCACATTACCATTAAGCACAAGTTTTCCTTCCTGCGAATGAGCCGCAAAACCGAACAGAACTAGAGATAATATGAGGATTTGTCTTACCAACGAACCGGAAGTGAGCGACAAACGCGCTAATTGGTTAAATGTTATCTATTGAAAAAATGAGGCTTGCAAAAGTAATAAAATGCTTTTCCGAACTAAGCCAAGCACAATTCGGAGGCCTTCCGTTGGTCGATTGGTCGGGAAATAGGGCAAATTCGTCTAAAAGTGGAAACTTCTAGTGACCGAAAAGTGTAATACTACCATCAATAGGAAATTTTATTACCAGAACGACAGCATTAACGATTATAAAGTTCAAGCCATGAGAACGGATACAACTAGCGGAAACGGAAAGGAAAGAATTCTAATCAAGGCCAATTATCAATTGGTACCTGTCAATTTGGATGAGATTCTCTTCATTAAGGCTCTTAGTGACTATGTAATCATTAAGACCACAACAGGAAAATACATCACGCTTTCTACCATGAAAGACATGGTCGATTCGTTGCCAGATAACGTATTCGTTCGCTCTCACAGGTCGTTCATTGTGAATTTAGATAAAGTTTCGGCCGTAAAAGGAAGTACGATTGAGATTCGCGATTGCGAAATGAGGTTTAGCGTGCCAATTGGCCGAGCATATAAAAAAGACTTTAAGGCTTCTTTGAATGCCGCATAGGCGGTTTCATGGGTTGTAGGTTGAAAAGCAGGCTGGGGAGCCTGCTTTTTTTATGCCCCAATTTTTCCTGTCAAAAGAAATTTGCATTCCTAAAAAACGTTAGATCGGTGCTGTACTGAGAACACTCATCGACTTTTTTGCGTTCCCATTTAGAAAACATGGGTATCATTACCGCCCAAAATTACTCTCAACTCAAAAACATGCGTGTTCTCAATAAACTTATTGCAGCATTGACGCTGTCAATGCTGATTTCTTATTCTGCCTTTTCTCAGGACGAAACTCTGAAAGGCTGGCATATGAAAGATCCATCAGAAGGAATTTATGGTGTTGGAGCAGAAAAAGCTTACGAGCTTTTGAAAGACAGAAAACCAACCAAGGTGGTTGTGGCCATTTTGGATTCTGGTGTTGATACAGATCACGAAGACCTAAAGGACAACATTTGGGTGAACACTGGAGAGATTGCAGGAAACGGAATTGACGATGATAATAACGGTTATGTTGATGACGTGAATGGCTGGAATTTCCTTGGTAACTCAAAAGGAGAGAACTTGAATGAGGCAAACTTGGAAATCACTCGGATATACCGAAAGTTAGCTCCAAGATTTCAGGAAATTGAATCAAAAAATGCAGTCGCAAAAGCGGATAGAGCAGATTACGACCTATTCAAAAAAGCCGAGACCGAAATTTTAGAAGAACTGCAAGCAACCGCAGCAGAGTTCGAACAGATTAACGGTTTTTTGGTGATTTACAAGATGGCTGACAGTTCTGCAACAGCAAATTTTGGAGAAAACTACACACTAGAAAACCTCCAAAGTTGGGAAGGAGATGATGTTCAATTGTCCAAACAGATTCTATCTGGTTTAGTACAAGATCCAAATTTCAGCGCTGATGCATTGGAGAAATATCACAACTACCTCAGCGAAAAATTGGAGTTTCATTACAACCCAAACTT
Source organism: Flavobacteriales bacterium (assembly GCA_021741075.1). Taxonomy (GTDB): domain Bacteria; phylum Bacteroidota; class Bacteroidia; order UBA10329; family UBA10329; genus UBA10329. The sequence continues at coordinate 56,038 of JAIOYO010000010.1, read as the reverse complement.
CGTGGATCGTTCTTTTATTGGTGATGATGCTGATAATATGGAAGACCGTTTTTACGGAAATAATGACGTTTCTGCCCCTCATGATGACCACGGAACGCACGTAGCTGGAATTGTTGGTGCAGTAAGCGGAAATAGCATTGGAATGGATGGTATTTGCCAAAATGTAGAGTTGATGATTCTTCGTACCGTTCCTAACGGAGATGAGTTCGATAAAGACATTGCCAATGCCATTCGCTACGCTGCCGACAATGGTGCAAGCATCATCAATATGAGTTTTGGAAAAGCTTATTCTCCATATTTTGAAGATGTGCAAAAAGCCATAAAACACGCAGAAGAGAAAGGGGTGCTGATGATTCATGCAGCAGGAAATGATGCCGAAAACCTCGATAAAGCGGCAAATTTTCCAGACCCGAATTATGCGTTTGAAAAAGGAAGCTGTTCTACTTGGTTAACGGTTGGAGCTTCTGCTTCTACTGGAGATGAACACTTAGTTGGCGTATTCTCTAACTATGGCAAAAAATCCGTTGACCTTTTCTCTCCGGGAGTTCAGATTTACTCAACGAAGCCAAATAACACATACGAATTTGAGGATGGAACAAGCATGGCTGCTCCTGTTGTAAGTGGCGTTGCTGCGCTTATCAAATCTTATTTTCCTGAGATTTCCGCATTAGAATTGAAGCAATTATTGCTTGAGTCAAGCAATAAATACCCAAAACTTACTGTGCTTCTGCCTGACCCAGAATATAAACAAAGCAAGTCGGCTGCATTCAAAAAACTATCGGTTAATGGTGGCGTAGTTAACGCATACAACGCTGCTGTTTTGGCACTAAAAAAATATCCTAAATAAGAAACAGATTACTTTTTCGTTACATTGGTATAACCAAATCCAATATCCAATGAAAAAGTTTATCGCTGTCATTGTCGGAGTTTTCCTATCATTTTCAATTATTGCCATCGGAGCCGTCTTGGCGGTACGTTCATTCGGAACGCCTGGCCCCGTAGCTGATTTAGATGCCGTTCGTGCCATGGTGGGTAGTCTTTCAGTCGTTGGTCTGATCATGATGATTCTGAGCCATGCCATCGGGTCTCTGATTGGCGGATTAGCTGTTGGCTTTATCTTAAAAGAAGACACGATGAACGTTGGCCTCACACTTGGAGCCATTCTGACTATTCTTGGACTGGTTAACATGGTTTTGATAACGTCTTATCCTGAATGGTTTTATTTGGATTTCATCGTCTTCATTCCGTGTTCAATGGCTGGTGCCACGTACACATCCAAACTATAGCCTGATTGAGAGAGACAGAGAACCTGATTGTAGGGCTTGGAATTGCAGGGATAAATCTTTGTCATCAACTTGAAAAAACAGGAAAATCATTTCTGGTAGTTGATAATTGTCCAACAAACTCTGCTTCGTTAATTGCAGGTGGCATTTACAATCCAGTCGTTTTTAAGCGGAAACTCAAAAGTTGGAAAGCTGATGAATTAGTCCCCTCTTTGGTAGAGTCGTACACCGAATTGGATGAACGGCTGGGCATAAATTCCTTGCTTCATCCCTTCCCCATTCTCAAACCAATCTCTTCTAAAGACGAAGTGCATGAGTGGCATCAGGTAATTGCAGAAGGCAGGCTTTCTCCATTTGTTGAATCTATCGAAGAACGAAAACCAACGGGTCCATTTACTGATGAGGTTATTGCCAGTGTTACCATAAAAAGTGCTGGTTTTGTCCGTATTGAAAATCTCCTATTGGCTTATCGGAAGTATTTGAAGCAAAAGGGGTTCCTTATCAAGAAAGCATTAGATTATTCTAAATTAAAACTCAAAGAATCAGAGATTGAATATGAAGACGTGAAAGCCGAGCGAATCATTTTCTCCGAAGGCCGATATATTTCGGAAAATCCGTTTTTCAACTGGGTTCCTTTTAAACCAACAAAAGGTCAGATTCTAACGGTAAAAGCACATGACTCGTTGAGTGCTGATAGAATCTACAACCAACAGTTTCTCCTATTTCCAACTGAAGAAAAAAACATTTTCAAACTTGGCGCCACCTACGAATGGAATGTTTTGGATGAAGTTCCCACCAAAGAGGCTACAGAAGAATTGCTTTCCAAAGCTAAAAAGACACTCAATGTGAGTTTTGAGGTAGTTGAAGAAAAGGCTGCTATTCGCCCAACTGTGGTTGATAGAAGACCAGTGATTGGAGTTCATCCCGAACACAAATACCTATTTCTGTTTAACGGAATGGGAACGAAAGGCGTGATGATTGCACCTTATTTCGCCAAACAATTGGTTGATTTCATTTACAATGATGGCGAGCTTGATGCAGAAGCAAATCTGAACAGGTTTCTGCGTAGGCACTACAAGAAGGACTGAATCTCAAGCACCTTCTGAATCTCGGCTTTCAGCTTCGATTTTACTTCCTCTTCGTCAATTTGTCTTCCCAATTCTGCTTGCATGGAGGTAACGGCTTTGTCATCTATTCCGCAGGGAATGATGTGCTTGTAATAATTCAAATCGGTGTTCACATTCAGGGCAAAACCGTGCATGGTAACCCAGCGGCTTACGTGCATACCAAAGGCGCAAATTTTCCGTGCTTTTTCGGGATTATCAAAATCAATCCAAACGCCAGTAAAGCCTCTTGGTCCGCGACCAGAGTCAATTCCATACAAAGCCAAAGTGGCCATTATCGCATCCTCCAATTTATCAATGAATTGGTGAATATCGTGGAAGAAAAAATCAAGGTCGAAAATGGGATAACCAACTATTTGACCTGGGCCGTGGTAGGTAATATCACCTCCACGATTGATGTGATAAAACTCGGCTCCATAAAACTTCAACTCGCTTTGGGTTAGTAGCAAATTATCTTCTGAACCACTTTTACCAAGCGTGTAAACGTGCGGATGCGAACAGAAAATCAATCTGCTTTCGGTAGGATTTTCGCGTTGAGGGTTAAGTTTATTCCACTTCTTCCGCTCAGTCATTTCGTGGAAATGACTCAACTGATAATCCCAACATTCCTTGTACGGAACTAGGCTTTTATCTTCAAAGAAAACCTTATGAGGGTTCAAGGTTCAGTGTTTCGTAGGGGTTTGCCGCGGCAAACCCTTACAGTTTTGCGAGTTCGCTTTTCAGATGGTCGATGACTTTCACTTCCATGATATCAACCCCTTTTTTCTCTCCTAAGAAGAAGGAAATCCAGTCGCCAATATGAATGAGGTAAAGCGCTCGTTGAAGGTCGCTTTCTCCCTTCGACCAAATTTCTAACGTGGTATTGGTATAATCGGCAAAAGTCTGCTTGTTGATTTCCATTCGGGCTTGGATGTTCTTGAAATCAGTTTCGTTTCTGAACAGAACCACCGCAAGGTTTTCATCCTTTGTTCTCCAACCAACCAATTCATTATGGTTCATTTCGGGAATAACGTGGTGCCAGCAAAGCATTTTTGCGTTCTCGTTTACTTGCTGACGAAACCGTGTAGCAACGCCACCAAAACCATCAGCAGCATAAATCACGGGGATTTTTCCGAAGAGCTTTTCAGTCACAGCTTGAGCTTCCTTCTGTATTTCCGTTTCATTAGTATCCAAAAGTTTGATTCCTGCTTCCAACTCCTTTTCAAACTTCTTTGAGATTATGCCATGAGCATGAAGGACATATAGTACTTCGGGAAATGAAAGTCCGAAACTGGCACGTGGCGGTTGACCACCAGGTATTTCGATGAAATCCCAATGATGTTTCTCGGCTAGTTCCTTTAGCTTTCCTCCACTTGAAATAACGGCAATCTTCGCACCTTTTTCATGTGCCATGTGAGTTGCACTTATAGTCTCTTCTGTGTTTCCAGAATAGGAACAGGCAAGAAAAAGCGTTTCATCATCCACAAAACCAGGGATGAAATAACCGTTATTAGTCACAATTGGAACTATTGCTTCCGAAGCCACAACCTCGGCCGCAATTGTCCCGCCAATTCCAGAGCCGCCAAGACCTGAAATAAGCACGTTCGATATTTTTCGTCTCTTCTCCGATGGGGAATATGAATTGCCAATAACAATTGCATGCGCAATTTGGTTGGTGAAATCCTTAATGAGTGCTTTCATGATTAATTAATGTCTTTTACTGCAGTTGGCATGCGCACAAAGCTACCGTTTTCGCCTCCAGTTAGAATATTGATGCTTTCTGGTCGGATACTTTCCTCTGGAATATCGAAGTGGTCTTTATCGGCCACGCCAACAGCTATTCTGATTTTGTTTCCAGCTTTTATGAGGTAACTGGTCGGAATCATGTTAATGACCGTTTGCTTGAACTCATTTGGCTGCAATTCCACCATGTCCTTTTCTTTGAATGAATGCTGCGGAAAACAGCACGAATAATCGCCATCCTCACACAATTTCGAATGGTTAACGTCCAACATTCCTTCGGTGATGTAGCGGCTGGTTCCGTCCGGAAGCACTTCCTCCAAATACACGAATAGGTGTCCTTTTCCAGTGCTTGTGCTCACATTCAAATGAATTTCTGGATGGCCTGTTATCTCCATATCCTTTTCGAGAACAGGGCCGTCAAAAACTTCCATCAGCATGTCTTGACCTCCTCTTGGTCCGTAGTACGTGTCTTCGTATTTATAGAGAACGGTGAGGGAGTTCCATCGGGTGCCACCTCCTTTTTCGCCATAACCCGTGGTGGTGTTGTAATCGCAATTGTAGGTCACAATTTCTTGCTTGGATGGTTTTTCGTTCTTCAGGAATTCGGGGGCGAAATACATCTCGGTAGATTGAACCTCTTTTGGTGGCCAAGTTGAAGATGCCTTCCACGCCTGTTCGCCCATTGTGAAATAGTTGACCGTTGGTTCATTCTCCAAACCGGTTTCAATTCCTTTCACATAGTGATCTAAGAAACGGAGAATCTCCATTTTGATGTTCAACTCCTTTTCTTTCGTTCCCGTGAAATTGGTGAAATACTGACCTGGACCGTGATCCCACGGGCCGACCATTACGCGTTTTGTGTTTGATGTATTCCAAAAACCTTTGAAAACTGAGTTGGAAAGCGCCCCATCAAACCATCCTCCGATGCGGAAAATAGGAACGCCACTTTCTTGTATGTCTAATCTACGTGCATGAATACTGCAATCATCTGCGGTCAGTTCCGCACCATAACCTCGATCTGGTTCATCTCGAGCTTCAATACGATAAAGCCCTTCGAAAATATCGTAGTTACCCTTGTGCTCCTTCATGGCTTCTTGCAATTGAAGCCCTTTTTTATCTCCGTCAACAGGGCTTGGCCACTTTACGAACGTTTTTACTTTCTTACCCAAAGGTGCAAGTTCGTTCTGATCCAACGAATTTGTGGTCAACCTCCACTCTTTTACAAATGGTGTTTGACGAATTCCACCTGGGAAAACAATATCTGTGTACAGATCCCAAATGTTACTCCTTGGTACGCACGCTTTCAGCGATGGGTGTTTGGTAATCAACGCCAACTCAGCAGTAGTTCCCGTATAAGAAATTCCTGTGGTAGCGGTTTTGCCATTCGACCAAGGTTCGGACACCAACCAGTCGAGGGTTTCGCCCATATCTTTCACTTCTTGAGGAGAAAATTCCATGTCGCGATGGCCGTAAGAAGCGCCCGTTCCGCGCAAATCAACAATCACAACTGCATAGCCATGCGAGTTGAAAAACTTCACTTCATCTTCTGCAACGCTACCGAAAGCAGGGTCTTTGAGCCCGCGCCAAAAACCTTTCAACTGAAACGTTCGCACGTATCGCACGAAGTACACCACGGTCGGTACCTTCGTGCCTTCTTCCAATTTCTTTGGCAAGAAAACGTCCACAGCCAGCTTTACGCCATCGCTCATTGGCACGTATTGCGATTGGTAATCGAAAGCCGCTTGGTACTGTGGTTCGGGGCTGTAATGGCTATTGCCAAGAGTTTTTGTTCCTTCTTTGCCGCCACCCGCTTGCGCGGTAGAAATCAGAGAAAAGAAAAAAAGGAAAAAGAAAAACCGTGCTGAGCTAAAAATAGCGAACGGAGTTCTCTTAAATGTGCTGATTTCTCTCCCTTTTGGGGAGATGCCGAAGGCAGAGGGGCTGCTGTTTTTCATGGGAGCGCGAATATACTGCGTATCTAGATTTATGAGGGCGGCAACCTTGGCTCGGCCTGTTATCTTTGCGCAAAATTTTAAGTATGCAAGAGCTCAGCGAACAGGAAATCGTCAGAAGAGAGGCCCTACAGAAACTTATCGACTTTGGTATTGACCCATACCCAGCGGCAGAATTCCCTGTGAATATTCTCGCCAATGAGGTAAAGGAAAAATTTGCCGCAGGCGAAGAGTTGAAAGAAGTAGTGCTGGCAGGACGAATGATGAGTTCGCGGGTAATGGGCAAAGCTTCTTTTGCGGAATTGCAAGATGCAAGCGGACGAATTCAGGTCTACATCGCCCGTGATGAAATCTGTCCGAGTGAGGATAAAACCTTGTACAACGAGGTTTTCAAGAAGCTTTTGGACAGAGGCGATTTTATTGGGGTGAAAGGCTACGTTTTCAAAACACAAGTGGGCGAAACATCCATTCACGTGGAAGAATTAACGCTGCTGGCTAAATCTCTCAAGCCTCTTCCCGTTGTAAAAACAGATGCAGAAGGCGTGGTGCACGATGCGGTGCATGATGCAGAGTTCCGTTATCGTCAGCGATATGTTGATCTAGTGGTCAATCCGGGTACGAAGGAAGTGTTCATGAAGCGCACCAAGCTTTACAGCGTTTTCCGCGATTACTTCAACGAGCACGATATTCTTGAGGTGGAAACACCTATTCTACAGGCCATTCCGGGTGGAGCTGCGGCAAGGCCGTTTATCACGCATCATAATGCCTTGGACATGCCGCTTTACATGCGAATTGCCAACGAATTGTACCTGAAAAGATTGATCGTGGGCGGGTTCGATGGCGTATATGAGTTTGCGAAGGATTTCCGAAACGAGGGCATGGACCGTACGCACAATCCAGAATTCACGGTGATGGAAATCTATGTGGCTTACAAGGATTACAATTGGATGATGGACTTCACCGAGAAGCTCTTGGAGAAAGCTTGCATCGCCCTAAACGGAACGACAGAAATTGAATACGGACAGCACAAAGTGAGCTTCAAAGCGCCTTTTCCACGCGTGCCGATGCTCGATGCTATTAAGCAACACACGGGCGTTGACATCAGCGGAATGGACGAAGACGCGCTACGGAAAGTGTGCAACGACCTCGGCATTCCTGTAGAGGAAAGCATGGGCAAGGGCAAGCTGATCGATGAGCTCTTCGGTGAGAAATGTGAGGGCCATTACATCCAACCGACCTTCATTACCGATTATCCGGTCGAGATGTCACCCCTCACCAAAAAGCACCGCAGCAAAGAAGGATTGGTAGAGCGTTTTGAGCTGATGATCTGCGGAAAGGAAATCGCCAACGCTTATTCTGAGTTGAACGACCCAATTGAGCAACGCGTGCGTTTTGAAGAGCAGATGCGCTTGGCCGACAAAGGCGATGACGAAGCGATGATGATCGATCAGGATTTCCTTCGCGCTCTGGAATACGGCATGCCGCCTACTTCAGGAATGGGCATTGGCATGGACCGTTTGGCGATGATGCTTACCAACCAGCATTCTATTCAGGATATTCTGTTCTTCCCGCAAATGCGACCAGAGAAAAAGGCCGAGAAGAAAGTTGAGTTGAATGAAACCGAGAAACTCATTTTCGGCATCCTTTCTAAGAACTCACCAATGGATCTAAATGACCTGAAAACCCAAAGCGGCCTTAGCGGCAAGCAATGGGATAAAGGCATCAAAGGACTTGCATCAGCAGGACTGACTAAGGTGACAAAGACGGACGTTGGGTTGACGGTGGAGGCGGTTTAGTTTTTATACTCAAACGTTCGGTGAATAAACCCGATCACCCCATCCATAAAAACCTCTTGATCATCCCAAAGTGCCAAGTGGCTTCCGTTGGGGCAATAGAGATATTCCCCGTTCTGAACAAGGGTTGACATCTGCTTCATCTCTTCGGGGTTCATGCTGTCGTACTTCGCCCCCACCATGAGTGTGGGTGTCTTGATCTCGTGCAGTCTGTCCCAAACGCTCCAATCCTTAAGAATTCCGCCCGGAACGAACTCGCTCGGGCCTTGCATGTAGCTGTAAACCGGCCCATTGAAATGACCGAAACTCCTTGAAACGGGCTCAGGAAAAGGATAGATCCTGCAAATGTGTTTGGCGTAGAATTCCTTCTCAACCAACTCCAGATAAAGAGGATTGCCGTAATCGCCCTTGTCCTCAAACATTTTGAAGGTGTCAACCAAACTTGGGCGGAGTTCATTGCGAAGTTTGTTGTTGTAGGCAGCGTATTTGTGGAAATCGGCCGTCATGTTGCAGATGACCATCCCTTTCAGTTTCTGCTGATACTTGAGCGCGTATTCCATCGCTAGAATGCCACCCCAACTTTGGCCGAGAAGCACGAAATTGGTACTATCAAGACCCAGCGCAACACGCACCTGCTCCACTTCTTCCACGAAACGCTCGATGGTGTAAAGGCTCATATCCGTAGGCTGATCGGAGTAATAAGAACCCAACTGGTCGTACTCGTAAAACTCAATATTCGCCTGCGGAAAAAAGCTTTGGAAACTCTCCAAATACTCGTGTGTTCCAGCTGGACCTCCGTGAAGAATCAACACCTTCATCGGGCTGTTGCCGAAGCGCTTGGTCCAAACCTTATAGCCTTCTTTCAGGTCAATCATCTGAACACCTCCAGATTGGTATTCACCAGGTGTTTTGAAATTGTTGTATTCGCAGCTTGCCGCTGGTTCAGAAACCTGAGTAGGTTGTGGTTGTGAACAACCAAAAAAGGCCAAAAGAGCAATAAGAATGGTGTAACGCATAGGGCAGAATTTTGCCCTAAGATACGTGCTTCGAGATTTCTGAGACAGAGATGGAATTATGCGAACTGTCGTACACCACTATTGCGTCTTTTAATAAAATAGCCTGTGGCGATTCGTGATGAACACTGAGCTGGGAAGCAATCGCATTTGAGATGTTTCGATACGCGATAAGGTCTAAGTACCAAGGCTCTACATTTTCCAAGTTCCATTCTCTCTCTAGACGAGATTTTGCCATGGAGCTAATAGAACAGCGCGTGCTATGCTTGAAAATGAGTTGCGGATTCTCGTGAGAGCGTTCTACAATTTCGGAAATCTGCGCTTCTGCGGTCATTTCCTTCCAAGGAACGTTTGAACTTCCTCCGCTAAACATGTCTTTCCAACTCATTCTTGTTTTTGTTTGGTAAGGGTTTGCCGCGACAAACCCCTACAGTTTCTTTTTACACACCATTAGTGAATGATAATAGCCAACCGTTTCTACGATTTTCTCTACTTCCAAACCAGCTTCTTCAACATATTGCGTCATGCGTTTGCTGTCGTACATCTTACTGTTTCCGTTTGCCATGGAAGTGAAATAAAGCGATGTTCCGTGCAAGCAATACGTGGCGGTCATGCTTTCCTGCATATCCCAAAATGTTTCGAGAATGAAAACGCGACCATCATCATTCAACGCATCTTTTGCGTGGCTTAGAATATGAACGATCTGAATGGGCGAGAAACAATCCAAGAACTGGCTCATCCAAACCGCATCCTGATTTTTAGGCAGTTCATAGTCAGCGTCCAGAACGTTCTGCTCGTGAGTAGAAATTCTGTGTTCATATCCAGCTTCCTTAATGCGTGGGTTTGCCAATCCAGTCTGGCTCGGCAAATCCACAATCGTCATGTGTACATCAGGGTCGTTCTCCACGCACAGAAACGACCATTTGCCTGTGTTGCCGCCAATATCCAGCATGGATTTTGGTTTGAATTTGAACACTTCCTCCCGTGCTTGAGGAAACGCCTGATCGGAATAATGATGGTCGAAGTTGAACCAACTGTCTTTTTCTCTTGGCGGAAGTTGTGAAAGTCCGTGGTAAATGGTCGGCCAATCACCCAGTTCTTTCAAACCGGCCGGTTTTTCTTCTCTGATGGCTTCTTCCAATCGGAAAGTGCCTGGATAACAGATGTCTTGTATGAAATCGGTGTTGGCAATGGTTTGCTTATCGCGCAGCCAGAACGAACCAGTTTTACCCAATTTGTACTTGTATGGCTCTACGAGCTTTACCAAGTTGAGACTCAAACCTGCTTCCAAAAGCGTTTCCACTCCGTATTGTGAAATGCCTGTTTTCTCGGCCAATTCCTCTGAGGTGATTCCTTTTCTTCCTGCTTCTACAATGGCCAACAGTATTCCTGTTCTGTTCAGCGCAACAGCCGCTTGGAACATCATCGGGTAAAACGAAAGTCGCTCTGCTGCTTCCTTCGCTTCAGTTAATGAAATATTGTCTTCTTGAAATTCTTTATACATATGTTTTAGTTCTCGCAAAGGCGTCAACCGCCAAATTCATAATTCTCAACCGCTACGCAAACTCCCCTCCCTTTTGGGGAGAAGTCAGGGGTGAGGTCTCTATCCACTCTGTAAAATACTCCTGTGGCTTTCTTCTTGTCTTGCGTGGCCAACCGTCTTTTGGGTAGCCGAGGTAAAGGAAGCCAAGGAATTTGTCTTTCTCGCCCAATTCCATGAATTCCTTGGTTTCGGGCCAATAGGTAACACCTCCACTTGCCCAAAAAGCACCGATTCCGTGGGCAGCTGCAACAAGCATCATGTTCTGAACCGCCATAGAAACTGATGCCAATTCTTCTTCAATTGGATCTCGTTCTGCTTCATCTCTTTTCATACAAATGCCAATAATAGCGGTTGCCATCAAAGGTCGATCACGCAATTTGTCGTATTTCTCTTGGTCAAAACTGTCGGCCTTTACTTGCTTGTAAAGCTCTGATTGGAACTCTGACAACTTCTTCAATCCATCACCCATAAAAACCTTGAAATGCCATGGCTGCGTGTAGCGATGTGTTGGCGCCCATTTGGCTGCGTCCAACAATTCCATCACTATTTCCTTGTGCACTTTTCTTGTAGAGAAATTCTCAGGAATGATAGTTCGTCTGTCTTCAATTACCGCTTTTATCTCACTCAAATTATACCGCATTCAATACCATTTTAATCTTGAACAAAGTTATTTAGAATGAGTTTAGATAAACGATAACTTTGCGCCATTAATCAAAAACAATAGGATATGTATCCACCAGAAATAGTAATACCAATGAAGCAAGACATCACTTCTGCTGGAGTGAAAGAATTGCTTACACCAGAAGATGTTGATGCAGCCATTAAGGCTGATGGAACCACCTTGGTTTTTATCAACTCCGTTTGCGGTTGTGCTGCAGGAAACGCACGCCCTTCCATTAAAATGGCTTTGAAACACAGCAAACAACCAACTAGAACAACTACAGTTTTTGCTGGTTTTGATACCGCTGCTGTGGCACAAGTGAGGTCGCACACAGCTCCTTATCCACCATCAAGTCCGTGCATTGCGCTGTTTAAAGACGGAAACTTGGTTCATTTCATTGAGCGTCATCACATTGAAGGACGCACACCAGAAATGATTGCTGAGAATCTGACTGGAGCTTATGATGAGTTTTGCTAGATTTTAGGGATTAGCCGTTAGCTTTTAGCTGATTGGGAAATAAAAAAGCCGCTCCGATAATTCGGAGTGTCTTTTTTTATTCTGTTTAAGTTTCTTTGTTGTGTGCTTCGCATTGTGTTAATACTGTTTTTCCTCTGCCAAATGTGTTTTGGACAGGGGAAAGACTATCCTGACTTTTCGAAGATTAAGACACGGTTTGATTTTTGTTTTTCAACGGACATGGCCGTTTATGACGCGCCTAAATCTGTTTCGTTTCAACGCGTATTCAATCGGTTTGTCTCTCCCGAATATGATTGGCGTATCGGGCTAGACATTCAGTTGGTGGAGAACATCTCACTTGGTCCGATGATAGGACTTAACTATTCAGTGAGGAGAAACGCTGAATCCGAAGGGTTTGTTCTGACCACGCATGGATATGAAAAGGTTTCATACTTCATCCAATCAAAGTCTTTGGGGTTCAACTCGGGGGTTCAAGCAAAATGGCACTGTTTTGAACAAGGTAAAAGCAGCCTCATTCTGGCTCTTTCAACCTACTATAGTCATTTGGTACGACAGGAAACTGGGCCTAGTGCGGACGTTCGTGGCTACCCAAGTATGGATGGGCGGGTTAAGAATTTATTACAAGGACGACTTGCATTGAGATTCGCCTACTCGTTGAATCAAGGCATGAACATAGAACCACTAATTGGTCTATCGTTCAATGCACCACTTGTGCAAATTGCGTCCCAGGGTGCTAAGGTCTTCCCTCTATCACCATCAATCGGTTTGGCATTTACATTTGGAAGAGAACGTCCGGAAAAAACAGCTACTCCGACTCGGGATTCTTCAAAACCTTCGGAACCTTGAAGTAATCTGAATCAGCTTTTGGAGCATTTTTCAACGCCTGTTTCTGCGTGATGGTCTTTTTCTTCTCATCATTTCGCATCACGTTCATTTCTTCCGACATGTAAATGAGCGGCTCCACGCCTTCCGTGTCGAGCTCGTTCAGTTTTTCCATGAACGAAAGAATCTTGTTCAGGTCTTTTTTGATGCGCTCTTTCTCCTCGCCCTCAAACTGCAAGCGCGCCAAATGCGCCAATTCATCAACCGTTTTATCCGTTATATCCATGTCGTTTCAATTCTTGTCGGATTACATCCTGCGCGGCATCTCTCAGTTCAACTACATCATTGGCGGTCATCCCTTTGGTGGGAATAGGCTTGTGAATTTTGATGAACGTTTTGCCGGGTCTGCCACCTTCCCAAACATGCGGTTTGGCGGGTAGAATGTTCCATCCGTTGACAAAAGTAACGGGTACAACGGGAACTTGCGCCTCGATGGCAATTTTGAAGGGTGAGTTCTTGAAAGGCAGCATCTTAGGCGGATTGTCGGGAATGATTGCCTCGGGATAAACCCCAATACTGATTCCCTTCCTGAGGTCGTCAGCTGCGCGTTGGTAAGAGTTGTATGAAGCACGCAGATTCGTTCTGTCGATGAGGATGTTCATCTTATGAAAGAAGATGTTGAAGAACCACCATTTGCCCAATTGCACCTTTCCCATATAATGGAAATAGATTGGAAAGGCGATGTAGGATTGCACAATATCTACGAACGAAACATGGTTGGGCACAATGATGTATGGCCCATCCGTTAACGGTTCTTCAATCTCAACCGTGGTTCGAACGCCCGTTACAAAACAAATCATCCGAGCCCAGATGCGCTTTAAAAACATCGCCTTTTTAAAGTGCTGTTCGCGATGCACGAAGTACAAGAAGAACGGAAATAGTGGCATCAGCGTAATGAAACACGATGCGAAAAACCATCCTCTCCAGAGTATTTTGAGTGGCCAAAAGAGCTTTGACATGAGGCAAATTTAACAGGATGTTCTTCCCCAGCCCGAATTGAGAATTTCTACTTTTGGCGTTCTGTCCGATAAAGACGAAACCATGGCAAGAATACTTACAGGCATACAGAGTTCGGGACGGCAGCATTTGGGAAATATTCTTGGCGCCATTAGGCCCGCCATTGAGCTCAGTCGCGACCCGAAAAACGAGGCATATCTTTTTATTGCCGATATGCATTCGCTTACGACCATTAAAGATGCGGCTACGCGAAAAGAAAACGTGTTGGCTACGGCCGCTGCTTGGTTGGCTTGCGGATTAGACACGGAAAAGGTGGTTTTCTACCGTCAATCCGATATTCCGCAGGTTGCTGAAATGACTTGGTATTTGAGCTGTTTCACGCCATTTCCAATGTTGGCAAATGCGCATTCTTTCAAGGATAAATCGGAGAATCTGGCGGATGTAAATGCGGGGCTCTTTATTTATCCGGTGCTGATGGCCTGCGACATTCTGATGTATGATGCCAATGTTGTTCCTGTTGGGAAAGATCAGAAGCAGCATTTAGAGATGACGCGCGACATGGCAAGTGCCGTCAATTATCAGATGAAACAGGAAATCTTCGTTATTCCTGAGTCAAAAATTAGCGAAGAGGTTATGACCATTCCGGGCACAGACGGACGAAAAATGAGTAAATCGTACAACAACTTTATCGATGTTTTTCTTCCTGAAAAACAACTGCGTAAGCAAGTGATGGGAATTGTGACCGACAGCACTCCAATGGAAGATCCTAAAAATCCTGATGCGTGCAATGCGTTTGCTTTGTACTCTTTATTGGCAACAGAACCACAGATTGCCGAAATGCGTCAGAATTATTTGGGTGGTAATTACGGTTATGGCCACGCCAAACAGGCGCTTTTCGAACTCATTTTGGAAGAGTTTAAAGACGAACGTATCCGTTTTGATGCTTTAATGCAGAACCCAGAAAAAATCGAAAAACTATTATTGGAAGGAGCGGAAAAGGCCCGGCCAGTTGCCAATCAGGTTTTGGCCCGATTTAAAGCGGCCATAGGATACTAACAAAGGGCGCTGCAATAAGCGAAAGCAGCAATAGGTCGGCTAGCCACCAGCGTTTCATTTTTTCGAGCGAACGAGAAATAAGCACACTCAGTGGGAACGCTATCAGAATAATTCCGTTCTGCCAACTTACTCCAAGAAGCAACACAATAAGGACTCCTCCTATAATCCAAGCACTATTTACCAGCATGATGTTTCGCTCGGTAACGGTTCCAATGGTCAGACTTCCGAATAGACCCGACAAACCAATGAGCGCAATAGGAAGGAGGATTAGATGACCTGTATTCACGTTATCGATACCGGTACTTCCAGACCACGATGATTGTATTACCCGCAGAAAGGCTAGAAAAGGAGACTCATCCCAAACGGCAACCATCATGATGAAAATAGCGGTCATCACGATTCCTAAACTCAAAACGGCCCATTCTCTCCAATTTCCTGATCTTAAAACCAATATAGAGAACCCCGCAGGAAGCAAAAACAGAATTGTCTGACCGGTAAATAAACTGGCGGTTCCGAACAACAATCCGACATGAAATATCTCAGAGAGAACCGATTCTTGCTTATTTGTTGAAAGCAGCAACAAAAATGTGGCTATGATTATGACGCATGTCACGAGAATGTCTGGACGGGCAAGTGCCACTTTTGGATGTGTCATTATCAAAGACACGAATGCTACCATGGCAAGATTACTATTGCCCAGAACTTGTTTTGCTTCGCGCAAGCGCAATCGAGATAAGATAGCGGCTATTGCAATGATAAACGTGCATATATACGGTATGAATGCCGCATTGGGTTGAAGCCAAGCAAATGCCCAATGTGCGTAAAGCATATCCGCATTAAAACTGTTTTCGGCCAAGAAGAAATACGGTAATACAAGCATGAGCCCGCCAAACAAATAGCTAAGCACAAATGCTACAATCGTATTTGACTTGAGAATGGCTGTTAGCATTTGATCGTAATCCTAATCGATTTCAAATATTGGATATATTTGCCGCAACAAAACAAAACGCTATGAACTTACAGCAAATTCTTGCACCAATCGAAGACCTTTTATTGTGGACATTCGGATTGTTGGAAGTTGGCGAGAATTACGTTAACTACCTTCTGATTATCATCATTTCGTTGGCCTTGGTTTATTGGACCGTTAAGTTGGCTGGTTTCCAAAAGGACGAGATGCTGAACCGCTAATTTTAGAGGTCGAAACCTATATCGGTTCTAAAGTATTTTCCTTCGTAGTTTACTACGTGCGCATTGGCATATGATTGTTCCAGTGCTTCGGTCATGTTTTCGCCATAGGATGTAATTGCCAACACGCGACCACCGTCCGTGAGCACATTTCCATTGCTATCTTTTGTTCCTGCATGGAAAACCACACTGTCTTTTACTTTTTCCAAGCCTGCAATTTGGCGGCCTTTCTCATAGTTTCCCGGATAGCCGTCTGAAACCAGCATTACGGTGCAAGTTGTACGCGGATCAACGGTCAATTGAATCTTATCCAAGGTTTGATCGGCAACTGCTTCAAACAAATCAACCAAATCCGTTTGTATTCTTGGAATGACCACTTCCGTTTCCGGATCGCCCATTCGAACGTTGTATTCAATTACGAATGGTTCTCCTCCCACGTTCATCAATCCAATAAAAACAAAACCACGGTAGTCGATGCCATCTTTTGCCAACCCGTTGATGGTTGGTTTCACGATGCGTTCCTCCACCTTATTCATGAACTCTTGGTCGGCAAAAGGAACGGGAGAAATGGCGCCCATTCCGCCTGTATTCAGTCCTGTATCGCCTTCGCCAATTCGCTTGTAATCTTTTGCAGAAGGTAGAATCTTGTAGTTTTTTCCATCCGTAAGCACGAAAACCGAAAGCTCTATTCCACGAAGGAATTCTTCGATTACCACTTTATCCGAAGCTGATCCAAATTTGTGCTCTACCAACATGGATGTGAGTTCAATTCGCGCCTCCACCAATTCATCACAGATTAACACGCCTTTTCCGCCAGCAAGTCCATCAGCTTTCAAGACATATGGAGAATCAAGCGTTTCCAAAAACTTGAAGCCTTCTTCGAGTGAGTCCGTTGTGAAGGAGCCGTAACCTGCCGTTGGTATGTTATGACGAACCATGAATTCCTTCGAGAACTCTTTGCTTCCTTCAAGCATGGCTCCCAATTTTGATGGGCCGATCACAGGAATGTATTTCAGAAATGGTTCGCTTTGGAAATAGTCTACAATTCCGGCAACCAACGGTGCTTCTGGCCCCACAATTACCATGTGAATTCCATTGCCACGCACAAAATCCCGCACCGCAGGAAAATCGAGCGGATTCAAATCTACATTGGTTCCAACGGTCTTGGTTCCAGCATTTCCTGGGGCAATGTAAAGCTTAGACAATCGGCTGCTTTGGCATAGTTTCCAAGCCATAGCATGTTCCCTTCCTCCCGATCCAATCAATAATATGTTCATTCCTTGTGTCATATTTGGTGAATCAAAGGTCTCAATTTCATTCAGAAATCATATCTCAAAACGCTTATGATATAACCCGAATGCAGGTTAACCCAAGCCAAAAAAATGATTGAAGCCTCAGATGCACGGATTGTACTGGATTCTGAGACATAGAAGTGCCCAATAAATCTCTTGCCAAAGCGAAAACGATTTTATTCCTTCACTCTCGGAACTTTAGGAATCATGAAACTCAAGACTATCGTCTCTTTCTTGTTCATCATGTGGTCTTGGTCGTGCTTGGCTCAATGTAGTGCAGATGCAGGTCCGGATGCCCATTTATGTAAGGTTTCAGGTTTTGAAATGCAGCTTGGTGGAAATCCAACTGCTACGGTGGGTTATCCTCCTTTTGTGTATGAGTGGTCTATTGAGCCTATTGAGTTATCAGCAGGTCTGGTCTTTTGGAGTTCTACGTTTCTGAATGACACCACTGTTGCAAATCCGAATCTAACAGACACTTGGGGTGATGAAATGGTGTTTTACCTTGAGGTGACCGATTCTTTGGGCAACCAATGTTGGGACACCGTGAATGTTTCAATATCAGAATTTGCTATAAGTACAGTAACCTATCATGTGACTTTACCTTACGGAGATTCTATTCAACTAAATTATCCGAATGTATCCTCAAATCGTCCTATTGCACAGGTACTTTGGAATCCCAGTCAGGGACTTTCTGACTCTACTGCCATCCAACCTTGGGCTCGTCCCCAATCTGATGTCACGTATGGTTGTACCATTTGGGATACCGCAGGGTGTTCAATCTACGGTGGGCCATTTCAGTACTTAGTTGTTCAGCCTAACGGTATGTCTGAGGAGGATAAGTCTGCTTCTGCAAGCTTTTATCCGAACCCGGTTGTCGGAAACCACTTATTGTGTGATGACGCTTCGCAAATTACAGATGTCCGTGTGCTTAATATACTTGGCGTGGCCGTTTCTGTTGAATGGAGTGGTAATGGTTTAGAATTACCTAATGACCTACCATCTGGAATCTATCTTCTTCAGGTGGTTTTCCATGATTCGGAAGTGTCCTATCAACGCATTGTGAAACCTTAAGACTTTACTATGAAACTCAGGATAATATTTTTCTTTCTCATGTACCACACTTGGAACTGTTTTGCGCAGCAGGATACCATCTACTGGCCAACGGATACAGCATGGTGGTGTGTGCAAGACTGGCACTATGACCAGCAGTCTGGAGCCACCACCAGTCAATTCAAGTACTATAAGATGTACGGAGATACTGCTGTGAACGGACACCAATGGCAGAAGGTGCATTTCTCTCGTTTCCTTGCATTCGATTCTCCGCACAATCGGTTGCATTGCCTTACTAGGCTAGAAGATAAGGTGGTGCATATTAAGTATGTGCCTACTAGCGGCTATGCAGATACGAACGAGTATGTTTTGTATGACTTTAATCTTACCGTAGGAGATACGTTTCAGTTCCATCTTCTTAATTGGGAAACCGACTCTGTTTTTGAGTTCGGGGTTTACTATCGCGGTTGTTACACCCTTAGTAATGGTTATGTTGTTTGTGAAATTGCTTTTGATTGGTTAGACCATTCCGTATCCATGTGGGGCGGTGAATGCCAACCTAATGGAAGATTAAACTGGCAAACAGTACATGGAGCGATAAACCCTTCTCCCTTTTGGATGGAGTATCGACAGGATTTCTGTGTGGATTCCATGGCTGCTATACAATGCGTACATATTGGAAATGATTTTGAATGGGGAGGAGGGATTCAATGCGACTCTAGCAGCATAGGAGTGCGCGAAATACAGGTAGGTCGGAGAGGTCTGATTGTGAACAATGGTGAAGTGTTGTTGCCCAAGTTGCCAGAAAACTATGCCACCTATACTATATATGCTATTGCAGGTCAGAAAGTGGCAGAAGGCCATGTGATTGGAGGCGTTATCAGGCTTCCGCCAATTTCTTCAGGAATCTATTTACTCACCCTAAAATCGGGCACTACCCTTAGTCACACTTTTAAACTCATACAACCCGAGTAGAACGTTGAAATAACCGTAACCGTTCTCTTCTAGTGCATTGCAGGGTCCTCCTTATGTCTTTCTGTATTCAATGCGCGTCATGTTCAACCGAATAACTCACAAGTTGGATTCATTTAATGAAAAGTACACGTCAACTTATCATAAGTACACGTCAACTTTCCATCCGTCAACGTCAACTTATCATTTGTTGACGTCAACATTTCATTTGTTGAAGTCGCCCAACCCAATTGTTCGCCAACTTTTCATTTGTCAACGTCAACTTATCATAAGTTGAGATCAACATTCCTTTCGGCAACGTCAACTTTCCATCCGGCAACGTCAACTTATGGTTCGGCAATGTCAACATCTCATTTGTTGACGTGTACTTTTCATTTGTCAACGTTGACATTTCATTTGTTGACGTCAACATGTCGCTTGTTAACGTCAACTTCTCGTCAGTCAAGATGAACTGGTTATATGTTGATTCCCGTTAACCTCTCGTTTTTCTACTTTTGAGCCTCAATAAAGAAGCAAACATGACCTACGAAAACATCCTAACCTCTCTCGACAACGGAATCTTTACCATCACCATCAATCGCCCAGATAAGCTGAATGCTTTGAGCAAAGGCGTGTTTAACGACCTTGATGCTGCGGTGAAAGAAGTTTATGCGAATAAGGAGATTACGGGTGCAATCATCACTGGAAGTGGCGATAAGGCGTTTGTAGCTGGTGCCGATATTTCTGAGTTTGGCGGATTGACCAAGGAAGAAGGAAAGCGACTTGCTTCGCGAGGACAAGACGTTTTCAACGCCATAGAGCATTCGCCAAAGCCATTCATCGCTGCTGTTAATGGTTTTGCTCTTGGTGGAGGATGCGAGTTGGCCATGGCCTGCCATATGCGTGTGGCGAACGAATCAGCACGTTTCGGACAACCAGAAGTGAATTTAGGCTTGATTCCGGGCTACGGAGGAACACAGCGATTGATTCAACTGATTGGTAAGGGAAAAGCAATGGAATTGTTGATGACCGCTGACATGATTAAAGCGGATGAAGCTTTGAGATTGGGCCTAGCAAACCATGTTGTTCCAGCAGAAGAATTGCTTGCTAAATCAACCGAAATACTACTCAAAATTGCCACAAAAGCACCACTTGCCATTGCTAAAGTGATTGAGTGTGGGAATGCTTTCTTTACAGATGGTGTAAACGGCTTGCAATTCGAAATTGACAAGTTTGGCGAGTGCTGCGAAACAGAAGATTTTGTGGAGGGTGGTGCTGCCTTCGTTGAAAAACGCAAGGCAACATTTAAAGGACGCTAATCAGCGAGTAAAATAGACGATAACGTTCAGAATCACCAAAATGATTGCCAATGCAATCATGATGCTGTTCCTGATTTTTTCTCTTCTCTTATGCTTATGCCAGCTATCCACGTCCTTAACTTGCCGCTAAACTAATCAATATTGAGGTTCGTTTGAACCTTGCAAAACTCCAAAATCGTATCCTTCTTCCTTCAAAGAGGTGATGATTTCATTCATCGAGCCAAAAAGGCTGTTCATCGCCTTTTTGCTATCATGCATCGTAATAATACTTCCATTTCTAACATATTTTAACACGTTAGAAACTACGGTTTCAGGGCTAATCTTCGGGTCAAAGTCGCCTGAAATTACATCCCAGAACACAATTGTCTCCGTTTGAGACAGGGTGGAGTATTGCGAAAGCGTCAACTTACCATAGGGTGGCCGGAAAAAAGTGGATTGCGCAACCGCTTTTCCAGCCATTGCATCGGCAACATAATTGCTAGTTGATGATGTCCAACCGTTGAGGTGATGCATGCCGTGATTGCCAATGGCGTGTCCTTTATCCTTTAGTTGTTCTATTAACTCAGGATGTTCCAACGCATTCTTGCCAAGCACAAAAAAGGTGGCTTTGATGCCGTGTGATTCGAGAATCTCCATCACCACCGGAGTCACTTCGGGATGTGGCCCATCATCAAATGTCAAATAGACCTTTTTCTCGTCTGGATTTCTCCTGAAAATGGCCTTTTTAAAAAGCCAGCGATAAACCTTTGGTGGACGAATTAGATACATGGATGTCCGTTTACTAAAGACCTAACAGGTTTTAAAAACCTGTTAGGTCTCGTATGCTTTTACCTACTTGGTTGAAAGTGGCGACTGCATGTACTTTGATTCAATCTCGTCAAATCGTGCTTCAATCGTTTCCAAAACGTCATCTTGCTTATGAACTCGAGCAAGAATCAATAGTTTTTGAAGGACTGACATTGCAATTTCTGGTTCGTTGCCCAATCGCGAAACTTGCGTTCGGTCCAACCGAGTATAGTATTCAATTTCCTGAGCGTAAACTTCCATCAACTGTAGCGCAATCACGTTTCCTTTTTCAAATTCCTCCACCTTATAGTAGCCTTCCACAATTCCGGCAGCTGAGAAATTGAGCGGAATAGATTCGTGTGGAATAGCTTCCATGCAGCGATCGAGGGTTTTTATAGCCTCTTCCTTTTTTCCTTCTGCAATGAGGCTATTGGCCAAACGTGCATACATGCTGCGGTAGTTTAGGCTCATACGCTCGGTTTCCGTTCCGTGATAAACCTGTGGCAAGTGCATGTTTCCCCATTGGAATTTGTTGACCATGTTCTCATACATCGCAACGGTATTTACTTCTCCCGTTTGGCCGTCTTTCGATGCTTGTTCAATCGGAACGAGACGATAGGCCAATCCTTCAATCTGGAAGTACTTTTCTAACCCAAGGTAATTGTCGCCCCCAACAGTAACGGCAAAATAGATTGGTCGCTCCCAATTGGTGTTAGCAATAAGGTCAAGCACCATCAAGTGATTCCGAGTAATAGAAGAGCCTTTCATGGTCCAGGTCATCTCTTTCACAATACGATCTGCTTGGTCTGGTCTTACTGTTCCGGTGCTCATAACTTTTGCAGAATCAACCGTGATTTTGAGGTTTCCGGTTGGCATGTAATTGAAATCGCCAACACGGGTTTGTAGCATGTATTGCTTGTCGTCTTTGGCAACAAACGCAAGCACTTCTTTCAGCTCCACATTTCCAGTAATCTTTCGGTCGTAGATTGGAATTTGCAGTCGTTTCTCTCCCAACAAATCCTCTTCACTGAACGTGAAAGGTATTGGAGCTGCATCATAAGCCGCTCGTCTGCATTGGTCGATGTACCAATTGGTATTGAAAAGGCTGAGGTTCACCACCCGAACATCCGTACGCACGCCTTCCACTTCTTGTGCGTACCACAATGGGAATGTATCGTTGTCGCCATTTGTGAACAGAATCGCGTTCGGAGCACAGCTTTCGAGGTAGTTCACAGCAATGTCCCGGGCTGCGTATCTGTCAGAGCGATTGTGGTCATCCCAACCTTCTTTTGCCATCACTGCAGGAACAGAAAGAGAAAGCACCGTTGCAACACCAGCCGCAACTAGTTTCGGAGCTTTGTCCTTTAGTGCATCATAAATGGCCGCAACGCCAAGACCAATCCACATGGCGAAGGCATAGAAAGAGCCAACGTAGGCGTAATCTCGCTCACGTGGTTGAATCGGATATTGGTTCAGGTAGAACACAATGGCCAATCCTGTCATCAAAAACATGAGACCAACCAACCACGCGCTTTCCTTATCTCGGTAGTATTGGAACACAAAACCAATTAAGCCCAAGATGAGCGGCAACATATAGAACTTATTGTGCGCCTTATTGGTCGTCATGGAGATGGGCAAGTTGTCCTGAGGTCCCAATCTTGCTTCATCAATGAAAGAAATACCAGATATCCAGTTTCCCTTGTTGATTTCGCCATGTCCTTGCACATCATTTTGCCGACCGGCAAAATTCCACATGAAGTAACGTAGGTACATGTGCCCAATCTGATATTTGAAGAGGAATGCCATGTTCTCTCCGAATGTCGGTTTCACATTTCCACCTTTGGCGCCCGTCCAGCTTTTGTACTCTTCGATGTGATGTGCTTGATTACTATACATACGCGGAAGAAGTCCGCTTAATTTAGAATCGTACTCGGCAATTGATTTTCTTCCCGAAACTTCGTACGAGTCTTTTGCTTGATAGTAAACCTTATCACCATCCTTTTTACCTGTGTATTCTGCATTAAAGAATGGACCGTAGAACAATGGACGATCGCCATATTGCTCACGATTGAGGTATGATTGAAGTGCAAAAACGTTGTCTGGGTTACTTTCATCCATCGGAGGATTTGCCATAGAGCGAATTACCGTTAGCGTGTAGGCAGAATACCCAACCAGCAGCATCATCAAACTCAGAATGACCGTGTTTGCAGTTACCATTTTCTGCTTTTTGGTGTAATACAGTCCAAAAGCAATGGCTACGGCCAGTAATATCAAATAGAAGAAAAGGCCTGAATTGAACGACATTTTCATGGTGTTTACGAACAAAAGCTCGAACCACGAGGCCACTTTTACCACGTAGGGGATGATGCCATACTGAACAAATCCCAAGATGACGATGGACAACACTCCAGCCGTTAAAAATCCTGTTGTTGTTGGCTTAAATCGCTTGAAATAGTACACAAACGTGATGGCAGGAATCGCCAGCAAGTTCAAAAGGTGAACTCCAATGGACATACCGAACAGCAAAGCGATAAGCACAATGTATCTATCTGCATGCGGTTCGTCTGCCACGCTTTCCCATTTAAGGATGACCCAGAAAACCAAGGCGGTGAACATAGACGAAAGTGCGTAAACCTCACCCTCAACAGCCGAAAACCAGAACGAATCGGAGAAGGTGAAGGCCAATGCGCCTACAACGCCACTTCCCATTACGGCTAGAATTTTTCCGAAATCACTGTCTTCTCCGTCTTTTCCTATCACCAACTTCTTGGCAAAATGGGTAATAGACCAGAATAGAAAAAGGATGGTGAATGCACTTGCTAGGGCCGACATAATGTTTACCCACTTGGCTACTTGCGTCACATCGTCACCAGCAAAAATGGCGAAGAACCGAGCCAACAGTTGGAACATCGGAGCTCCGGGCTCATGTCCAACCATCAATTTGTAAGAGGCAGAAATGTACTCTCCGCAGTCCCACCAGCTTGCTGTAGGTTCAATGGTTGACACATAGACGAACGATGAGATGAAGAATACCAACCATCCCGTTACGTTGTTTATCAATTTATACTTGCTCATTGAGGCTGTTTTTTAAGCGATGCCGAATTTAGGAATATTACCTACAAGAGACCGTGAACGAGTTGTAAAAGTTGTTTGTGCCGATGTTAAACTTTCTTATTTTTGCCGCCCAAATTGACCCATGGTGTAACTGGCAACACGTCTGGTTTTGGTCCAGAAGAGTCTAGGTTCGAGCCCTAGTGGGTCAACTTGATTAAAGAAGCACTTCCCGATGGAGGTGCTTTTTTTGTATTGAACGCATACGTACTTACTACTTTTGCAGCCCATGAAAAACATCCGCAACTTTTGCATCATTGCCCACATTGACCACGGTAAAAGCACCTTGGCCGACCGTCTTCTGCAAGTAACAGGCACCGTAACCGACCGCGAGGCGCAGGCACAGGTGTTGGACGACATGGACCTTGAGCGCGAGCGGGGCATCACCATTAAGAGTCATGCCATTCAGATGAATTATCGTTTGAACGGGGAGGATTACATCCTCAACCTCATTGATACTCCCGGCCACGTGGATTTCTCTTACGAGGTTTCGCGGGCCATTGCGGCTTGCGAAGGCGCGCTTCTTATTGTAGATGCGGCACAAGGCATTCAGGCACAGACCATCTCCAACCTCTATTTGGCCTTGGAGCATGATCTGGAGATCATTCCGGTGCTGAACAAGATCGATCTTGACAGTGCCAACCCGGAAGAAGTAAAAGACCAAATCGTTGAACTTTTGGGCTGCGATAGAGGTGATATTCTTGCTGCCAGCGGCAAGACAGGCATAGGAGTACCAGAAATGTTGGAGGCCATTGTGGAGCGTGTGCCTGCTCCAGTGGGTGACCCCGAAGCTCCGTTGCAAGCATTGATATTCGATTCGGTATTCAACTCCTTCAGAGGTATCATCGCCTATTTCAGGATCATCAACGGTACCCTCAAGAAGGGCGAACAGGTAAAATTTGTTGCTACTGGAAAGCAATATGGAGCCGAGGAAATCGGGATTCTCAAGCTAAAACCTTCCCCACAGAAGGAACTGAGCGCGGGGAATGTGGGCTACATCATTTCGGGTATCAAAACCGCCAAGGAGGTGAAAGTGGGAGACACCATTACTTCGGTGGCGCGACCATGCCAAGTGGCCATTCAAGGATTTGAGGATGTGAAACCGATGGTATTCGCAGGTATCTATCCTGTTGATACGGAGGATTACGAAGAGCTACGCAACAGCATGGACAAGCTCCAACTGAACGATGCTTCTTTGACCTACGAACCTGAAAGTTCTGCGGCACTTGGTTTCGGTTTCCGTTGTGGTTTCTTGGGAATGTTGCACATGGAAATCATTCAAGAACGCTTGGAGCGTGAGTTTGACATGACGGTGATTACCACCGTTCCCAACGTGTCTTACATTGCCCATACCAAAAAAGGGGTGACGTTGGTTGTGAACAACCCTTCCGACCTTCCCGAACCGAATTATATTGAAACAGTGGAGGAGCCTTACATCGCGGCTCAGATCATCACCAAATCGGAATACGTTGGGGTGATCATGACGCTGTGCATTGACAAACGCGGCATCCTCAAAAACCAGATCTACCTGACGAGCGACCGTGTGGAGCTTCAGTTTGAGCTTCCTTTGGGAGAGATTGTGTTCGATTTTTACGATAAACTGAAGTCGATCTCTCGCGGATACGCATCCTTCGATTACCAACCGCTCGACTACAAGGCAAGCCGATTGGTGAAATTGGACATCCTTCTTAATGGTGATCAGGTGGATGCGCTTTCGGCTTTGATCCATGCAGATAATGCACACACTTTGGGCAAGAAGATCTGCGCCAAGTTGCGCGAACTCATCCCAAGGCAGCAGTTCGATATTGCCATTCAGGCGGCCATCGGGGCCAAGATCATCTCACGCGAAACGGTAAAGGCCATGCGTAAGGACGTTACGGCCAAGTGCTACGGTGGTGACATCTCGCGTAAGCGCAAGCTCCTCGAAAAGCAGAAGAAGGGGAAGAAACGTATGCGTCAGGTAGGAAACGTAGAAGTTCCGCAATCTGCGTTTATGGCTGTTCTGAAGCTGGATTAAGCGTAATTACTTCGTAGCGGATATCGTCTAAATAGATGTCTGCTTTACCTGTGGTAAATGGATAAACAATCCAATTGTCGCTAGTATCCGCGGCTGGTTTAATAGGCACAATGGTCTCCACTTTCAGCCATTGTCCTTCTTCCGTTATCAGATGTCCGAGCGGAACATACTCATGCCCATAATCGGATGAGTCATTTCTGTACGAATACGCAATTGTAAGATCTGGATACGCAATACTTGACCATACCATGGACGTGATAATGAGCTTTCTTTCTCCTATAGCTCCCATCTCAGAAACCAGAACACCTAACGTTGATCCGTAATTACTCTGTGCATTGATGAGCGTACTTCTACGACCTGAATTTGCCTTTTCTGTATTAATTCCCTGATTGCCCCACGTGGTTCCTTCTTCCAAATCGCTTTCAAACACGGCACGACTTTGAATTTCTTCCTCGGAAGGAAGTTGGAGTACTGTTTCCTGTCGATAAAAGATACCATCATACTTTCTATCGGTTTTCATGAAAACAGTCCAAAACCGTTCTTGATTCATTCCATCCCAATGAAGAATGAACTTCTGATATTGATAGCTCTGCACTAGATTGATGGACACGAAAAACAGACAGAGTGTAACAACAACGGCTTTCATTGCCTGTCCCGAATTTTGAAGTAGGAAAGCAAGTCCCAAAGCAAAGAATGGCAGATATTCTATAAGGGCTCGCATTCCTAAGCTGCCGCCATAATACCAGTTCCACCAACAGGAAATAACATAAATGGATAGGGCAAGAAAGAGCCAAAGCCAGATCGTTTCCGTTTTCCTTTTGAGCAGCATCCAAATCAATCCTACAGTTCCTAAAAACGCGATTGGTGTGTAAACGAAAAGCCCTTTCTTGAAGCTAAAAAGCACATTTAGTACCTCTGGTGCTAAAAAGTTAAAGCCCTCTCCTTCGTACGACCAAATGAGTGGTTTGCCTACTTGAGCCAAATACATGAGCGATTGAATGGAAAGTACCGTAAAGACCACCACCACTCCCAAAAGCAGCTTCTTGCCAATGCCATCCATCGAGAGCAACTTATCTTTTAATGGAACAATTCCTCCAGCAATAAATGGTACGCTAAAAATGACCAACCCATTGGCCGGACGAACCAATACAATCAGACCAAAAACAATGGAAGCTGTGATAAACGAGGTTCTACTTTCTGTTTTGAACCACGCATCAACCGAAAAGAGAAAAACGCAAAACAGCGAAAAGCTGTAAGCGTGCGACATGGCCGGCTCCGAAATAGAATAATGAAAAAGCCCTGTGGCGAACAGGAGAAACACCACCACGAACAAGGAAATAGTGCGGTCCGTTCCACGGTTTTCGAGGTACTTCGAAAGGAAATACATGCCCACCCCGATATAAAATAGGGCTCCAACCATGATTCCGATATGAAAAGGCTCCGAATACCCATCAACCGGAAAACCAAATAAAACCGCTGCTACACACGAAAGCAGAAAGAACGGAAGCATAAGAACTGCCGTTCCTACATAGTATTTATTCACGCTTCCTATTTCGGAATGAACGGTAAAGTCGGCACCTCCACCATCAAAATACACATCGGCATACGAATGAATCACCTGCTCCCAATTGAAGCTGTGCTCGATGAAAATAGCCACGAGGTAACCGTAATAGCCTTGTGCATCGGCATGAATGAGGCCGTACATGGCTTCATTATCGAAGATGCCGCTCAGCCCCATGAGTGCTGCGCCAACTAATGCAATTATGATGATTCCAATCCTCATTGTGTGTTAATGAAACTCACTTCTAAATCATCAAAATAAACAGTGGCATTGTCAGATTTCATAGGATAAACGGTGAATTTATCGGTGGAATCTCTCGGAAAGCCACACTTAAAAACTGATTCCGCCCAAGCCCATTGGCCAGTCCAGCTAAACTGTGGTCGCAACACACGGCTTTTCCAGAAATAAGACGCTCCAGTACTATCTTCAACAGAACAGATAAACGTTACACCAGTAGACCTTGAATTGGACTTAACCCACGCCCCTACTCTAACCACATCAGGAGAAAGACTGAGATCGGAAACTGGCTTACGTAAAGTGATTCCGTACTGCTGCTCAGGTCCCATTGCGCAGCCATAGTTTCCGGCATAGTAAACATCGGTTGTGCGCTGATCTTCGTTGCCCCAACCAAGTTCGGATTCCATGTCATGCTTGATAACCACGCTATCTTTTCCCTGGTACATTTCTTCTCCCGGATATCCAGGATAATACCACCTTAAATCGTCACCTGTTCGCAGAAACAAGTTCCAATACTTGGACTTATTCATATTGTCAAAAGGAATGATGTCGACATTATGCTGATAGGTCTGAAACAATTGAAGTCCAACCAGCAAAAAACCAATTACAGCAAAAAACCATGGCCTGAATAACCACCAACCACGATGAAGTAGGCGGGCCAAACCAATGGCGAAAAATGGATAGTATTCGATAAAGGCGCGGTGACCGTATGATCCGCCATAATACCACATCCACCACGAAGCAATAACCCAGGAAACCACGAAAAGGAAAAACATCAACCAAGCGTATCGGGCTGTTTCCTTTATGGCTCCAGTAACCATTCCGAGCATGGCGAGAAAAAGAATCGGACAATAAACGAATAGTCCTTTTCTGTAGCTAAAAAGCACGTTTATCAACTCCGGAGAAGAAAAATTGAAGCCTTCCTCCTGATAAGACCACACAATGGGTGAGCCCGTTTGAAGGAAGTAAATGAACGGCTGAATCATCACCACCAAGAGTCCGATAGCAATAGCCATAAGAAGTGATTTCTTCTCCGATAGAAACGCCTCAATCCCGTTGAGTGTGCCGAATAGGCCAGATGTAAGCACTGGAATTCCAAACACAATAAGACCATTTATTGGTCGGATAAGAACCGTGAGCCCAACAGCAATTGATGCAAACAAAAGCGACCTCCCATGCTGTTCAGAAAACGCCTTGTGAGTGAAATACAAAAAGGCCGAAATGGTGAAAAACGAATAGACATGCGACATGGCTGGCGCATAAAGTGTATAGTGCAATAGGTTGCTGCCAAAGGATATGAAAAGCAATGCGGCCAACGTTGCAAATGGCCCAAAACCCATCCTTGAAAGCAGCCGACCTAAAAACGAAAGACCCAAACTGAGGCAAGCAATGGCAGCAATCCCCGACATTAACTGAAACGGCCACGAATAGCCATCAACAGGTAATCCTAAAAACCAACTAACGACACAGCCTACAACAAAAAATGGAGCTTGAATAATGGCTGTTCCTACAAAATATTTGTTGACGTTACCAGAATCGGAACGAACAATAAAACGGGCGCGTTTATCTTCGGGATAATAGTTTTGGTTTAACGAATCAACAAAGTTAAATTGAAGGTCGTGATAGATAAAAACTGCCGGTAAATAGGCATGATAGCCCTGCCCGTCTGTTTGAATAATTGGGTCTTCAGAAAGCGTTTGCCAACGGGTAAGACCAGCGAAGCAAATCAGCCCAAAAAAAACTAGAGAAATTGCTGTTCTCAGTCTCAAATCATTGAGTCCTACTTACTGAAGAGGTTGTACTTCAGAATACAATAGATGGCGCGGAAACCATCTTTGGCGCCAATTTTTTTGCCGTCTTCGTAGGTTCTTCCGTAGTATGAAATACCCACTTCGTAAATTCTGATTTTAGGAATGCGGCTGATTTTGGCCGTTACCTCCGGTTCAAATCCGAAACGGTTTTCCTTCAAACTTAGGCTTTGCACCATTTTGGTATCAAAGAGTTTGTAGCATGTTTCCATATCTGATAGGTTCAAATTGGTGAACATGTTTGAGAGGAACGTGAGGAATTGGTTTCCTATGGTGTGCCAGAAGAAGAGAATGCGGTGCGGGTTTCCGCCTAAGAATCGTGAGCCATAAACCACATCTGCATTGCCTTCAACTATCGGTTTTAGCAGGTCGTTGTATTCGCGTGGATCGTATTCGAGGTCGGCATCCTGTATTAGGAGGTATTCACCCGTTGCCAACTCAATTCCTTTATGAAGCGCAGCTCCCTTACCCATGTTCTTTGGCTGAGAAAATAGCCGAATGTCCATTTCTGGGTTTGCAGCTTTGTACTTCTCAACTGCCTCAACGGTATTATCAGAAGAACAATCATTTACAATGATGAGCTCTTTTTGAATTCCGTGTACGAGTTCAACCGCCTTAATTCGGTCAAGAATGAGGTGGATGGTTCTTCCTTCGTTGTATGCTGGTATAACCAGCGAAAGTTTCTTGAATGTCACGCTTTGGGGTCTTGTTTGTTCGTTTCCTTGACCAGATAAAGAGGCCGTTGCTTCACGTTATTGCTTATTCGTCCGATGTACTCGCCAATGATTCCAACACAAATGAGTTGGATGCCACCGATAAACAGAACGCTGAGCATTAACGATGTCCAGCCTGGTTCATACACCTTCAAAATGAAGCGCGAATATAGGGCATAGAGCATGAGAATGAATGAGATGCCCGAAACCGCAAATCCCAGTATGCTTGCCATTTTAAGGGGAAAATTGGAGAATGAGGTGATGCCATCCAACGCAAACCGAATCATTTTTCGCCAGGTGTAGCCCGTGTCGCCTGCATTGCGCTGGTCTCTATCGTATTCAACAAACGTTTGATTGAATCCCATCCAAGCAATTTGCCCGCGAAGAAATTTTTCCCGTTCGGGCATCTGTTGCAGCACGGTAAGCACTCTTCTAGAAATCACCCTAAAATCGCCCGTATCAACGGGTATTTTCACTGAAGTAATCTTGTCCAAAATGCGATAGAACCATTTTGCGGTCTGTCTCTTCATAAAGCCTTCTCCTTTTCGGACCTTGCGCTTAGCGTAAACCACATCGTAGCCTTCGTTCATTTTACTGAGAAGGTCGGCAATCAATTCGGGTGGATCTTGCAGGTCTGCGTCAATGATGATAATCCTATCGCCTTTGCAGTAATCTAACCCGGCTGTGACTGCAATTTGATGTCCGAAATTGCGGCTCAAATCAACAAACGCCACGTGTTTGTGCTCAATAGAAAGTTGTTTCAATAGTTTCATGGAGTCATCCGTACTCCCATCGTTCACAAAAACAAACTCAAAACTTCTAAGATTGAGTCCTGCAAAAACAGTAGAGAGCCGCCCGTAGAGCGTAGGAATGTTCTTCTCCTCGTTATAGATTGGTATTACTACGGAGACTTCCATCAATCAAAAACGCATTTCAGGAATTTCGCCTTCAATCACCAATCTTCCTTCGGTAGCATTTTTAATCTCTTCTACAGAAACCCCAGGAGCACGCTCAATCAACTTGAATCCTTCGGGTGTAATGTCGAGAACGGCCAAATCTGTAACCACTCGTTTCACGCAGCCAACACCTGTTATGGGCAACGAGCATTTCTTCAAAAGTTTGCTTTCTCCAGCACGGTTGGCGTGCATCATGGCAACAATGATATTCTCTGCCGAAGCCACCAAATCCATCGCTCCACCCATTCCCTTCACCATCTTTCCGGGAATCTTCCAGTTGGCGATATCGCCTGTATCCGATACTTCCATAGCGCCCAAAACCGTGAGCTGAACGTGCTGACCACGAATCATGGCAAAGCTTGTGGCCGAATCGAAGAAAACCGCACCGGCTCGTGCGGTAATGGTTTGCTTGCCAGCGTTGATAAGATCAGCATCCTCATCTCCATCAAAAGGAAACGGCCCCATGCCCAAAATCCCATTCTCAGATTGGAATTCAACCTCTATCCCTTCAGGAATATAATTGGCAACCAAGGTTGGAATGCCGATACCGAGGTTGACGTAATACCCGTCTTTCAATTCTTGTGCAATTCGCTGCGCGATTTGATTCTTATTGAGCATGAAGTCTGTAAACGTAAAGTTGGTTGTGTTGTCCTAATTGCTGATAAAAGTAGTGCTTAAACTCGGGATCGGACAGAATGGTGGTATCGTTGAGAACGGCATAATTGCACTTGTCCAACCAATTGTGAACGCGTTGCGGATTCATCTGTGCATGCGCTACACTGCCTTTCCTATTCATCAAATACAGCGAATTGTTGAACGATTCGTCTTGATAGCTGAAAACACGGTCTTGATACGAGACACCCATTTTGCCCAAAGCTTTCTCTAAATCATGATACTTTGCAAAGACCTCCTCACTGTGA
Organism: Flavobacteriales bacterium; assembly: GCA_021741075.1. Lineage (GTDB taxonomy): Bacteria > Bacteroidota > Bacteroidia > UBA10329 > UBA10329 > UBA10329. Next base: position 23,666 of record JAIOYO010000010.1, on the reverse strand, counting down.
TTCCATCTGCTTTGTATGCTACGATGAATGTGAATAGATTGATAATTTATAAGGACAATTGCCCCTGCGAAAACCACCGAGCTTAACCATTTGGGAAGGGGGAAACTCAGGCAAATCTTGAAAAGCCAAGCCAAATGAAACAGAATCGTAATCTGAAAAGGAACCCAGTAATAGGTGTGTGTTGGGGCTTTATCAAAGAGCAAAAAGAACATAGTGATGAAACTGGCATACAACCCAAGAATGGAGAGACCAAGGAATCTATCTGCTTTGCGAACAAACACGAGTCCGATGATGGTGGCTACGGAAAAAAACCACCAGAAACCAGTTGCATAATACTGCTCTTTGAACACAAAAAGTGTTTCAAATCCGCTCAAAAAACTTCTGATTGATTCGGGAGGAAGGGGTGTAAGCAAAAAGGTGAAGGTGTGATGGTTTTCGTTCACCATTCTTGCATACAGAACCCAACTTACGATGGCGGCAAGCGCTACCATTGTGGGATTCAGGATTGCTTTCAGTCGTTCTATAAACGATTTCAACGATAACTCTTGAACGAGAAATGCCGTCAACACTGGTAAAATCAGCGCAACGCTGGTCAATTTGAGTAGCCCCGCAATGGCGAAGAAAAGTCCAAATACAACGAGGTCGCGCGTACTTCTGTTTGGTTTCAGCAGAAAATACAGCGCCATCAACACAAACGCCATGGCTGGACCATCGGGTAAGAACGAAAAGGAATAGAAAATGATATTGGGTGAAGCAAACCAAAGTGCAGTAACAATGGCCGCCCACCAATTCGAACCAATCAAAACCACCATCAACTTATAGGCAAATGGTACTGCAAGTAGAGTAAGAAAAAGCACCAACAACCGATGATACAATTCATTGAAGCCAAAGACCTTGTAGAGTTTTGAAACCGAATACGGGATCAACGGAAACTCACCAGCGGTTATTCCTTCATCATCAAAAGACGTTTGATGGCAGCGCGGTAGCAGCAAAGGGGCATCATCCATGTAGTAATTAAGCGCCATTGAGGCCCGATCAATTTGTGCCCAAAGGTGTTCGCCAACTGGCCGTTGCTCAAGTTTTGGCAAAACATTGGCCTTGTCGTAAGCAAATAGCACCCAGAACAGAACGAATAAAGGCGGAAGCCACTTGTTCAAAACGGATTCCCAATGGGGCAATCTCATTCCGTAGCTGTTGATGATGTCTTGTCTGGAAGTATTTCGTACAACCCAACCATTGTTTTTCCAAAGGCAATCGGTCGTTGTTTGATGTTCCAATAATAGAGCTTTAGGTACACGCCATCTTCTGGAATGTTTCGCAACATGAGCGTATGATCAAAAACTTGACCTGTCTTCCAAGAAGTGCGAATCCAATGCACAAACAAATTGACCATTATTTGAGATTGGCCATCTTTATCATAAACCTCGGCAACTATCCAACCGGGTAGTGGCTCGGGGATATCGCTCATTTGTACTTGAATGTGCCAAATCAAATCTTTACCGCCAATGGAATCTACATTTCCTTGAAAGAGCGCATAATACTCATCGACAGAGGCCTCTTTTGGACTCAATTCGTTGGAAAAAACAAGCGCCTTTTCTCTTTTGATTTTCCGCTCTAGAAGGTATTGGTCCGATGGTTTGTGATAAGCAATTGTATCGTATTTGCCCCAATCGCCTTCCACCTTCAAGTCAGCAATTTGAAAATCAGCTTCATCGCCTCGGTAAGCGTCTTGCTGTAACAAATGCAGACGGTCTCCGGCTTTCAGGTTGTAGTAGTAAAACGGAATCCGTTTTAGGTGATAACCCGAAATGGTTGGCATATTTTCCTTTTCTGTTCTGCGTGCAATTTCTTTGTAAAACTTCTTCACGGCAGCATCACCTTTCCATAAAACCGCATGGGTTGTATTCATAGAAAAGGCAAATCCAACAGGAAATAGCAGCAAAGGCAGCAAGGCCGCGTAGGCAAGTATTCTATTCCGACCAGAACACTTTTGGTTTTCTACAACTTCGTTGATGGTAAAAACCAATGCCAACGGTAAGAAAATCAGGTAATACATACCCACTCTATCTTCCGGAAAATTGACTTCAAAAAGCCAATTCAGCATGAGGTTTGCAACCACGCTGGAGAAAAGGAGATACGCAAAGAACAGCTCCTGTTTTAACTCCTTTTTGATGAATTGATAGACCAAAAACGAGGTGGCAATTAAGATTGAAACGGCTGTAATGGGAACGAAAACAAGGATTACTTCTGCCAACGGGCCAAATCCATTTTCTGCCAATGATTTGACTGTGATTTCCCAAAAACCAGCACCCGATCCGTAGTAAAGAAGTCCCAATTCTTTCATTTGGAACGAGAGGTCGGCAAACCAGTAAATACAATAACTCCCCGCCAACCAGATAATCACTTGAGCAATCTGAATCTTTTCCCTTTTGAGAAGGATCCAAACAGGAATCCAACCCCACAAAAGCAAATTGGTTATGAGCAATGATAGATTTGCCAAAGTGGCCAATTGCATTGCCGCAATTCCGATCAACAAATACAAAAAACTAGACGTCTTATTCATCCATTTCTGAACGAAATAAATAGCAGGAAGCAGCAACGCCATTGACATTCCGTAACCTCTTGTATAGCCTAGAAACTCGATGGTGAGATGGCTGAAAATGAGCGCTAGAAAAAGAGCCCAACGCGGCCATTTATGCTTGAGCTGAAAGCTAATCAAGTACGAAAACCCTAAATAAAGCGTGGCTGAAAGCACGTTCGGCAGTCGAATAACAAACTCGGAATTTCCGTAAATAGAGTAACTAATGGAGCCTAAAAAGGAATTGAGTATGTGGTTGTTGGCATCCCAATGTGCAATGCCAGGCCAGTATTCTCCTTGATGAATGTAATAGAAAAAGGTGATGGACTCATCAAAACTGAGCGGCACCAACGCTGCACGAACAGCCACATAAACAAACACGCAGGCCATAAGCCCAAAAGCAAGGCTCTTTTCCAAATCGCGCTTGCTGTTTAAACTCACGCCCGAGGTCTTACCGTTCGCTGTTCTATCCGCTTTTCAAACTTCTCTCCTTGGAAAATGCGATTAACAAAAATCCCAGGTGTGTGAATGAAGTTCGGGTCCAATTCTCCTGGCTCAACCAATTCTTCCACCTCAGCTATGGTAATCTTTCCAGCCATTGCCATCATCGGGTTAAAGTTGCGGGCTGTTCCTTTGTAAATGAGGTTTCCGAGATAATCTCCTTTCCATGCTTTTACAATGGCAAAATCTGCCGTTAAGGCCGATTCTAAAATATGTGGCTTGCCATTAAAAACGCGTACCTCCTTGCCTTCGGCCACTTCGGTTCCGTAACCTGCGGGTGTAAAAAATGCCGGAATTCCTGCTCCTCCAGCTCGGCATCTTTCTGCCAACGAACCTTGCGGAATGAGGTCAACTTCCATCTCGCCACTCAACATCAATCGCTCAAACAAGTCGTTCTCGCCAACATAAGACGAAATCATTTTCCTAATCTGACGTTTTTGAAGCAACAGCCCAAGCCCGAAGTCATCAACACCTGCATTGTTTGATATGCAGGTAAGGTTTTTTACTCCAAGCTTCACCAGTTCGGCTATGCTGTTTTCTGGAATTCCGCACAGTCCAAAACCGCCCAACATGAGGGTCATTCCGTCTTCAATTCCTTTCAATGCCTCTTGTGGGCCGCTTACAACTTTGTTCATCTAAAAATCATATTCAGTGTCGCCAAACGTATCTGGTTTGTTTCCGTGCAGCTTATCGTACTTATTACAATCCAATTCTACCTTGAGTTCGCCTTGCGGTCGTTCAAACGGTCCGGTAGAAATACCTACGGTTTTATCTTCATAAACTTGGGTCATGTACAGCGCCCAAATGGGTAGTGCCATGGCTGCTCCTTGTCCTTCTAGAATGGTTCTGAAATGGGCAGCGCGGTCTTCGCAGCCAACCCAAACACCTGTTACTAAGTCTGGCGTGTGGCCCATAAACCATCCATCCGATTGATTCTGAGTTGTACCGGTTTTGCCAGCAATAGGGTAGTTGAGTTTGTACTTATATCGCAATCGCACACCCGATCCTGACTGAACAACCCCCTCCATCAAATTAATCATGGTATATGCCGTTTGCTCGTCCATTACCTCATTGGTATTGGGAACAAATTCTTCGAGTACGTTTCCTGCTTTGTCTTCAATTCGAGTAATGACAACTGGCTCGGTATAAACGCCTTGGTTTGCAAAGGTGCTGTGCGCTGCCACCATCTCGTAAACTGAGATGCTTGGTGTTCCTAAGCAGATTGCTGGAAAAGGGTCGATGGCTGCGGTGATTCCCATTTTGCGCACGAGGTCAATAACCGCTTGTGGGCCAAATTTCTTCATCACAAATGCCGTAACGGTGTTTACAGAATTGGCAAGGGCTTTCTTCAGCGACATTTCTTGACCGTTGAGCTTGTTGTCTGAATTGGTAGGTGTCCAGTTTTGAGGCAAATTCCATCGGTCTTTTTCAAATGTAACAGGAATGTTGAGCACCTTTTCGCAGGGCGACCAACCCTCTTGCATGGCAAGCGCATAAACGAATGGTTTGAAGGTGGAGCCAACCTGACGAGCGCCTTGCTTTACATTATCGTACTTAAAGTGCTTGTAGTTAATTCCTCCTACCCAAGCACGAACAAAGCCTGTATGTGGATCCATTGACATTAAGCTTGCTTGCAAAAAGTGCTTGTAATACCGGATAGAATCCATTGGAGAAAGAACAGTGTCAATTTCTCCCGCCCACGAGAAAACGGTCATTTTAACTGGTTTTCGAAAAACCGTTTTTAATGAATCATCAAAAGGCTTCCAGATTTCCTGATAATCATCCCATGTCTTATCTAGGTCTGGCTGTAATTTGCTTGATTTCTTTTTGAGCTTGTCTATCTGTTCTTTGATGTTTTCTTGCTCATCTTCTTTCTCCATTCTACCAGCACGCTCGTACTCTCTGTACAGTTTATCTATCTGTGCATCGTAGTCGTTTTTCTCGTTTTTGTAAACAAAATATTCTCGATATCGCTTGCGGATGTCTGGTCGTGCGTCCAATCGTTCGTTGTAGCGTGCTGACCTTCTCATTGCCTGAAGCATGATGTCTTCAATCTCCTCATCGGTTACCCCTCGGAATGGGGCTTTTTTATTGTTGGCTTGGTCTTTCCAGAATTTGGCTTGATGCTCTGTAATGTGGTCGGTAACTGCCTTCTCGGCATATTGCTGTAAGCGAGAATCGATGGTGGTGTAGATTTTTAGTCCGTCTCGATACAGGTCGTAGTTGGTTCCATCTGGCTTTACGTGATTGGCGCACCACTTGGTAAGTTCTCCTCTCAAATACTCCCTAAAATAGGTAGCCGACCCAAGGTTGTGGTCGGTACTACGGAAATCCAATTCCAATGGGAGCGCGTCCAACGAATCCATTTCGGCTTCAGTTATGAATCCGTTTCGTCTCATCTGTCCGAAAACGGTATTTCTTCGGTCTCGCGTAAGCTCCAATCTTCTTTTAGGATTGAAGAGTGACGGGTTTTTCAGCATTCCTACGAAAACAGCAGCCTGTTCAATTTTCAACGAATCAGGACTGGTGTTGAAGTAAACATGACTGGCAGATTTAATTCCAACCGCTCCATTTATAAAATCAACCGTGTTCAGATACAAGGCCATAATTTCTTCTTTGGTGTATCTGCGCTCTAAGCGTGTAGCAATAATCCATTCGGCAGGTTTTTGAACCAACGCTCCTCCTCTTAGGCTACCGCGTGTTTCGAATAGGTTTTTGGCCAATTGTTGCGTGACGGTACTGCCTCCACCTCGTTTTCCCATTAACAGAATTGCGCGCGCCAAGCTGTAGAGGTCTACTCCACTATGTTTGTAATAACGCTCATCTTCGGTAGAAACCAGCGCATTTACTACATGAGGAGAAAGGTCTTCAAATTTGATGTTAGATCTATTCTGAACGAAGTATGTTCCGAGTACTTTTTGATCAGAAGAGAATACTTCAGAAGCAAGATTACTTTTTGGGTTTTCCAATTCTTCAAACGAAGGCAAATCTCCCCAAAGCCCTACAGAAATAGTGAACAAATGAAGTGCTATAAACAATGGACCAGCCAATGCCAACAGCCAGAAATACAAGACGTACTTCCTCTTAATCGGTGGGTTCTTTTTCTGATTCACTACTTGCTCTTATGTTTTTCTATGGTAATGCCCAAATCCAAAATCGAAGGTAATGCTTCATTCCTCATGCCTTGCTGAAAGCCAAATGTGTAAGTTCCTTGATTAGGAAATCGGACGTTTTGTTTGAAGAGAATGTGATTGTCCAACACATCTCCTAAACCACTTCCTAACCAACGACCAGATTGGTCTGCCAAAAAACATTCAACAGTATCGATGGATACTTTTCCGGAAGGAAATGTGGTGTTGACGAACATGAAAATGTTGGCGTATTGGTAAGTGGCCTCGTTGCGAAGATCAATGTAGAAATCGTAGCCCATCATGGTATCTGTAACTTCCACTTCGAACGAAATCGTATTTCCGACCTCCCAAGTTTTGTTAGGAATAGGTTTGTTTTCCTGAAACAGGCTTTCTTGACAGCCTACTATTGTTAAACCGGCTATCGCTCCAAAAATTAGCCACGACCTAATTTGCATCATTCGGTTTGTTGCCCTGCGGTTTATTGCGATTTCGATTTCGGTTGTTTCTTCGTTTATTGCCAGACCCCTTTTTCTTCTTTTGGCCTCCTTGTCCTTTAGGGCGGTCAAACCGCGTTAAATCATCTTGTCCCACCACGTTCTCGTAATCGTGTTTTACAACAGGAGCGGCCACGTATTCTTTCTCCACCAATATGGGTGCTTTCTTCCCTTCCTTGTTCATTTTCAGAATCTCCTTTACGCGCTCTACTGGCACTTCGATAAAGTTGCTTGGGTCATCGCGCAAGGTGAACCACATTACGCCTTTGAAAATGTCAACCTTTTGTGCAAATGCTGTTCCTTTTTCGGTTTCGAGTTTGCTCTTCTGATTAGGGAAATCTTTGAGGGCATCCAAGTAACTGTCTAACTCATAATTGAGGCAGCATTTGAGCTTGCCGCATTGCCCGGCCAGTTTCTGAGGATTAAGCGAAAGCTGCTGATAGCGTGCAGCACTTGTGCTTACCGTCCTAAAATCTGTGAGCCAAGTTGAACAGCAAAGTTCGCGACCACAAGTACCGATACCTCCAACGCGGGCAGCTTCTTGCCGAGCTCCAATCTGTTTCATTTCTATACGAACCTTAAACTCCTCGGCATATTTGCGTATTAAATCTCGGAAATCGACCCTGTCTTCAGATGTGTAGTAGAAAACAGCTTTGCTCATGTCTGCTTGATACTCTACATCGCTGATTTTCATGTTTAGCCCCAATTCGCGTGCAATTATTCTAGCACGGGTTTTGGTTTTTTTCTCTAATTCAACCGCTTGTTGCCACGTTTCGATATCGGATGTTGTGGCTTTTCGGTAGATTTTTTTGAAGTCTGAAGTTGCTGAATCGACATTTCGCTTACGCATCTGCAGCAACACTAGGTCTCCAGAGAGTGAAACTGTCCCTACATCGTGGCCCGGAGAGGCCTCAACCGCCACCACATCGCCTTCCACCAACCGTAGGTTCTCCTGCTTGAAGAACTGCTTGCGCGTGTTCTTGAAACGCACCTCCACGAATTCGGAAACGGTGTATCCGACCGTTTCCTCCATGTTTGCCAAGTAATTGAATACGCTCAGTTTGTCGCAGCTTCCCGTTTGGCAAGCCCCATTATTCTTGCATCCTCTCGGTAGACCGTTCTCGGTTTTTCCGTTGCTGCATCCGCTACATCCCATCTGTGTCTTGCTTTTTGACTAAGAAGGCAAATTTAATTGTTTCGATGGCGCAGCCATCAATTAGTTCATCGCCTGACTCATCAGCCCATCCGACATCTGAAACGAGAGGTCGGTGAAGGTGATGCGGGCGTTGGCATTGCGCTCGATGTGGTAATGGGCCTCGTTCAGCGCCTCCAGCATGATGGCAGTGTTCTCTATTTCTATGAAGCGCGAGAACTTGTGAACAAAATCAAGTTCCTCCTTCAGGAGCTTGTCCTTGGTATCCGGCAATGTACGGTACATGAGCACCTTGCGGAGTATGGTCTCTGATTGGGCGAGGAGCGCCTTCTGCTGCTCGCGTCCCAGCGAGTTGAACTCTTCTGTAAGTTCCTGCAGTATCTCCAGATTGAGCACGAAACAGGCCCGCATCCAGCGGATAAAGAAATTGATGGACGCGCTGATGGTGGCCTGATCGTCCAGCAGATGTCGGGCCAAGTTGAGGTCGCCATCGGCCAGATGCGCCAGCTTTTCCATTTGCTCCACATCATCGGAGGCCGAGGAAAGCGAGGCGGATATCTCCTTTTCGCTCAGTCGGCCCAAACGGTGCATCTGCACCCGCGAAAGAATGGTCTGAAGCATGTTTTCCGTGCTTTCGGCCACCAAGAGGAAAACGGTTCTTTCGGGCGGTTCCTCCAATATTTTTAGCAGCTTATTCGCAGCCGAAGCATTCAAGTGTTCCGCCAACCAAATGAGCACCACGCGGTAATCGGCTTCGTAGGCTTTGTAACTCAAGTTCTGCAACACCTCGCGGCTATCGTCCACGTTGATGGAGCCCTGCTTGTTGTCAATTCCCAAACCCTTGAGCCAATCGTTCAGGCTTAGGTAAGGGTTGGCAAGAATGGCCTTTCGCCAATCGGGCAGAAAGTCCTTGCTCGAAAAGTTCTTGTGGTCAACCTTGGCAGTCTTGTTCTTGGGAAATATCAGTTGCAGGTCGGGGTGCTCCAGCTTGGCATAGCGAACGCATGAAGCGCATTTTCCGCAGGAATCGCTTTCATTTCTGTCTGTGCAGGCTAGGTACTGCGCAAATGCCAGGGCTATGGGCAGCGAACCCGCACCAACGGGTCCAACAAGCATTTGCGCATGCGCCACCCGGCCATTGGTAACCGAATCACGCAGCTTTTTCTTCAATTCCGACTGACCTACAACCTGAGAAAACAGCATGGGTCAAATGTAAGGAGATGGTTTGCTATTAGTGGGCTTATCGTTCATTCGCATGGCACATCGTAATACATTAAAGTAACTGCAATGTTGGGAAGTAATCAAGCCGAAATATATGCCAAACACAACTCAATAGTAGCCTCCACGCCTTTCTTGTGTGTGCGTTCCATGCCGTGAGAAGCGGCAACGCCTGGGCCAATAAGTCCTACTCTGAAGTCGTTTCCTGCACGCAAAGCGGCAGAACCATCTGAACCATAGTATGGATAAATATCGACCACAAAGGGAATCTTGTTCTTCTCGGCTAGGTCAACCAATTTCTTACGGAAATTATAATCGTAGGGTCCGCTGCTGTCTTTGGCACAGATGGAGCAAGCCGTTTCAGAGCCATCGCAGGCATCTCCAAGCACGCCCATATCAATTACTAAAAGTTCTTGTATTGTCGGTGCGTATCCACAAGTTCCACCATGTCCAACTTCTTCGTAATTGCTGAAAAACAACTCAACTGGAGCTGATTTTCCCGCCTCTTTGAGTTGTCTCGCCACTTCCATCAAAACAAAGCATCCCGCTTTATTGTCCATAAATCGGCTTTTGATATAACCACTCGGTAATTCTTGATACTTGGTGTCGAAAGCGATGATGTCTCCGTTTCCAATTCCTAGTTTCTTAGTGTCATCATCGGTAGAAACCTCCTCATCCAAACGGATGAACATGTTTTCTAATGACCGCTGTTTCGTATTCGTGTCTTTGTTGGAATGAACGGAAGGGTCTTTTAAAAGCAGCGTTCCAGAATAAACCTTGGCGTTGTGGGTATGAATGCGGCAATACTCGCCTTCAAACCCATTGAGAGACAATCCACCCAAAAGAGAGAATTTCAAATGTCCATCTTTCTGAATACCGCTTACGATTGCCCCGAGCGTATCAACATGAGCGGCCATGGCCAAGGTTGGTTTTTCGCCAAGCGCACACTTCACTGCTCCTTTATTTGTGTATTCAGGATTGTATCCCAACGATTTGAAATAATTGAAGACGTAGGCGCAGGCGTTTGATGTGAATCCTGTAGGTGAATCGATTTCCACCAATTCTCGAAGTTTGTCGTAATGGTTCATGACTGTGAGTTTGCATCAAAGAACGAAAAACATGACATACGTGACATCAAGACCCGAAATTCTTGGTCTTGGGCACTTCCTGTCAGCCATGTCAGTAATCCTTCGTTTTGGCATTTTCCTGTGCCAAACAACAACAATTATGCATACATCCGTTTATTGACAGGGCTTTCAGAGGTTTGTTGTTTTCTCAAAGCTGCATTGGCACACTGCCAAGCACGGTAATTGCCTAGTGCCCACCGTCAAACATTAAATCACAAACAACTAAAAACAATTATTATGGAAGACGCATTCAAAAAATTCCTTTACGCTGGTGTTGATCTAGCTGCAGAAGTATCTACAAAGTTCGAAGAGTCTGTAAAAGACCTTATAGCAAAAGGTAAAATCTCTGATGTAGAAGGAAAGAAACTGGTAGATGAACTTTTCGAAAAGACAGAGGCTCGCAAAGAAGAATTCGAGGCCAAATACCACGAAATCAAAGAAAAAGTTGGCATCGTTAAAAAGACGGAAGAAGAAATTCTTGCAAATCTTAAATCGAAAGTTGCTGATTTGGAAAGTAAAATTGGAAAGGTTTCTGCAAAGGCAACTCCTAAAGCTGCCGAAACTATTTAGGTCAACAATTTCAGTTTCGTAGGCTCAAATGCCTAATAATTATGAACGTCCGAACACTTGTTCGGACGTTTTTTGCTTTACAGATTATGTATGACACTGTGATTGTTTGGCTTGCGCTCAAGTTACGAACAAGAAATTAACAGTTAATTTTAGGTTCCTAAAAATTAAATACTGAGCCTATCTACTACGTTGGTTTTTTCTGTGTTATTGGCGGATTGAAAACCGCGGAAAATAAATACTGCTTGAAGTTTGTCTGTATTATTTTGAGAGAAGTGGGGTTTTCATTTATCTTTATCGTTGAGTAGATGGGGCTATGTCGCCTAAGTGTAATTAAAAAAATTGCTTTAGGTCGGTGTTATGGCTGCATTTGCTTTTATTCCAACAACCAATATAAAAGGTCTAGTCCTATATTGATTTTTAGCTTATGATAAACTTTACTCTCCCATCCATGTCGTTCCTTACTTCTATCGGCTCTAAGTTTCTTGGAAAAACGATTTTATTGGTGTCTTTTCTGTCCGCCTTTTTGTTGATGACCGACATTAACGATGTCAATGCTCAATGTAACCAGAGAGGAGGTAGTGCAGCGAGTGCTGCAACATGCAGCTGGATTTCCATCAATTTAGGACCAGGAGAATATAGAACGCTAGCAACCACAAATGGCGTTACCTATCAATATCAGGTTACATCGGTAGAGGCAATTGCTGGGGGCGCAAATACTACTTCGCCATTGTGCGTAAACGGCAGTACATATAACACCAGCGTTCAGACAATCGCTGCCACAGGATCAAGTACAACTATCGGTATAAATGAAGCGGGGTTTCCTGGCGATGCTTGGTCTGGGTGGCTCAATGGCACAGGTTCTTCTGTGTTACAATACAGAATAGCAACTCCTACCACATTCGCTGGAGCTGATGTAAACACCTGTACTGGAGCCACTTCGCTCATGGAATCTACTAATTTTGGTAGTGTTTCTTGGTCTGCCGGTGCTCCAAACGTAAGCGGAGTTGCTGTGAATTCGTCTAGTACGTACACACTCACAGCAAGTAATGGTGGTTGCAGTAACACGGATCAAGTTATCGTTTACAACCGAGCTCCAGCTGCGGTAACTGCTTCAGGCGGAGGAACAATTTGTGCGGGAGGTAGCCTCACGTTATCAGCTTCTGGTGGTGCTGGCGGAACCATATATTACCAAGGAACTAATGCTAGCGGAACGTCTACCGCTCTTGGGGGAAGCAGCGTATCCGTTTCTACTGGTGGAACTCACTACTTTAGAAGTTACAATGCAACTTACGGCTGTTGGAGCGCCATTAGTAATGGTGTTGTTGTTACCGTGGTTGCAGACCCTGTTTTAAGTGCCCCTAGTAATGCGGGTACTATTTGTCAGGGAGGGTCTGCTTCATTCACGTCTTCTCCGTCTGGCGCGGGCACTGGCACTCTTACTTATGTCTGGGAGTATTCGAACAACAACTTTACTTGGAACACCGTTGCGAACAACACTCCAACGGGGGCGACCTATTCTGGAACCGGTGGAAATACTCTCACCGTTAGTGGTATAACAGCAGTAGGAACATACTACTACAGAAGGCTCCTTATTGCTAATGCGCAAGGGTGTAACGCAGCAAGTGCCTCAGCAACAGTTGCCGTGGTCGCAGACCCAACATTCAGCCCTGCTACACCCACGATTACGTATTCGACTATTTGTGCCGGAGGAACGGTGTCGGTGGCTACAACACTTTCTGGTGGTACGGGGAGTTTAACAGGTACTGATAAATGGCAATATAGCACTAACGGGGGCGCAACATGGTTCGATGTTTCCACACTTACTGTCGCACAAGCCACGTACACCGGACAAACAGATAACCCCCTTGTAATTACGCTCAATAACTCTGGGTCTTACCAGTTCCGTAGGGTACTAACCGATAATGGGCTTGGTTGTGAAGTGCAAAGCAATGCGGTGAGTCTATCTGTAGTCAATGACCCTTCGGTTTCTATTGCAATTGTGGACCCCGCAGGCGCCCCGACCGTCTGTAACACCAACAATCAGGTCTCCTTTACCTCGTCTATCACAAACGGCACTGGGTCTTATACATATTTATGGCAACAATCCCCTGACGGAAGTTCATGGAGTAGCGCGGCTGGTACCAATTCCGCTTCAACATATACAACACCCGTTCTTGCTGCTTCGACCTACTATAGGCTGCAAATAACAAATACTGTTTCTGGTTTAGGTTGTACTACCATTGCCTCAGCTGGAACTCAGGTAATTATTCCTGGAGCCCCCACTCCTGGTGGAACGAATTATACTGCGGGGCCACCAACGGTTTCTGGATGTGGTACCGCGGTAATTGCAGGTGCAGTTGGAACGAATGGCAATGCCGTTAATTTCTACTGGAGCCCGTCCAATACTTCACAGGGTACGCAAGAAATTGACACTTCTGTTGGAACCGAAACATACCAAATAGCTACCTACAATACGACCACTGGTTGCCAGAGCCCTTCTGTGGATGTAATTTCAATAGTTAGCCCTTCGTTCACATTCTCAGTGTCTGATAATGATGCCAACTGCTACGGAGCTTCAAATGGTACTGCCACGATAAGTACCATCAGTGGGACGCCACCATATAGTTTTGCTTGGACAGGCATTGGTTCTGGCGCTTCAGGAACACAAAGTTTGCCAGTTACTAGAACTGGTCTAGCAGCAGGGAATTATACTGTTACAGTTACTGACAACGCTGGTTGTGTTAGTACAGAGCCGTTCACTATAAACGAACCAGACGAGCTTCAGATTGTCTCTGCTACCCTTTCACAGTCAACCAGCGGTGGTTACAATATAAATTGTAATGGAGGAACAGGAAGCATAAGCCCTATTATTTCTGGCGGTTCAGGGACATATAGTTTTTCGTGGACGGGCCCTAGTGGGTTTTCTTCTTCAAGTCAAAACATTTCTGGAGTTGGAGTGATAGCAGGAATATATACTCTTACAGTGAACAACAACCCTGTGGTGCCTGGTTGTTCTGCTGTGTCTGCTACCTACACGTTGACTGAACCAACCCCGGTTCAGCTTACCGCGAGCGTAGGTTACGTGTGTAACTCTTCTGGGGCATATACTAGCGCTGAGGTCACTTTATCCGGTTCTGGTGGAGTTTCTCCATATCAATACAGTCGAAATAGTACTGTAACCTACAACGCAACAACTTCTTACACTGGAATTGCAAATGGTAATGTTTCAACTTACAGAGTCCGTGATGCAAATGGGTGTGTACATGCCGTAACGCCTACTATTTCATTTCCTGCCCCTGGAACTGCTACCGATGTTTGTGATTTTGTGTACGTAAGTAATACTGGTGGTGGTCCGCTTGGGTCTAAAGAGTGCCCAACAGATTTACTAACGGCAATCAATATCGCCAACACTACAGCCAGAAAGCGAATACTTATGCTGGCAGGCACCTATAGTTTTAATCAAACTATTGTACTTGAAAGTAACATCACCATAGATGGCGACTATCAGGTTAGTGGTGGGGATTGGATTAAAAATAGTAGTCTCACTACAACTCTCTCGGTCAGTCCAGCAGAAGCTGGCACGGGAAATAGCTTTCACAAAATTGCAATGTCAGCACAGTCCGAATCAGGATTCACTCTTCGCGACTTGAATATTGATCTTCAAGGAACAGTAAGTGGCACCATAAACGGTTTCGGTAAAAGCGTATATGGGGTCTACCTAAACAACTGTACTGGTTACAATTTTGAACGTGTTTACGTTGAAACAGGAGCTGCCACTGCAGGTCTAAGTGGCGTTAATGGTGCTAATGGTGGTAATGGCTCACCCGGAACTGCAGGCTTTGCTGGTAGTTGCGATGGTGCTTATTGGCCGTGGGAAAGTGGCAACCAAGGCCCTCCAGGAGGACCTGGGGGTAATGGCAATGGTTCAGGCGGAACAGGAGGCGCTTCCAGTACGGCAGGAACAGATGGAACAACTAGCATCCGCAGTGGCGGTGGTGGCGGTGGTGGTGGCAAAGGGGCCAACGAAGGCAACAATTCTGGATCTTGGGGAGGTGAAGGCGGAGGAACTTCAGGAAGCACAGCCAATACCACAGGAGGTGGAAACCCAGGTAGTGGATGTAACTCTCCTTGCAACCCGTTTGGGTCTTGGGGATGTACTGGAGGTAATGCTTCCAATGGTAGTGCTGGTGTTGCTGGTGCAAATGGTGCCGCGGGAACCAATGGAGGCGCAGGCTCCTACGGTACTTTTTGGGTTCCTGGAACACAAGGAACAAACGGAGGCGATGGTCATGGAGGTAAAGGTGGTCGCGGTGGCGGTGGCGGTGGTGGCCAAGGTGGAACTTGCGTTGATGACGGTACTGGAAACGGTGGCGGTGGCGGTGGCGGTGGCGGTCAAGGTGGCGCTGGGGGAACTGGTGGATATGGTGGCGGTAGTGCCTTTGGAGTCTATATTGTAGGTAATAATGCCAACGGAAACCTTATGGATATGGCATTTAACATTGGCGCTGCTGGTGCTGGTGGGGCTGCTGGTACCGGAGGCATCGGTGGTAACGGTGGTAACGGAGGAGCTGGTGCGACCTATTGTAGTGACGAAATTGGTGATGGTGGAAATGGAGGAGCTGGAGGTAAAGGTGGTGATGGAGCCACAGCAGGAGCTGGACAAAACGGAGTAAGCGAATATGTTAGAGTAGCGAGTGGAACAGCCCTTGCGTCTTATATTACTGGAATTGAGACTACTGGTAGTGCAATTACCGTAAATCAGTACGCAGGTTGTACTTATTCAGATGTAACCCTTACTAAAGGATCAGGTAGTTTTGCTTTCGGTTCTATGGGGTCTCCATCGGTTGTTAACGACTTGAACCCAACAACATCCTCCACCAACACTAATGGTAGTACCTCTCCTTCCCACATCTACTACACGACAACAGGTGGTCGTGATTTAGTAGTGGGTAGTGCTATTTATCCTGGTTATATAGATATCACGACAAACAGAACATTGCCAACAGTAAGCATTGATGGTAGTACCGCTTCAACAGTTGAAGTGTGCATAGGAACATCAATAACAATTCAAGTGCCTACGGGAAGCGTTGGTTCGCCAACGCCTGAGGTTTATGAATGGAGTATTGTAAACGGCACGACACCTTCCGCTCCTTCTGGAGGAACATCGGGTCAAACAACCTCTCACACCTTCTCAAGTGCTGGAACCTACTATGTAAAGCTTCGAGTTTACAGTGTTTGTTGTGGTTGGTCTATTCCTGTGTATAGAACTGTAACAGTAACAACACCACCAACAGGAACCGCTGCTTTTGTTTCTAGTTCGGGAGATTGGAATTTCTGTCCAGGAGAAAGTGCTCTGATTACAGTAAACGGAATTTCCAATGCAACCAATTACAATTGGTCATTCCCTTCAGGTACTACAGGAACTTCTCCTACCTCTTCTAATTCAAATACCGTTTCGTTCGGGTCTACTTCTGGACAAATAACCATACAGCCATATAACGGTTGCGGGTTAGGAGCATCTTCTCAACAAAGCATAACAATAAACACTGTTCCAACAGTTGGTATTTCTTCGACCCCGCCTTCCGCCACAATTTGTATTGGTGGAAGCGCAACGCTTACAGCAGGTGTTTCTGGTGGATTGACACCATACTCCTATGCTTGGTCGAATGGAGCTGGAAACGTTCAATTCACATCCGTATCTCCGACATCAACTTCGTCATACACTGTAACCGTAACAGATAATAATGGTTGTGTAGGTTTGGCTAACCAAACTGTAATAGTTGAGCCTACTTCGGTTGGCGGTGTAGCATCAACAGCACAGACTATCTGCAGTGGAACCCAACCAGCAAACCTAACGCTAAGTGGGTACACTGGAACTATTCAATGGCAAGTTCAAACAACCGTTCCTCCAACAGCATTCACAGACATCAGTGGAGCAACATCTGCAACCTTGACAGGTGCACAGATGGGAACTTTAACTTCAACAACTTTGTACAGGGCAGTTGTTACAAGTGGGGTTTGTCCTTCCACTCCAAGCAACTCGGTAACTGTGTCCGTACGAGAGAATCCAACAGCGACAATATCGGGAACAACCACCGTTTGTCAATATGACGCAGCACCGAGTATAACATTCACAAATCCAACCCCAGTGGGGATTGTTGTAACTTTCAATGTGAACAGTGGTAGTAATCAATTTGTATCAGTTGCTGCAAATGGTACATCAACTGTACCGGTTTCTACGAGCAGTTCAGGAACATTCACTTACAACCTAGTCAGTGCCGTTTACCAAACCTCTCCAAGCTGCTCAAATTTAATATCAGGGTCTGCTATTGTTACCGTTAATCCTGCTTCTGCCGTTACTTCAGTTTCAGGAACGTCACCAATTTGCATTGGAGACAACCCAACATATTCAGCAAGTGGCGTTGTTCTTGGAGGAGGTACGGGAACATGGAGTTCCACTGCCACTTCTGTAGCAACTGTCAATGCATTAACAGGCGTTGTATCTGGGGTCGCCCCTGGAACAGCTGACATTACCTATACTGTTTCTGGCGGATGCGGAAGCGCATCTGCTCTACAAGAGGTTCAAGTATACCCAACCGCTGTCGTTGGTTCTGTTACTGGACTTAGTCCTCTCTGCGTTTTAGGTACTGATACTTTCGTTGTTGCCGGAGTTGATTCTGGCGGCACTGGAATTGGTTCTTGGGTTAGCAGTAACCCAGCAATAGCCACAGTGAATGCTGCTGGTGTGGTAACTGGCATAAGTGCAGGCACTGTAAATATTATATTTCAAGTAACTGGAGGTTGTGGTGG
The DNA here is from genome assembly GCA_021741075.1 of Flavobacteriales bacterium. Lineage (GTDB taxonomy): Bacteria > Bacteroidota > Bacteroidia > UBA10329 > UBA10329 > UBA10329. The sequence continues at coordinate 6,084 of JAIOYO010000010.1, read as the reverse complement.
TACGGCTTCAGCACAACAATCAGTAACGATAGACCCGAATACAACAACAGCACCTACTGGAATTACCCAAAGCCCAAGCACACTTTGTAACGGTGGAGCGTTTACGCTTACGGCAACTGGTGGGACCGTTGGTGCATCGGTTTATGAATGGGGCACGGGATCCGTTGGAACCAATGTGATTGCTGGAGAAACCAGCGTCTCCTTAGCTGTTGCTGGCATCACCGCTGATACCCAATTCTGGGTTAGAAGGATTGGTACGGCAAGTTGCCCAATAACTACAAGTGCTGCTACCATAACAGTTTCTGTCGATCAGAGCCTTAGCATAACAGGAGAGGGAACAATACTTTGTATTCCTCCGAGTGGAACTACGCTGACCGCTACTTTTTCGGGCGGAGTTGCGCCATGTGGCTTACAATGGCAGTCAAGCATAACAAGTGCAACCACAGGCTTTTCTAATATCGCTGCGGCCACTGCTTCAACTTATACTACAGGAGCCGTTGCTGTTAACACTTGGATTCGCTGCGTTCGAACCTGTAGTGGAGGATGTCCTGCCGCAGTTTCTGACGCTGTTGAACTAAATCCGATAGCACCTCCTACTGTTTCAAACACGAACATTATCGGTTGTGGTGCCGCATCCATAACTCCTGCAGTTGGTGCAGGTGGCACGACTATGATTTTTTATGGTCCGAATTCTACAACTGATTCATTAACAACTGGAACCAGCTACACTACATTCGCGGTAGGAGGACCAAATACCTATTACGTATCGAGTTACAACGATATAACTGGATGTGAGAGTAGCCAACTTGCTGTTACAGTAACTGTTACTCAAGCATACAGCTTAGCTATTTCTACTTCCAATTACAATGGTTTTGGTGTTTCATGTGCTTTTGACAATGACGGATCAGCAACCGCTACTTTGGGAGGATCCCCTGCACCAGTAAACCCAGTTACATATGCTTGGTCAAACTTCACAACGAACACCGTTTCGGCTTCAACAAACACAATTACCAACCTAGTTGCTGGTTATTACGCGGTTTTGACAAGTGACGCAGCCGGTTGCGTTGCAACCGATACCGTAGAGGTTACATCTCCGGATCAATTATCGGCCTCCCTTACTCCTAGTGATTTTAGTGGATGGAACATTAGTTGTAATGGAAGTACTGATGGATCAATCTCTGCCGCGACTACTGGAGGCGCAGGAGGGTATTCATATGCTTGGTCACCTTCGGGTGGTTCTTTAGCGACTGCAACCGGTCTGGCAGCAGGATTGTATTCGGTAACAGTTACTGATGCTAACAGCTGCTCGGTAAATGTCACACAAAATATGACTCAACCAGACGTCCTTTCTTTCAGTTATTCCGTTGGTTTTGTTTGTTCTGGATCAACTTACACAGCCGCTACTATTTCTGCCAACCCTTCTGGTGGGTCGTCAGGAACTTACCAATACCGACTAGGCGCTGGCAGTTGGCAATCATCAAATGTATTGACTGGTATCACTACAAACGGAACGTATCTAGTTTCAGTGCGAGACGCAATAACTAACAGCTGCATTACCTCGCAAAACGTCAACGTAACATTCCCTGCACCGGGAACGGTATTGGACGCCTGTGAGTTCATATATGTGTCACCAAGTGGTGATCCAACAGGTACATTAGGACAAAAAGACTGTCCAGTAACATTAATCCAAGCTATCTCCATCTATGGGACTGACCCAACCCGTAACCACATTTTAATGCTAGCTGGCACATATTCTTACAGCCAAAAAATCACGGTTCCAAGCGGATTAACCATCGATGGCAGATACGTTCAATCTGGTGATGATTGGATTAAAAATTCTTCCGTAACCACTGATATTACCCTCACTCCAGCAGTTGAAACAGCGGTTGTATCTACGGAAACCGTAGGACATTACATTGGCGTGCATATTAACGGAGATAATGTCGCTCTTAGGGACTTAAACATTAACGTACATCCAAGTGGTGTTTCTGGAGCAACAAATGGGAATGGTCGAAGCATTTATGGTATCTACAACAATGGCAATGTAGCCTTGAACATAAGTAGATGCGAAGTATCAACTGGCTCCGCTAGCAATGGCGCCAACGGAGCTGCGGTCACTCCAGCATCTGGTGGAGGTGGTTCTGGTGGTAGTGGCGGGAGCAATGGAACGGCCGTTACAGTAGGTTGTTCGTTAACTGGAACTAATGGAGGCGCAGGGACAACTGGTGGAATAGGAACTTCTGCTGGTGGTGCTGGAGGCACTGGAGGTCTTGCATGCACAACGGTATGTAGTGGATGTAATTCTGGTGGTTGCTCAGGAGCAAATGGAAGCGATGGCGCAAACGGAATAAACGGAACCGGTTTTAGTGTTGGTAATCAACCAATCGCTGCACTTGGGCTTCAATCATTTTTTGTTCCGCAAAGCGGAGAAGATGGTGGTGCTGGTTCAGGTGGCGGAGGCGGTGGCCGAGGTGGTGATGGTGCCCGAGGAAACTGTTGTTCTGGTACATATGACGATACCCAACTTCGTGGTGGTCTAGGAGGTGCTGGTGGCGCTGGTGGTGCGGGTGGTAACGGTGGGGGCGCTGGAGGCGCATCCATCGCACTGTACTCCTTTGGTGGCGGTGGGTCTATAACTGATTGTATCCTCAACGGTGGGGCTGCCGGAAACGGTGGCACTGGTTCAAATGGGGCTACAGGCATCAATGGGTCGGGTGGATTCACTTTTAACGTAACTCCAGCTGGTTGCGATGGAAAAGGCGGTGACGGTGGTGACGGTGGAAATGGTGGAAACGGAGGTCGCGGTCAAGACGGAGCTGATGGTATCAGTCAAGGTATGCTCCTACTTAATGGAGCTGCTTTTGGTCAAACTGGCAGTACTGTTCCGAATAACGGAACCATTACAGCTAACTGGTTTAAGGGTTGCAGAAATTCCCAGGTTCTTTTGACTAAAACAGCTGTTGCCAACTGGTCGGGAATTGGTGTAGATCCTCAATTTGTCAACGATATAGATGCGAGCACTTCTAGTTATTCCATTTCTGATAATTCTATAGCCGTTTATTTTAGTTCATCAGCTGCTGCTGAAGGCAAGGACATTTCTTTAGTTGGCACAACATTAAACGACTTCATTGAAATAAAAGGCGATCGAATTGAAGTTCTTTTGCCAACTACGATAAACGAAGTTCTCGATCCTTGTGCAGACGACCCAATTTCATTAGGAACAACAGGCTTGAACTCATCGAACATAGATGAGTGGAGCTGGCAAATTTCACTTGCCAGTGCACCGACTGTAGCTGTTTATTCTTCAACGTCTTCGAGTCCAGGTTCAGTCCCTCCTCCGAGCGGAGGTTGGATAGTGGGCGAAACTTACCTCATAAAACTAACTGTAAAAGAGGTTTGTTGTGGATGGTCGATTCCAGTTTATAGAACATTTGAGGTTTCTGATCAATTACCAGCAGCGAGTCCTATTACGGCATCTCCTACAGGTGTGGTTTGTGCCGGTTCAACTGTTTCCTATAGCGTTCCTGCGATTGTGGACGCCACATCTTACAATTGGACGGTTACTGGCGGAGGAACAATTCAAAGTGGCCAAGGGACTACCACAATATCAGTTCTTTGGGGTCCCGCAACAATTGGTGCATCAGTTTCTGTGTATCCGTCAAATGGTTGTGCTGCATCAAACGGTCCAGTTACAACTAGTACATTTAACATCAATAGCCCTCCAACAGTATCCATTATTGAACAAAATAGCGATCCACTTACATTTTGTCTACCTGGTAGTGTAACTCTTCAGGCAAGTTCGACTTCAGGTGGTGGATCAGGTAATGGTCTATATACGTATGTTTGGAGTGGAGCCGGCACCGGAACAACTCAAACATTACCATTTACTCCTTCAACTTACAACACATTTAACTTCAATGTGGTTGTAACAGAAGGAGGAAGTGGGTGTTCAACTTCGGCTTCGACATCTGTAACCACACAGGAAGCTCCTTCGGTTGAGGCTGGAACGTCAGCAAATACCTGTGAATCAGCAACCCCATCCGATATACAGCTTACTGGTTCATCCATTTCTGGAAGCGCAACAACAGGTACTTGGACCATCACAAGTGGCTCGGGTTCTCTAACAGATGTAACTACACTAATAAATATGGCTGGAGTAGCAACGAACGCACCGAGTGATGTTTATTTTACACCTGCTGTAAATTTTGATGGTGTAGTTACATTAACATTGACATCGGACGCTCCTATTGGCTGTACAGCAGGTACCGATACGCGAACCATAACAGTCCACGAGGCTCCTACCATTGCATACACCAGTGGGGGTCAAAGTCAAACCATATGTTTTGGACAGCCTATCGTCAATACAGTCTTCACGTTTGGTGGAAGCGCCACCAGTGCGGTAGTTACTAATCTTCCTTCTGGTCTATCGACTTCCATTTCTGGAAATCAAATTACAGTCTCTGGTTCCCCTGCCGTAACAGGCACATACACCATCACAACCAGTGGACAAAATGTCGCATGTTCTGCGGCCTCTATAACAGGCACAGTAACTGTGAATTCTTTGCCAACTCCGACAATCAGTTATGCTGGTAGCCCTTATTGCGCTACTGGTACGGCTGCGGTTACACTAACGGGTACTTCCGGTGGTACGTTCAGCTCTACAGGTGGACTGAGTATTAACTCGGGGACTGGGGAAATTAACTTGGCATCAAGCACACCTGCTACGTACACAGTAACTTATGCTGTGACTGATGGTAACGGTTGCTCGAATACCACTACAACTTCAGTGACAATTAATGCATTGCCGACTGCTACAATCAGTTATGCGGGTAGCCCGTATTGCGCTACCGGTACGGCTGCGGTTACACTAACGGGTACTTCCGGTGGTACGTTCAGCTCTACGGCCGGACTAAGTATCAACGCGACTTCAGGAGAGATTAACTTGGCATCAAGCACACCTGCTACGTACACAGTAACATATGCCGTGACTGATGGTAACGGTTGCTCCAACTCTACTACAACTTCTGTGACAATTAATGCATTGCCGACTGCTACAATCAGTTATGCGGGTAGCCCGTATTGCGCTACTGGTACGGCTGCGGTTACACTAACGGGTACTTCCGGTGGTACGTTCAGCTCTACGGCCGGACTAAGTATCAACGCGACTTCAGGAGAAATTAACTTGGCATCAAGCACACCTGCTACGTACACAGTGACATACGCATTCTCTAGCGGTGGATGCTCGAATACCACTACAACTTCAGTGACAATTAATGCGTTGCCGACTGCTACAATTAGTTATGCGGGTAGCCCGTATTGCGCTACTGGTACGGCTGCGGTTACACTAACGGGTACTTCCGGTGGTACGTTCAGCTCTACAGGTGGACTGAGTATTAACTCGGGGACTGGGGAAATTAACTTGGCATCAAGTACACCTGCTACGTACACAGTAACTTATGCCGTGACTGATGGTAACGGTTGCTCCAACTCAACTACAACTTCTGTGACAATTAATGCATTGCCGACTGCTACAATCAGTTATGCGGGTAGCCCGTATTGCGCTACCGGTACGGCTGCGGTTACACTAACGGGTACTTCCGGTGGTACGTTCAGCTCTACAGCTGGACTGAGTATTAACTCGGGGACTGGGGAAATTAACTTGGCATCAAGTACACCTGCTACGTACACAGTGACATACGCTTTCTCTAGCGGTGGATGCTCGAATACCACTACAACTTCTGTGACAATTAATGCGTTGCCGACTGCTACAATCAGTTATGCGGGTAGTCCGTATTGCGCTACTGGTACGGCTGCGGTGACACTAACGGGTACTTCCGGTGGTACGTTCAGCTCTACAGCTGGACTGAGTATTAATTCGGGTACTGGGGAAATTAACTTGGTATCAAGCACACCTGCTACGTACACAGTAACATACGCTTTCTCTAGCGGTGGATGCTCGAATACCACTACAACTTCTGTGACAATTAATGCATTGCCGACTGCTACAATCAGTTATGCGGGTAGCCCGTATTGCGCTACCGGTACGGCTGCGGTTACACTAACGGGTACTTCCGGTGGTACGTT
>JAIOYO010000063.1 GCA_021741075.1 Flavobacteriales bacterium | reverse complement strand
TAGCACTCTTTCTGATTTCGCAATCGATTTATGCGCAATGTAACGGTCATTCGGAGTTATGCGATAAGCGGTTTAATCAAGTTGCCTATCTCACCACCCACAATGCTTTTAATGCTGGTGATGACGGTTTTACCTTGCCAAATCAAACGCATGGACTAACCCAGCAATTGGCAGAAGGTGTTCGCGCATTGATGTTAGATGTGTATGATGAAGGTGGTGTTGCAACCGTTTATCATGGATTTTCTTTTCTTGGCACAGCAACTTTAGAAACTAACCTCACGGAGATTAAAGATTTCTTGGATGCAAACCCAAACGAAGTTGTATGTATTCTTTTTGAAACCTACATCAGTGCAAACATGATGGATACAGCCATGACGCAGGTAGGGTTGAAGCCAATGCTACACGCTCAAGTACTTGGAGAGCCTTGGCCAACATTGCAAGAAATGATTGAAGCCAATAAACGGTTGGTTTTCTTCTCCGACCACAATAATGCGCAGCAAGGGCAGGATTGGTATCATTATATGTGGGATTTTGCGGTGGAAACCGATTTTGACAATAATGCACAAACCGATTTTAGTTGTGCGTTTAACAGAGGTCAGGCAACCAACGATCTATTTATTCTAAACCACTTTCTGACCGATGCAACCTTCAGTACAGGAGTAATAGAACAAGCACAGCTTATTAACCAATTCGATAATTTTTACAATCGGATAATAGGATGTCAAGCAGAGCATCAAAAGTTTGTCAACTTTCCTACCGTAGATTTTTACGAAGTGGGACAGACGCTTCAGGTAGTTGATTCTGTAAATGGAGTTGCCAGCTCGGTTGGAATTTCAAATGCAATAGTTACTTCGTTTTCGGTAAGTCCGAACCCTAGCAATGGTGTTTTTAGGATTACGATGAACGCATCCAATCAAAACATGACCTATTCCATCTATGACATCAGTGGAAAGCAGATTTCTAATGGAAGCCTAAATCAATCCTCAAAAATCGATTTGAGCGAGAAACCACAAGGGATCTACATTTTGTCCGTCAGCAGTTCAAAAGGAACGGAAACAATTAAATTGGTCAAACTTCCGAACTAAGTTGCCAATCCACCTTTTCTCGTTTTTCTCTTTTTCACTTTTCCCTATTCACTAATTTCCCAACATGAAATTCGGAAAGGTAGAAGACCCTAGTGTTGTCGATTTTAGGTTGCCGTCTGACCATCCCGAAACCGTTATTCAGCTTCAATCCAATCAATGTATAGAGGCGCTGGCTGTTCATGTTGGCTTTCCTACTTGGAATAAGGAAAAGCTCCCGAATTTTTACCCAAGGGGAACAAAAAATGAGTTGGAATACTACAGCAAACAGTTTAATTCTATCGAATTCAATGCTAGTTATTACCGCATTTTTAATCCCGAACAGTTTGCAAAATGGCACCATCAAACTCCAGAAGGATTCAAGTTCTATCCAAAACTGGTGCAGAACATAAGCCATTGGCGCAAGCTAAAAGATTGCGAAGCATTGGTAGATGAATTCATTAACTCTTGCTCAAAACTCGAATTCAAACTAGGAACTATATTCTTGCAAATGCATGAAAATTTCACGCCCAACTCGTTTGATAGTTTAGTTAGATTCCTTGATTATTGGCCCAGTGCTTATCCACTAGCAGTAGAGTTGAGAAACGAACGTTGGTATTCGGATAGGTCTGTGGTAGAAAACCTCCATCAATTGCTGCAAAGCCATGGCGTAGATGCTATCATCACCGATACGTTGGGAAGAAGAGATATGGTGCATTCAAGGCTAACTACTTCACGTGCTTTTGTGCGTTTTGCAGCTGCAAATCACGCTTCGGACTATAAACGATTAGATGCTTGGATTGAGAAAATAAGTAATTGGAAAACGCTCGGACTTTCTGAAATTGCCTTCTTCATTCATCAAAATTCTGAGAAGGAAAATCCAATGCTTGCAACGTATTTTGTTGAAAAACTTAATGCAATATTAAAAACCGAATTACACGTTCCACATACACTTTAACAATGGAAAAAGAAAGACAAAAACACCAGTTGCCCATGCCGCCATTGGTTAAAGATGGATGGCCAATCGGTAGCGCACGTTTATTTGCCGAAGACCCCATTGCATTTTGTGAGAAATACATTCCACAAATGGGAGGCGTTTTTCAGATTAAATCCATTTTCTTTTTAGTAATCAGAGAATTTGAATACGTGGTATTGGTAACAGATCCAGACATGGTGAAACACATCATGGTAGATAACAATAGAAACTATGTAAAGAGTTATGCCTACAGAGTGCTAAAAGTCTTGTTGGGTGAAGGACTGCTAACAAGCGAAGGCGATTTTTGGCGTAAGCAACGCAGATTGCTACAACCCGGATTTCATCGCGATCGCTTGGCCACTTTTGTGCAAATAATGACCCAAGCAGGGCAGGAGTTAGTGGATAAATGGAGCGCACTGCCCAAAGGAACGGAGGTAGATGTTTCTACGAGTATGATGGAAATGACCTTAAATATTGTGTGTCGCGCCATGTTTAGCAGTGATGTTAGAGATGCCATGGAAGTGGTGAATCGTGAGTTTGATTTAGCCAACGAGAACCTCATTAACCGTGTTACCAATCCATTCCCGCTCCCATATTGGTTGCCTGCGCCAAGTGTAAAACGAGAGAAAGAAGGTTATAATGCCATCAAAAATGTGGTTGCTGATATCATAGAGAAGCGGAGAAGTTCTAAAGAAAAGTATGACGATTTGCTTGCCATGTTGATGGAAGTTGAAGATGCCGACACGGGCGAGAAAATGAGCAACAAACAAATTCAGGATGAGGTTATTACCATTTTCTTGGCGGGGCACGAAACCACAGCCGTGGCACTTACATGGATGATGCATTGCCTAGAAGAAAACCCTGAAGTAGAGGAGAAGTTGGCAGAAGAGGAAAAACGTGTTTTAAATGGTGGAACACCCGTTTTAGACGACCTTCGCGAATTGGAATACACCCGAATGGTGATAGACGAAACCTTGCGGTTGTACCCACCTGCATGGATTATTGGAAGACATACTTTGGCTGAGGATCAATTAGGAGAATACCGTATTCCAAACAATACCAATTGCCTCATTCCTGTTTATTACATCCATCGCGACCCTAAAAATTGGGACGAACCGCTCAAGTTTATTCCAGAACGATTTAACAAGGAAAACTCAAAAGGGCGCCACAAATTTGCCTACTTCCCATTTGGAGGCGGACCAAGACTGTGCATAGGAAACAACTTTGCGCTAATGGAAATGCAGTTGATAGCCCCAATGTTGGTTCGGGCATTCAAACTCCGAAAACCCAAGGGATTTGAGTTTAAGAAAGAGCCACTTGTCACCATGCGTCCTAGCCCACACATGAAAATGGTGTTGACAAGTCGTTAGGAACCAAAGCAGATTCGTTAGTCAGGCTCTCGATCGTTCTGCATAAAGTACGTATCATTGCGAATTGGCTTTTAAAGGAGATAGCGTGATAGAAAGTGATACGGAAAGTGGCGTAGGAAAGGAGCTTTACGACTACCAAAAAAAAGCGCTGAACCGAATATTCGAAAGGCTAGCAGCAAGAAAAGAGAATTTCAATTTGTTGTTTCAACTCCCAACCGGAGGAGGAAAGACTGTTATTTTCTCAGAAATAGCTCGAAAATACATTCAACAAACAGGCAAGAAAGTGATGATTCTTACCCACAGAATCGAGCTTTCTGCGCAAACTTCGCGCATGTTAGATGTATTTACCGTTAAAAATAAGGCGATAACCAGCGAAATAAAAGACCTTGATGATCAAGACGATTTCGACTGTTTTGTGGCAATGGTGGAGACACTCAATAACCGTCTGAATGATGAGGCTTTCGAGTTGAAAGACATCGGTCTGGTTATTATTGATGAAGCGCACTACAATTCGTTCGGAAAACTGTTAAAATTCTTTGAAGAGAGCACGATTTTGGGCGTCACAGCCACTCCGTTAAGTTCAAACGTAACACTTCCAATGAATGAAAATTACGATGAACTAATTGTAGGAGAATCCATCCAATCTTTGGTTGATATGAACTATTTGGCCAAAGCCAAAACGTTTGCTTACGACCTTAATCTTACTTCGCTCAACATTGGAATAAACGGTGATTATACGGTTCGTTCGTCTGACGAGCTTTACACCGATCATACCATGCAAAGTCGGTTGCTAGGTGCGTATCAGGATCATTCTGAAGGAAAGAAAACGCTCATTTTCAACAACGGAATCAATACATCGCTTTACGTTTACGATACGTTTCAGAAGGCAGGATACGATATTCGCCATCTCGACAATAAGAACACCGCAGCGGAAAGAAGAGACATTCTGCACTGGTTTAAAGTAACGCCTAACGCCATACTCACTTCTGTTGGAATTCTTACCACTGGATTTGATGAGCCAACTGTTGAATCCATCATTCTCAATAGAGCCACCCGGTCATTAACCTTGTATTTTCAAATGATAGGAAGAGGTTCGCGTATTCTCGGAAACAAGAGAGAATTTTCGGTAATTGATTTAGGAAACAATGTAGCGCGATTTGGACTTTGGGAAGCATACATCAATTGGGATCATATTTTCCGACATCCCGAAATGCACCTTAATAGTATTTTGTCTGATGAAGAGATACAGCGTGAATTCAAGTACAAAATGCCTGCAGAACTGCGAGCACGGTTTAAAAACTCAGAGGTTATTGATTTTGATATTGCCGAAGAATATGATCGCTTAGTCAAATTGGGTGAACGACCAAAGGCAGTTATCGATTTATCGGTAGATCAACACGTGAAAATGTGTGTAGAGAATGCCGAAGACCTTTGGGATGCAAAAGAATTGGCTGGGCTACTCGGAGATGAAATAGAATACCGCGCACGTAAATACAGCCATTGTCTTGCTAGCACAACAAAAAACTACGTGAGCTGGCTGCAAGACGAATACAAGCGCAAGCTAAATGTGCGCCTCATTCAGGAATATACCTTGGTAAATAACTGAACCATTTAAATCTACATACATGAATAAGCCTTCTTTTTACAACGATTTAACCCTGCCACTAGTAGCTGCGCCAATGTTCCTTATTTCTGGTCCAGAAATAGTTATCGAATGTTGCAAAAACGGTGTAATAGGTACATTTCCTGCTTTAAATCAACGCACAACCGAAGGTTTTGAAGAATGGGTAATTGAGATAAAAGAAAACTTAGAAAAGTTTGAGAAGGAAACGGGCAAGAAGGCGGCTCCGTTTGGAGTGAATCTCATTGTTCACCATTCTAATCCTCGTGTTCAGGCTGATCTTGAAATTTGTATAAAGCACAAAGTTCCAATCATCGTTACCTCTCTTGGGGCAGTTTCGCAGTTGGTAGATGCAGTACATTCGTACGGAGGCTTGGTTTGGCACGATGTAATCAAAAAACGTCATGCCGAGAAAGCTGCCGAAGCCGGAGTGGATGGTTTGATACTGGTTTCGGCTGGGGCTGGTGGCCATGCTGGAACCCTTAATCCAATGCCATTCGTTCAAGAAATCCGCAATTTCTTCAAAAAAACGATTTTACTTGCTGGATGCATCAGCAATGGAAACGATGTGGCCTCTGCCATGCAAATGGGAGCCGATTTTGCATGGGTTGGAACACGCTTCATAAACACTACAGAAAGCCGCGCTAGCGAGGGCTACCGCGATATGATTATTGCAAGTGGTGCCAGCGATATTGTTCACACAGCAGCTGTTTCAGGCGTTGAGGCCAATTTCCTCCGCCCAAGTTTGGAGGCAATGGGAATTACTCAAGAAATGTGGAGTAAAAAAGCCAAAATGGACTTCGGAAAGGAGCTTGACGCTGCCAAGGCAGAGGCTAAAGCATGGAAAACACTTTGGTCTGCGGGGCAAGGCGTTGCCACAGTTCAAGACAATATTCCTGTTGCTGAATTGGTAAAGCGTCTTCAAACTGAATTCATTGTAGCATTGGAAAATCAACAGAAATTACTCGAAAAGTATTCCGTTAAAAGTTGAAGTTTTGATGGGAATCCGAGCAATTGAAAAGAGTCCAAAAAAATGCTCTTCGTTACGTAACCCTTAGGTTAATCTTAAAGTTTATTGAAAAAGTCGTTGTGTAATTAAATCATCATTCGATATTTACACCCGAATTAAAGACCGATCTTCAATTAGTATGAGCACAAAGCCAAGAGTAGTAAAAGATTATGATAAGCTTGACGAAAACGTCAAGGAGATGATTAAACTCAACTATCCATTCGGGTTTGAAGACAATTTGGTGACTTTCACCAATATCGATGGAAATAAGGTGTCTGCCTTGCCGTTTGAAACAGACGATAGATATTATCTAGTTAGAATGACCGTGAGCCAAGCTCAAAGCATTATAGAAGATGATGAAGATTACGATGAAGACGGCAATCTAACAGATGAAGCACGAGAAGAGTATGCAGATAAGTACGATGATGATGTTGACGTAGTAGACGATGCTGAGGAAGAAGATGAAGTTGATGATGTGCCTGAAGCAGATGAAGAAGGCGATGACGATGAAGACAAATAACACATAAATTTTCACGCTCTAGAATTACAAAAAGACTCTCAATATGGTTGAGAGTTTTTTTTTGGTACTAACTAGCTAATAATACGTTTGCAGTCTAATGATGCCCTTCCGTTTTTCTTTTTTCCTTCTTCTTTTATACTTCTCAGCGAATGCGCAAGAAATGCGTGAGATAGAAAACTTCGGAAAGAACCCAGGAAATCTGCGTCTGTTCGTTCACGTTCCTGAAAAACTTCCAGAAGAAAGAGTGCCAATGGTTGTGGTCTTACATGGTTGTGGGCAAGATGCACATGGAATGATGCGTCTTAGTGGTTGGAACAAATTGGCAGATGAGCAAGGTTTCATTGTAGCATATCCCGAACAAAAAGGAACAAACAATGCAAATAGATGCTTCAACTGGTTTTACGGAAAAGATACAGAGTTAGACAAGGGTGAAGTAGCTTCCATCCACCAAACGGTGGAATACATGAAGCAGAATTATCCGATTAATGGCTGTCGTGTTTCCATTACAGGAGTTTCTGCTGGCGCGGTGATGGCTGTAACTGCTGCTGCGTTATATCCAGCAGAATATTCGGGTGTTGCATCCTACGCAGGTGGTCCGTATGGTTCTGGCAACATCATTTCAGGAGTTGGAAGTATGTTTGGTTGGGTTGATAGAAAACCGTGGGAGTGGGCGAGTAGAGTCCGTTTAGCTAATGAAGGCTACCGTGGTCAATATCCAAAAATGATTGTGCTGCAAGGAACAGACGATATCATTTGTAATCCGAAGAATGCCAACGAAATTGTGGAGCAATGGACAGGTTTACATGAAATTGATCGCGAAGTAGAAAACGCACAAGACAATTTTCAGGACAATCCGAAGGTAAAACGCAGTTCGTGGACCGATACTTTAGGAGCAGAATGGGTAGTTCAATACGAATTTAGAGGCATGGGACATGTATTGGCAGTGGCTCTTGGAAGCGAAAAAGACCAAGGCGGAAGCGATGGTCTTTTCTCCGTGGACATCGGGTTTCATTCCACTTATTGGATTGCAAAGGAATTTGGGCTGATTAATGAGAAATAATCACTTGTTGCGATTTTGAGAAAGCCCCATTGCCAAATCGAATGCTGTAATTTCCGTTGGCAAGTTTGGAACAATCAAATTGAACTATAGCGCTGTTATCTTTCTGAAGGTTCATTTGCTCGCTATGAATAAGTTTTCCAGTAGTGTCTAGCAGTTCAACCATGCCTATGGTTCGGTATGCAGAGGTTACAGTCACATTCAAAAGCTGTGTTGCCGGATTAGGAAACGTTTCTAGTTCAAAAACATCATCAGCCGTTACATCATTGGCACCAACTCCCGTTGCATTGGTAGCCGTGATGTAAACCTTAAACAAGCGTCCGCTGGCCCAACTTTGTGTGCCGTTGTTTATGAAGAAAATGTTTTCCTGAGAACTTTCAATACCACCATAAATATATCCAACCAGCGTTCGCTCATCTGGTTGCAACACATTTAACTCAAGAATCTGCTCATTTAAGTATGAAACCGATTCTAGAGGGATGAATTCGGCTCCAGAACCAAGAAACCCGGGCATTTGCAGTTCCAGCCGCGTTTCATTCATTGAACCATTAGCCTGTCTAGTTACAAGACTTACCGTTTTTACAAAAGGAACATTCTGGTCATCTACAAGATTGCCGTTCGCATCATAATAGTAACGACTAATGCCGCCAAAGAAAAGCGTATGCATTGCATTGGTCGAAGCATCAAAAATTGGAAGATTTGCAGAATGATATTGATTCAATAACTGGTCAAAACTGTTGTTTACAGTATAACCACTTGCTGTTACGTCAACCGTGTTGTGCCAAGGTAAATCAACCGTTGGCTGAAAAACGCCTGAAAAAACCGTGAATCCGTTCGTTCCATTCGGAAAAACTTGCGCCACCATGTTGTAATCTCTTCGGTGGAGGTTTGCAGCATCCACCGTTTCGGTGTAATTTGAAATACTTAAAGTTGATCCGTTATCGTTGATGTTGAATTTGCGGATAGCTTCGGTGTATTCCTGAATAAACCCAGGTCCGTTGTTCGGTCCCATCGGATTGTAACGACCTTCAAAATACTGTCCACCCACGAGATAGAATGTATTGTCAAGCAATCCCAAATAACCGCCTGTTACAGCCATGCTGGCATCATTCAGCGTTCGTATTTGATTGCTGATGTTTCCACCGTTGATAATTCGATGGATAGTTGTAGGAATATTGACAGCTGTAAGATTCGCATAAGTAATATGGTCGGCTGCAGTTGCGCTGTAACCGTATCCGCCTGTGATATAAAGAACCGTATCACGTTGCACAAACTCCATGTTGGTACTTTGCAACTGTTCGTAAATCGAAGTTGGCAAGGATGAAATGGAGGTCGACCACACTTCAAGCGTTGCAGGATCAACCACATAAGCCATTACATTATTTGCTGTCGCTAAAAACGAAGCAAACGGCTGACGTTGATGCAAGCCATCTGTTCTGCCTCCAATCAAAAGCCACTTTCCTTCATTCTGACCAACTACATACGAATGCAACTCAGGAGCATTTGGAAGCGTGACTTCCTCCATTTCGAGTTCAAAATTTGATTGGGAATAAGACTGAAATCCTAGGGAGAGAATGAGAGCAGCGAGGAAATATTTCATTTTAACGAGCTAAATATCGCCCAATGTAATCGTGCAATTTCAAACTCAAAGTGACATCCGTCACAGAGGTAATCGGCCTCGAGGAAGGACGAATTATTCTGGGCGCAGGCTTTGAAATTGGCCCGATACCTCAAGCGTGTCCACCATGAAGTTATATTGACCCGAAAGGCAACTTAATTCAGGTTCAAAATCTGTAATTACCAATACTCCAGGTTGAACCGTATCAGGAAAAACAGTTCCATTAATTCCAGGTCCGAAATATGAAGCCCGATTATTCGAACTGATGCCGAGCAATGGATATGCGCCTACCGTGTCACCGCTAAAAATCACAACCATTACATGTTGATTACCCTCTGGGGTCTGAAACATGAAATTGAGCGAATGCTGTGTCCCGTTTCGCAACCAAGCAATGGTATTGAGTGGTTCGTATAAGCGGTCGTTAACAGAGAAACTCGCTGTAGGAGCAAGGTCAATACAGTTTTCTTCAACATTCTTGGTGCAACCAAAAAGAAGAATTCCCATTATTAGTACGGTCCAGTTCAATGCATTTTTAGGCACGAAGGGAAATACTAATTGCATGCTCCAGCAGAGTAGTCAGTAATTCCAGCACATTCAGCTCGGCAGTCGTTGCCATATGTGACGTCATCGCAGCCGCAGACTGGAGCGTAAATTTCGTAGCAAAGACAAGCGTTTGGGTCGCCACCATTTTCACAATCATTCTGATTGCATGCAAAAAATCCGCTGCTAAATAAGAGCAGCATAGAATAAAGAAGTGCTGATTTCATGAACCTGTTTTTTGCTCAGAATAGGTTACGAAGATATTACATTCTGATATGGCTAACTTTGTGCTCAATCATTAAGAAATGAAGAATAGAAAAATTGCCATCATTGGCTGTGGAAATTTAGGATTGACCATTGCTCATGGTTTAATGGATGATGGTTTCGAGGCGAAGAATTTGATTGCTACTCGAAGAAACACGGGTTTGCTAGATAATCTGGCAGCTAAAGGGGTGGTCGTAACTTCAAATAATAACGAGGCCGTGAAGTCTGCCGATGTGGTTGTTTTGGCCGTTAAGCCGTACAACGTAGAACCAATTTTAAAAGAAATAAGCGGTTCTCTGGAAAGCGGAAGACACATTCTAGTCTGCTTGGCAACTGGAATCACGTTGGCCGACCTTGCTACTTGGAGTAGAAAGGAATTGCCAATATTTCGGGCCATGCCAAATACAGCAGCCGATGTGAACGAAAGCATGACCTTGATCTGCTACAAAGGAGCAAGCGTAGATCAGCGGAGCGCCATTACGCAATTATTCGATAAAATTGGCTCAACACTTTACATCGATGAAAGTCTGATGGAGGCTGCCACCATTCTGGGCGCCTGCGGCATAGCTTACGTTCTGCGTTTTATGCGAGCCATGATACAAGGTGGAATAGAGGTAGGGTTCGATGCAAAAACAGCTACAGCAATTGTCAGCCAGACCATGAAAGGCGCATCCGAACTCATTATTCAGAACGGTTCGCATCCCGAAAGTGAAATTGATAAGGTAACGACTCCAAAAGGCTGTACCATCACCGGATTGAACGAAATGGAGCACGCGGGCTTTAGTTCTGCGTTAATCAAAGGAATTGTTGCTAGTTATAAGAAGATTGAAAAACAATAATTTGTAAGTTCATGGCTATGAAAAAACACATCACAAGTGCGCTGTTTATGTTTGGATTAATAGTGGTATTGCCATTAGGTAGTATTGCTCAAGATAAACCAGCCGATGACCATGCTGCAGAAAAGAAAGCAGCTGTAGAAGCGGTAGAAAGCTGGTTGAAACTTGTCGATTCGGGCAAGTATGCTCAAAGCTGGGATGCTGCTGCCAAGCTTTTTCAAGATAATGTGTCAAAAGCAAATTGGAAAAAAAGCATAGAAACCGTTTTATCTCCTTTAGGAAAAGTTGTTTCGCGAGAAGTTATTGCGCAGCATTATCTGACACAGATTCCGGGCGGGCCAGATGGTGAATACGTGATTGTTCAGTTCAATTCTGTGTTTGAGAACAAGAAAGAAGCAATGGAAAGCATTACTCCGCTAATGCAAGATGGGGAATGGAAAGTGAGCGGCTACTTCGTCAAGTAACACTTATTTCTTTGCTAGCTCCACCCACAACTCATTTCCCAATCGTGGCTTGATTGAATTGTGGCATGGCTGCATCGATTTGATTTCGAATAATTCCCCGAAGTAACCTTCGTATTCCTTTGCACTACCTCCAAATGGTGGACCTTGCTCTGTGAGTTCAAAACAGAACATAACGCCAGTCAGTTTTCCGTTTTCGGTTAATAATTCGCGCATTTTCTTCGCGTAAGCAGAACGCAACTTTGGGTCGAGCGCACAGAAGAACGTCTGTTCTAGTATGAGGTCGTACGTTTCTTCGTGCTCGAAGAAATCGCCTAAAATCAAGTGGTCTAATGGAAATTCGGGAACTCGTTTCTTAAATCCTTCCAACGCCAACGGAGCTATGTCTATGACGAACACGTTATCAAATCCGCGCTGATGCAAGTATTCCGCCTCATATGCATTCCCGCAACCCGGAATCAAAATCCGCATGGATTTATCCTCAAGCGTATCAACAAATTCCTTTAATGGAGTGCTCGGAGCGCCAAGGTCCCAACCTATTTGGTTTCCTGCGTAGCGATTGTTCCAGAAGTCTTTATCTAAGTTCATGTACGAAATGTAGTATTTAAGGGATAAAAAAAAATCCCTCCCGAATAAGCGGAAGGGATTTCTATTGCGAAAGTCAATTGACTTATTTTCTTCTTGCTTCCTTGATTCGAGCTTTCTTACCAGTAAGATCTCTTAGGTAGAAAATCTTCGCTCTTCTTACCACACCATGCTTGTTTACAGTGATAGAAGTAAGGTTTGGATTGCTCATGGAGAAGATACGCTCAACGCCTACACCTCCAGAAATCTTACGGATGGTGAAAGTTGCAGTAGCTCCAGAGCCACTTCGTTGGATAATCACTCCTTGAAAACGCTGTGGACGAGTTTTCTCACCCTCACGGATCAAATATTCAACGGTAATTGTATCTCCAGCTTTGAATTCTGGTGCTTCCAGCGTTTTGCTGTAAGTGTCTCGTACGTGATTCAGTATTGCGTCCATGCTTTTATAGTATCTATCCCAAAATTTGGGAGCGCAAATGTAAAGAATAAGTTTTTAGATGCAAGTAGTCGATTACAACAAAAATGAAGCGTTTTATGAATGGTCAGATGTTGATAGAAAATGAAGAGAAGTCCAAGGTTTAAAGTTCAATAAATACCAACGCTAAAAACCTTGTCTCTTTATCTCTTATCAACTCTCATCTAAATATCTTGGTCTTCGTTCCTGAGTCCGCTTCAAAGCTTGTTCATGCCGCCAATCGTCCACAAGCTTATCATTTCCCGAAATAAGCACATCGGGCACCTTCCAACCTTTGTATTCAGCTGGACGGGTGTAAACAGGTGGTGCAAGCATTCCATCCTGATGACTATCGAAAAGAGCAGAGGTTTCGTCTGAAATAACGCCCGGAATGAGGCGAATAATGGCATCGCAGACAACAGCAGCGGCCAATTCGCCACCAGTCAGGACGTAATCGCCAATGGAAATTTCTTTGGTAATGAAATGTTCTCGAACACGCTCATCAATGCCTTTGTAATGACCGCAAAGGATGATCATGTTTCCTTTTGAGGACAAGCGATTGGCCATTGGCTGGTCAAATTGCTCGCCATCGGGTGTCATGTAGATTACCTCATCATACTCGCGTTGTTCTTTGAGTGCAGAAATACAACGGTCAATCGGTTCGATGGTCATGACCATTCCGGCACCGCCACCAAATTGGTAGTCATCTACTTTTTTGTGCTTATCTAGGGTGTATTGGCGCAGGTCGTGGAATTCAATTTCTACCAAGCTTTTATCCTGAGCACGTTTGAGAATGCTGTGGCTGAATGGCCCCGAAAGCAGTTCGGGATGTATGGTGATGATGTCGAAACGCATTTGGTGTGCAAAACTAATCAACACAAAATCCTACAAGAAAAAATCGTGTTCTACATTTGTTTCAAATTCTGAATTATGAGCGACATCAGACACAA
>JAIOYO010000062.1 GCA_021741075.1 Flavobacteriales bacterium | reverse complement strand
ACTGCTCCTCAGTTCGATATTTCCCGAAATGATTGAGTTTGACGGAATAAAATGTCGAACTAAGAAAATCAATGAGGCACTCGCTCTGTGTCTCAACGTTGACGAGGGTTTCAGCAAAAACAAAAACAGGAAACTTCACAAAAAATTGGAAGTTTCCTGCCTAGTAGCCTCGAGCAGAATCGAACTGCTATCAAAAGTTTAGGAAACTTCTATTCTATCCATTGAACTACGAGGCCATTATTGATGCAAAGCATCAAACAAGGGGCTGCAAAAATAGACAGTTCTAACTTATCGAACTTCCGTTTGCAACGGCTTGGTTGATCAGGACGAATGAAAGCGTTCCATCTGGGCTTTCGGCCATCAGAATCATTCCTTGGCTTTCGATGCCTTTGATGGCGCGTGGGGCAAGATTTGCCAACAGACAGACCTGTTTTCCGATGATTTCTTCTGGAGAATAGAATTCCGCGATACCAGAAACTACAATGCGTTGGTCCATGCCTGTATCCACTTTTAGTTTGAGAAGCTTCTTGGTCTTGGCAACTTTTTCTACTTCCAAAATGGTAGCAATGCGAATGTCCAGTTTTTGGAAATCCTCAAACGTGGCTTCCGGTTTGGCTGGTTCCAAGGTGACGGTCTGTGCAGCTGCCGAAGCCTGCTTCAGTTTCTCCACTTGCTTGTCTACTTCTTCATCTTCAAACTTGGTGAAAAGCAATTCTGCTGCGTTCAATTGATGACCTGCAGAAATTGTGCTTTCAGCACTCCAATTTGAAGCAGAAACATTCAGAATATGCGCCAGTTTTTCTGATGTATTTGGAAGGAATGGAGCAATCACGTTCTTCAAATGTTCTGCTATGACCAACGAAGTGGCAATCACTTTCTGAGCAGCTGCTTCGTCCGTTTTGATGGTTTTCCAAGGTTCGTTATCAGCCAAATATTTGTTGCCGATTCGCGCCACATTCATGGCGTCAGCCAATGATTGGCGGAAGCTGAATTTATCCAGATTGGAGGCGACTTTCTCGTAATGAGCAGTCACTTCATTCAAAACATCTTGGTCAAAATCTGAAGTCGGAACTTTTCCTTCAAAATACTTGTGCGTTAGCACCACGGCTCGGTTCACGAAATTGCCCAAAATAGCCACCAGCTCGTTGTTGTTCCGTGCTTGAAAATCCTTCCAGGTGAATTCGCTGTCTTTGTTTTCTGGCAGAATGGATGTGAGGCAATAACGCAGCGCATCAATTCTATCAGGATATTCCTCCAAATATTCGTGCAACCAAACAGCCCAATTGCGCGAAGTGGAAAGTTTCTGTCCTTCCAAGTTCAGGAACTCGTTGGCCGGAACGTTCTCTGGCAGAATGTATTCGCCATGCGCTTTCAACAGAATGGGAAAGATGATGCAATGAAAAACGATGTTGTCTTTTCCGATGAAATGAACCATTCTCGTTTCTTCATCTTTCCAGTACGTTTCCCAGTTTTTACCGTTGTCGGCAGCCCATTTTTTGGTTGCTGATATGTAACCTATAGGCGCATCCAACCATACGTAAAGCACTTTTCCATCTGCTCCCTCAACAGGAACAGGTACACCCCAATCAAGGTCACGCGTCATAGCGCGTGGTTGCAGCCCGCCATCAATCCAAGAGTTGCATTGCCCGATTACATGGTTTTTCCACTCCTTAGGATTATGATGCAGTTTTCCGTCAAGGGTTCCTTCATTTATCCACTCCTTCAACCACTTTTCGTGGTCTTGCATGGGCAGATACCAGTGTGTGGTCGTTCTCAGGACAGGTGGATTTCCACTCAGCGTTGATTTTGGGTTGATGAGATCGGTTGGGCTCAGTGTACTTCCACATTTCTCGCACTGATCGCCATAAGCGCTATCGTTCGCACATTTCGGACACGTTCCCGTGATGTATCGGTCGGCCAAAAATTGCTGAGCTTCCTCATCAAAATACTGCTCGCTTTCGCGCACTTCAAAGGCATCCTTTTCCAGCAATTCCGAAAAGTAATTGGAAGCCGTTTCTTTATGCAGTTCTGAAGAAGTGCGATGATAGATGTCGAAATCGATACCGAATTCCGCAAAAGACTTCTTGCACATCGCATCGTACCGATCTACGATTTCTTGAGGTGTTACACCTTCTTTTTTCGCACGGATGGTGATGGCCGCACCGTGCTCATCCGAACCACAAACGAACAGCACATCTTCCTTCTTGAGCCGCATGTACCTGACGTAAATGTCGGATGGCAGATAAGCACCCGCCAAATGACCCAAATGGATGGGGCCGTTGGCGTAAGGCAACGCGGCTGTAATGAGATGTCGTTTGTATGCGGTCAAAGCGATTGTTTTGAGGGCGCAAAGATAGTATTCAAGCCAAGCATGATGGAAGCGGGTTTTTTCGCCAAGGCAGGGCGGCTAGCGGAAGGAAGGCTTGGGAGTGCTATCGGAATTCTGGTTTTGGCATGGGCAGGCTTTGGGCTGGATGCGTGGCATTTGGGAGATTAATCAAGTGCTGCTGCTATTTTGAAATTAACTATTGCATGAACCACGTTTCTGAAGACCGTAATTCTATCAGCTAAGGTGTCATTAAGGATGTTTTTTGGATCCTTACTATAAAAACTCAGGATTTTTCATCACTGGAAAGAAAAATGCGACATGGATAATCTTCGCGTGTCCAATTCGAATTTCTCCAGTTAATTTCCTCTTCTTCATTCGTGCTATATGCTATTTTGGAGTACAAAACGAATTTAGCTCGCTCACTAGAGCTTTTGAACTTGAGACTCAGAAAACCATATTCATTGGAGAGTTCAATTCCAGTATCCAAGAAGTCATGAATGTTAAATAGCTTTCGGGAGTACACATCATTGAAAGTAACTTCAATCTGTTTAGCCGAGAAGTTCAATATAAAGTTGTTCCAATCCGAATTTAAACTCATATCTCAAGGTTTTAGGCGAATGTGTACATACAAAAATAGCAGCCGTTTGCTCGTCATTTGCCACGCACCAGAAAGCAGCATTTTCTACGCTATGCTTTCAAATCTGGATAAGTTTCCAAAAGCTTGTGTTTAAACTGTTTTGAAAACGATACCAGGGCGGAAACAATACCATTGATTCTGATGACGGTTTCACTTCCTTCTATCCATTCTGTGTTCCCTTTTTCATCGCAACACAAATATTTGCCTTTAACTGGCTTTACATCTGTTTTGAACATCAGATCATCACAACCAGCATGGATGAATCTATCACCAACCTTCAGGGTTGATGAGGAAACCTTTTTCTTGAAGTAGTATAGAGGTCGTTTGATTTCTAAGTTTCCGTAGGCCCTATTCAAATTCGATTTTATCATTGAAAATCAGCTGAGAAGTAATACAGTTTAATCCTAATATTAGTAACCTTTCGAATCTAGCACAGCAGCCAGCAGGATATTACAACATTTTTCTAATTACGTCCAGTCTACAACCGTTTTCGCATTTGTATCCAGACAACCGTAGACCTTCTGTAGAAACATAATCGTAATCGCCATTTTCATCCGTTCCCAACTCTTCGGTATCGTTTAAAATATCATTAAGAATTCTGAGTAGCTGATCTTGATCAGCGACAGAGTAGTGTAATGAAATCCACTCCAATCCTTGATCAGGTCTTCTGGAATAATGATAGCCCTTAATAATGCTGAACCCATTGAACTTGTGAGGCTCATATTTCTCAAGAGGATACTTCCATTCACTATTAGTTGGAAGCTTTATCTCGTCTTTGAGATCAATGTCAAATATGGATGTTGGAATGTTTAGGAGATTCGCCAGTGCAAAGGAGAAAGTTGTGTAATCCATTGATTATTTGAGATTTAATTGATTCAATTCCAAGGATACTTAACATTAAGGATGACAAATGTGATTGTTGCGAACAATTCAAACATTGACACCAGCAAGCCCGTGCCAATTGCTACTGCAAACACATTTAAGCAGCCAGAGTTTTGTTGTTTTGTCTCGTAGTGACTAATTGAAGCATTTGGGTAGTGTCGTCTTAACTTATCTAATTCCCCAGTTGTTAATTTACAGTCGACACAATCGATGTCACTAAGTTTAGGTAAGTCAAGGATTGGAGTAATATCCGTTACCTGTGTTTTGTCAAAGCCAAGTCGCACTAGTTCCTTCATGTTGGTCAAATGTTTTAATGAGCGAACATTTGTTTCATCAATCCATAGATATTTGATTTTTTTCAGGTTAGAGATTGGCTCCAAATCCGACACGTTTGTGCTACTAATGTTTAGGGATTCAAGATTTACCAGATTTCGTAGAGGTGTTAAATCTTTTATTGGATTGGATGATAAGCTTAGCTCCTTCAGTTTTGTCAAGTTGGCTAGCATGTCAATGTTGGTAATTGTGCTTGTTGTACAGCCAAAGGCAAGGGATTCCAAATTTTTTAGCGTAGCTATATCTGAAATATCATTAACTGGTGCACAAGTAAACTTCAAAGATTTGAGATTCGTGAGGGACTTTAAGGGTTCAAGCGAATTGGTTTTAGTGTGGCTAATATTCAATTCCTTTAAATTCCCTAGATTTCTTAGTGGATCTAAATTTGCAATTGGACAACTTTGACAATCAATGCTTATTAAACTTCTTAATTGTTGAAGTTCTTCGAGCGATTTTATGTTCTTATTTCCAAAGTTCCCGGAATGGTATCGCTCACCAACAACTAAGTGTTCTAAGTTCTTGAAATTGGTTAATGGCACCAAATTCAATACTTCTGAACCAGTTTCGAAAGATGTAGTGTTGAGAAAAAAGTTTCTGAGCCTTGATGCATTATTGTTATTGAGTGAAGATTCTGCTAGCATATCGGGGGAATACCCATCTAGAAAAGGGAAATAGTAATCGTTATCCTCTTCTCTAGGCAGTATTGTTTGAATCTGAGTTTTCCATGCAATTGAAAGACTATTCCATAACTCAATGTATTCCGTACAGTCAGTGACGTCCTCTGATGTGTCGGTTGTTAAGGTCGCATTGGCCTCAATATGTCGCTCAGTTTGAGGGAGTGCTGACGATTGCCTTGGTTCGATGCTATGGCCAATTGAAATAATCTCTAAATCAATAAGTTTCCAAAAGCACTTTCGTGTGGCTTTAATGTCATAAACCGCATTATGCGCTTCTACAAATGTTTCACCGAATAGTTTTAAGTGTAATTCAGAGAGAGTTGGCCATTTGTATCCGTAATTACCAGGAAGAGCACAGTAACTAGTGGAACTCTGCATAGTACAGATACCTATTTTCTCGAATAAGTTGGTTTCAATTTCCGCTCTGTAGAACTCTGCACCGATGATTTTTTTATCAAAGTCTAGATTATGTGCAACAACATAGTCGACCTCGTCTAAGAGCGAATTAAATTCTATCAGTACCTTATTTAATTCCACACCATTTTGTTTAGCCAGCTCGGTAGTAATTCCATGTATCTTGCTTGCATCGATTGGAATTGTAAAATCTGATGGGTAAATCACATAATCTGATTCCATCAGTATATTCCCAGTATCATCAGTAACCACCCATGCAATTTGAACGAGACGAGGCCAATTAGTCGTGTCGGAAACAGGAACCTTCCAGTTTTTAGGGAGCCCCGTGGTTTCGGTATCGAAGAATAAGTACTTTGTCATTTTTCAATGTTAATTACATGATGAACGTATAAATTTCAGCTCATAGAATTGTCAAAATCCAAAAAATCGTGACAAGCTTTCCAGAATCCTCTCTTGAGATTCCTAAAGATTCTATTCATTCAGCCACAAAACCACTCTTCACCACCTCATCCAACACCACCATCATATTCTCTTGCTCATTAAACTCGGCAAATAAGCTTTGCCAAAGGTGATTTGGGTAGTACAGTACCCGTTCGCCATAAAGCGCCACGTAGCAGTCAAGCAAGGTGAGTGTCCATTGGGTAGAGGTGCTGTGTAAGATGCTGTTATACCTGCTTAGTCTGTTTCCGTAGGTATTCAACAGTTCAACGGTCCAAGGTATCCCGCTGTTTTGGCTAATGGAACCGAATTCGGTTGTCAAATCCCCTTCGTTGTCCACATATACTCTCGGCTCCCATGCCCAACGGTCCTCGTATTTTTTAAGGAGTTGGGGAGACCATGGTAATTTGAGGTTGCTACTCAGGCCGGCCCAATACCACTTGTCTAGAAACTTATCTATCAATTCCTCGCTCCAATACATGTCTTCTCGTTCGCTAAGGTGTTCCCAACCTAAACCTGGACACCAATCCTCATCATGAAGCAGGATCCTATCGTGGAATTCCCGGTCCGATTGATCAATGTCTTCCTGTGTCCATTCGCGGGTCAACAATTCGTAAAGTGGGTCGTTAGGGTCTAATTCTTTTTCAGGTTCAACCACGGTAGGGGGAGAAGGCGGGCGATACCATTCGCATTGCTGTAAGCGTTCCAAGTAATAGGCTCGGCATTCTCCTTTGAGTATGTCATTCTCGGCCATGTGTTCCCAATCCCACAGGTCTTCGTAACGCTTCACAAATTCAATGGAATCCCAAGGTAGCGTATCATTGACGGATAAGGATGCTGGCAGGTCTTCATCGGCCTTTCTGAACAGGCGGTCTTTGAATTCGTCAATGATGTCGGTGCTCCAAGCGATCTTCTCGTTGGTGGCAACGTAATCCCATTGTAGAATATCCTTATACCTTCTTAATTGCTCATGGCTTAACGGATAATATTCACTTACATGATAGCTCAATGTGGTTGGGTACTTGATCAGAAACTGCTTCTTTTCTTCAAGGGTGGCTTCCATGGGGTTGGTTTTTTTGAGGGCTTGGAAGGTAGGTGATCTGTTCTTGTTGTTGGGGCCTATTTAGCAAATTTGCATTGCCTTCTAAGGTTGAAGTAACTTACAGTGGGTATCCGTCTTGCGACAAGTAATAAATATATTACCTTTGTTCCGATGAAATACAATGAGTTTTTCAAGCTCTTGAAGAAAGATGGTTGGTTTGAAGTAAGGCAAAAAGGTAGCCATGTGATCATGCAACATCCCTCCAAAGAAGGACAACTTACGGTACCGTACCATGCAGGAAAAGAAGTGAAGAAAGGTTTGCTGAAAGCATTGTTGAAACAGGCCGGTATTAAAACAACGAAAAGATGAAAAAGCCAAAAATTAAAATTGCTGTCACCAAGGAAGACACAGGGTATAGTGCTACTACGTTGGTGAACGGAAGCTTTATAGCAACCGAAGCCGAATCGTTTGAGGAACTTAAAGCAAACATTTTGGAAGCTGTAAATTTCACTTTTGAAGAAAAGGGCTTTGTATATGGTATCGATGAAATTCAGTTTGAGTACGACCTTGAAAGCTTCTTTGCTTTTTACAAGGTCATCAATGCAAAGGCCCTTTCTGAACGTATAGGAATGAACCAAAGTTTGTTGGCACAATACATCTCAGGCATTAAAAAACCTTCCGTCCTTCAGACCAAACGTATTTTGCAAGGTGTACAGCAAATAGGAAGAGAACTTTCCGAAGTTCGATTTTTGCTTTAGTTGATGATGGCAGACTGCTGATGAACATGATTATTCCCCCATTCCTCAAACCCGGAAGCACCATTGGCTTTCTGACGGATGCTGGCTTATCGGTGCGCGGCAGTGGAAATACCTTGAAAGTTTAGTTTTGTAGATGTGAGCGCATAAAGGAGCTCCTTCAATTTATCATCCGTGCATGGCAGAGAAAAAAGTGGGAATATCTATTCCTGATGAGATCGTGCTGAACAAGATATACCTGATCAGAGGAGAAAAGGTAATGTTGGACAGGGACCTTGCTGGACTATACGGAGTCGAGACAAAATACCTTAAGCGGCAGGTCAGACGAAATGAGAGTCGTTTTCCTTCGGATTTCATGTTCCAGTTGGATGAGAGTGAGTTCAAGGAATGGAGGAGCCAATTTGTCACCTCCAATTCACCTGATGCCATGGGGCTACGATACGCTCCGTATGCTTTTACGGAACAGGGAGTCGCGCAGTTATCGAGTGTATTGAACAGCGAACGGGCCATTGCGGTGAATATTCAGATCATCCGTCTGTTCACCAGAATGCGCAAGCTGATTCTGACCCATCAGGAGATTCTCACACAATTGGAAGATCTCCGGAAGACGGTCACGGGTCATGATGAGCGCATTGACCTAATCTTTGAATACCTCGGACGACTAGACCAATCGAAACAACAGGAGGAAGAAAATCAGAACAGAAGAAAGATCGGTTTTAGACGCGAACGGGACGAATGAACAGCAACATGATCGAACCACCATTTCTCAAACCCGGAAGCACCATTGGCATTGTTGCCACCGCCCGTAAACTCACGTGGGAAGAAGTAGAACCCACCATTGGCGTTCTGGCTGATGCTGGCTTTACGGTTCGAACCGGACAACGCATGTTTGGAGCTGAAAACCAATTTTCGGGAAGTGATGATGACCGCGCAGCAGATATGCAGCGCATGTTGGACGACCCCGACATCAACGCCATTCTGTGTGCCAGAGGCGGTTACGGCACGGTTCGCATCATCGATAAACTCGATTTCTCGGAATTCGTCAAACATCCGAAATGGCTCTGTGGTTTCAGCGACATCACGGTGCTGCATGCGCACATCAATCAAAATTTTGGTGTTGCAACTTTGCATAGTTCCATGCCGCTGAGCATGAAGGCGCTGCCAGAAGACCATGTTCAAATTACCACACTCATCAACTCGCTGAAAGGAGAACTGCCGAGCTACGATTTCCCATCGCATCCACTCAACAGAAATGGCGAAATGGAAGGGGAAGTGCTCGGTGGAAACCTCTCTGTTCTTTATTCCATTCTTGGTTCAAACTCAGACATTGACACAACTGGAAAAATCCTCTTTTTGGAAGATTTGGATGAATACCTCTATCACATCGACCGCATGATGATGAACATCAAACGAAACGGAAAACTTTCCAATTTGAAAGGCCTAATAGTTGGCGGTATGAGCGACATGCGCGACAACACCATCCCGTTCGGAAAAACGGCAGAAGAAATCATTCGCGAAGCAGCGGAAGAATACGATTATCCCGTTTGTTTCAACTTCCCCGCAGGACATATTGAAGATAACCGCGCACTTATTTTAGGCAAAAAAGCCGCTGTCCGAATAACGGACACCGGCTCACAGTTCCAATATATCTTGTAATTAACGTTCTACTTTTTCAAACCCTGCTGGGATTTTGAAAAGCGAATCGTCTAACTTCTTCTTCTCCAGTTTGTCCACTTGCAGAAATCCTTTTTTGTCTCTCAAGAGCGTGTTTTCTTGCGCCATCAATGGAAGCTTGTTGCCAACATTTGGGATGCTCAAATAGTAGGTCGAAAAATTGTCTTTTCGCTTCAAAATATTCAACAGTTTAGGGAAGAAAGCGTAACTGGCATCGTCAGAAACCCAGTACATAACTTCACGGTCTGCCGCTTTATTCTTCACTCTAATTTGCGAACAATTCACTCCGTGAATAGCGCGTTTCAACTGACCATCAATTACCTCGGCACCGGCAATTGCACCACCTTTATCATCCTTATTTGGGCGATCCATGTACAAGTTACGTTCGTGGCTCAAAGCCGTCATATCACCGGTTTCTAAGTTCACTAGGAGCGTTGCCACCAGCTTGTCACTTCCTTCCACCATTTCATCAATACGAACCATATTTCCCTTTACGTGGTATGCATATTGAGTCACGTCAACCATGTTGGATTTGGTGAAATAGATAGAGCCTTCAAAACTTTGGGCGAACGCACCAAAAGAGGCAACTGTGAAAAGGCCAAGGGCCAATAATTTCTGAATTCGCATGAGATTGGTTTTTGCGCGTTTTCTGTTAGAGGTGGTCGGCTTTACGCGATTTGTGTCTTGAAAGTTTCCTTTCGCATTAAAAAATCCATTCACTTGGGTTTTTGATTCCAAAATAGGGTATCCCATATTGGTTTGCTTTAGCAATTCTCTTGGCTGGTTCACAAACAAAAAAGTCGCCTTACAGCGACCTTTTCTCCATTTCGTTTATCCTATTCGGTTAGCTGTGGGCCTCATGCTCCTGCTCAATCTCACGAACCGCTTCTTCCGTGGTAGCTTTGTCTGTTTCGACCTCAGCGTTATCGTTTACCACGGTACCTGTGTAAATGCCGCCACCATTTGTGCTAGAAATGCACTTTAAAATGTCTTCCTGAGAAAGAAGGCTGGCGTCAAACGTAAAATAACCCATTCCTTCTTCAAAATTCACCTCACTCTTGCCCATTCCGGCCAATTTTCCACAATCTTTAGCAATTGGTCCTGCGCACCCTGCAGGACAACTCATCCCTTCAATTTTAACGGCCAATGTTGTTGGAGATTTCATTTCATCAACGCTCATCATCGTTACTTCTTCCGATGTGGTTTCTGTTGACGTTTGTCCGCAGCCTATTATAAATGCTGCTGATGCCATAATGGCGATAGATAGGATTCTCGTTTTCATTTCTGTGTTGCTTTGTAAGTTTCTGAACTATTGATGTTGTCGATAATTGCTTGTGTATTAGTCGCCTTTGGGTCAAACAGCACATTCGCCTCTTTCGTACCCAAATTCACCTCTGCCGACTCAACTCCCTCTAGCTCTTCAATGAGGTTCTTTACAGCATTGGAACAGTGGCCGCAGTTCATTCCTTCAACGGTGATGATGATGTTTTCGCTCATTTCAAGGCTCAAAGGTAAAATATGTTCTGTGGTTGATGGTATGACCATTATCACCTGCCAAACACACAGAAACCATAAAAGTTCTGTTCGTTCAACACGTCATTCCAACCCGTTTCTTTGTGGCATGCAAAACCCTCTTCGAAGCTGGCTGCTACTCCTTCTCATCGGCATCATTTGGGGAAGCTCATTTATCCTCATGAAAAAAGGGTTAATTGTGTTTTCGGCCACCCAGATTGCTGCTCTTCGTATGGGAGTGGCCTGGCTGGTTACCTTGCCCTTTCTTATCTGTCGCTTCAAGGAAATTAGCAAGCGCCAATGGCTTATTCTTCTCTCTGTTGGATTGTTTGGAAGCGCCATCCCTGCCTTTCTTTTCGCCACCGCCCAAACCAAAATAGACAGCTCCCTAACCGGAATGCTCAATTCGCTCGTTCCGTTATTAACTATGATGTTCGGATTACTCTTTTTCGGACTTCGTACATGGCTTTTGCAAGTCGTTGGTCTAATAGTTGGATTTATTGGTGCCCTACTTCTCATCGTCATGCCCGATGGTATTGGTGGTTTTAAGCCACAGGCGCTTCTCGTTGTTTTGGCAAGTACTTGCTATGCATTCAATCTCAACGTGGTGAGAACATACCTGCCCAAAATGCCCTCGATGCTCATTACTGCAGGCTCTTTTCTTTGGGTTGGTCCTTTGTGTCTCATTTATCTCTTATTCACCGATTTCACCGCCAGATTTGAGCACGATTTCGCTTTGATTTCCTTTTTCGCAATTATTATCTTGGCGATTGTGGGCACCACAGTAGCTGTAGTAATGTTCAATAAATTGATTCAATCTGGTGGAGCTTTATTTGCCTCTATGGTTACTTACATTGTTCCTGTCATCGCTATACTTTGGGGCGTTATAGATGGAGAATCTATTAGTATTTGGTCAATTAGCGGAGTGCTTGTTATTCTCGCTGGAGTTTATTTAGTAAATAAACCATCACCAAAACGACAGTAATTCCCAAGTCAATTGTGCTATTTTTGTGACCCTCACGAAATATCATAATGAAAAAAGTTCTATTTGCCCTGTTGGTGGCTTCTCTTCCAACACTTGTTTCGGCTCAGTCCACGCTAGAATCAATCAGTACCATTTTTCAAGCAAATTGCACAGTAGGTTGCCACAGCGGGGGTAATCCAAGTGCCAACTTAGACCTTAGCGGAAATTCTTCAGAGCTTATGGCGGCATTAGTAGATGTTGTTCCGGTAAATCCTGCTGCTGCCGCAAAAGGAAGAAAACTCGTAGATCCGGGTTATCCGCACAACAGCTTTTTACTTTACAAATGTGCATACAACGCTTGGGACGACCAATTTGAACGAGAGGTTGCTGAAGGTGGCGCCATGCCCGTTAATCAACCATCGCTCGAAAAAGAAGAAGTAGAGCTTATTCGTCAATGGATTCTTTATGGAGCAAAACAAACTGGAACAGCAGTTAACCCACAAACGCTGTTTGATTATTACCATGATAACGGAATGGCAAGAATTGCGAAGCCTGCCGCTCCAGACCCAAGTGAAGGGTTTCAGATGCACATGGGGCCATTCTTCCTAGAGCCAGGAGAAGAGGTGGAATTCTACAAGAAAGAAAAGGTTAACAATCCGACAGAAGAGAACGTGATCAAGTTTGAAGCGATTTTCAACGATGAGTCGCACCATTTCCTATTATTCGAATTTGACCCAGGAACTTCGCAATCTGAAGCGGAAGGTTTACGACCAGTAACGGTTCAGAATGCGTTTCAAAATCCGTACATGGTTGGTTGGGTTGATCCAGATGTAACGGAACTTCCTTATGGAACAGCGTATAAAATCAATGAGGATGCGGTTATCGACCTTAACTACCATCTTATTAACTACGCATCAAATGGAGACTCTGTTCTTGCCGCAGAAGCGTACATCAATTACTATACTGACAATACAAATCCCAATATGATAGAGATGGAGAGTGACCTCGCAATTAATCTTCAAATCTTCATTCCGAACAACGGAAACGAGGTAAGTTTTAACAATGTTT
Organism: Flavobacteriales bacterium; assembly: GCA_021741075.1. Classification (GTDB taxonomy): domain Bacteria; phylum Bacteroidota; class Bacteroidia; order UBA10329; family UBA10329; genus UBA10329. The sequence continues at coordinate 811 of JAIOYO010000062.1, read as the reverse complement.
GGAGGAATGCAGGTTCTCAAGATTCGCTCTACGTATGGTTTTTGTCGTCTCACACACACAAATACGGTACGGATTACGATATCTACAAGCGCAATCCTGACGGAAGCCAAGGAGAACAACTTTACGAAGGTTTTTACAACACGACCTACGATTTTAATCAAGGTTATTACGATTGGGAGCATCCTGGAAATCTCTACTGTGACCAAGGTTACGGAGAGCTTGTGCCAATCGCAGAGAAAGATGGGATAATTCAGGTGGCCAAGTACCAAATTCCGGGGAGCGCAAATGAAACTGCTCCGTTCATCACGTTTGGCTTAACAACAGATGACGAAATGATGTTGTCTTTTATTCAGTACACACGTCAGCGTGTTCCAGAAAATCCAAATGGAATTTTTGATGCAAGAAAAAACGAGGCTTCGTTCATGTCCATCTATCCGAATCCGACCAACGGAACATCTTCCATCAAATTCAGTCTGGAAGAAAGCGCAAACGTTCGGTTGATGGTCTTCAATAGCTTGGGACAGGAAGTAAATCAAATTTATTCTGGATCCATGGCCGCAGGTCAAGCAAGTTTTGAGTTTGATACTACGCTAGGTTCAGACCCGAACGGATTGTACCTAATTCAGCTGATTGTTGATGGCAAAGTTTATTCAGATCGATTGCTTCATTTCACCCGTTGAACAAATAATTATTTATGGAAGTTGTGAACCACACTTCTTTTTCTAAATTTGCAGCCCCGTTTTAGGGAGTTAAATACAATTCTGTTTTAAGATGTACGCAATTGTTGATATAGCTGGCCAACAGTTTAAGG